>NZ_JBQFLT010000001.1:0-987967 GCF_056531425.1 Ruegeria sp. N4
GCCTGCCGGTCCACTCGCCACCAGGCGGGTAGGGGGTGCAGCCCCCGCCGCCCGTTCCGGGCGACTCCCCCGAGATATTTTTGACCAGATGAAGCAGGGGATCCGATCTTCATCTGGCTATAAATATCCCCGCCGGAGGCATCGCGCGCCAGCGCGATTTCCATCTGCGGCGAAATAGCGGTTTCCCTGTCCTCTGTGCCCCGTTATACGAGCCGAGTTTGATTACTCAGCACGAAAAGGACCGGATATGGCCAACGTGGTTGTTGTCGGCGCCCAGTGGGGTGACGAAGGAAAAGGCAAGATCGTCGACTGGCTCAGCGAGCGGGCGGACGTCATCGCGCGTTTTCAGGGTGGACATAACGCCGGGCATACTCTGGTTATCGATGGCGAGGTTTACAAGCTGAACGCACTGCCTTCAGGCGTGGTGCGTGGGGGAAAGCTGAGCGTGATCGGGAACGGCGTCGTTCTGGACCCGTGGCATCTGGTCACTGAGATCGCGTCAATCCGTAAGCAGGGCGTCGAGATCACGCCCGAGACGCTGATGATTGCTGAGAATACACCGCTTATCCTGCCGATCCATGGCGAGCTGGATCGTGCGCGGGAAGAGGCGGCCAGCAAGGGCACGAAGATTGGCACCACCGGTCGTGGCATTGGTCCGGCCTATGAGGACAAGGTCGGGCGACGCTCTGTCCGTGTTGCCGATCTTGCCGATGACGCGACGCTTGAGGCGCGTGTGGACCGCGCGTTGCAGCACCATGATCCGTTACGCAAGGGTCTGGGCATCGAAGCCGTGGATCGGGACAAGCTGATCGCCCAGCTGAAAGAGATTGCGCCGCAGATCCTGCCGTTCGCCGCCCCGGTCTGGAAGGTGCTGAACGAAAAGCGCAAGGCGGGCAAGCGGATCCTGTTCGAAGGCGCGCAGGGCGCGTTGCTGGATATTGATTTCGGAACCTACCCGTTTGTGACCTCTTCCAACGTGATTGCCGGTCAGGCGGCGACGGGTGTGGGTATCGGCCCGGGGTCTGTTGATTTTGTGCTGGGCATCGTCAAAGCCTATACCACTCGTGTGGGAGAGGGGCCTTTCCCGACCGAGTTGGACGATGATGACGGGATGCGCCTGGGGACCCGTGGCCACGAATTTGGCACGGTAACAGGCCGCAAACGCCGGTGTGGCTGGTTCGATGCCTGCCTTGTACGCCAAACCTGCGCGACCAGCGGCGTCAACGGCATATCGCTGACCAAGCTGGATGTTCTGGACGGGTTCGAGACGCTGAAAATCTGCACCGGTTATGAACTGGACGGTGAGCGTCTGGATTATCTGCCCACGGCTGCCGACCAACAGGCGCGCTGCACCCCGATCTACGAAGAGATGCCGGGTTGGAGCGAATCCACCGAAGGTGCGCGCAGCTGGGCCGACCTGCCGGCCAACGCGATCAAATACGTGCGCCGCGTCGAAGAACTGATCGAATGCCCCGTGGCGCTTTTGTCCACCAGCCCGGAGCGGGACGACACCATTCTGGTGACCGACCCGTTCGCAGATTGATGGGCGCGGACAAAAAGCCGGGCCTGAGTTACAAGGCCCGCCGCCGCTGGTCGCTGGTGATTTTGCTGGTCGGCCTGCCGCTTTACATTGTTGCGGTGGTGACCGTTGTGAACTGGCTGGATCGCCCGTCGATCCTGGTTGAGTTGTTGGTTTACATTGCCCTTGGCATTGTCTGGGCCTTGCCTTTCAAGTTCGTCTTCCGGGGCGTCGGCAAAGAGGACCCGGACGAGTCTTGACTCGATCCAGAGACGTCGCCGCCTAAACTGCGGGCAAAAGAAAAGGGCCGAGAGATGTCTCTCGGCCCTTCGTCTTTCTGATTGAGTGATCAGCCCGCCGCGCGTTCATCATCCGGGCGGAAACCGATCAGGTTCGAGGCTGCGAACCGGCCCCCGCCTGCTTTCTGGATCTTGCCGTCACGCAGCAATTGACCAAAGGAACGCAGGCTTTCTTCGCGGTTGAATTCGTTCTGCTTCAACGAGCGGACCTTGTTCATCAGCTGCGGGCGCGAGAACTGTTCCTGACCTTCGATGAAGGACAGATAGGCCGCCGCCGCTTCCAGAAGGTCGGGCAGTGACTGGGCACCCTGATCCTGCGCGAATTGCGCAAAGCCGCCTTCATCCGCTGCGCTGTCGTCTTGCTGCGTGGTTACGCGGCGGGGCATGACCGGGCCGGTTTCGACGGCTTCGTCGTCAACACGCTGTTCTGCAACCAGTTTCAGCGGCGCGGCGTTATCGGATTCCGGACGCATGCTGGTGACCTGAATTTCCGGGCGGCGCGGGCTGACAACCGAGGCAAGATCGCCGCGGTATTGCTGATCTGGCGAGGCCTTGTCGATTTCACCTTCGGCTTCGGTGGCCGCTACGGCGGTGCGCAGGTGCGAATATGTCTCGCGCGCGTCACTGGTGGCCGGATCGCCCATCTGTTCATCAGCTTTGGCCATCAGGCGCAGAACGTCCTGATCCGATGTGCGCTCATCCGGCTGTTTCTGGTCCACGCGGTCGGACATATCCGCCTCGACGCTCGAGATTTTGTTCAGCAGGTTGACCTCGTCGTCCAGCGTCAGAATGCCGGGCGCAACGTCTTCCTGAGGCTCTTCTTCAGCTTCCGCTTTCGCTTCGTGATCGCTCAGGATGTTCAGGATGCCATCATCATCCGCGTCGTCTTCGGCGGTATCTTCGAAATCCGAGAACAAGACGTCGGCGGGCTGATCGTCTTCCGCCTCATCTTCAAAGAACGCGGCCGGGGCAGGCGCCGGTTCTTTCATGGCCACGGGCTGCGGCTCGAACGTTGGCTTCTGCGGCTCGAGGTCTTCGGCGCTGAGTGCACCAGCCTCGAACGCGGCGGTCACGGCGTCAACCGGAGCCGGGGCGGCGCTGAGCAGGGCCGAGTCATCATCTTCGGAATAGGCGACAGGGGTGGCGTCCGAATGCGAGACCACGGCGCGGATGCGCTGGAGTTTTGCGGCGATGCTGTCGGCAGCAGGGGCAGGTACGGCATCAGCTTGTTCAAACGACGTCTGCGGCGCGGGCTGGCGTACAGGCATCGGGGCCGGAGTTCGGGCCACGTTCACCTCAGATGGTACGGGGGCAGGGGCAGGCGCGGCCAACGGTGCGGGGCTGGCTTCGGTGGCGCGCAGCAACAGGCCGCTTTCGCTTTGCCGGGCTTCCACGTGCTGCGAGGCGTCGCGCTGCGCAATACGGGTCAGCATCTCGGTGTCGGGCTGGGGGGGTTCCGAACCGAAATACCGGTCATCTGCTGCGAGGTCGCGAAAATACTCGGCAATGGACTTCATCGTTTCGAACGAGTCGTCAAACCCTTCCAAAGTGCAGGAGAAAGTCCCATAAGAAACGGTCAATACCTTGTTATTCTGTACCATCAGACGCACGTCCTCTACAAACTACGAGAGCCAACCTACCCGGAATCGGGCACACACATCGGCTCAGAACTTTCTGCATGAACCTATCATTTTGTGGTCTCAATGTGTCCAAATCCGGGAAAAATGATCAATCTTAGAAAAAATGAGCCGATTGTGCGTTTAAACGGTCCAATTGGCCTGTTTGGAGGGGGATTTGTCGGGTTAGAGGACCTGAATTTGGTGCTGAATCGCGTCAGATCGGTTGTCGCGGCGGATGGTGGAGCGGCCATTTTGGTCGATTCGGACATAATTCCCGAGGCCGTGATCGGCGATTTCGATTCGATGCCTCAGGAAGTGCGAGCGCAGGTTCCCTCGGATCGGTTGTTTCAAATCTCAGAGCAGAACAGTACGGATTTCGACAAGGCGCTGAGGCACATAGAGGCCCCGCTGGTGCTGGGCGCCGGATTTCTGGGCGGGCGGCTGGATCATCAATTGGCGGTTCTGAACACTCTGGTCGCGCGCTTGGATCGTCCCTGCATCCTGCTGGGTGAACATGAGGTGGTGTTCCACGCACCGCCCCGGATCACCCTGCACCTGACATCCGGCGATATCGTGTCCTTGTTTCCGATGCGGCGCGTCACGGGTCGCAGCCTAGGGTTGGAATGGCCGATCGAAGGGTTGGTGTTCGAACCGGATGGTCGTGTCGGAACTTCGAACCGCGCAGTGTCGAGTGTCGAATTGCATATGGACGGGCCGGGCATGTTGCTGATGGTGCCGCGCGCGGCGCTGGATCAGGTTATGCAGGCGTTTCTGTCGGACCAGACCGGGCGGTGGCCCTCTCACGCAGAATGACGTAGAGCCCGGCACCGATTGTGATCAGAATGCCAATGGCCGCGATCCCATCGGGTAGGTCGTGAAAGATCAGCCAGCCGATCAGGGTCGCAACCGGGATTTCCAGATATTGCATCGGTGCCAGCGTGGCCGACGGCGCATAGCGCAGCGACCAGGTCATCAGCAGATGCGCGACCGTTCCCAACACCCCAATGGCCAGCAACAGCCAGTGGGTGTTGCCAGCGGGGATGATCAAGGACAATTCCCAAATCCCCGCATTGGTACCCCAAAGGACCACGGGCAGCAGCAGGACCGTGGCAAACACCCCGGACACGGCCTGCAGGGACACCGGGTCGGTTTCCTTGGCGATCTGACGCGTCACCAGCATGAACAGGGCAAAGACCACGGCGACGATCAGCGGCAGCAGGGCGGGCAATCCGACCTCGGCAAAGCTGGGCTGGATCACCAGCAAGGTCCCGATGAAACCGACGATACAGGCGATCAGGCGGCGCGGGCCGACCTCTTCCTGCAAGACGTATCTCCCAAGCAGCAGCATGATGAAGGGCATGACAAAGGCGATGGCAATTGCATCCGCCAGTGGCAGAAACTGCAACGCACTGAACATGGCGGTGATGCCAATGATGTGCAGAACCGTGCGGATCAGGGTCAGCCACAGAACGCGCCCCCGCATGCGCCATGGCCGTCCCGTGACAGCAATCAGCGGGATCAGAATCGCCGCCTGTATGGCAAAGCGCACAAGCACCAGCAGGCCCAGAGGCGTTGTTTCCCCCAATAGCTTGGCCATCGAGTCGCCAAGCGGTGCAAGCACGCAAAAGCCGAGCATCAGAACGATGCCGAATACGGGGCGATCCTGGGTCATGGTCGCGACGCTAGCGGTTTCACGTCGCGGGGGAAAGCTCTGTTCTCAGGCGTCCGGAAGGGGTTGGACTTTGGTGTAATCCGGGCCGGTGCAGGTCGGCAGACCATCATCCAGATGCAGCCAGTCCAGTTTCTCCTCATGCGACACATGCAGGGTCGGTTGCAGCGCTTCGGGGGTTTCCAGCGTGGCAACATACAAGTGCAGTACATCCGACATCTTGGCCGAGCGGAAAGAGATCGGCGATCCGCAATGCGGGCAGAATGTGCGCTCGACACCGGGAGAGGAATTGAAGCTCTTCGGTTCCTCTTTGGTCCAGCGCCATTGGGTGTCGCGGACCGCGAAATAAGTGGTCATGGGTGCAGCGCATTGGCGGCGGCAGCTGTCGCAATGACACGAGACGCAGGACAGGATCGGAGGATCAACCTCAAACGCGATCCTGCCGCATAGGCAATGTCCACGCATGATGCCGCCTCCTGTCTGACCTCAGCAGTTTGGGATGTTCACAGCCAAACCGCCAAGCGATGTCTCTTTGTACTTCTCATGCATATCATGCCCGGTCTGGCGCATGGTTTCTATGACGGAATCCAAGGGTACAAAATGCTTGCCGTCCCCGCGCAATGCCAGCGACGCAGCCGAGACGGCCTTGATCGCGCCCAGGCCGTTGCGCTCGATACAAGGCACCTGCACCAGACCCGCGACCGGATCGCAGGTCATGCCCAAATGATGTTCCAAAGCGATCTCGGCGGCGTTTTCCACCTGCTCGGGCGTGCCGCCCATCACGGCGCACAAACCGGCGGCGGCCATGGCCGAGGCGCTGCCGACCTCGGCCTGACATCCCGCTTCGGCCCCCGAAATCGAGGCGTTGAATTTCACCAAACCCCCAATAGCGGCGGCGGTCAGCAGGAAATCCTCGATATGGCTTTCCGATGCGCCGGGCACGTGGTCCAGGTAATAGCGCAGCACAGCTGGCAGAACGCCCGCCGCACCGTTGGTGGGGGCGGTTACAACCTGTCCTCCGGCTGCGTTTTCCTCGTTCACGGCCATGGCGTAAACGCTCATCCAGTCGTTGATCGTGTGCGGCGCAGTCAGGTTCATGCCGCGTTCAGCCATCAGCGCGTCATAGATGCCCTTGGCGCGGCGACGCACGCTCAGACCGCCGGGCAGAATGCCATCGGTGTGCAGGCCGCGTTCGATGCAATCGTTCATCACTTGCCAAAGTCGCGCGCTTCCTTTGGCGAAACTGTCCGCGCATCCGCGCGCGATTTCGTTCTCGCGCTTCATCTGGGCGATGGACTTTCCGCTGGAGGCGGCCATCTCCAGCATCTCGACCGCTGACTTGAAGGGGAAGGGGACCGGTGCGCCTTCATCTGTCGCTTTGCCTTCGGCCAGTTCCTCTTCGGTCAGAACAAAGCCGCCGCCGATGGAATAGAACACCTGCCGCAGGATCACATCACCCTGCGCATCGGTGGCCATCAGGATCATGCCATTGGCGTGGCCGGGCAGGTTGTGGTCATAGTCAAAGACCAGATCTGCCTTGGGGTCGAATTTCAGGGTCGGCAGCCCCTCGGGCGTGACCGTATGCGTCTCGGCAATCGCGGCCAGAGCGGCCTCGGCCTTGTCGTTGTCATAGGTGTCGGGCACGAACCCGGCCAGACCAAGAATTGTCGCCCGGTCGGTGGCATGTCCCACGCCTGTAAACGCCAATGACCCATGCAGCGACCCGCGCAGACCGGCGAACTCAAACGGTGAGGCGCGCATCATGTCAAGGAAACGCGCCGCGGCGACCATCGGGCCCATTGTGTGTGATGAGGACGGGCCGATGCCGACTTTGAACATATCAAAAACGGAAAGGAACATGTCAGATAGCTGAGCCTTCTGGAGGGTTGGCGTGGATCGGAGAGGTGAACGGGGTGACCCCAAGACCTTCGGCTGCAACGGCCGCACGGGTCGCGGGGCGGGATTCAAGCTGCATCAGGATCGCTTGCAGATAAGGCGTGTCGGCCAACTGATACCAACTGCGATCCGCGCTTGCCGGGTACAGCGCCATCCAGCGCATCATGCAGGCGAGATAGTAGGTCAGGACCGAGGGTTTGTCAGCGCTCAGCCAATCAGGGGCCTTTGCGGCCTCGGTATCCAGATGTTTCAGATGGGTGCGCAGCCTTGGACGGATACCTTGGCGCAAAGGCTCGGCCTGCGCGGCATCGATGTATTTCTCGGCATAGAACAGAATGCGCAGATCGGCATGCAGCGTGTTTGAGGCAAAAAACAGCCATTTCAGGAACGATGTCCGATCCGGGCTGTCCGGCGCAGGGGCAAGCTGCCCATGGGTATCTGCCAGCCATAACAGAATGGCCGCTGTTTCAAACACCGGTCCGTTGAGCGTTTCAAGAACCGGGATCAGGCCGTTTGGATTCAGCGCGCGATAGGCCGCGCTGTCCTGTTCGTTCTGCCGCCGGTCGACCAGAACGGTGTCATAGGGTTGGCCCATCTCTTCCAACACCAGCCGGATCACCAGCGAGGCGTTGTCGGGGGCATAGTGCAGGCGGTAGGACGTCGTCATGAGGTCTATTTATACCGCACCGCGAATCCAAAAAGACATGATTGCGACGTTTCCTATCGGAAACGCGCAGTCTTGCGACATCTTTCGCAGGGATGCCGGGTGAATTGGGTCTCGAAGTCGCGATGTGCATTCCGTATAAGTCTGGCAGACCAATCAGGGAATGCTGCCAATGACCGGAGAATTGTCGCCAATCGATACCGCAAAATACGTCGCGGCCCGACGCGCGGCAGAGATGGTCGAAGACGGGATGCGTGTCGGATTGGGAACCGGCTCGACCGCCGCCTGGCTGGTGCGACGTTTGGGTGAGCGCACGCAGCAAGAAGGGTTGCGGTTCAAGGGCGTCCCGACCTCGACCCGTACCGCGCAACTGGCGCGTGAGGTCGGGATCGAGGTCGTCTCGCTGGATCAGGCCGGGTGGCTGGACCTGACGATTGACGGCGCGGATGAGTTCGACGGTGGTCTGAACCTGATCAAGGGCGGCGGTGGCGCGCATCTGCAGGAGAAGATCGTCGCTACGGCCAGCGATCAGATGGTGGTGATCGCCGATGCAGGCAAAGAGGTCGAAACGCTGGGCGCGTTCCCTCTGCCGGTCGAGGTGATCCCCTTTGGCTGGCAAACCACGCGCACCCTGATCGAAGAGGCGCTGGATACAATGGATGTGCTGGGCACAACCTCGGCCCTGCGCATGAATGGCGAGGCACCCTTTGTCACCGATGAAGGCAACCACATTCTGGACCTACATCTGCAACGGATCGGCAACGCGCGCCAGATGGCACTGGTTCTGAACCAGGTGCCGGGCGTGGTCGAAAATGGCCTGTTCATCGACATCTGCGACAAGGTTGTGGTCGGCCACGGCGATGGCCGGGTCGAGCTGCGCGATATCAACGCAGGCACGATTGAGATGGACCAGTTGATCGGCGGTGCGCGCGAAAACCTGTTTTCGGACCTTGCGGATTGAACAAAAACGCGACCTTTGATGCAAGCATCCGTGAAAACACCGAAATATGCGCATCAAGGGGTTGGCAGTTTGGTTTTTGCGCCCAGATACCCAGAGACTTTTTGAAAGCTGAACGAAGGAACCCAGCATGAGCTTTGACTATGATCTGTTCGTCATCGGAGGCGGCTCGGGCGGGGTTCGCGCGGCGCGCGTCGCCGCTGGCGAAAACGGGGCCAAAGTGGCACTGGCGGAAGAGGATCGCTATGGCGGCACCTGTGTGATCCGGGGCTGTGTGCCGAAGAAACTGATGGTGTTTGCCAGCGAGTTTTCGGGCATGGTCGGCGATGCGCAAGCCTATGGCTGGGACATTCAGCCCGGCGCGCTGAACTGGAACACGTTCCACGACAAGCTGGTGACCGAACTGGATCGTTTGGAAGGCATCTACCGCAATATCCTGAAGAACAACGGCGTTGAAAGCTTTGATCAGCGCGCCAAAGTTGTTGATCCTCATACGGTCGAACTGGCCGACGGGACGCGCAAGACGGCCAAGCACATCCTGATTGCCACTGGCGGACGCCCGGTTGTACCGGACTTTCCGGGCTCGGATCTGGCCATCACCTCGAACGAGATTTTCCACCTGGAGAAGCTGCCCGAAAGTATCCTGATCGTCGGGGGCGGCTATATCGCCAGCGAGTTTGCGGGGATCATGAACGGGATGGGTGTAAAGACCACTCAGTTCTATCGCGGGGCGCAGATTCTGCGCGGCTTCGATGAAGAGGCGCGCGGCCTGATCTGTGAAGAGATGCGCCAGAACGGCATTGATGTGCGTCTGGGCACCAACGTGCTTGAGATGACCCAAGAAGGCGACAAGATCCGCGTCAAGGCCACGGATGGCACCGAGGATCAGTTTGACGTGGTCATGTATGCCACGGGCCGTGCGCCCAATGCCGACAATCTGGGTCTTGAAGAGGTCGGGGTCGAGCGTGGCCGCAAGGGCGAGATCATCGTGGATGAATACAGCCAGACTGGTGTACCTTCGATCTACGCCATTGGCGACGTCACCGACCGTGTGAACCTGACCCCGGTTGCGATCCGCGAAGGCATGGCCTTTGTCGAAACCGTGTTCAAAGGCAACCCAACGCCTGTGGATCACGAGTTGATCCCGACCGCGATCTTCACCCAGCCGGAATTCGGCACCGTGGGCCTCAGCGAAGAAGATGCGGCAGCGCAGGAGCCGATTGAGGTCTATGCGACCTCGTTCAAACCGATGCAAAAGGCGTTTGCCGGAGGAACGCAGCGGGTTCTGATGAAGCTGCTCGTCAGTCAGGCGACGCGAAAGGTGCTGGGATGTCATATCGTTGCGCCGGGCGCGGGTGAGATGATCCAGCTGGCAGGCATTGCCGTAAAGATGGGCGCAACCAAGGAAGATTTCGACCGTACGGTCGCGGTTCATCCCGTGATGGCCGAAGAACTGGTGACAATGCGGCAACCTGTGCGCACTGCTTGATTTGCAAGCGCGCGCACACAAGTTACAAGAGACCCCGTGATCACACGGGCCTAAACGAAGGAATTGATACATATGGCGGGCAACAGCGGTGGCCCCTGGGGGGGCGGAGGCTCCTCGGGCGGCGGAGGAAATCGGGGAAATAACGGGGACGGGCGCAAGCCCCCCGAAGGCGACGGCCCGCAGATCCCCGAGATCGATGAGCTGATGAAAAAAGGCCAGGAGCAGCTGCGCGTCCTGATGGGCGGTCGCGGCGGCGGTGGCCGTGGTGGCAATGGTTCAGGCGGCGGCGGTGGCCCGATCTTTACCAAAGGCACTGTAATAATCGGTGGCTTGGTGGCGATTGGCCTTTGGGCGGCTGCAAGTTTCTACACGGTTAAGCCGGAAGAACAGTCTGTTGAGCTGTTTCTGGGCGAGTTCTCAGCCGTCGGTAATCCCGGTCTGAACTTTGCGCCTTGGCCCGTGGTGACCGCCGAGGTTATCCCGGTGACCCGTGAACAAACCGAAGATATGGGCGGTACACGCGGCAGCGACGACGGTCTGATGCTGACCGGCGACGAAAACGTGGTCGACATAGATTATCAGGTCGTCTGGAACATCAACGACCCGGCCAAGTTCCTGTTCAACCTGCGCGACCCGCGCCAGACAATTCGCGCCGTGTCGGAGTCGGCGATGCGTGAGATCATTGCGCAAAGCGAGCTGGCTCCGATTCTGAACCGGGATCGTGGCGTCATTGCCGAGCGTCTTCAGGAACTGATCCAATCGACCATGGACAGCTATGATTCGGGTGTGAACATCATCCGTGTGAACTTTGACAAGGCCGACCCGCCGCAGGACGTGATCGCCGCTTTCCGCGACGTACAGGCCGCTGCGCAGGAACGTGACCGGCTGCAGAACGTCGCCGACGCCTATGCCAACCGTGTTCTGGCGGAAGCCCGTGGTGAAGCCGCGCAGGTTCTGGAAGAAGCCGAAGCCTATCGCGCCCAGCAGATCAACAGCGCGCAAGGTGAGGCAAGCCGTTTCAGCGCGGTTCTCGAAGAATACACCAAAGCGCCTGATGTGACCCGCAAGCGCCTCTATCTGGAACGGATGGAGCAGGTTCTGGGTGATGTTGACAAGATTATCCTCGACGAGAACTCGACCGGTCAGGGGCAGGGCGTCGTGCCATACCTGCCGCTGAACGAATTGCGTCGAACCCCAGCCGCGGAGAGCAACTGATGCGTAAGTCACCCATTATCCTGATCATCGTTGCAATTCTGGCCGTTGCCGGGTTGTCCTCGATCTTCATCGTGGACGAGCGTGAACGTGCGCTGGTTCTGCAATTCGGTCGCGTCGTCGCCGTGAAAGAAGAGCCAGGTCTGGCGTTCAAAATCCCGCTGATCCAGGAAGTCGTTCGGTACGACGACCGGATTCTGTCGATTGACGTTCAGCCTCTGGAAGTCACCCCGCTGGATGACCGTCGTCTTGTGGTTGACGCATTCGCGCGTTACCGGATCTCCGATCTTGAACAGTTCCGTCAGGCCGTTGGTGTTGGCGGTGTGCCGGTCGCCGAAGATCGCCTGGACCGCATCCTGCGCGCTGAAACGCGGGAAGTTCTGGGTTCGGTATCCTCGCGGGATATCCTGAGTTCCGACCGTGCGGCCCTGATGCTGCGCATCCGCAACAGCGCGATTGCCGAAGCGCGGGCGCTGGGCGTCAACGTGATCGACGTGCGCCTGAAAGCGACCGACCTGCCGCAAGCCAACCTCGAAGCCACCTTCGACCGGATGAAGGCAGAACGCGAACGTGAAGCAACCGACGAACGTGCACGCGGTAACGAAGCCGCGCAGCGGGTTCGCGCGCAGGCCGACCGGACCGTGGTTGAACTGGTGTCCGACGCCAACCGTGAGGCAGAGATCATTCGCGGTGAAGCCGACGCCGAACGCAACGCGATCTTCGCCGAAGCCTTTGGCAAAGACCCGGAGTTCTTCGAATTCTATCGCTCGCTGTCAGCCTATGAACGCGCGCTGGGCGGTAGCAACAGCTCGATGGTGCTGAGCCCGGATTCCGAGTTCTTCAACTACCTTAAATCGCCCACCGGGCAGGCGACCCAGTAATGGGTATGATCCTTCTGGCCTTCGGGCTGGTTCTGATTGTCGAGGGGCTGGCCTATGCGCTGGCCCCTTCGCTTATTGAGAGGATGCTCGAGGCCCTGCGATCATTGCCGGAACAGGCCCGGCGGCTGGCGGGGCTTTTATGTGTTGTAAGCGGTCTGGTCCTGCTTTGGGGCGCGTATCAGGTCGGGTTTTAACCCATCTGTTTCACTTGGTGGTGATTTACCCGCGATCCTGAGTTGCGAGTAGGAACAAACCGACTACATTGGTTGCCAAGAAAGGTCTGCCTGCGGGCGGACAACAAGGATTTGACGACAAGGAGTTCCCAAGTGCAGGCACAAGCACGCAGTATTTCCGTCCGGCGGGACGATGGTGTTGGTTTCATGCGGCTGATGTGGCTGGCATTTGCGGGGATGACCCTGATCGCGGCGCAAACCGTGGCGGCCTATGCGCGCGGGGAAAGCCTTGCGCCGCTGGCGGAGCAGATCAGCCCGGCGGTAGTGAACATCACCACATCCACGCTGATCGAAGGCCAGACCGGACCGGAGGGTATCGTGCCCGAAGGATCCCCGTTCGAGGATTTCTTTCGCGAGTTTCAGGACCGAAACGGGGACGACGACGATGACAATCGCCCCCGTCGCAGCAATGCGCTGGGGTCGGGGTTTGTGATCTCCGAGGACGGTTACATCGTGACCAACAATCACGTCATTGCCGAAGCGGACGAGATTCTGGTCGAGTTCTTCCCGGGCGACGGTCAGCCCAAGAAAGAACTGCCCGCCAAGGTGATCGGAACGGATGAGAAAACCGATATTGCGCTGCTCAAGGTCGAGGCCACGGGGCCGCTGCAATATGTGCAGTTCGGTGACAGCGACATTGCGCGCGTCGGCGATTGGGTGATCGCGATGGGCAACCCGCTGGGGCAGGGATTCTCGGTTTCTGCCGGGATCGTCTCGGCCCGGAACCGGGCGCTGAGCGGGTCATATGACGACTACATCCAGACCGACGCGGCGATCAACCGGGGCAACTCGGGCGGTCCTTTGTTCAACATGAATGGCGAGGTGATCGGCGTGAACACCGCGATCCTGTCGCCCAATGGCGGCTCGATCGGGATCGGCTTCTCGATGGCCTCGAACGTGGTTGTGAAAGTGGTCGACCAGCTGCGCGAGTTCGGGGAAACCCGCCGTGGCTGGCTGGGCGTGCGCATTCAGGACGTGACCGAGGACATGGCCGAGGCGATGGGCCTTGAAAAACCCGGTGGCGCGCTGATCAGCGATGTGCCGGATGGTCCGGCCAAGGATGCGGGTCTGAAAGCGGGCGACGTGATCCTCAGCTTCGATGGGGTCGAGGTCGAGGATACCCGTGGTCTGGTGCGTCAGGTCGGCGAAACCACCGTGGGCAAATCCGTCCGCGTTGTTGTCAGCCGGGATGGAGCCACACAGACCATTCTGGTCACTCTGGGTCGCCGTGAAGATGCCGAGCGGGCCGAGAACGGGGAAGAGGACACCCCGGACGCGCCAGCCGACGAAAACACCGACATTCTGGGCCTCACAATCTCGCCGCTCAGCGACACGCTGCGCGAGGATCTGGGGCTGGACGCGGATGCCGAAGGGCTGGTGGTGTCGGATGTGGACGAAGCATCCGAGGCCTATGCCAAGGGCCTGCGCGCTGGTGATCTGATCACAGAAGCCGGTCAGCAGAAGGTTGTGACGGTCGAGGACCTTGAAGCGCGCATGGAAGAAGCCCGGACTGCAGGGCGCAAATCCTTGCTGCTGCTGGTCCGTCGCGGCGGTGACCCACGCTTTGTGGCGCTGAGTCTGGAGGAATAACGGACCGGGCGCAGGAACGCGTCGTAAGGACATGAAAAGGGGCTCCGATCCGGGGCCTCTTTTTCTTTTGGAACGGCGGGGAATTGCGACCATCCATTATGTCGCAAACGGAAGTGACCTGACCCAAGGCCCGTGTTACTGGCCGGATGAAAGGGTCTCCCGTGGCAGAACATCAGAAATTACAAAACCCTACGGTCGGCATCGCCTTTATCCTGTTCGGCATGCTGGCGATTTCGTTCAACGATATGATGATCAAGTTCCTGTCGGGCGGTTACCCTCTGCATCAGATGGTTTTCGCCCGGTCCTTTATCGGGGTCGGCTTCAGTCTGGCTCTGGTTCAGTTGGAAGGCGGCTGGCGCATTCTCAAGACGGATCAACCCGGTCTGCACCTGCTGCGGGCCATATTCATCGTGATCGCCAACCTCACCTTTTTCAGCGCCCTGGCCGTCATGCCATTGGCCGAGGCCACGGCTGTTTTCTTCGTGGCGCCGCTGATGATCACGTTGCTGAGCATTCCGCTGCTGGGCGAAAAGGTCGGGCCGTTGCGCATCGGCGCTGTTTTGGTGGGGTTTGCCGGTGTGATCATCATGACGCGCCCGTGGGAAAGCGGGGCCGAGCGCTCTGTCAGCCTGTGGGTTTACGCACTGCCCGTGGCGGCGGCGTTCACCTATGCGCTGAACAACGTGATGACGCGGTTTCTGGGCGCGAAATCCAAGGCGTCCGCAATGGCGGTCTATGTCCAGTCCGCGTTCATCGCCATCAGCATCCTGTTCTGGGCCGTGGCCGGGGATGGGCGTTTTGCAGAGGGGCTGGAGAACGAAAGCCTTGTGTTTCTGCTGCGGGCCTGGGTCTGGCCCCAGGGGCGAGACATCTGGCTTTTTGCGGGCCTGGGTCTGAATTCTGCCATCATCGGCTATTGTTTGGGGCAGGCGTATCGCATGGCCGACGCGGCCACTGTAGCACCGTTCGAATATGTGGGGCTGCCTTTGGCGATCTTTTGGGGCTGGGCGATCTGGGGCGAATGGCCCGATCTGCCGGTCGTGTGGGGGATCGTTTTGATTCTGGGGTCCGGCCTGTTCGTATTCCTTCGGGAAAAACAAAAGAACCGAAAGGTGCTGCGCGGCAAGCGTGTGAACCGCCGGTACTGACACGTAAACGCGTCGTGCCGCCGCCTTCAAAGTAAATGAGCCATATGCCGGGACAGCATATGGCTCAGGTACAGGGAGAGGTCAGTGGACAGATATCGGGGATGATTCTCTGACCTCCTACGGTAACAAGATCACGCTAGCTTGAACCTGGGTTCTGTTCTGTGAACCAGTTCACACGGGCGCATCTGTCGTCAGATCAAATCCGATTCGGCCAGCTCGCGCAGGGCTTCGAAATCCTGAATTTGCAGACCGCCACGGGAGGCCTCGACCACGTTGTCGCGTTTCCAGGTCGAGATGGTCTTGGACACGGCTTCGCGCGTTGCTCCGACAAACTCGGCCAGTTCGCTTTGCGACAAGGTGATGCGTTCGTTGGGGTTGTCCTGCAGGTTGGACAGGTGCAGCAGCTTGCGGGCCAGTCGGATCGGCATCGGCAGAAAGACCTGCTCGTTCAATTGCGATCCCATCCAGCGCATGCGCAGACCGGCCAGACGCACCATATCAACGGCCAGATCGGGGTGTTGGCGGAGTTGGTTCATGACATCGCGCCGCCTAACGCGCAGAACGCGTGTGGGCTCGGCCGCGGCAACCGTTGCGGTGCGCGGGCCGCTGTCGAACAGGGCAATCTCACCAAAGACTTCACCCGGGCGCATCAGGGTCAGTGACAGCTTGCGGCCGCTCATGGCGAGAAACGACACCTCAAGCGTCCCTTCGATGATCGCGTAAAGCGCATCGCCTTCATCCCCTTGTTCAAACAAGGTTTCGTCCTGGTCCAGGGATATTTCGGAAGCAAGCGCCGAGAGCATATCTCGTAGCTCGTCTGAGGCTTCGGACAAAAAGCCACTATTGGGAAAGGCCGTCATGCGGGCGGTGAACTCCGGCTGTGAATGGTGAGTGGTGCCTTAACCTTTCACAGCTTGCCCGCTAAGCCAAGGTTTTTTGTATGGATTTGCTCTCTTTACGGTTGAACCCGACGGCATGTTCCACGGCGCAAACCGATTATTGGCGGTCGGGGTCGTCCATGTAGTTTTGCAACAGGCTGAACTGCAGCATCAGGAACGCCATCAGGGCAATCGGAAAGCCGAAGGTTTCGATCTTGACCCAGAGATCGGTGGACAGGGTCCGCCAAACGATCTCATTGGCAACGGCCAGCACGGCAAAACAAGCGCACAGTCGGCGTGTCAGGATCATCCAGCCCTCGTGTTTCATTGGCAGCATCTCATCCAGCACGTAGGCCAGATAGGATTTTCCCTGCAGTAGGCCGATGCCCAAAATCGTTGAGAATACTCCGTAGACCAGCGTGGTTTTCATCTTGAAGAACCGCTCATCATTGAACCAGGCGGTCAACCCGCCGAAGAAGATAACCATGAAGGCGGTAAAAATCTGCAACCTGCTCAGCTTGCCGGTCAGGAACCATAGAATGCCCATTGCGGCCAGCATCAGCGGCACAAAGATGATGGTGGCGATTATGAACCCCGAATACTCGGTGCCGCCGATCAGGAAGCTGTCATCGCGCAGGCGCAGGTAGATGAAGAAGAAGGCCAGCGGGGGCCCAAGCTCCAGCACCTGTTTCAGAAACGGGTTGATGTCTTTTTTGCCTGTCATCATGTCTTCCTGCTGCTTACCCGCCCATTTCAACTATTACGGCGCCCAATGCAATCAATGCCATCAGGGCAATGCGTCTGGGGCCAACGGTTTCTTTCAGAACCAGCCAGCCGATCAGGGCGGCGAATACGGTGGAAGTTTCACGCAAGACGGCGGCCTCGCCAACCTTGTCCAGCCGCGTGGCCAGCATAATGGACCCAAAAGACAAGGGCGCGATGATGCCGCCCGCAAGCCCGCGCAACATCAGGGGCCCGATAGCCGGGCGATTGACCATGGCGCGCCATCTGAGGAAGGCGTAGATCGGCATCGCGGCCCCGTCGATCATGAAGAACCAGGCAAGGAAGGTGAAAGGGTCGGCGGTGGCGCGGATGCCATAGGCGTCATAGGTGGTATAAAGCGCCACGAACAACCCGGTGGCCACGGCCAGCGCCAGCGCGATGCCAAGCGTTTCCCGGTTGGTCTCAAGAAAGCGCAGGTTGTAGATCGCGAGGCCGAAGATCCCGGCCAGAAGGACCGCCACGCCCAGCCATTGGGTACCTGTGAAGGTTTCCCCGAACAGCAGATAGGCTCCGATCACGGTGAACAGCGGGCCGGTGCCCCGGACGACAGGGTAGACGACCGTATAGGAGCCTTTGGTATAGGCCATGGCCTGAAGCGTTTTGTAGGCGATGTGGATCAGCCAGACGACCCCAAAGATGGGCCACATATAGGGTTCAGGCCATGGCACGACGAAGAAGGCGAAGGGGGCGGCCACCAGGCAATAGCAGGCGTCGATAGCGCCACGCGACAGCCACGGGTCGTGGCGGCCTTTTTGAAGTGCGCCGAACGCGGCGTGCAGGAAGGCAGCCATCAGCGCCAGCCCAAGGGCAAGCTGGTGGCCCGCTTCGGTGCCTTCGAGTGAGATCAGCCAATCGCTCAAGTATCAGATCTTTGTGCTGGGTGGAGAGGCTGGGGGCTGTCTGCCCCCAGACCCCCGAAGATATTTGTAGCCAGATGAAGAATCGGATCAGCTTTGGTCGAGGCCGGTGAGGGCGGCGGCGAATTCTTCGGGGTCGAAGGGGGCGAGGTCGTCGATTTGTTCTCCGACGCCGATGGCGTGGATGGGCAGGCCGAACTTGTCTGCCAGCGCGACAAGCACGCCGCCCTTGGCGGTGCCGTCGAGCTTGGTCATCACCAGGCCGGAAACGTCAGCCAGATTGCGGAAGGTTTCCACCTGACTGAGTGCATTTTGGCCCGTGGTCGCGTCCAGCACCAGCAGGGTATTGTGCGGGGCAGTATCGTCGACCTTGCGGATGACGCGGACGATTTTGGCCAGTTCCTCCATCAGGTCAGCGCGGTTTTGCAGGCGGCCCGCCGTGTCGATCATCAGCAGGTCTGCACCGTCTTCTTGTGCTTTGGTCAGCGCGTCGAAGGCGAGGCTGGCGGGGTCGGACCCTTCCGGGGCGGTCAGAACTGGGACGCCTGCGCGTTCCCCCCAGACTTGCAATTGTTCGACGGCGGCGGCGCGGAACGTGTCTCCGGCGGCGATGACGACTTTTTTGCCTGCGGATTTGAACTGGCTGGCAAGCTTGCCGATGGTTGTGGTTTTGCCCGAGCCGTTGACGCCGACGACCAGAACCACCTGCGGGCGTTTGGGGTAGATGGGCAGCGGGCGGGCAACGGGTTCCATCACGCGGGCGACTTCCTGTGCCAGCAACTGCTTGATTTCGCGGGCTGAGAGTTTGCGGCCAAAGCGCCCCTCGGCCATATTGGCAGTGACGCGCAAGGCGGTGTCGACGCCCATGTCAGAGGCGATCAGCAGTTCTTCGAGCTGTTCCAGCATATCGTCATCCAGCGTGCGGCGGATTTCGGTTTTGCTTTCAGAGCGACTGAACAGACGACCCAGAAGCCCCTTGTTTTCAGGGACTTCGGGCGGCGTAGGCGCCGGGGTTGGGTCTGCGGGGGCAGGCTCGGGCACCTCGACAGGCTCGGTGGTCGGTACGGGCGTAGGAATCTCCGGCACCGGCTGCGGTTTGGGCTCGGGCTGTGGGATCACCGGATCAGCGGCGGTTTCCTCACCGCCGTCTTCGACAATGGCGTCCAGCCCCTGTTCAAGGCGTGAAGAGGATTTGAACAGCTTGTCCTTCAGCTTTGAAAAAAACGCCATTTTCGATCTCCGCAGGTGTTCCCCCCACCTAATGCGGATTTACCCGAGTTGCAAAGGGTCAGGTAAAGGCAATCAGCAGCCCGGCCTGCGCCACCCAATAGAGCGGCCAGATCGCATAGGGTGTGAGTTTCAGGGCCGGGTGGTTTGGGGGCAGAAGGAACTTTTCGGTCGCCAGAACCAGATCCGAGGCAATGAAGGCCAGCGCGGCCGGAAGGGCCCAGACCAGCATGCCGGTGGGTGGCAGGGACAGGACCGATACTCCCATGCCGAGAATGATGGGGATATAGATCAGAACGGGGACCTTCAGCTCTCCGGCGCGGGGCGGGAGGATTGTAATGACGACGACACCCAGAAGGATCAGCGACCAGAATATCCCCGGTCGATCAAGGATGAGGCCGGCTGCGCTGGCAGGATGAGACAGGAACAGGGCAATATAGGCGATGTGGCCTGCCGCAAATGCGCCGATGCCTGCCATGAAGGTTGCCTCGGACTCGCGTGAGAGCAAGGCGTCCCCGACCGCGCAGAGCGCAAGCGCGAAGATCAGCAGCATCGCGCCGCCTTCAAGCGCAGCGATCACGGCCAGCAACGCGACCGAGGCGGTTTTGAGCACCGTTCGCGCAGCACCTGCCGGGCGCGGTGCCAGGGGAAGATAGGCCAGCGCACATGCCGCTGCGATCCAGAACAGGACGGTCATGTCTTATCCTCTCGGTTGTTTCAGGCCCACTGTCCTTCCTGATCTGCAGCCCAGGCAACAGGTGACGTTGAGGCAGGCGAAACCGGGCAATGCGATTAGCCTTGGCTGGCGGTATCTGACACTATGGTCGCATGTTGAGGCATCTTTCGATTCTACTGGCTCTCTCGGCCCAAGCCGTTGGCGCGCAAACAGCGCTTTCCGGGGCGGAGTTCGATGAGTATACGCGCGGAAAAACCCTGTTTTATGGTTTCCAAGGGAAGGTTTACGGGGTTGAACAGTATCTGCCCGATCGCCGTGTCATCTGGTCGTTTCTGGACGGGCAGTGCAAGAAAGGCATCTGGTATCAGCGCGAGGAACAGATCTGTTTTGTCTATGAAGACAGGCTGGATCCGCAATGCTGGGTGTTCAAACGGTCCGGCGGTGGCCTGATCGCACGGCCAGACGGCGATCCTCAGGCAACCGAGCTGTATGAGATCGAGGATCTGGGCCAGGACATGGTGTGCCTTGGTCCCGAGGTCGGGGTCTGATCCTAGCTTACGCGAAGGTCGTCGTAGCTGATCATGACGTGTTCCTGATAGGCAGGTCGCTGGCTCAGCCTGT
This sequence comes from Ruegeria sp. N4, assembly GCF_056531425.1. Lineage (NCBI taxonomy): Bacteria > Pseudomonadati > Pseudomonadota > Alphaproteobacteria > Rhodobacterales > Roseobacteraceae > Ruegeria > Ruegeria sp. N4. The sequence goes on from NZ_JBQFLT010000001.1 coordinate 20,220, forward strand.
CAAAGTAACGTTGTAGATGTGGCAAAGGTGCCCTTGGGATGTCGATATCATAATATCGGTACAGGATGTGACCCAACTGGATGTCGGCCAAAGTCAGGTCAGCTCCGGCAATGAAGGCCCTTCCTGCAAGTTGCGTGTCCGCAATTTCAAGTTTTCTTTCAAGGGTTTTTACGGCGGAGTTGATAGACTTTGCATCCTGCTTTGGCTTGGCCGTTCGCACAACCTGCCAGAACACGGGAACGGTGAAGGCCATCGCAATGTTGATCTTGGCCCATTCGGCCCATTTGTCGACCTCGGCTCGCTGGACCGGGTCTTTGGGCCAAAAGGTGTCGGGCCCGTAGCGGTCGGCGAGATAGCGCAGGATTGCTCCGGTCTCCCAAAGGGGTGGTTGGGGGCCGTCCTGTATCACGGGGATGGTGCGGTTTGGGTTCAGGTTCGCGAAGTCCGGCGTGTCCAGACCGCCGAAACGATGGCCGACATCGTGTCGTTCATAATCCAGGCCCAGTTCGCCGACGCACCACATCAGAGCCTGCACATTGGATGACGTTTTGCGGCCCCAGATCGTCAGCATGGCTTAGAACAGCGAGCCCTGATCCGGGGCGTCCGCTTTGGCCTTTTTGGCAGGGGTTTTACCGGCCCCTCCGGTCGTCAGGCGACCATCTGCAAATTCGATTTCCAGAACCGGATGCTTGGCGGCCTGTGTTTTTGTCGTGACCACATCGCCTTCGGCGCGGACCACCGCATAGCCGCGCGCCAGAGTGGCCTTGTAGCTGAGCGTTTCTCGCAACCGATCCGTGGCGTCCAGTTGCTGCCGCAGGCGATCCAGCCGGGTGTTTTGGGCTGCGTTCAGACGCTCGGCCAGCCGGGCGGTGGCCTGCCGCTGTTGGTCGATCTCGCGCTGAATGGGGCGCAGGGACAGGCGAGAGGACAGGTTGCGCAGGCTTTCCTGCCGTGATGAGACGACACCGCGCAAGGTCGAAGGGCGCAGGTGGGCGGACATTTCGACCAGTTGCAGGCGGCGGTTCTGCACGCCTCGGTTCAAGGCCGGGGTCAGGCGTTCTGCAATCAGATCAAGGCGTTGTCTGGGGGTGTTCAACAAGCTGTCCGGGCGCGGCAAAGCGCGGGCAACATCGCGCAGACGCTGGGCGCGGCGCTGGACCGCGTCGCTGGCCGCGCGGGACAGGCGTGCGCCTTGCTCGTTGGTCCAGGCCAGAAGTTCCATCCGTACGGGCACGGCCAGTTCGGCAGCGGCTGTTGGCGTGGGCGCGCGGCGGTCCGAGACGAAATCGATCAGCGTTGTGTCCGTTTCGTGACCCACAGCCGAGATCAGCGGTATGTCCGAGGCTGCCGCCGCGCGCGCCACGTTTTCTTCGTTGAACCCCCAGAGATCTTCGATGGAGCCACCACCACGCGCGACGATGATCAGATCGGGACGGGGCAGCGCGCCTCCGGGTGTGAGCGCGTTGAAACCTTCGATGGCGCGCGTGACCTCGGGGGCGCAGTTGGCGCCTTGCACGGCGACCGGCCAGATCAGAACCTTGCGGGGGAAGCGATCCCGCAGGCGGTGCAGAATATCCCGGATCACCGCACCGGACGGTGATGTCACAACGCCGATGATTTGCGGCAGATAGGGCAACGGCTTTTTGCGTTCAGGGGCAAACAGCCCTTCGGCTTCCAGCTGCTTCTTGCGCTTTTCCAGCAACGCCATCAGCGCGCCTTGACCGGCGACTGCAACCTCATCCACGTTCATGTTATATTTCGACTGAGCACCAAAAGCGGTCAGGCGGCCGGTGACAACGACCTCTAACCCTTCTTCCGGAACCACCGAAAGACCCGAGATCTGGCCTTTCCAAGTGGTACAGGCCAGCACGTTCCGGTCGTCTTTGATGTCATAGTACAGGTGACCCGAGCGCGCCTTGAACACCCGTCCGACCTCACCCCGCACACGGATTCGCCCAAACGATCCTTCGAGCGTGCGTTTTACCTCGCCGGAAATCTCGGAAACCGAATATTCAGGGGTGTTTTGGCCAGGAATGGGGTCGTCTAGCAGGTCGGACATTTCAGCGCCTTGTGTCAAATGCCCGGCCAGCTTAGAACGCCGCGCAGGCGAGGCCAAGCAGATCGGAGACGACCCCATGAACATCCTTATTCTCGGCAGCGGCGGGCGCGAACACAGCCTGGCCTGGGCGGTGATGCAGAACCCCAAATGCGACCGTCTGATTGTTGCGCCGGGCAATGCCGGGATCGCTCAGATCGCTGAATGCGCGTCTTTGGACATCGAAAACGGCGGCGCGGTGGTCAACTTCGCCGAAGCCAACGCGATTGATTTCGTGATCGTCGGCCCCGAAGCGCCTTTGGCAGCTGGTGTGGCGGATCGGCTGCGTGAGGCAGGCGTGCTGGTCTTTGGACCGTCGGCCGAGGCGGCGCGGCTGGAAGCTTCGAAAAGCTTTACCAAAGAGATTTGCGATGCCTCTGGCGCACCAACGGCGGCTTATGCGCGTTTTACCGAGGCGGAACCGGCCAAAGCCTATATCCGCGAGCAGGGCGCACCGATTGTTGTCAAGGCTGACGGTCTGGCGGCGGGCAAGGGCGTGATCGTGGCGATGGACGAACGCACCGCGCTGGAGGCCATCGAAGACATGTTCGGCGGTGCGTTCGGTGGCGCAGGTGCCGAAGTGGTCATTGAAGAGTTCATGGATGGTGAAGAAGCGTCATTGTTCGTGCTGTGTGACGGCGAGAACATTCTGTCAGTTGGAACGGCACAGGACCACAAGCGGGTTGGCGAAGGGGACACCGGGCTGAACACTGGCGGTATGGGGGCGTACTCTCCTGCACCGGTTCTCAGCGCCGAGGTCGAGGCCCGCGCTATGGATGAGATCATTCGTCCCACCATGGCCGAGATGAAACGCCGGGGCGCTCCGTTTCAGGGGGTGCTCTATGCCGGTCTGATGATCAAGGACGGGCAGCCGCGTCTTGTGGAGTATAACGTCCGGTTCGGCGATCCCGAGTGTCAGGTTCTGATGATGCGTCTGGGCGCGCAGGTGATGGACCTGATGCATGCAGCCGCCGAGGGGCGGTTGGATGAGACCCGCGTCAACTGGGCGGATGATCATGCGATGACCGTGGTCATGGCCGCGAAAGGCTATCCCGGGGCGTATGAGAAAGGGTCGGTTATCAAAGGCTTGGATGGTCTGCCTGAAGACAGCAGCAATATGGTATTCCATGCGGGCACCAAGGCGGTTGAGGGGCTGGTGCGGGCCTCGGGCGGACGGGTGCTGAACGTCACCGCGCGGGGTGAGACGCTGCAGGAGGCGCGGGATCGGGCCTATGCGATGGTGGATGGGGTTGACTGGCCCGATGGGTTTTTCCGCCGGGATATCGGGTGGCGGGCGCTGTGATCTGATTGCCGGGCTGCGCCCGTCTCAATTTTCTGGGCGAGGGGCCAGCCCCTCGCGCTCCCCGAGATATTTTTGGCCAGATGAAGAACGGATCAGCATTCCAGGGCTTGGGCGAGGCTTTTGGGGCCGGCGAATGGGCCGATATCGGTTTGGGTCCAATCGTTTTGGTACGTGATACTGATGATCCGGGTCCAATCGGCGCTGGCAACGATGAGTTCCGGACCGTTGGCGCAGGTGCGCAGGCCGCCTGAGATGAAATCCTCACCGATCTTGTGGTTGGTCAGACCGGGGAGCGAGGCGATTTCGGTCAGGGCATCGTCTTGGTAGCGCCAGATGCGCAGGGTTTTGGCAAGGTGAGGGCGGTCGATATAGGCAATCTCGATATGGCCGTCGCCGTCCAGATCAGCCGCTGCGATGAGGGCGAGCCAGCGGAAGCGTGTACCGATATGCGGTGTCGCGGCAATCTTTTCCCCGCGTGCGTCATAGACCGCGAGCTGTGCCCCGGTGTTGGCCTGGCTTTCGACGACAATGGCTTCGGGTGAGCCGTCTTTGGTGACATCCACCAGCCGCGGCGCGAGGTCTTCGAAAACGCGGTCTTGCGGTAAACGTATCGTCAATATTGAAGGGCTGGCGCTTGCGTCAGCGGTCTGGATGGTGAGCTCCAGCGCGCCATATTCGATAGTGTCGCCCAGAACGCCATGCGGATAACGAGTGGTGGGTTCTGTGAATCGGGCAGAGGCTATGGTGTCGGCGGTTGCCATGGGTGCCCCCGCCAGCCACATGCATAAGGCTGTCAGCGCGCCGCGAGCCCATCCTTGCCACAGGCGGACGGGCAGGCGCGGCGCTTTGGGATGCATCAGATCTGCTTTTCCGGCATCTGCACGACCAGACCGTCCAGCGCATCGGTGACCTTGATCTGGCAGGTCAGGCGCGAGCGGGCCGGGTCGGGTTCATAGGCGAAGTCCAGCATATCCTCTTCCATGTCATCCTTGGCGGGGATTTTCTCGACCCAGTCGGGGTGGATATAGACATGGCAGGTAGAACAGGCACATGCGCCGCCGCAATCGGCCTCGATGCCGGGGATATTGTTGTCACGTGCCCCTTCCATGACGGTCAGTCCGTTGGCGACCTCGACTGTATGTTCGGTACCGCCATGCTCGACATAGGTGATCTTTGCCATTGCGTGCGTCTTCCTTTTGCGATGTTCGAATTCTTCCTTAGTGAAGGCATTTAGGTCTTTCCAGTACCATTTGCGACTCGTGACGCCGTGTCTGGACTTTCCGTGTATATGTTCTATTTTTGTTCTTATGCTTGTTCGCCCCGTGGTTTCAAAGCGGGACTGGCCGCGCCCGCCGTCCTGTTTGCCGTCAGATCAGTTGACCGCACCGCCCGAGGGCGCGCGCGTGGCCGTGGCCGGGTTGGTGATCCTGCGGCAGAGGCCGGGGACCGCCAAGGGGGTGATCTTCGTCACGCTCGAAGACGAGACGGGTATCGTGAACGTGGTGGTCTGGCGCAAGATTTACGAGCAGTTCCGCCGCGCGGTGATATCGGGTCGGTTGCTGCGGGTTACGGGGCGGATGCAGCGGGCGCATTCGGTGACCCATGTGATCGCGGAAGAGATCGAGGATATTTCAGACATGCTGGATGTGCTGGTGCGGGGCGAGGGGCAATAAAGCAATCTGCGTATAGTGCGACCTCTGGACAGCCCGAATTTCCGGTCATAGCTCGGGTAGGTACCGAAACGGGAAGAGGGCGCTATGGCACACGGGCATTTTCTATGGACCGACCTGTCCACCTACGACATGCAGGCGGCCAGAGCCGATTACAGCGACGTCTTCAACTGGTCTTTCGGCGGCGATGGCGCCTACGACTTTGCCAGCATCAGCGGGCAGCAGGTCGCGGCCATCTTCCCGATGCCCGAGCGGTTGGCGCAGATGAACATGCCGTCTTTCTGGATGTCCTATATCCATGTCGATGATCTGGATGCGAAGGTCGAACAGGCACGCCGGCACGAAGGGGTCATCATCGAAGTGGAACCCCAGCCGTTCAGCGATGAGGCGCGCATCGCTCTGGTCCGGGATCCATCAGGCGCGGGTTTCACAATGTATGAGGGGCCGGATATCACCTCTGCGACGTCGGGGCCCGGCGCAGTTGTGGCCCGATTTCATCATGTCCCGGACATCGCCCTGATCGAACCGTTTTATGCGGATCTGTTCAACTGGCGCTTTGAGAAAAGCGTGGCAACCCCGTGGCCCCGATACGATATTCGCCACCCCGACGGCACGGTGGTCGCGCAGGCCGAAGAGGTGCCCGAGGCCGTCCGGGGCAAGTTTCGGTATTGGATGCCATGTTTCGGCGTGAGATCGGTGGCCGACACCGTTCAGCACATCAAGGCGCGGGGCGGGTGCCATCACAATGACTTGCCGGACGAGCGTATATTGGTCTCGGACCGGCAGGGTGCCCATTTCATGATCCAGCCCGCGTTTGGTGACTCGGCTGCAGCAGACGATAGCCAGACCTCTGACGTGACGCGCAAGACCTACGGGTTGGCGTGGAAATCGCTGATCGCGGTGACATGCGTTTGGCTTGCCGTGTTTTTGGATTTGCAGGTTTTCTGGGGTGTCCTGTTTCTGATCTGGACCTGGCTTGCCCTCAGAACCGGGCGGGCTGACTTTGTCGAGCCGATCGACCGCGCAACACGGCCCGGGGTGTTCTGGTTGATCACCGGGACGTGGATTGTTCTCAGCTTATGGGTGATATTGGCTGCGGTCGCGGGCGTTATCTGATCCTTCGATCAAGACGGAAGGTTAAAACGGCTCACCGCTTGAACAATACCCCCTGCGATTGCTTGTCGCGATGATCGCCGCGCAATTCGGCATGTAGCGCACGACCGGCCTGAACGCCTGGGCGGGCGCTGACCGTTTCAAGCCAGCGTGCAAAATGGGGTTTGTCATCCAGCACCTGTTGCTGCCCTTCCCACAGGCTGGCCCAGCCCCAGATCGACATGTCCGCGATGGAATAGAAATCGCCCGCGACAAACTCATTCTCGGCCAGTCGTCGGTCGAGAACGCCGTAAAGCCGGCCGACCTCGGCGCGGTAGCGGTCTTTGGGGTAGGGCAGGTCCTGTGGCGGGTCGAGTTGAGGGGCGTATTTCAGGAAGTGATGCGCCTGGCCCGCCATGGGACCGACTCCGCCCATCTGCCACATCAACCATTCTTCGACTGCTATCCGGTCGCGCTCGGTCGTGCCATAGAACTTTCCCGTTTTTCGAGCGAGATACATCAGGATCGCGCCGCTTTCGAACACGGAAACGGGCGCGCCGCCGGGGCCGTCGGGATCGACAATCGCAGGCATGCGGTTGTTGGGTGCGATCTTCAGAAACGCGGGGTCGAACTGGTCGCCTTTGCCGATGTTGATCAGGTGAGTCGTATAGGGCAGCCCCATCTCTTCCAGCGCGATGGACACTTTCCAGCCATTCGGCGTGGGCCAGAAATACAGATCGATCATGATGTCTCCTCAGGTTGAGGAAATCATGAGGTTTTCTGCGCAAACGGCAAGAGGGCTTGCGGGCGGGGCACCGCAAAAAGCCGTGACCAGCGGCGGTTCGGCTGGTCGGGCACACCGCGCCGCAATGCGATCAGGCTCAGGCGCTCGGGGTCGCGCAGCAAAGCGTTGTAGGTGCGCAGAACGCCGGGTCGGGTATAGCTGGACCAGTGACAGATACGTCGCTGAGGTGTCGCGAGGGGGAAGGCCAGAGTGGACAAGTGATCCACGGTCGCAGAGCAGTCGATCTGTAGCGTGACGGCATTGGGTGCGCTCAGACCGGCCCCGATGCTGCGATCACCCGGTGCAGGCGGTTGGATCAGCGTTTCGTAGAGGAAGTCGAACAGGTCGTTTTCGCGGCTGGTGATGTTGATGAATTCCGCCCGACGACCTGCGGCAGTCTGCAAGGCTTCAACGGCGCGCGATTGGTAGACGGCCCCGGTCAGCGAGACAATTCGGTTCAGCACCCCCGGCTGAATGTGATGCAGCGCTTCCAGCGCCAGTTCTGTGCCCATGGAGTGCCCGATAAAGTGTATGGGACGATCGGGGTTCAGACTGCGCATCTGTTGAATGACATCGGCCAGAACGCGCCCGGCTTCGACCGCGCGTCGCCGCGCTGTCCACAGCGGGCCGCGCGCGTCCCAGCCGAAGGCGATGGCCAGCCCTTCATCCCGGAACCCTGCGCCAAAGCCCAGATGTTGCGGCCAGCTGGGGCTGTACCACGGCATTGCTTTGGGGCGCAGCGACAGCATGTGAAGGTGCGGGCAGGCGTTCGGGTCATCGGGCCGGTATTTGTAGCCATGGGTCATGATGATGACCGGGCCGCTGGTGTGACGCGTTTGGCGCAAGACCCCATTTATGGGTCGGGGGCTGCCGTGCAACCGGGCGTGTCCGCCGACAGCATTGATCCTGATTACTGGCATTGGCTCTGCCTCATACAGGATGTTGTGGTGCTGCTTTGTCATGACGCTATGACGCTTCGATGAATGAACGATTACAGAACCGTGACGTTGCCCCGGTCGGGGTTGACGAATTCGCGACTGCGGCGTAAGGGCAACAGCATCACGTGGCGATTTGTTACCGGATTGCGGGCCACGCTAAACAACACCGCTAAAAGGTCAGGATGAAAGGCCCCTTTCGCTTGACCGCGTCTGGGGTTTTTTTGATGCGCCTTGGGGATCGAGGCCGAAAGGAATGACATGAGCGAGAGCTGGAACAAACGCACCCAAGCCGTCCATGGCGGCATCCGTCGCAGTCAGTATAATGAGGTCAGCGAGGCGATTTTTCTGACCCAGGGCTTCGTCTATGACACCGCCGAACAGGCCGAGGGCCGGTTCCTGGAATGTGGCCCGGACGAGTTTATCTACGCGCGTTACGGCAACCCGACCGTCTCGATCTTTGAGCAGCGCATTGCGGCGCTGGAAGGGGCCGAGGACGCGTTTGCCACCGCCTCGGGCATGGCGGCGGTCAATGGCGCGCTGACCTCGATGCTGAAGGCCGGGGATCATATCGTTTCGGCCAAAGCCTTGTTCGGATCCTGTTTGTACATCGTCGAAAACATCCTGACGCGTTTTGGCGTTGACGTGAGCTTTGTGGACGGCACCGATCTGGACCAGTGGAAGGCCGCAATCCGGCCTGAAACCAAGGCGGTGTTCTTCGAATCCATGTCGAACCCGACACTGGAAGTGATCGATATCGAGGCCGTGGCCCAACTGGCCCATGCGGTGGGTGCTCTGGTTGTGGTGGACAACGTGTTTTCGACGCCTGTGTTCTCGCGCGCGATCGATCAGGGCGCGGATGTTGTGATCTACTCGGCCACCAAGCACATCGACGGGCAGGGGCGCGCGCTGGGCGGCGTCATTCTTGGCACGAAGGAATTCATTCGCGGCACGGTCGAGCCGTATATGAAGCACACCGGCGGTGCGCTGAGCCCGTTCAGCGCCTGGATCATGCTGAAAGGTCTGGAAACCATGGCGCTGCGGGTCAACGCGCAGGCCGCGTCCGCGCAGCAGATTGCCGAGGCGCTGGAAGGGCACCCGGCCTTGGACCGGACCCTGTTCCCGGGTCTGAAGACTCATGCGCAGAACGATCTGGTACAGCGGCAGTTGGGTGGCAAAGGCGGCACCGTCCTGTCGCTGGACATCAAGGGTGGCAAGGATGCGGCGTTTGCGTTCCTGAACGCGATGACGATCCCTGTGATTTCGAACAATCTGGGCGACGCCAAGTCCATCGCGACCCATCCGGCCACAACCACGCATCAACGTCTGAGCGATGAACAGAAGGATGAGTTGGGCATCACACCCGGTCTGATCCGCCTGTCGGTTGGGCTTGAGGATACAGGCGATCTTCTGGCCGATATTCAGAACGCGCTGAAAGCCTCGCAAGGTTAACAAGGCGCTGCCCAGGGGCCTGTCAGCCCCCGGATTTACTCTGCTGAATGGTTGTCAGCTGCATTCGCGGGCGGTTTTTGACTGAAAATGCCGCAAACGCGTTACTCATTTCGATCCGGACTGCTATTGCACGCGTAGTAGGTTTATCTGGCAAATAACTTGCCGTGGTATATATCAATGACGACCAATCGAGGAACCTCAGTCCATGAATGTTCACCCGCGCGACATTGACACCCCGGATCGTGATGAAGCCGCTGCTGCCCTGAAGGTGCTGCGGAAATGGGCCGAGACTGCGTCGTCGCTGGAAATCGCGCAGCTTGATCCGGCGGTTGCGCGTCTATTGCCGGGGACGGGTGCGGTGAATTATCCGACCCTTGCGCGGGACTATCCCGATGGCTTTGCCGTGGACTCCGCCTATCGCGCATCGCTGCCCGATCTGCAAAACGGCCCGTCCAGTCTGATCCGTGGCGCAAAGCAACAGATTCAGCATGTGGGGATTTCCAATTTCCGCCTGCCGATCCGGTTCCACCGCAAGGACGGAGATGTCCTGACGCTGGAAACCTCGATCACCGGCACGGTCAGCCTTGAGGCCGAGAAAAAGGGCATCAACATGTCCCGGATCATGCGGTCTTTCTACAAACATGCCGAGCGGACGTTCAGTTTCGAAGTGATGGAATCGGCGCTGAGCGATTATCTGACCGATCTGGACAGCTTTGACGCGCGTATCCAGATGCGGTTTTCCTATCCGATCAAGGTGAAAAGCCTGCGGTCGGGGCTGGAAGGGTACCAGTATTACGACATTGCGCTGGAACTGGTGGAACAGAACGGCGTGCGCCAGAAGATCATGCATCTGGACTATGTCTATTCGTCCACGTGCCCCTGTTCGCTGGAGCTGAGTGAACATGCAAGGTCTCAGCGCGGCCAGCTTGCAACGCCACACTCGCAACGCTCGGTCGCCCGGATTTCGGTTGTCGTGGATCGTGACGCGGATTGCCTGTGGTTCGAAGACTTGATCGAGTTGTGCCGCCGCGCGGTTCCGACCGAAACACAGGTCATGGTCAAGCGTGAGGACGAACAGGCGTTTGCCGAACTGAACGCCGCCAACCCGATTTTCGTCGAGGATGCGGCGCGTCTGTTCTGCGCCGAGCTGCTGGCAGATCACCACGTCGGCGATTTCCGCGTGATTGCCAGCCACCAGGAAAGCCTTCATAGCCACGATGCGGTATCGGTTCTGACCGAAGGGCCGACATTCGAATCGGCCAGCCTTGATCCCAGATTGTTTGCGACTCTGTTCCACGTGGGATGAACCGCGGCCGGTAAGTGGCTGAAAATTCATCTCATAGTGCGACTACCAGCGTTTTTTCGCCGCAACGCAGCAGAAATGCTGCAATTGCGCAATGATTTGAGGTATGGATGGTCCTGAATGCAGCTGCGGCACGCCTGCGTTCTGTGTGCGTGCCGCCCCGGAGGGACACCGAGACGTGCCACGCCTTGGACTGCAATACCCAACCTGCCGCCCGAGCGATCGGAGCGGGGCGGGTCTTACACTCTCACAGACCTGGCTGCATCGCTTTTACAGGAGAGACATGTAATGAATCCGATTACCCAACCGCTGGAACTTCAGGCAGCGGCGTTTCGCGTGGCAGGTTACGCCATGGTGAGCCAAATCAAGATCATGCAGATCATGGCGCGTTCGGCGTTGGAACTGCCCATGGCCCCGGTCCACGCGTTGCACAATACGGCATCCAAATCCGCTCCGGCAGAGGCCAAGCCCGTTGCGACCAAGCCGGTTACCAAGCGTGCAGCGGCGACCCCGGTCAAGAAACCTGCGGCGGCCAAGCCCAAATCGGCACCTGCGGCCAAGTTTACCGCCAAACCACGCGCTGTGGCCAAGCCGGCTGTGAAGCCCGAGGCTGAGGCGAAAGCGCCCGGCAAAGCCGCAGCGCCCGCGCCAAAACCTGCGGCACCTCTTGCAAAGACCACCGAGGCAAAGCCGGCTCCCGCACAGCAAGCTGCAGCGAAACCTACGCCGGAAAAAACGGTGGTGGCCAAAACTGCGCCCAAGACTCCGGCTGCCAAACCCGCCCCACGCAAAGCAGCGGTCGCAAAAACCGCGCCCAAGGTCAAAACTGCCCAAGCGCCGAAACCTGCGGCCAAGCCTGTTCAGGCGGCTCCGGCAAAAGCGCCCGAGACGGCAAAACCTGCCGCGTCCGAGGCGCCTAAGCCGCAGGCGCGCCGCACCCGTGCGCCTTCAAAACCACCGGTGATGCCGCAACCTGTTGCAAAATCCGACGAGTAATCGCGGATCATCGGCTTGACACGGTCGGGCAGGCGCGCCAACGCTGCGCCTCATGATGGACATTCGCCCGGTCGGATATGTGATTGGCTTGCTGGTCGCCATTCTAGGGGCGACCATGCTGTTTCCTATGCTCGCGGACCTGATCGAAGGGCGCGGCGAATGGTATGTGTTCCTGGAAAGCGCGATCATCACCATGCTGACCGGGTCGGTTCTGGCCATGAGCTGCTCGAACGGTGTGGGCGAAGGGCTGACCATCCGGCAGACCTTTGTGCTGACAACCGGCGTCTGGGTCGCGCTGCCGGTCTTTGGCGCGATCCCGTTTCTGTTCGGTGAAACGGAACTGCGCTTTGTCGACGCGTATTTCGAGGCGATGTCCGGCCTGACGACCACAGGCTCGACCGTAATATCCGGGCTGGATGATCTGCCACAGGGCCTTTTGTTGTGGCGCGGCATCCTGCAATGGTTGGGCGGCATCGGCATCATCGTTGTCGCCATGGTGTTCCTGCCCGAGCTGCGCGTGGGTGGGATGCAGATCTTCCGCTCGGAAGGGTTTGAAACCATGGGAAAAATCCTGCCGCGCGCGCAAGAGATTGCGGGCCAGATTTCCCTGATCTACGTGTTTCTGACACTGGCGTGCGGACTGGTGTACGCCAGCTTCGGGATGAGCTTCTTTGACGCCACAGTTCATTCCATGACCACCATCGCAACGGGTGGCTTTTCGAACTACGATTCCTCGTTCGCGACCTTCACCGGTCCGGCGGAATATGCGGCCTCGGTGTTCATGATCCTCGCCGCGCTGCCGTTTGTCCGCTATGTGCAATTGGCCAACGGCAAGACCAACTCACTTTGGCAGGACAGTCAGATCAAGGCGTTTCTGGCGACGATCTTCGTTCTGGTCGTTGTCATGGCCGTCTTCCTGATGTCCGTCTTTCCGCACCACTGGGAGCGCGCCTTCCGCGAGTCGCTGTTCAACATCACCTCGATCATCTCGGGCACCGGCTATGCCAGCGTCAACTACATGACCTGGGGCAGTTTCCCGGTGATGCTGTTTTTCCTGATCGGCCTGATCGGCGGCTGCGCGGGCTCGACCGCCTGTTCGATCAAGGTGTTCCGGTACCAGTTGCTGTTTGCATCGATCAAAACTCAGATCCGGCGCATCCGGTCCCCGCATGGGGTGTTCATGCCGCTTTACGACGGACGCCCTGTCAGCCGCGATGTCCTGACTTCGGTCATGAGTTTCTTCATGTTCTTCGTGTTGTCCATGGGCGTCCTGTCCTGGGCGCTGGCCCTGACCGGTTTGGATTTCATAACATCGGTCTCGGGGGCGGCGACAGCACTGGCCAACGTGGGGCCGGGGCTGGGCGATCAGATCGGTCCGGCGGGTAATTTTGCCGGGCTGAACGACTCGGCGAAATGGCTGCTGACCATCGGCATGCTGGTCGGACGGCTTGAGTTGCTGGCCGTTTACGCAATCTTCACCGTTCAATTTTGGAGAAGCTGATGAAAAGAGCTCTTGGCGCGCAGATCTCGCATATGCTCAGGGATCGTGGCGTTGACGTGATCTTTGGTATTCCCGGAGTTCACAATCAGGAAATGTACCGCGGCATCGAAGAGGCCGGGATCAACCATGTTCTGGCCCGGCACGAGCAGGGGGCAGGCTTCATGGCCGACGGATATGCGCGCGCGACGGGCAAGCCGGGCGTGGCTTATGTGATCACCGGGCCGGGTCTGTGCAATACCATGACGCCTATGGGGCAGGCCTATAGCGACTCGGTGCCCATGCTGGTTCTGTCCTCTTGTCTGGGCGAGACACACGCGCAGCGGGGGCAACTGCATCAAATGAAGGATCAGCAAGGGGCGGCGGGTACAGTCGCCGATTGGTCCGCACAGGCGAACACCGCACAGGCCGCCTATGGCCTGATCGAACGCGCATTTGAAGAATTCGAGCTGTCGCGGCCCCGCCCCAAGCACGTTCAGGTGCCGATCGCACAGCTTGAGGCGGATGCCGATCCGGCCCCGTTTCCGAATCAACCCGCGCTGCGGACCAAGGCTTTGCCGCCAGATGTGGCACCGGTTGTGTCCTTGCTGAACATCGCGAAACGTCCCTTGTTCATTCTGGGTGGCGGATGCCGGTCGAATGACTGGCGGCAGATTTTGACGCAGGTGGGTGCGGCTTGTTTCACCACCTATGCCGGACGTGGCATGGTTGGCGCGAACTATCCTCTGGACTTCGGCTCGATGTTGCCGCGTCCCGGCAGCGCCGAGGTGATCGCCTCGGCCGATTTGGTGATCGCGGTGGGGGCTGAACTGGGTGAGGTTGATCTTTGGCGGAAAGAGCTGGGGCACTCGGCCACTTTGATCCGCGTCGATCTGGACCCCGAGGTGCTGTCAGACCATCACCGCGCTGCAATCAAGATTCAGGCGGATAGCACAAGCTTTGCCCGCGCCCTTTGGGTCGCCACCGAAGACGCGAATCCGGCCACCGGCTGGACGCAGGAAGAGGTGGCCGAGGCGCGCGCGCGTTGGCGGGCCGAGGTTGATGCCGAACGTCCGGGCATCGTACCGATCCTTGACGCTCTGCGCGCCACGATGCCCGCCGACACGATGATCTATTCCGATATGACCCAGTTTGCCTATGTCGCGAAAGAGGTCTGGGATATGGCCTATCCCCATCACTGGCACCACCCAACCGGCTTTGGCACCTTGGGCTATGGCCTGCCAGCGGGGGTTGGCGGGGCTGTGGCGCGGCGAGGCAAACCAACCGCTGTGATCGCCGGGGATTACGGGTTTCACTATACGATGCAGGAACTGGGCATTGCGGTCGAACTGGGCCTGTCGCTGCCGATCATCCTATGGGACAACGGCAAACTGAAAGAGATCGAGGACAGCATGGTCCGCAGCCAGATCGCACCAAATGCGGTCGTGGCGCGCAATCCCGATTTCTGCAAACTGGCCGAGGCGTTTGGGGCACGGTCCGCCGCACCCGACACTCTGGTCGCACTGCAAGAGGCGGTGAAGGCCGCGTTTGCTGCGCCGGTTCCAACGCTGATCCACGTCACGCCGGATATCCTGAAATAAGAAAACGCCGCAGAATTCTGCGGCGTTTCTTTTTCTGCGGATAGGGCTGGGATCAGTCCCAGCAATGAACCAGAACAGTCATTCCCGTTGCGCGGCGGTTCAATTCGTTCGGCGAGATTTGCGTTGCCTCTTCAGGGCCGGACTGACCGGAAACGCCTGCCTGTGTCAGAACGTCCGTCAAACGATCCGCAGTCGCCGCAAGGCTGACCGAGGCGGGCAGGGTGCGTCCTTCGGTGGGTGTCGGCAGCAACATGCCCACCACATTGCCGCTGTCGTTGAACACGGGGCCTCCGGCATCGCCGGGTTGGGCGTTCAGGGCCAGACGTTTGACCCCTTCTTCACCGTTCAGACCACGAACATCCGCAATTTGCCCATAGGTCAGGGTCGGGGCGCCCAGTGCGCCCTGATAGGAATACCCGGACACCGCCACTTCGGACTGAATGCGCGGGGTGCCTGCGCTGAAAGCGGCAACGCTCATCGGGGCCAGGCTTTGGTTGGGGCGCAAGACGGAAACACCCAGATCGGTATCGGTCCAGGCGACCTGAACCTCCTGATCGCCATCCAGTGTGATCCGGGTGCAATTGTCCGCCGCCTCGGACACGGTCAGTACCGCGCCGCTTGTATCGGCAAAAAAGCCCGAGCGGGACAGGCGCGGTTTGCGCACTTGCAGGCCCGAAACCAGATCGATCCGCTGATCCAAATTGGCCCCGGCGGTTGCGTCCAGAACTGCGTCGGTGGTCGCAAAGCTGGACGCCATGGCCGCCAGAACGCGCAGGCGGCGCGCCTCATCGCCTTCGGGCCAGACCAGCGTGAATCCTTTGATCCGCCCGTCTTCCAGCTTGGCTTGCGTGAACGAAACAACGCCATTGCCGCGCCCTTCCAGCGAGAATCGGTCGCCGCGCAGCTCGCGCGGGCCATCCAGCGGTACGATTTCCAGCGATTGCATCACCTCATACAACGCGCGCAGCGTGGATCTGTCGCCTTCCTGAGAAATCAGCAGCGCCTTGGCTCCGATATCCGAACCAGACTTGAAATGGGCAAAGGGGGCTTCGTAGCGATCAAACGCCAATGCCTGCAAAGGCATGTCCATCGCAATACCGGCCTTATCGTCCACGTATTGCGCCATGCCAACGCTGATCAGCGGCGCGTTATAGTCATCAATCAGCGCCTTACGCTGCAAGGTGGTCAGAACGCCGGTCGGCTCATAGCCGTTAAAGCGCTGCCAGTCGCCCATCGACCGGCGCGTGCCTTGCCCGAATGCTCCGTCGATGGTCGAGTTATAGAACCCTGCGGCCTGTAGCGCGGTTTGCAGGTCCTTCCGTTCCTGCGCGCTCAGCAGTCGTTCGGATTGCAGCGCCTGCGCGCGGGTTTCGTCGGACGCTTGCGGTGTCACCTCGGACAGGTTTTGTTCCGGCTGCGGTTCGGGCTCTACCGGTGGTGTGGCGATTCCACGGTCCAGCAGGTTGGCGCCGACCGGCCAGAACTGCTGACCAAAGGCGCTGGAGAATGCGATGAAGCTGTCGCGGGGGATTTCCCCTTCGGCGCGGTAGACGCGCAGAACCTGTTCGGCATCGCTGCGGGCGTAAGGCCCAATGACGATGGCGTACCAGCCGCTGTTCAGACGAAACCCGTTCACATCGGGCAGGGCGCTGGCGTAAACCTGCGCGCGCTCCTGCGCCTCGCGCAAGGAAGGCTGAGCCTCGACCTGTACCCAAACGCCCTGGTCTTGCTGAGCGGATGCGGCGTGCAGGCCGAATAGAAGAAACAAAAGAAATGCCGTTAAAACTCGTGTCATTGTCTGCCCGTTTATGCAGTGTTGGTGCTTTGCCGCAGAATACGCGATTTCATTCTTCAAATGCCATGGCGGGAATACGGGGAATTTAGTGTGTGGCCGTGCAGATACAGCATAGGGCCATTGGCCCGTTGACGCCCCTTGGCCCCTTGCATAGGAAGGGCAAAACCGACCGGAACAGGGCGCAAGCGACGCCCAAAGGGAATGTCATGACCGAACCGTCCAGCGCACCGCGTTCTTTTCAGGAAATTATCCTGCGGCTTCAGACCTATTGGGCGTCCAAGGGCTGTGCGATCCTGCAACCCTATGACATGGAGGTCGGGGCAGGGACCTTCCACCCGGCGACCACGTTGCGCGCGCTGGGATCCAAGGCCTGGGCCGCGGCCTATGTGCAACCCTCGCGCCGCCCGACCGACGGGCGGTATGGTGAGAATCCCAACCGGTTGCAGCATTACTACCAGTATCAGGTGCTGATCAAACCCAGCCCGCCGGATCTGCAAGAGCTGTATCTGGGCTCGCTGCAGGCCATCGGCATCGATATGGACCTGCACGACATCCGGTTCGTCGAGGATGACTGGGAAAGCCCCACCCTGGGCGCCTGGGGGCTGGGATGGGAGGTTTGGTGCGACGGGATGGAGGTCAGCCAGTTCACCTATTTCCAACAGGTCGGCGGCCATGACTGCGCCCCGGTCTCGGGTGAACTGACCTATGGGCTGGAACGTCTGGCGATGTATGTGCTGGGCATCGATCACGTGATGGACATGCCGTTCAACGACCCGCAATCCCCCAGCCCGCTGACCTATGGCGACATCTTCAAGCAGACAGAAGAGGAATACGCCCGCTGGAACTTTGACGTGGCCAATACCGAAGTGCTGCTGCGCCATTTCGAAGAGGCCGAGGCCGAATGCGCCGCTATTCTGGCGCAGGAACATGACGACCCGAAAACCGGCAAGCGCATCATCATGGCGCATCCGGCTTACGATCAGTGCATCAAGGCGTCGCACATCTTCAACCTGCTGGACGCGCGCGGCGTAATCTCGGTGACCGAACGGCAGGCCTATATCGGGCGCGTGCGGGCGCTGGCCAAACAATGCGCGGATGCCTTTGTTCAGACCGAGGCCGCCGGGCACGCGGCCTGATGCGTCCAACGGGAAACACGACCTCAAGGGTCACAGGGATTTGGTGACCTTGGACTGAGAGTTGGACAGCGGGCGACGGGCGGACTGTACTGTCCTGCAGCACGCGCTACCTCTGAAATACCTGAGAAAGACTGCGAACGAGGGACCTTCAAAACATGACTGGCAAATTGCTCGCCATCCTTCTTCTGGTGTCCGCCGCGCTTGCGGGCGGCGGGATGTATTATTTGCAGGTCTATGGGTTCTATTACGATGTCACGCCATCGCCGGGTGAGGACGTGGTGCTGCTGGTCGACGGGGCCGATGCACCGATTGCGATCGAATATTCGGGTTTTCAGGCGATCGACGCCGACAGTTCTCCGATCCGGTTTCGGGCCTGTTTCGACACCGATCTGACGCTGGATGAGTTGCAATCGACGTACCAGTTGGCGGACGAGGCGACCCCCCTGACCGCGCCGGGCTGGTTTGATTGCTACGATGCGGTCGCTCTGGCAGATGCGCTGAAATCCGGTCGGGCGCAGGCATTCATCGGGCAGAAGAATATCCACTATGGCGTGGATCGGATCGTGGCTGTCACACAGGATGGCAAAGGTTACATCTGGCACGCGCTGAACAATTGTGGCGAAAAGGCCTATGACGGCACCGTTGTAGGCGAAGAATGCCCGCCCCGGCCTGAAAGTTAAAACGCCATGGACGCGCAGACCTTGCAGATCCCGGATTTTCTAACGGCGACGCTGGGCTTCGCGGTCTACCTGATCGGGGCCGAGGTCAACGCTCGGGTCGCGGCGCTGCGCCAGTTCAACATCCCCGAGCCGGTGACCGGAGGTCTGTTGGCGTCTCTTGTCGTGCTGGGGCTGTATCTTCTGTTTGATCTGGAACTCAGCTTCGGCCTCGCGGCCCGTGATTTCCTGTTGGTTGTGTTCTTTGCAGGGATCGGCCTGAATGCGCGGCTGTCTGATTTGATTGCAGGCGGCAAGCCGCTGTTTTTGCTGCTTATCCTGACGCTTGCAACTATCGTCTTCCAGAACGTGATTGGTGCTGCCGGGGCGGTGACTTTCGGCTATCCCGCGCAGGCCGGGGTGCTGTTTGGCTCAGCCTCCCTGATCGGTGGGCACGGAACGGCGATTGCCTGGGCCCCGGATGTGGCCGAAGTGACTGGCCTGGACGGTGCGACCGAGCTGGGTGTCGCGGTGGCGACCCTTGGCCTTGTTCTTGCCGCGCTTGTCGGCGGGCCGATTGCGCGGGTTCTGGTTGAGGGCCGGAACCTGCAACCGGCGCGCCCGGATGAGGAACACACAATCGGCCTTCCCGATGATGCGGACGAGCGCAATTCCAGGATCGATCACCTGACGATCATGCGCGTCCTTCTGCACCTCAACCTCGCGATCATCTTCGGATATGTGCTGAGCGAGGCGATCACGGCCGCCGGGCTGAAACTACCGCTGTTTGTTCCGTGCCTGATCATGGGAATCGTGATCGCCAATCTGCGCGACTGGATTGCCCCGAATGCACCGCAAGTGTCGCGCACACCTTCGCTGGCACTGATCTCGGAATTCTCGCTGGGCGCGTTTCTGGCCATGTCGCTGATGAGCCTGCAGCTTTGGACAATCGCGGAACTGGGGCTGGCCATCGTCGTCATCATGACTGCGCAAACCCTGTTTGCCGTCGTCTTTGTGATCTGGGTTCTGTTCCCCGTCATGGGCTCGAACTACCGCGCCGCCGTGCTTGCAGCAGGGTTCGGGGGCTTCGCTTTGGGCGCAACCCCCACCGCGATTGCCAATATGACCGCCGTAACCAAGCGATATGGCCCGTCGCCTATTGCCTTTATCGTGCTGCCCCTTGTATCCGCATTCTTTGTGGATATCGCCAATGCCATCGTCATCCAGACGATCGTTTCATTCTAAGGACCGAAAATGCCCGACCTGCTGATCGAACTGTTTTCCGAGGAGATCCCCGCGCGTATGCAGACCCGCGCCGGTGAGGACCTGAAAAAGCGGATCACCGATGGTCTGGTCGAGGCCGGTCTGACCTATGCCGGGGCGGCTGCCCTGACCACGCCCCGCCGCCTGACGCTGGCGGTCGAGGGGCTGCTGGCGGAAAGCCCCACGATCCGTGAGGAACGCAAAGGCCCCAAGGTCGGCGCGCCGGACAAGGCGATCGAGGGCTTCCTGCGCGGCGCGGGCCTGACCCGTGATCAGCTTGAGGAACGCGATACCCCAAAGGGTGCGGTCTACTTCGCGACCATCGAAAAAGCCGGGCGTCCAGCGGCTGAAATAGTGGCCGAGGTGCTTGAGGCGACCATCCGAAACTTCCCCTGGCCCAAGTCGATGCGCTGGGGCAGTGGTCCGATGCGCTGGGTGCGGCCATTGCATTCGATCCTATGCATTCTAAATGATGAGACCGGCGCACAGGTCGTGCCTTTGGAGATCGAGGGAATCAAAGCCGGTGACACCACGGCTGGCCACCGCTTCATGGCGCCGGCCCGGTTCTCGGTTAACTCCTTTGAGGATTACGCCGCTCAACTGAAACGCGCGTTCGTGGTTCTGTCGCCCAGCGAGCGCGCCGAGCATATCTGGAACGATGCCCAGAACATGGCCTTTGCCGCCGGTCTGGAAGTGGTCGAGGATAAGGGCCTGCTGGTCGAGGTCGCCGGTCTGGTCGAATGGCCCGTGGTGCTGATGGGGCAGATCGACGAAGAATTCCTCGAATTGCCGCCCGAGGTGCTGCAGACCTCGATGAAAGAGCACCAGAAGTTCTTTTCCGTGAAGAACCCCAAAACGGGCCGGATCGAACGCTTCATCACCGTCGCCAACCGCGAAACCGCCGATAATGGCGCGACCATTCTGGCCGGGAACCAAAAGGTGCTGTCGGCCCGTTTGGCCGATGCGAAATTCTTCTGGGAGAACGACCTGCGCGTCGCCAAGTCAGACATTGCCCAATGGACCCGCGCGCTGGAGAATGTGACCTTCCACAACAAGCTGGGCACGCAAGCCGAGCGCATCGACCGCATCGCCTCACTGGCCCGCGAACTGGCCCCAGTGACCGGAGCCGATGCCGATCAGGCCGAAAAAGCCGCACGTCTGGCCAAGGCCGATCTGAGTTCCGAGATGGTCTATGAATTCCCCGAGCTTCAGGGGCTTATGGGACGCTATTACATCGAAGCCGCAGGCGAAGACGCCGCTGTGGCCGCTGTGGCGCAGGAACACTACTCGCCGCTGGGGCCATCGGATGACGTGCCGACCGCGCCACTGTCGGTGACCGTGGCGCTGGCGGACAAGCTGGACACGCTGACCGGGTTCTGGGCGATTGATGAGAAGCCGACCGGGTCGAAAGACCCGTTTGCCCTGCGACGTGCGGCGTTGGGGGTTATTCGGTTGGTTTTGGAGAACGAGCTTTCTTCGTCACTTCGGGGCGACCTTCGCTATAGTCTTTTTTCCGTTGCGGTTGTCAATGCAGAGAAATACCGGTTTGCTCACTCGGTTCAGCATCCGGACGATGAAGAGCAATTCATCTTCGTCCCTTTCTGGGATGATGCGGGGATAGAATTCGATGGGCGGGTGCCCGTTGACATTGCTTTTTCGAAGGGTGAAATTGTTGAAACTGAATGGTCTCGAAAATCGCAATCTTTCGACTATAGTGACTTTCGGCAACTTCCCCCAGTGGAAGAACTCGTCGATGACCTTCTCTCCTTCTTCCACGATCGCCTCAAAGTCTTCCTCCGTGACGAGGGCATTCGCCACGACATCATCGACGCCTGTATCGCGATTGAGGGGAATGACGACCTCAGCCTGCTGGTCAAACGCGCTCGTGCTCTGAACGCTGTGATCGCGACCGAGGATGGGGAAAACCTCGTGCAGGGCTTCAAACGCGCCAATAACATCCTGACGCAGGCGGAAGAGAAGGATGGGGTCGAATACTCTTACGGTGCGGATGTGAAATTTGCTGAGAAGGACAGTGAAAAGGCGTTGTTTGCGGCGTTGGATCAGGCGCAGGCAAGGATCGTTCCGGCGCTCAAGGCCGAAGATTTCCCGACCGCCATGGCCGCGATGGCCGCGTTGCGCGGGCCGGTGGATGCGTTCTTTGAGGATGTGCAGGTCAATACCGACAATGAGATCCTGCGCCGCAACCGTCTGAACCTGCTGAGCCAGATTCGCACAGTCTGCTCCAGCGTTGCCGATCTGACAAAGATCGAAGGCTAAGACACCGGGCGCGCGGCAATGCGCGCCCATATCACCCTTGCGCAAGGGGTAAAGCTGCCTATGCTGCGGTGAAACCAAAAGGTGCCGCAGTGCAGAATAACCCGCATACCACGCTCATCACGCCCAAAGCGCCCATCGCTGCCAATACCCATGGCGGGCGGGCGAAATGTCTGCAACGTCTGGTCCGGCTTGAGATGCCGGTGCCCCGCACGGTGGCGTTGTCTTTCGATGCAGTTCACCGCATTGCGGAAGGGCAGGTGCCGGATATCGCGGCCATTCTGGACCAGTTTGACGAAGACGCCCTGTTGTGCGTGCGGCCCAGTTCGGAAGATCCGGATTGGGGTGGTCCGGGGGCTATCCTGAATATTGGTATGAACGAAGCCCGATACGGCGATTTCGCGGAAAAGATGGGGTCCGAGGCCGCCGCAGCCTTGTCGCTGCGATTTGTGCAAAGCTACGCCATTCACGTGGCGCGCCTGGATGCCGACGTATTTGACGATATCGATACCGTCGGTATGGACGGATTGCGTGACAGCCTGCGCGCCTATGAAGATGAAACTGACGAGGCCTTTCCGCAAGACCGGGGCGAGCAGTTGGTGGGCGTCCTGCGCTCGATGGCGCGGGCATGGGACGGAACGTCGGCCCGGTTGCTGCGTCAGGCCAAAGGGGCCCCGGCAGATGCCGGGCTTGGGCTGGTCATTCAGGAAATGATCCCCGGCGTGGGGCAGGGTGAATGCGGCTCGGGCGTGTTGCAACTAGTTGATTCCACAACCGGAATGCCCCAGATCACGGGGCGGTATCTGAGCCAGAGTCAGGGGCGCGACGCGCTGGGCGAAGGTGTCTCGGCGCTGTATCTTGAGAAGGACCCGCGGGGGCAGTCGCTGGAAGAGGTAGCCCCCAAGGCGTTTGCCGACCTGAAGGCGCAGGCCGCATTGATGCGCGAGAAGCTGCGCGAGGAAATGCAGGTCGAGTTCGTGATTGAAAACGGCCACGTGCACATTCTGGACGGTGTGCGTGTGCAGCGGTCCGCGCGTGCGGCGATGCGGATTGCCGTTCGGTTGGCCGAAGACGGGATCATCCCGCAGCAAGAGGCGGTGATGCGGGTTGATCCCCACGCGCTGAACGAGCTGCTGCACCGTCAGGTCCATCCCGAGGCCGAGCGTGATGTGCTGACTACGGCGATTGGCGCAAGCCCCGGAGCCTCGACCGGGAAGATCGTGTTTACCGCCGCCGAAGCGCAGGCCAGCGCGGCGCGGGGCGAGGCCTGTGTTCTGGTCCGCCGCGAAACCTCGCCCGAGGATGTGCGCGGGATGCATGCCGCTGTGGCCGTGCTGACCGAGAAAGGCGGCATGACCAGCCATGCGGCGGTGATCGGGCGTGGTCTGGGCCTGCCCTGTATCGTCGGCGCGTCCGACATCCGCTTTCAGACCAAGAAGAAAATGCTGACCGCCCCGGATGGGCGGGTGTTCAAAACCGGGGACGTGCTGACCATTGACGGAAGCTCGGGGCAGGTTCTGGCCGGGCAACCCGCGATGCTGGAAGCCGCTTTGGACGATTGTTTTCAAACGCTTATGGGCTGGGCCGACGCCGAGCGCGATATCGAGATACGCGCCAACGCCGATACGCCCGCCGATGCACAAACCGCCCGGAACTTTCAGGCGCAGGGCATTGGTCTGTGCCGGACCGAGCATATGTTCTTTGATCCCGGCCGTCTGATCGTGATGCGCGAGATGATCTTTGCGCAAACATCGTCCGGGCGTGAGGCTGTGCTGGAACGTCTGTTGCCCATGCAGCGCGAGGATTTCGTGCAACTGTTCCGCATCATGGAAGGTCAACCGGTCTGCATCCGCCTGTTCGACCCACCTTTGCACGAATTCCTGCCGACCACCCGCAGTGGCCAGCGCGAACTGGCCGAGGCGCTGGATTTGCCGGTCTCGGATGTTGAACGCCGGGTTGCGGCGATGACCGAATATAACCCGATGCTGGGCCTGCGCGGTGTGCGTCTGGGTGTGACCGTGCCCGAAATCTATGACATGCAGGCCCGCGCGATCTTTGAGGCGACGTTGGAGGCGAGCAAAAACGGCGCACCCGTGGTGCCCGAGGTGATGATCCCGTTGGTCTCGGCCAAGCGCGAGGTCGAACTGGTGAAATCCCGCATCGACTCGGTCGCGGCGGCAGTTGCGGCAGAGCAGGGGCAGGAGTTTGAATACCGTCTGGGCGTCATGGTGGAAACGCCGCGCGCCTGCCTGCGGGCCGAGGAAATCGCCCCCAGCACCGCCTTTTTGAGCTTCGGCACCAATGACTTGACCCAAATGACCTACGGCCTGTCGCGTGACGACGCAGGACGTTTCATGTCGGCTTATGTCCGTCAGGGTGTGTTCACCGAAGATCCGTTTCATGTGCTGGACCCCGATGGCGTGGGTGAGTTGCTGAAACTCGGGGCCGAACGTGGGCGTCTGGCGAAACCCGATGTGACGCTATCGGTGTGCGGCGAGCATGGCGGAAACCCCGAATCAATCGCGATTTGTCGGGACCTTGGCTTTGACTATGTGTCTTGTTCCCCCTTCCGGGTACCGGTCGCTCGGCTGGCTGCCGCTCAACTGGCGATTTCGTCCAGACTTGGGGGTTGACAGCGCCATTTAACCCAAGGATTAGTGGGTCTCAGGCGAACTTGTGGCGGAAAAAATCTTCCCCACGAGCGATTTTCCACTTGCTTTTCCTTCAGTTCTGGACGTTTGCGCCGGACTGCGCTAAATGCCTCGTCGCGCCCGCCGGGGGAGGGTTAGGCGCGAGAAGTGCCTGTGCGAGGTTATCTGATGCTACGTTACATAATGGCTGTTGCCACATTGGCAGCAACCGTGCTGCCAAGTGCGTCCTTCGCCGAGAGGGAAGCAACCGATTCCGCCAAGGAAGAACTGGTCGCCCGCAACGAATTGCCGGCGCAAAGTTTCCGTGACTATTTCAAACTGTTCCAGCCTCGGAAGCCGGCTGCGCCGGTGGAAGTTTCCTACTCGAAGGACTGGTTGGATCAGCAACCCAAAGCGACCGGGGACGAGAACTGGAAGTGTCTGTCCGAGGCGCTGTACTTCGAAGCCCGCGGTGAAAGCGTGCGGGGACAGTTTGCTGTGGCTGAAGTGATCCTGAACCGGGTCAAAAGCAGCCGTTTCCCTGACAGCCTGTGCGGTGTGATCCGTCAGGGCACCGGGAAGAAATACCAGTGCCAGTTCACCTATACCTGCGATGGCCGCAAAGAGGTGATCCACGAAAAGAAAGCCTTTGAGCGTGTGTCGAAAGTTGCGCGGGCCGCGATGGATGGGATTTCAAAGGAACTGACCGAAGGCGCGACCCATTATCACACGACAGCGGTGCGCCCATCCTGGTCACGCGTCTACAAGCAGACCGCGCGGATCGGTGTGCACATCTTCTACCGCCACAACTACCGGACGGCGAGCAACTGATTGACGCACCCGCGCTGGAAGCTTGATGGCGCGGGGCGAGTTGCAGTCTATATTGCGGGCCAGGAGGCCCGTAATGCCATTCAACAGAAGACGATTTTTGCAAACCGCTGCGGCAGCTTCGCTTGTGCCGGTTTTAGTCAGAGCGAAAGTCCCACATCTTGAGGCGCGTGTTACCAATCAGCAGCTTGCGCCTGACGGGTTTCCCGAAACCGAGGTTTGGAGTTACGAAGGCTCGGTTCCAGGCAAGACGCTCAGATACAATCAGGGCGCGCGCGTCCAGCAACGCTTTGTGAACAGACTTCCGCAGCCAACTTCGGTTCATTGGCACGGAATTCGAATAGACAACGCGATGGATGGTGTACCCGGTTTGACGCAAGACGTCGTCGAAGCTGACGGGGCTTTCGAATACGATTTTGTCGTTCCCGATGCGGGTACCTTTTGGTACCACGCCCATAACCGGTCGATGGAGCAGGTTGCCCGCGGGCTGTACGGCCCCCTGATCGTTGACGAGGCCGCACCACCCGATGTCGATCAGGATCTGATCCTGATGCTGGATGACTGGCGGCTCGACCCGGAAACGGCTCAGATTGCCGACGATTTCAACAACGGCCACGACTTGAGTCATGCCGGACGTCTTGGAAACATTGTCACTGTTAATGGCTCTTTCGATCCGGCCTTTCCGGTGCGTCGAAACGAACGGCTTAGGCTCCGGCTGATCAATGCCTCGAACGCTCGGATCTACGATCTGGACTTGGATGGCCTTACGGGCTGGATTGTCGCTCTGGACGGGATGCCGCTGGAAGTGCCGCTTGCCTTGAGCGGGTCCTTCCCACTGGCCCCGGCGCAAAGGGCGGATTTGATCGTTGACGTTGTGGCTGATGGGCCGACGGCAAGCCTTGTAAGTGTTGAACGCGACGGGGCATTTGGATTGGCGCGTTTCGACATCGGCGGTCCGTCCGCCAACGCTCAACGGACGGACATAGTCGCGCTACCGCCTAATCCCCTGCCGGAAATCGCTGGGATTGACGATGCCCCGCTGCATCGAATGAGCCTGCAGGGTGGGGCCATGAGGTGGTTGGAAAGCGCCCGGATTGGTGAAACCGACCTGTCAGGGCGCGAGTTGGCGCAGTTGGGACGGTTCTGGGCATTGAACGGATATGCTGAACGTCCGTCGGATCCTTTTCTCGATGCGTCTTTGGGTAGCCTTCACAGGATCGAGTTCGTGAACGAGACCGCATTCCCCCATGCGATGCACCTGCATGGCCACCACTTTCGGCTTGTTTTGGACGACGGCGCGTTGGGTCCGTGGCGCGATACGGTTTTGATCGAGAGGGGACAAACCCGTCAAATCGCGTTATTTGCCGATAATCCCGGTGATTGGCTGTTGCATTGCCATATGCTGGGACATGCCGCCGCGGGTATGATGAGTTGGTTTCGCGTCACCTGACGCCGCAATCAGCGGCTGGAATGGCGCTTGTGTGAGTGTTATAGCCCCTCGGACCGCCTAAATTAGGCGAACTGTTCCGCAAGCCCGAGAAGGCCTGACCCATGAGTTCTGAAATCCGCCTTGCCTTTGCGCACCCGTCCGAACGGTCCGAGGCGACCTCACCCCGGGGGCCGTTGGATCGCATCTCACTGCGTGACCACACTGTCGAGGTTGAAATCGGAGCCTTTCAGGCCGAGCGCGGCACGACGCAGCGCATCTGCTTTAACATCGTGGTCGAGGTGCGCCCGCTGACCTCGGATATTGACGACGATGTAGACCGTATCCTGTCCTATGACCGTGTGACCGAAGCTATCGCATTTGAACTGGCGGCTGAACGCCTGAACCTGCTTGAAACGCTGGCCGAACGCGTGGCCGAGCGCATTCTGTTGGAACCTCAAGCCGTTCGGGTTTTCGTGCGGATCGAGAAACTGGATCGGGGCCCCGGTGCGCTGGGGGTCGAGATTGTGCGCGGCAAGGATGCCGTTCATCATGACGTTGTCGAAGAAGAGCGCCCGCATCCGCGTCTTGTATTCCTGTCCAATGACGCGATTGCATCTGGCAACCTGAAGGGCTGGATTGACCAACTGGAAAACCGTCAGCGCCCGCTGATCCTGTGCGTTGGGGCCTCGGATCTGGCTGCGCCGCAGACCGGTCATGCGATGACGCAGCGCCGGATCGATCTGCTGTCCATCGAACAAAACGCCTGGGTTCTGGCCGCGCGGGATCATCGCTGTGTCGTCGTCTCGACCCGGACCGAGCTTGATTGGGCCATGAAAAACGGCCAGATCTGCGTCTGGGCCCCGTCCAAGATCGTTCTGGATGCGGTGGACGGCCCATCCGCTGCGCCGTCGGACGCGGTTGCTCTGGCCGCGTGGTTTGCCGCGACCTTTGAAGCCAGCGAGATGATGGTGATTGGTGGCGAGCTGCCGAAAGAACCCAAGACGCCCCTGCGCGCCGTCGCCGTCGATCAGGCGCAGTTGTGAGCCATTATTACCGACCGCTGGTTCAGCACGGCCCGGCCCGCCCGGATGGTGCAGTGTCTTTGGCCGGTCAAGCGTTGTGGTTCACACATGCGGAAGCCCTGTCGCGGTTGGATGCGCCCAAGGTCGTCCCGGCGGCTGAAATTCCAGCCGATGTTTTGCAACGCCTCAGCCGCCAGCGTGCAGCAATATCCGGTCTGGACATGGCGCAGCCGCATATCATGGGCATCCTGAACGCGACACCTGACAGCTTTTCGGATGGCGGCGTTCACAGCTCGGTCGAGGGTGCGCGGGCAGGGGCCGCTGACATGGTGGCGCAAGGCGCGACCATTCTGGACATTGGCGGAGAATCGACCCGCCCCGGTGCAGATTTTGTCCCAGAAGCGGAAGAGATCGCCCGCACGCGCCCGCTGATCGAAGCGATTCGGGCGGAAACGGAAGCCTTGATCTCAATCGACACCCGCAAGGCCGCAGTGGCCAAGGCCGCCTGCGCCGCCGGGGCAGGTTTGGTCAACGATGTCTCGGGCTTTACCTTCGATCCGGACCTCGCGCCGTTTTGCGCTGAATTGGGCGCGCCGGTTTGTGTCATGCATATGCAAGGCGACCCGGCCACGATGCAGGACAATCCCGAATACGACAACGTTGTGCTGGATGTTTACGATTTCCTCGAAGGTCAGATCGCGCGGCTGGAAACACTGGGTCTGAGCCGCGATCTGATCATTGTCGACCCGGGTATCGGCTTTGGCAAAACCGAACAGCACAATCTGGACCTTCTGCGCAACCTCAGCCTGTTTCACGGGTTGGGCTGTCCGATCCTTCTGGGCGTGTCGCGCAAGGGGTTCATCGGGTCCATCGGGAAAGAGCCGCAAAAAACTGCGCGCGCTCCGGGATCAATTGCCCTTGCTCTGGACGGATTGTCCCAAGGTGTGCAGATCATTCGCGTGCATGACGTGGCCGAGACAGCTCAGGCCTTGCGTCTATGGGCTGCGGTCCGGTAATCCGGTCGCAAACATTTTTGTGAGGGGTAGAAGATGCGCAAGCTGTTCGGAACTGACGGTGTGCGGGGCACAGCCAATACACATCCGATGACAGCGGAAATGGCCTTGCGCATCGGGGCCGCCGTGGGGCGGTATTTCCGTCGCGATGCCTCGGGCGTGCACCGTGTGGTGATCGGTAAGGACACGCGCTTGTCGGGCTATATGCTGGAAAACGCGCTGACTGCTGGTTTGACCTCGACGGGGATGAACGTGCTGCTGCTGGGGCCGGTGCCGACGCCGGCCGTCGGGCTGATGACCCAATCCATGCGCGCGGATCTGGGCGTGATGATCTCGGCCAGTCACAACCCGGCCGAAGACAATGGTATCAAGTTCTTTGGGCCCGACGGGTTCAAGCTGTCCGATCAGGCCGAGCTTGAAATCGAACGGCTGATCGAGGAAGGCGTTAAACCCGCGCAAGCTCAGAATATCGGACGCGCGCGCCGCGTGGACGATGCGCGGTTCCGCTATGGCGAGCGAATCAAATCCTCATTGCCCCGCGATGTGAAGCTGGACGGGCTGAAAGTCGTGATCGACTGCGCCAACGGCGCGGCGCACCGCACCGCGCCCGAGGTGTTGTGGGAATTGGGCGCCGAGGTCATCCCGGTCGGTGTCGCGCCGAACGGCAAGAACATCAACCTCAATTGCGGATCGACCAAGCCTCAGCTTGCCGCCGAGACCGTGGTGGCGCATGGCGCGCATGTGGGGGTCTGTCTGGACGGGGATGCCGACCGCGTCGTGGTTATTGATGAAAACGGTGACGTGGCTGATGGCGATCAGCTGATGGCTTTGCTGGCCTCGGCCTGGGCTGCATCCGGTCAGTTGAAAGGCGACGCGCTGGTTGCGACTGTCATGTCCAATCTCGGATTGGAGCGTCACCTGCAATCGCAAGGCCTGCGTCTGGAACGCACGGCCGTCGGCGACCGCTATGTGGTCGAGCGGATGCGTGAAGGCGGGTTCAATCTGGGTGGTGAGCAATCGGGCCATATCGTCATGAGCGACTACGCCACCACAGGTGACGGTTTGATGGCTGGGTTGCACTTTTTGGCCGAGATGGTTCTGTCCGGGCGATCAGCTTCGGATCTGGCGCAGCAATTCGAGACCGTGCCGCAGTTGTTGAAGAATGTCCGCTATGGCGAGGGGCAAATGCCGCTTGAAGCGCAAAGGGTCAAAGCCGCCATTGCCGATGCCGAGGCGAGACTGAACGGGCAGGGCCGCTTGCTGATCCGCAAATCCGGAACGGAACCGTTGATCCGGGTAATGGCCGAGTGTGAGGATGACGCGCTGTTGTCTCAGGTTGTCGACAGCATCGTGTCCGAGGTTCAAGCCGCAGCAGGCTAGCGTCCGGTCAGCAGTTTTCGCAGACTGAACCACTGGCTGATGGCCAGCCCGGCCAGAATCATGGCCAGTGCGATGAAGAAACGCAGGGGCAAGGCCTCGGACAGGATCCACGCGCCAAACACCATCGACCAGATCGGCACCTGATAATTGACCAGTGTCAGAAAGACCGACCCTGCGCTGCGAATGATCGATACGCGCAGAAGCGTGGCAAAGGCGGTGGGCAACAGACCCAGGATGATGATTGCAAGGCCGGGTCGTGTGCCTTCCCATCTTGGTAGGCCTTCGGTCACCAGCATCAGCGGCACCAGGCACACTGCGCCGACGACCAGCGTCAGCGCGGCCAGCGTGACAGGGTCAATGGGCGGGCAACGTCGGGTGAAGATCGAAGCCACCGAGTAACACAGCGCCGCCCCGATACAGGCGAGTTGCGCCAACGGTTCGAACCCTTGGCCGATCTGGGTCAAGCCGGGACCGATCAGAACCAGAGCGCCGGCAAAGCCGAGAGAGACCCCGAAAATGCGGCGCGCATTCATCGGCTCGTCGGAAAAGAAATGCGCCAGCGGCAGCACCATCAGCGGTATCGCCGCCATGGACAGGCCTGCAAAGGCCGAGGGCACGTATTGCTGGCCCCAACTGAGCATCATGAACGGAATTGCGGTCGACAGCAGCCCGATGATGACGATTGCGCCCCATAGGGCGCGGTCCGGTCCGGGTATCCTGCGACCAGTGGCTGCCATCAGGCCCAGCAGGGTGACCGCACCCAGCGTTGTGCGCGCCGTTGCCACTGTGACGGGCCCATAGCCTTCCAGCGCCATGGCCACGACCATGAACGTGCCACCCCATATGAGGCCGAGTGTCAGGACGCCGCTCCAATCGCGGTAATCGGGTTCTTGCACCATAAACCCCTCATATCCTTTGATTTTGCCGATGTCACGCGCCCGAGATTGACAAAGAGTTAGTTATTACTTACCGTAAGTAATGGCTTACCAAGATGCATTTACCGCGCTGGGCGACCCGACTCGCCGGAAAGTGTTCGAAGCAGTTGCAGCCCGGCCCTGCGCGGTCGGGGCTCTGGCTGACACGCTACCTGTCAGCCGCCCGGCCGTGTCACAGCATCTGAAGGTTCTGACAGATGCGGGATTGGTCGGGTGCCGGTCGGAAGGGACGCGCCGGATTTACTTTGCCCGGCCTGACGGCTTGGCAGAAATGCGCGCCTGGCTGGATCGATACTGGTCGGATGTGCTGGACAGTTTTGCAGCTGAGATAAACCGGGAAGGGCGAGATACATGACTGATCCAATCGTCAAAACCGTGGTTGTGAACGCCGCGCCGGACCGTGCCTTTGAGGTTTTTGTGCACCGCATCGCAAGCTGGTGGCCGCTGGATGGTCACGCGGTGTCTGCCTCGAAGGGACAACCGGCGCTGGCCGTCACGATCGAGCCTTGGGTTGGTGGAGCACTGTTCGAAGCGATGTATGACGGCGAAAGGGCTGATTGGGGCACGGTGTTGGAATATGAAGAGGGGCACCGCCTGGCCTTCACCTGGCATCCGGGCACCAACAAGGACACCCCCACGCGGGTTGATGTCGCGTTTGAAAGGGTCGGTGCGAACCAAACACAAGTGACCCTAACCCATTCCGGCTGGGAGGTCTGGGCCGAAGCCGCCGCGGACAAGCGAGGCGGTTACGATTCGGGCTGGGATTTTGTGTTGGGCGAGTGCTTCGCGACAGCATGCGCTGCATAGAAAAGGGCGGCCCGTTAAAGGCCGCCCCAGTGCTGACAGAGGTCAGGTTTAGTTCTTTTCCTGATCGACCAGTTTGCCAGCCGAAATCCACGGCATCATGCCGCGCAGCTTGGCGCCGGTTTCTTCGATCAGATGCTCGTCATTGGCGCGACGCGAGGCTTTCAGGGTCGGCTGGCCGACCTGATTTTCCAGCATGAAGTCGCGGACAAACTTGCCCTGCTGGATGTCGTTCAAAACCTCTTTCATCGCTTTCTTGGTCTGCTCGTAGGGCAGGATGCGCGGGCCGGTGACGTACTGGCCGTACTCGGCAGTGTTCGAGATCGAGTAATCCATATTGGCGATGCCGCCTTCGTAGATCAGGTCGACGATCAGCTTTACCTCGTGCAGACACTCGAAATAGGCCATCTCGGGCGCATAGCCTGCTTCGACCAGGGTTTCAAAGCCGCAGCGGATCAGCTCAACCAGACCGCCGCACAGAACGGCCTGCTCACCGAACAGGTCGGTTTCGCACTCTTCGCGGAAGTTGGTTTCGATGATGCCCGAGCGACCGCCGCCGATGGCCGAGCAGTAGGACAGGCCGATTTCCAGCGCTTTGCCGGTTGCGTCGGTGTCAACGGCCACCAGACAGGGCACGCCGCCGCCTTTGACGTATTCGCCACGCACGGTGTGGCCGGGGCCTTTGGGGGCCATCATGATGACGTCGACGCCTTCTTTCGGCTCGATCAGGCCAAAGTGGACGTTCAGGCCGTGGGCGAACGCGATGGCGGAGCCGGGCTTGATGTTGTCATGCACGTATTTCTTGTAGGTCTCGGCCTGCAGTTCGTCGGGCATGGTGAACATGATGACGTCACACCAGGCCGCCGCTTCGGCGATGCCCATGACCTGCAAACCTTCGGCTTCGGCTTTCTTGGCCGAGGCAGAGCCTTCGCGGAGAGCGACGACAAGGTTCTTGGCGCCCGAGTCGCGCAGGTTCAGCGCGTGGGCGTGACCTTGCGAACCATAGCCCAGGATGGCCACTTTTTTGTCTTTGATCAGGTTGATGTCGCAATCGCGATCGTAATAGACGCGCATTTTGCCGGTCCTTTCTGTTTCGATTGCTGCGCTTTTACCCGGGTGTTTTGCGATTGGCGAGCGTATTGAAGTTGAGTATTTATAAAAAAGATGAAGAACTACTCTTCATTTAGCCGGATGATGAGAAATCTATGCTTGATGACATCGACAGACGTATTCTGCGTCATTTTCAGGCTGATCCCAGCCTGTCCAACGCCGAACTGGCCGAGCGGTGCCGGATCACGCAAGGTGTTTGCTGGCGTCGTATCGAAAAGATGCAGGCCGCCGGGATCATCGAGGGGCAGGAGGCGGTGATAGACTGGGTTGCACTGGGTTATGCGGTCGAGGTGTCGCTGCGGGTCACATTGGACAAGACGCAGGCGCGCGCGTTTGACGAATTCACGGCTGCGGCGCGCGAGGTGCCCGAAGTGATCGAGATACAGACCTTTCTGGGCCGCGTGGATGTGCGGCTGTCGGTTCTGGCGAAGGACATGGCGCATTACCAGCAACTCTATCGCGACCGCATTCTGACCTTGCCGCATATCGCCGATATCGAAGCGCTGATGCATATCGCACGGGTCAAACGGGATGAGGTGCTGCCGGTATGATCGAGCTGGACGAAACAGACCGAAAAACCCTGCGAGCCTTAAGGCAGGATGCAACGCAAAGCGCCGGGGCGCTGGGGCGCCGGCTGGGACTGTCGCAACCCGCCACATGGCGGCGGATCCGCAGGCTGGAAGAGGCGGGGGTCATCAAAGGCCGTCGTCTGCGCCTGAATGCCGAGGCATTGGGCTTTGGCGTCACCGTCTTTCTGGGCGTGAAGCTGGCGCGCAAAGGACAGGTCAGTCTGGAAGACTTCGAACGCGCCGTCAGTGCCATTCCCGAAGTGCAGACCGTCGAGCACGTGCTGGGGCTGTATGACTACCGTCTGCGCGTAGTGGCGCGTGACTTGTCCGATTTCGAACGGGTCCTGCGCCGACGGATCATGACGTTGCCCGGCGCAGGGGATGTCGAGGCCAATGTCTTGCTGAGCGAAGAACGCCTGCCCGGTCCGATAGGCTGATTGCGTCTAGTATTTCGTGCGAACGCAATAGCCGGGATGGTGGGTCATGCGGGCGAAGGTGATCGGGTTTTCATCCTTCCACGTCGTCCGCTCCATCTGGATCATCGAGGTTCCGGCGGTGGTGCCCATGAACTCGGCCAGACGACTGTCGGCGGAAATCGCGCAAAAGGCGACCTCGGCCTCGGTGAACGGGGCAGCGTTCAGCAGCCATTCGTGGGGGCCATGTGCGCTCAGATCGGCCTCTTCCACCTCGGGGACGGCTGCGATGTTGATCCACCGTTCCTCAAGCTGAAAGGGCGGTTGTCGGCGTAGTGCATGCAGATCACGTGCAGCACGCGGGCCTCGGGCGAAACGCTGAGTTGCGAGGCCAGCCAACCGGGGCTGGGCACAACATTACGCTCGACCAGCGCATAGCGGTATGCGGCGTTCTGGTTTTCGATCATCTGCCGGGCCAGCGACAGCTCCAGCCTGGCGTGTTTGCTGGGCTCTTTCTTGACCCGCGTTCCACTTTTGCGCTTGCGCTCGACAAAGCCCTGATCGGCCAGTTCCCGCAGCGCGCGGTTCACGGTGGCCCGCGCGCAGTTGAATTCTTCGGCCAGCTGCGTTTCCGTCGGCAAAAGCGAGCCTTGTGGCCACACACGGCTTTCGATCCGTCGTTTCACTTCGTCACGAACGACCTGGAAGCTGATCCGCTTTTGGTGAGTCACGGGTTGAAATTTCCCTTCAAGCATAAAGTGTATGCATCTGTTCAGAAGCAAGTAGAAGTGTAAAGGGGAGGTGACTCTAATTGGCGTCATTTTTGATGTTTTCGAACCAGTTGGTCAAAATATTTCGGTTTTGTTTTTCGTGACGTAGGGTCACTTTCGTGGCAGTGTTCGCCGGAATCAGACAGGGCAATTGGGCCTGGCTTTGGGGAACGACTTCTGGAAAGGAAACTGAATGCCTGCATTGCTGGAAACCGTGGACCGGGATGGTCTTGAAGAGTTCTCGGTTGTCTTTACCGACCGCTCTTTGAACCATATGTCGGCCAAGTTTCAACAGGTTATGCGCGATGTCTCGAGCATGCTGCGCGAGGTCTATAATGCCGACGGTGTTGCCATCATTCCCGGCGGCGGAACTTACGGGATGGAGGCCGTGGCCCGTCAGTTCGCGCGTGGTGCCAACGTTCTGGTGGTGCGTAACGGATGGTTTTCCTATCGCTGGAGCCAGATCATCGAAAGCGGCGCGCTGACCGGATCGGTTACCGTTCTGAAAGCGCGGGAAACCGGCAATACCAGCCCGTCCCCCTTTGCGCCCGCTCCGATTGAAGATGTGGTTGCTGCCATTCACGAGCAACGCCCCAATGTGGTCTTCGCACCCCATGTCGAGACAGCGGCGGGCGTGATCCTGCCCGACGATTATGTGACCGCCATGGCAGCTGCCGCGCATGAGGTTGGTGCGTTGATGGTTCTGGATTGCATCGCATCAGGCTGCGCCTGGGTTGATATGAAGGCGACCGGCGTGGACGCGCTGATCTCGGCCCCGCAAAAGGGGTGGAGCGCGTCGCCCTGCGCGGGCCTTGTCATGCTGTCCGAACGGGCCGAAGTGCGCTTGCAAGAAACCGAGTCCGACAGTTTTGCGGTCGATCTGAAGAAATGGCGTCAGATCATGCAGGCCTATGAGAACGGCGGCCATGCCTATCACGCAACCATGCCGACCGATGCCCTTACGGCGTTTCGCGACACGATGCTTGAGACGCAGGAATACGGGTTCGAGAAGTTGCGCGACGCGCAATGGGCTTTGGGCAATGGCGTACGCGCGATGCTGAAGGACAAGGGCGTTGTCTCGGTGGCTGCGGATGGTTTTGGCGCGCCGGGCGTTGTGGTCAGCTATACAGCTGATCCCGAGGTTCAGAATGGCAAGAAATTCGCCGCTTTGGGGATGCAGATCGCCGCTGGCGTGCCGTTGCAATGTGACGAACCTGCCGGGTTCAGCACGTTCCGCCTTGGGCTGTTCGGCCTCGACAAACTGTATGATGTGGACGGCACAATCGCGCGTCTGAAACGCGTGCTGGATCAGGTTCTGTGACCGGGTGGCGGGCTGAAGCCCGCCTTACCGCTTAACGCACGCCGAGGCCCATCTGCATCAGCGTCTTGCGCACTGGCCCCATGGAGTAGAGCGCGTTCAGCCCCAAGGCGCGGGCATCGCGCAGCGGCCGCGCCTCAAGCATCGAGGTGCGGTTCAACAGGTCGATGCCTTTCACCCGCAGCTCGATCTCGGCATGGCGGGCCTTGTGGTAGGCATCCAGCATCTGCGCATCGCCCAACCCATCAGGCCGGGCTTGTGCCAGGTCCAGAAGAGATCGCAGATCGCCCAAGGACATGTTCAGACCCTGCGCGCCAATGGGCGGCACCACATGCGCGGCCTCGGCCATCAGGGCGATGCGTTCGCCCGACAGGCGCGCGGCCGATTGGCTGATGATCGGCCAGATCGTCCGGCGTGAGGCCAGTTTCAGCGGCCCGAACAACCCGCAGGACCGCTCCGTCATCGCGGCCTCGAAGGCCTCGGTGTCGAGGTTCAGCAACTCCACCGCGCGCGGTCCGCGTTCCATCCACACGATGGCGGATGAAGGCTGGCCCTGCCAATCCGGCAGCGGCACCAGCGTGAACGGTCCGCCAGACCGGTGGATTTCGGCTGAAACGTTTTCATGGGCAATTGGGTGCGTTACCGCAAAAGCCAGTGCTTTCTGACCATAGCGCGTAGTATGGACGGAAATCCCGGCAGCCTCGCGCATTGTGGAGTTTCGCCCATCGGCGGCGATGACCAGTTTGCACCGGATGCGGCTGCCGTCGCTCAGCCCAACCCGCGCCTCGGCGGTGCGGGTGAACAGGCTGACGGTGCCAGTGCCGGGGCGGAAATCGACATTGGGCAGTTCGGCCAGCCGCGCCACCATTTCGCGACGCAGCAGCCAGTTGGGCAGGTTCCAGCCAAAGGGCTGTTCCGAAATGTCCGAGGCGTTGAAATCGCGCACAACGCGGGGTTCGGGGACGTCTCCGCCCGCATCAACGATGCGCATCACTTGCAGCGGGGCCGCGTGGGCATCAAGACGGGCCCATAATCCGCACTGTTCCAGCAACCCGCGTGAAGGTTGCAGAAAGGCGGTGGTCCGCAGGTCCGACCCATCGACGTCGCGTTCGGTGATCGGCGGGGCCGGATCAACGCAGATCACGTTGAACCCGGCTGTCCCAAAGGCGGCGGCGGCGGTCAGGCCAGCGATTCCGCCGCCGGAAATCAGGATGTCACAGCTGTCAGTCATGGCACTTGTCTCCGTTCCCGGCAGACCCTAGTGCGGTTCCCGCGCCTGCGCCAAGTGACATCCTGTCCCGTGTCCTATCCGCGTGAAATCAGGATCAGGATCAGAAACATCACCGGCACCATCATCACGGCGGGGATGTAGAGACCGGGCAGGCCGAACAGCAGCGCCGAACAGCCCCACATGCTGAAGATCGCGGCGGCCGTATAGCCTAAATCCTCGGGCTCGCCATCGGCCACGTCGCGGGCCATCCAGCCAAACAAGGGGATCGCATAAAGCAGGCGTTGCCAAATCGGCAGGCGCTGCGGCGTCAGGGTCGCGCTCATTGGGGTCTCCGTTCTGTTCGTCGCAGACGGGCATATATGGATGATTGTGCAGCTGCAGAATATGCAGATCGTCGCAGTGTGACAGCCTACCGCAGGCGGGCCAGGAATGCCGTCAGGTCATCCGTATGGTGGTGGATGTGATCGGCCTCATGCGGGTCCGGCGCGACGTGAACCGTGCGCATTCCCATCTCGTGCGGCG
The DNA here is from genome assembly GCF_056531425.1 of Ruegeria sp. N4. NCBI lineage: Bacteria > Pseudomonadati > Pseudomonadota > Alphaproteobacteria > Rhodobacterales > Roseobacteraceae > Ruegeria > Ruegeria sp. N4. The sequence continues at coordinate 58,026 of NZ_JBQFLT010000001.1, forward strand.
CGGCCAGATTGCGGGGATCGTCCTCGAACATGGCGGCCTTTTCGGTCTGAATACCATCTTGCGAAAAGATCGCCTGAAAGGCTGCTTTTTCCGGCTTGGGGCGATAACCTGCATGTTCGACACCATAGATGGCGTCAAACAGACCGGTCAGCCCGCGCGCCTCAAGCACCCGTTCCGCATAGGGGGCGCTGCCGTTGGTGTAGACGATGCGCCGACCGGGCAGGGCGCGGATATGGGCGGCAAGCTCGGCATCGGGGTCCATATGGCTCATGTCGACCTGATGGACCGCGTGCAGATAGGGGTCGGGGTCTAGATCATGTTCGGCCATCAGCCCGGCCAGAGTTGTACCGTATTCGCGCCAATAGTGGCTGCGCAGGCGGTCGGCCTCGGCCCGGTCCACGCCGATGGCCTGCACGACGTAATCGGTCATCAGCACCTCGATCTGGTCGAACAGGCGCATGTGCGGCGGATAAAGGGTGTTGTCCAGATCGAACACCCATTGGGTGACGTGGCTAAAGGCAGGTTTGACCATGATGTCGGTGTAGGGCGCGAAAGCCGGGTTTTCAATGCTACACTTGATTGCGGCCCCCGGAGGCGGATAGACATGGCCGAACGAGGAGAGACAACACCCCATGCCCCAATCCCGACAGTCCAACAAAGATGCCTACAGCCTGATTCTCGAAGCCATCGATGTGGGCGTCTACAAACCCGGTGACCGTCTGGTCGAAAGCGAACTGGCCGAGCGGTTCGGTGTCTCGCGCACCCCCATCCGCGAGGCGTTGCAGCGGCTGGAGACGCAGTCGCTGCTGGAGCGGGACGGGCGGTCGCTGATTGTGGCGTCTTTGGACCACAACCAGATGGCCGAACTGTATGTCGTGCGGCGCGAGCTTGAGGGGTTGGCCGCACGTCTGGCCGCCAAACACGCGACCGAGGAAGAGATCCGCGTGCTGCAGGAAATGGTGGCAGAGGATGATGCACTGGTCGATGATCCCTCGGCCTTGTCACGGGCTAACCGGCGGTTTCATGAGCAGATCCATCTGGCCTCGCACAACCGTTATCTGGTTCAGCAATTGGATCTGGTGCATCGCACCATGGCCCTGATGGCGACCACGTCGCTGGCGGCGCAGGGGCGCAGTGAAATTGCGCAGAGCGAGCATAAGGGGATCGTCGAAGCCATCGCTGCACGTGACGAAGAAGCAGCCGGGCGGGCGCTGAAGGACCATATCTCGATCGCATTCATGACCCGTCTCAAGCAGGACGCGGTGCGGCGCGAATCTTAACCTTCAGGCTTGCGGCAGGTCCTCTTCGGCCTGCCCATGCTGGGTTTTGTCCCAGAAGAACGGGCAGATCGCGAGCTCCCACAGGGCCTTGTAGGCGGCGAGGACGCCCAGCGGGAAGTAGAAGCACATCGTGGGCACAAACGGTAAAAGATGCCGACGTTCCCGGGCGGACACGGCCAGCATTGCGACGGCCATATTGATCAGCTCAGCCGCCAGAAACAACCAAAGCAGCGTGGTCATCACCGGTGCCGTCAGCAGGGTTTGCATCGGGTTGGGAAGTTGCAGCGCGGACAGCCAGAACATCCACAGGATCGGGGCCAGCAGGAACTGACCCAGCGTGCCCAGAAAGAACGCCTGCACGCCCGCGAACCTGAGCGCTCCCAATTCGCGATACAGGCCTACCGGGTTCCGCATATGCACCAGATAGGTGACCATGAACCCTTTCAGCCAACGCGAGCGTTGTTTGACCCAGGGCCAGGGGCGAAAGTTGGCCTCTTCATAGGTGGTGGTCTCGACCATCTCGGTCCTGTATCCCGCGCGGCTGAGGCGTACGCCTAGATCGGCATCCTCGGTGACGTTATGCGCGTCCCATCCGCCCAGTTCGATGAGCTTGTCACGGCGGAAGAAAAAGGTGGTTCCGCCCAATGGCACCACCAGCCCAAGGCGCGCGATGCCCTGCAGGATCACCCGAAACCAAGAGTTGTATTCGATGGTGAAGCAGCGCGAACGCCAGTTGGTGCGCGGGTTGTAGTAATCCAGCATACCTTGCAGACAGACCACATCCGGCGTGGCCTGAGTGAAATGCTGCACCACCCGCTCAATCTGATCTGGTTCGGGCGCATCCTCGGCATCCCAGACCCCCAGAATATCGCCCCGGCAGAAATCCAGCGCATAGTTCATCGCACGCGGCTTGGTTGTCAGCCCGTTCAGTGCGGGCACCTCGACGGTACGAACCCAGCTTGGCAGGTCGGCTTTCTCGACGGTTTCGCGGGTGACGTCATCGCGTTCCTCCAGCACCAAAATCACGTCCAGAAGGGCTTTGGGATAGGTCAGCCGTTGCAGCCGTTTGATCAGCGCGCCTGCGATCTCACGCTCTTTATACAAGGGCACCATGATCGACACGCAAGGCTGTCGCAGCGAAACGGGCGTGCAGCCGGGATCGGTTTTGGGTGGTTTGATTTTTCCCAGCACAAAGGCCAGCGCACCTGATATCCGCAAGGTCATGAACAGGATCAGGGTTGCGACGGCTGCGATAAGCAGGGCTGCAAGCCCAAGCTGGGGAAGGGCCGCAAAAAACGCCATTAGCCCCAGAACAAGAACCGCAGGGCCAATGCGCGACCGGGGTGTCCAGGTGCGGCAGCTTTGCGCCTTATCCACACGGGTCTCGGCGGCCTCGGCCAGAACCTGCGAGAATTGACGGGCAATCGCGCGATCAATCTGATCCGGTGCGGCCAGAACCGGTAGGACGGCGTAGGGGCAGTCCTGCATCTCGGCAGTGACGGTTGGAAACCTGTCCGGGCGTGCAGTGGCAACCAACAGCAGCGGGCCCACGCGCATCCATGGTATGACGTTATGGGCAAGCCAGAATTCAACCGGCTTGAAATCGCACAGGCCGGGTGCGGGCGGGATCTTGTCCAGATCGGCGATTTGCCATCCACTTTGCGCGGACAGGGCGGTCAGGACATCCGCGCGGCTAACCCAGCCTTCGCCAACCAGAATTTCGCCCAGCGGGGCCTTTTGCTGGGATTGCAGATGCAGCGCCTTGTCCAACTGCTCCCACGAAATCGCGCCTTGTTCGATCAGGCAGGTGCCCAACGGTTTGCGTTGCCCTTGAGGGGGGATCGGGGCGGCAGTGGTAAAATCCTGAAGATTCAATTCAACCATTAAAAAACCCTGACGCAGTGATCTGCCGTCAGGGTTGATCAATCTAGGTTAACAGCAGGTTAACCCCGGGCTTTGCGCCAGTTACGCCTGCGCTTTTCTGTCCGCCATGGCGGCTGCGAAGCGTTCGAACAGGTAGAAGCTGTCCTGTGGGCCGGGCGAGGCCTCGGGGTGGTATTGCACCGAATAGACCGGTCGATCCGTCATGCGGATACCGCAGTTCGAGCCGTCAAACAGCGAGCGATGGGTCTCGACCACACCGTCGGGCAGGGTCTCGGCATCGACAGCGAAACCGTGGTTCATCGAGGTGATCTCGACCTTGCCAGTTTCCAGATCTTTCACAGGGTGGTTTGCACCGTGGTGGCCGTGGTTCATCTTGATGGTCTGACCACCCAGCGCCAGCGCCAGCATCTGGTGGCCGAGGCAGATGCCAAAGACGGGCAGTTCGGTGCTGTTCAGGATCTCCTTGATCATCGGCACGGCATATTCGCCGGTTGCCGCCGGGTCGCCGGGACCATTGGACAGGAACACGCCGTCAGGCTCGTGCGCCAGAACTTCGGCAGCGGTCGCGGTGGCGGGCAGAACGGTCACGTCACAACCAGCCGAGGCGAGGCAGCGCAGGATGTTGCGTTTCGCACCATAATCCAGCGCCACGACCTTGTGTTGGGGTGCCTTCTGCGGCGCATACCCCTCGGGCCAGGCCCACCGCATCTCATCCCAGCGGTAGCTTTGGGCACAGGTGACGTCCTTGGCCAGATCCATGCCTTCCAGCCCGGCAAAGCCACGCGCAGCGGCAACCAGCGCGGCGATATCGAAATTACCCTCGGGGTCATGCGCCAGCGCCACATGCGGCGCGCCCTGTTGGCGGATGGCGCGGGTCAGGCGGCGGGTATCGATGCCGCCAATCGCGATACGGCCGCGCCGTTCCAGCCATGTTTTCAACTCTTCGGCCGAGCGCCAGTTCGACGGCTCGGTCGGGTCCCACTTGACCACCATGCCCGCGGCCACCGGATCACCGGTTTCGTCATCTTCGGGGTTCACGCCCACATTGCCGATATGGGGGAAGGTGAAGGTGACGATCTGCCCGGCATAAGAGGGGTCCGTCATGATTTCCTGATACCCGGTCATGGCGGTGTTAAAGCACAGCTCGGCCACTGTCTGGCCGGTTGCGCCGAAGCCTGTGCCGTAAAACAGCGTTCCGTCGGCCAATGCCAGACATGCGGTGGGCTTGGACGGGGCGTTCTGGGCCATGGCGCAACTCTCCTACAGGGTAAATCGGCGCATACCTAAGGGGGTTAACCGCTTTGGTCAAGTGTGTTCAAATTTTCGGCTATTGTTGTTTTTCAATGGGTTAGCTGTGTCCGTGCCCTGTTGTGTCACGCTTTTTGTTTAGATATGTTCGGGGTTCCGTTGTCATGGGGATGGACAAACCAAATGGACATGCGATCACGGGTGAACACCGCCCTGAAGCAAGCAATGAAAGACAAAGCGGCCGAGCGTCTGTCGACCTTGCGCCTGATCAACGCTGCGATCAAAGACCGGGATATTGCGTCCCGCGCTTCCGAGAACGAAGAGGCGAAAGGTTGCGGCGATGCTGAGGTTCTTGAAATCCTTGGTAAAATGACCAAGCAGCGCAAGGAAAGCGCGCGCGCCTACGAAGAGGGCGGACGCCTGGACTTGGCCGAGCGTGAAATGCGCGAAGTTGCTATCATCGAGGAATTCCTGCCCAAACAGCTGGACGACGATGAGGTGACGAAGGCGATTCAGACCGCGATCACAGCCACCGGCGCGGGTTCGATCCGTGATATGGGCAAGGTGATGGGCGAGTTGAAGACCCGCTATACCGGCCAGATGGATTTCGGCAAGGTGGGCCCGATGGTCAAAGACCATCTGTGCGCCGCATCGAACGGCGGCTGCTGAACTCATAATCAGAATTGAAACGCCTACTGCGCGGCGGGTCCGCGCAGTCGCTGCACCAGATCGTCATAGAGGGTGATGCGCTCATCTTCGGACAGGAACGCGCCAATCTCGACTTCGCGCCCGTCTCCGATCAGGGTGACGTAATGCGGCACAGGTCCGCCCTTTTCGTGCATCTCGGGCCGCGCCCAGTAACGATTGCAGGACCATTCCTGCGCTTGCCTGCCCGGTGTTTGGTGGATCAACCGGGCCTGGTTTCCGTCCAGCGTCAGGACCTCCCAAACACTGCGGGCGCGGTAGTTCGTTTGAATGGCCAGCCACAGGCCCAATACGGTCAGCAGCAAGAACGGCAGCAAACCCCACAGGACGACCGACCCCAGCATCGCCAGTATCGGGATTAGGCCGAATAGGAACACGGACAGGATCACGATCATCGCCCCGCGCGGCGGCAATGAGTTATGCGGCCACAGGCGCAGTTCCTGTTCGGTGTCCGAGGTTTGATTCCATTGATACGGCATGGCCGAAACCTAGCGCAGTCTGCGGTCGTGTCTAAGGTTTATTGTCACACAACATGCCCGACACGGGCCCAGGACAAGGCGTCATCCAACCTGTCGTCGCCCCAGAAAACCTCATCACTTACGACAAAGCTTGGGGCTCCAAAAACGCCCAGCCTTGTGGCCTGCTCGGTTTGCGCGTCCAGCGCGGCGATGCAGTCCGGGCTGCGGGCGCGGGACAGGATCAGGCGCGGGTCCTGCTGACAGCGCAGCAAGGCCTCGGACAATGCGGTTTCGCTGCCGCCCTCGACGCCTTCTTCAAACCAGATCCGATACAAGTTTTGCGTAAACTCCTTGCCCCAATCCTCTTGCACACCCAGCAAGGCCACCTGATTGGCCAACCCAAGGTTCGAGATCGGGTAAGGGGCTGGCAGGTTGGCGTGGATGCGGTACTTGGCCGCCCGGCGTTCAATGTCGCGCCACATATAGGCGGATTTGACCGGCTTGCCTGCAAAGGGAATGTTCTGTTGCGCCGACATGATCGTGCGCACGTTGAACGGACGCCAATTCACGGTCGCATTGGTTTCCGCGCACCAGTCGTCCAGCCTCATGACGGTGAGAAAGCTGTAGGTGCTGCCAATCGAGTACCAAAAGTCGATTTCGGGCATCTGAACCCCCAGGGTTGCCGGATCAGTTGCCCGAACCATTCTAGCGTATTTTTCGTGATCTGGCGATCTGTGCACCGCATTGGCGTAGGGCAAAGAAAAAACCCCGCCTGTTCGGGCGGGGTTTTCTTAGGTCTCTGACCGGATCAGTGCGCGTGGCCTTTGTCCCAGTCTTCCTGCTTTGGCAGCTGCTCGAACGTGTGTTCAGGCGGCGGTGTGGGCAGGGTCCATTCCAGCGTATCCGCGTACTCGTTCCACGGGTTCGGACGTGTTTCTTTCGCGCCGCGCAGCAGGGCGTAGATCACGATGCCGAAGAACAGCAGGAACGAAGCGAACGAAATGAACGCGCCGATAGACGATACAAAGTTCCACTGTGCGAAGGCTTCCGGATAGTCGATGTAGCGACGCGGCATGCCCTGACGGCCCAGGAAGTGCTGGGGGAAGAAGGTCAGGTTGGCGCCGATGAAGAACATCCAGAAATGAACCTTGCCCCAGAACTCGGAATACTGACGACCGGTCATCTTCGAGAAGTAGAAATACATGCCCGCGAAGATCGCAAAGACGGCACCCAAGCTCATCACATAGTGGAAGTGCGCCACGACGTAGTAGGTGTCGTGATAGGCGCGGTCGATACCAGCCTGCGACAGAACCACACCGGTCACACCGCCGACGGTGAACAGGAACAGGAAGCCGAAGGCGAAGAGCATCGGCGTCTTGAACTCGATGGAACCGCCCCACATCGTTGCGATCCACGAGAAGACCTTAACGCCGGTCGGAACCGCGATGACCATCGTGGCCAGCATGAAATAAGCCTGCTGACGCAGGGACATGCCAACGGTGTACATATGGTGCGCCCAAACGACGAAGCCCAGAACACCGATCGCGATGATTGCCCAGACCATCGGCAGGTAGCCGAAGATCGGCTTGCGCGAGAAGGTGGCGATCACGTGGCTGATGATGCCGAAGCCCGGCAGGATCACGATGTACACTTCGGGGTGGCCAAAGAACCACAGGATGTGCTGATACAGGATCGGGTCACCGCCACCGGCCGGATCAAAGAAGGTGAAGCCAAAGTTGCGATCCATCAGCAGCATGGTGATCGCGCCCGCCAGAACCGGCAGGGACAACAGAATCAGCCATGAGGTGATGAAGATCGACCAGCTGAACAGCGGCACCTTGAAAAGGGTCATGCCCGGGGCACGCATGTTCAGGAAGGTGGTGATCATGTTGATCGCGCCGAGGATCGAGGAGGCGCCCGATACGTGCACGGCAAAGATCGCAAGGTCCATGGACATGCCGCCCTCGGTCGTCGACAGCGGCGGGTACAGAACCCAGCCCACACCCGAACCGAGTTGGTCATTGCCACCAGGGCTCAGCAGCGAGGCGACACCCAGCGAGGTGCCAGCGACGTACAGCCAGAAGGACAGGTTGTTCATCCGCGGGAACGCCATATCCGGCGCACCGATCTGCAACGGCATGAAATAGTTGCCAAATCCGCCGAACAGCGCCGGGATGACCACGAAGAACATCATCAGAACACCGTGATAGGTGATCATCACGTTCCACAAGTGACCGTTGGGGGTGCAGGGGTCGGCCATGAAGCCTTCCATGCACATGTACTGAACACCGGGGTGCATCAGCTCAAGCCGCATGTAGATCGTCATCGCGACCGAGATAAACCCGGCCAGCGCCGAGAAGATCAGGTAGAGAATCCCGATGTCCTTGTGGTTGGTCGACATGAACCAACGCACGAAGAAACTGCGCTGGTCTTCATGATCGTGACCATGAATGGCTGCGTCTGCCATTATAGGTGCCTCCTGTTGCAAATGCACCGCGCAGTCGGACCTCTCCGGCGCGCGGGTTTCCTGCTGGTTTTAGAATGCGAAGTCAGCACCTTCAATGGCCGAGTTTGATCTGGATCAAGAATAATTGTCGCGGGCAGGGGGCTGCGTCGCGATTTTGGGCCTGAAGCAGCCCCATATCTGGGTATGTCTTCGAATTGTTCAAGAGACCGGTACCATGCACGTGGCGGTTCCACCTTGACCACCTGCCGCCGGACCCGCAGAACGGTGGGAAACGCTCCAAACCAGAGGCCCGCCATGTCAGCTTACGACCCGGATAACATCTTCGCCAAGATTCTGCGCGGGGAAATCCCCTCGACCCGTGTGTATGAGGATGACGACACGCTGGCCTTCATGGATATCATGCCGCGTTCGGACGGGCATTTTCTGGTCATCCCGAAAACGCCCTGCCGCAATGTTCTGGACGCCACACCGGAACAGTTAAGCGCCGTGATGGCGACTGTTCAGAAACTGGCCGTCGCCGCGAAGACGGCCTTTGCTGCCGATGGCATCACGATCCAACAGTTCAACGAGGCCGCAGGCGGGCAAGAGGTGTTCCATCTGCATTTCCACGTTTTGCCCCGTCACGAGGGCGTGTCGGTGCGCCCGCCCGGTAAAATGGGGGATTTCGATCTGATTGCCGAACATGCAGAGAAGATCAAAGCGGCTTTGTAATCCGAGGGCCTCAAAAACCTAGCGGGCGGTTCCCGGACCAAACGAACTGCCCTGATCCCGCGCCACTCTGCGTGGCAATGGCAAAGCCCAGAAGTTAAGCGGAGTCATTTTCGCGTTGCGATGCAGCAATTCAGATGGCTGGGAAGAGCGGGACCGGAGAATTGCCGTTCCGATTTGGGGTCGGAACGGCAGACTCGTAACCAAACACTTATCGGATTTCTCGGGGGCAAGCCCCGGAGCACCGGTTAACATACCACTCACTCTAGACTGGTCGTTATATGTTACTCTTTAACGAGTCCCATGTATCCAGAAGAACTGAATTTTAGTTAAAGAAAACGATAATTCCGCCTAATTCTGCTGAAATTGCCCCTGTCTTGGGAAACAGAACAGCAGTTGCGAGGGCATTGTTGTTTCCCTTTACGTCACTTTTCGATTCGCCGACCGGGTGCTTTTAGGGCGCTAGACCTCTGCGTTCTCGAACACTTCGGCAAATGTCTTCTGCAGTGCGGCATCCATGTCACCCATCGTCACCGGCAGACCAAGATCGACCAGCGAGGTCACGCCATATTCGGTGATGCCACAGGGAACGATCCCCGAGAAATGCTCAAGATCCGGTTCCACATTAACCGAGATGCCATGAAAGCTGACCCATTTGCGCAGGCGCAGGCCGATTGCCGCAATCTTGTCCTCGGCGGGTTTGCCGGTCATGGTCAGCGGCTTGTCATCGCGCCTGACCCAGACACCAACGCGCCCGTCGCGAATCTCGCCCTGAACGTTGAATTCCGCCAGCGCGGAAATCACCCAGGTCTCCAGCTGTTTCACGAACCGCCGCACATCGCGGCCGCGCGTGTTGAGGTCCAGCATCACGTAAGCCACGCGCTGTCCGGGTCCATGATAAGTGTATTCCCCGCCACGTTTGCTTTCGTAGACAGGGAACCGGTCCGGATCCGTCAGATCCTCGATCGTGGCAGAGGTCCCGGCCGTATACAGCGGCGGGTGCTCCAACAGCCAGACACATTCATCCGCCTCGCCCGCGGCGATGGCGGCCACGCGCGCCTCCATAAAGGCAACGGCGTCCTCGTACCGGGTTAAACCATCGGTGATTTTCCATTCCATGCTGGCCTCATATCGCGCATGCGGGGCAGGGGGAAGGGCCTATGCCGCCTCGGCCAGATAGCGCTGCAGAACCTGCGCGTAGGTGTCTGTGCCCTGCGCGCCGGTCAACAGGTACTTGCCGCCAAACACCATCGACGGCACGCCCGAGATACCACGGCTGGTCCAGAATTGCTGTTTCTCGCGCACAGGCGCACCATGCGCGCCCGATTTCAGCGCCACGCGCGCGGCCTTAGGGTCCAGGCCGACGGTCCCAACCGCATCCATCAGGACGTCAATGTCCGAGACATCCCGTTGCTGCGTGAAACAGGCATCGAACAGCGCCAGCTTCAGCGGATGTTGGCGCCCCTGACCCTCGGCCCAATCCAGCAACTGATGCGCAGAAAACGTGTTAACAATCCGGCTTTCATCATTGAAATTGAACGAAAACCCAAGTTCCGCACCCAAGGAGGTCAACCTGTCGCGGGCTTGCTGGCTTTGCTCGGGCGTGGACCCGTATTTCTCAGCAATATGTTCGCGCAGATTCTGGCCCTCGGGCGGCATATTGGGGTTCAGTTCAAACGGATGCCACCTGAGACGCGCCAGAATGCCCAGCTGCTGCAAGGCCAGATCGAGCTGTCGAAAGCCAATGATACACCAGGGGCACACAACATCCGAAACAATATCAACCTGAACAATCGGGCGCGGGTCAGAGCTGGTCATATCAGTTTCCTGTCAGATCGAATTCTTTGGCTTCCTTGCGATAGATAAGCTTGGCCTGGGCGAATTTAAACCAAGACATTTTTGCCTCTTCACATCGCCAGCATCAGCGGCTATACGCCCCTCTACCAAGTCACTGGCAGTGCGGTCGTGGCGGAATTGGTAGACGCGCAGCGTTGAGGTCGCTGTGGGGTAACACCCGTGGAAGTTCGAGTCTTCTCGACCGCACCAAATTTTCAAGATAACATGCAGTTTAGGGCGTTAATCCGAAGCATTGGGCTTTCGGTGTGGTGCCGGGCTGCGTTGGTTCCCTCAGCTCGTCAACTGGTTTCCCGAAGCTGCTTTGTGAACCAACGGCTACTCTAAATCGAACCACTTTGAGTCCCACCGAACGAACAGCAAGTCACAATCGGGCGCGTCCCTGTCGACGGGGCGCAGGGCCTCTATCAATTCAAAACTGTGTTTGCCCATCTCTGCCACAAAATCGCTGAACCGGTACCCGTCCTTGAAACGCCGTTTTACCGAGACCTCTGCAATGACGAAATCGGTCCGCTTCAAGGTTTCTTCGGCCCCTCGGATAACGGCGAGTTCATTGCCCTCCGTGTCGATCTTCAGACCAAACCGGCCAGGAATGTCGGAGGTGTAGGAATCAAGGCGCCGTTTATCCACGATGCGCTTTTCCATCTTCACGATGCGATTTTCATACTCTTCGGAGAAACCCGCGACACTCGCCAAAGATCGCCGTTTGCGATCCGTGGTGGGGATGATCAGTTCGGCCTGGCCTTCATCTGCGTCCAACGCCACGATGTTGAGGTCATAATCGATACGCTCGCGCCATGGTGCAACCCGTTGGGCTGTTTCTTCAATCGGATCGAACAGGATGAACTTCTTGTCGGGGAAAGCCTCGTACAGGAAAGGGGTTCCGGCGTCCACGCCGACATCAAGGATTGTGTCCACATCAAAGCCGAAACTGCCAAGGTTCTTCGCAGTCACACCGCCGCTGATCACGGTCAGGCCTGCGCTGTTGAGCCTGCGCATGACTGGTCGGGGGCCGATGAAGTCACCACTTTCAAACTCGACAACTTTCAGGCCGACGGATCGCAGCAATTTACGAAACGAAAAAGCATCAATCTTTGGCATTCAGCAGCCCCATGGGTTTGGAAGTGGCCTGAGAAGCGGAAGCCTTATCTTCGTTCAGCGCGTCCCGTAACGCCCGGCTTTGCAATTCCGGCCGAATTGATACCGCATGATCCATACAGACCGCACGGATTTTCAGCAGGTCTTCGGGATCAAAATCGATCAGTTTACGCATTTGGAACATCATGCCGCGCGGATTTCCGTCTGCGTATAGGAACTCGTGTACGGCGTCCGGAAGGTGGTCTCTAAGCGGTCTGACGTTCGGCCCGACAATGGGTAGGCCATAGGTCAGCGCCAGATTCACCGAACCCGACGTCAGAATTCGGCTGAATGGCGCGACGCAGGCATGGCTACCTGCAATAACATCGCGCAGGTCTTGGTCTGGCAGATACCTGTCGTGAAACCTGACATTGGGCATTTCCCGGATCGGTTGCTGTCCCTTGCGCTCGCCCGCGATAACGGCCCCTGCAATGTCCAGCTCCCACGCTTGATCCCGGATATAGAGCGATTTCAGCGCTTGCCACATAAACTGCCCGCCGCGATTTTCCTGCACTTTTCCGATATGAACAAACCTGCGGTGCTGGGATGGTGCGAGAGCGCCACGCCGCGCCAAAGTGTCTTCGGCCGGCTCGTAGACCCCCAGATAGCTTGGATGCGCGACCAGTAGGATTTTTTCCCAGGGTATTCCGTAAGTTTCGGTCATCAGCTCAACTGCATAAGGCGTATGCAAGTGAATTTTGTCTGCTTGCCGAACCAGCAGGGCGCGCCCTTCGTGGATGGTGTCCATGTCCCTCGCAGAATTGTGCGGGTGGAAGTTGTGAACGGTCCAAACGATCTTTACGCCTTTTTCTCTCAACGCCGCCAAACCTGCTTCGATCTTTGCAAAACGATCTTGAGCCGGGATGTCATTCCTGCTGCCGAACTCAACTGTCTCCCAATGTATCCAGTATATGTCACCCTTTTGCATAGGGGGCAGTTCACCAGCATAAAACGCCCTGAGCCGCAAAACCCGGACATCGTAGCCTGAGAAACTGCTGTAAATCATGCTCTGATACGGATTGTTCCCCAGCGGCGCGTTGGAAAAAATCGTCGGCATTAACTCAATCCCTATTCAGGCCCTTAAAGCGCAACGCAAAGTCGTCGTCGCATTTACCTGTATCAACAATCCGCCTGCCGACCTCAACCAGTAAGGTCTGTGTGGTCGCATATCGGTTGCGCAAGGCAATGGACTGATCAGTTGCTGTGTACGATCACGTTGTTCGTGGTGCATGACGCGCCGGTCAAGTGGCAAGGCGCTTATTTGGAAAAGGGACAATTGTCGGGGCATCGTGTCCGTGCGATCACGTCTGCTCGCTTGCAAAGCCCCGTGCGGAACCGTAACAAAGCTGGCGTTCAAGTTTGTCTGCAAGCGCCCGGCAAGGCCTGATATTGCAGGAACTCCAACGGTTCGGAATGAAGGTCACTGGTGATAGTTGATGAGACTTGTCGTATCCACGATGAAAGACGAAGGGCCGTTCATCCTGGAGTGGATAGCCTACTATATTTCAATCGGGTTCACGCATTTCATTGTCAACTCGAATGACTGTTCGGACGGTACGGACGCCATCCTGAAACGGTGTGAAGAGCTTGGGTTTCTGGCGCACATAGACAATCCGGGCCCGTGGGAGTTCGGGCCGCAGGCGTCGGCCTATTCAAATGCAATGCAGCATCCCTGGTACAAGGAAGCCGAGTGGATCATGGTGTGCGATGTGGATGAGTTTTTTGACATCCGCGTCGGCGACGGAACGTTGGATGACCTGTTTCAGGCGCAGCCGCATGCCGACGGGTTCGCGGCGCTTTGGCAGCTGTTTGGTCACAATGGGATCGTGGATTTTGAAGATCGCTTCATAACCGAACAGTTCACCAAAGCAGGCGAGCTGGGTGCGGTGCTGCCACAAAATCTGCGCGCGTTCAAATCTCTGATCCGAAACAACGGATCGTATTATGCGCTCAATACGCACCGTCCTCGTGGACCTGTTCGTGGCAAGGCAGAGCGCTTTGCCTGGATTGACGGGGACGGGGATCCTTTGCCGCCCGCGATGCGGCGCAGGGGCTGGGCCTTTTCCACCACCGGTGCAGGGTTCGGGGGCAACTTGTTCCGCATGAACCACTATGCGGTGCGGTCCATTGAAAGCTACCTGATGAAGCGCGTGCGCGGCGATGTGAATACCACGGCCTTTCATCCGAAGATGGAGGCGACCGGGCAGGCGTATTGGCATTTGCACTGCTATAACGAGGTTGAAGAAACCTCGATCCTGTCAAAGGTTGCGCGTCTTCGTGAAACCTTTGATCGGTTGCGGTCGGACACTGTTCTGGATGAATTGCACCAGCAAGCGGTGGCATTCCACAAGGATCGGATCTCGGTCATTCGGGAAGCCGAAGCTGCAAGCAGTTTCATAAAGAAATACAGGAACTTCAAAGGCGGGCAGAATGTGAAAGCGCTGGATCTGGGGGTTATTGAAGAGGCCAATATTTCCTTTGATCCTGCGATGTACAAAGATCCAAACGTTACATTTGCTCAGGTCGCCAAGTGGAACCGCATTGGGCAAATGGCGAAAGCGCAGAACTCGAAACCAAAGAATTATCCGTGGTTTGTGCGATTGGATGCTCTGGAGACGCCGCTTGACCACGAAGAGGCCGCTGCACAGCACGCGATAATCACCGAGCCCACGCAGGTTTCCTTGCCTTTTGACCCCAAAGAGTCCTGTCACCTGCCTGCTGTGGCGCCCGAGATCGCAAGAACGGCAGAGCAGCGGCGAGATTTCTTGCAGTCAATTAGTGGGAAGAAAACTTGGGTTCTCATTGGGCAGGTTGAAACTGAAATCGTTGAAGAGATTCTTGCCTTACAGTCGGTTGCAAGGCTGACGATCCTGGCACCTTGGGGGTTGTCGTGGGATGGCTACGCTTGTGATGACACAACGCAGAACCCGGACCTTCAGGCAATGGACCGCGCGTTCTACGCATTTTTGGAGTTTTTTCGTGAACCAATTCTAGCAGGGCGATTGCGTATCTACCGTGCGATGCCACAACTGATGCTTAAATTCTTCAAAAATGAATCTGTTGGTGTTGCGATCATTAGGGGTGTGCGCTCTGAACGTATCACGAACCAATTGTTACGCCGGATTGACCGCGTCCTCGCCCCCGGTGGAAGCATCGCTTTCACGACCTATCGGCGCCGTGGGGGTGGGTCCTATGCCGGGATGAACGCGGCCATCAACAGCTTTTTGGGGCAGAATGCGACCCGTTACAGGGTGACCAGTCTGCAACCACCGTGGCTTGGGATCGACAAGTTACCGCCACTTAACGCAGAAGAGACTTAGCTTCTGGCTCTTGTCTTGTTGGCGTGGTAGCCATTGCTCAATGAACAAAACGGGTTCTGTGTGTGACTGAAACCCGTCTGCCAAGTGAGGTCGAGATGTCAAACGAACCCAAGGTCATAGGTGCAGCACCCGGAAGCCCGCTGAAACCGAAGGCGGACAAGGCGACCAAGCGCAAGAATTCGAAAGAGGCTATCCGGCGCACATTTCTGTCCCGGCTGCCCAAGGGTGGCGTCGCGGTTGAGATTGGCGTCTGGCAGGGCGAGTTCTCTCCGACCATTCTGAAACTGATCGAGCCAAGTCAGTTGTTCCTGATCGACCCGTGGAAGCACATTGGCGAAGAATCCCATACCACCGCCTTTGTCGGCCGGACCGAAGACGAGAAGATGGAAGCGATCTTCCAAAAGGTTGTGAAGGCGTTCGAGGCCGAGATCGAAGAGGGCAAGGTTGGCATCATTCGCGATTTCTCGGTTCCCGCACTGGAACTGTTTGACGAAGAGAGTATCTCGTTCGCCTATGTCGACGGCGATCATTCCTACGAGGGTGTCTCGGCAGATCTGGCCGCGCTGTTCCCCAAGATGAAGATCGGCGGCATTATGGCGTTTGATGACTATCACCGCCGTGGCTGGTGGGGGGACGGGGTGATCCGTGCCGTGAATGAATTCCTGGGCCAGTATCCGCGCCACTTGCGTATCCGGGCCATCGCAGGCGCACAGATCGCGATCGAGAAGATCGAGCCTCAGGATGACAGCAAAGGCTGATCTGACCCAGTTTTGAGACCGAGCGCATCAGATGCAAAACCCTGAAAAAATCGTCATCACCGCCATGAAGAACGAGGGGCCTTACATTCTTGAATGGGTGGCCCATCACAAAGTGCTCGGCTTTGACAGGATCATCGTCTACACCAACGATTGCTCGGACGGGACAAACCGTATCCTGCGACGGCTGCAAGAGCTTGGGTATGTCGAGTTTCGCCGCAACCGGGTCGGCGTCGGAGGGATTCACCGGTCGGCTCTACGGCAGGCGCGTCGATTGCCAGTGGTGAAAGAGGCGAAGTGGATCTATGTCTGCGATGCTGACGAGTTTCTGAATATCCATGTCGGGAACCACAAGGTCGACGACCTGATCGAGGCGACCCCGGATGTGGATGTTATCTCGATCCCGTGGAAGATATTCTCGAACAATGGTCGTCATGTGTTGCGGGATTCTCCGGTTACGGCACAGTTTCTTGACGGAGAACTGGATTTTGAACAGGGCGGGGCCGGGCGGCGATTTGTAAAGTCGATCTTCCGGCAGGGGGAGTTTTATAACCGCTTCGGTCTGCACAACCCGCATCCCAGGCCCGAGTTCCAGTCCAGCGTGTTCCGCTCTGTGCCGGGGGGGCATGCAAGGGAGCCCGCGCCCTTCGGAAACCACGTCTCGCCGCCGTTTGGCTTTGAGGTCGCGCAGATCAACCACTATGCGGTGCGCTCGACCCAGGCATATCTGGCGAAACGCAGCCGTGGTCGGGCCAACCATTCGTCTCAGACCCTTGGAACCGAATACTGGGATCGCTGGAACCGAGGTGGATCGCGCGATGAAACCATTCTGCGCTATCAGGATGAAACGGCGGAGATGCTGAAGCAGTTCAAATCGGACGAGGTGCTGCAGCGGTTGCATCGCAGGGCGTTTCGTTGGCACAAAGACCTTATTTCCGACCTTATGAAGGTTCCGGATTATAATGAACTGTATCAACGGCTTGTGGAGCGACCCGCAGCCAGCTTTGTTGAACAGGATCGTGGCGTACGCAAGCGCGTCAGAAGCGAACCTTTGCCGCGCCCGTCTGATCAAAATCAACCGGATATGTGATTAAAGACCCCGGAGTATCGAATTAATGGTTGTCGACAACAAGCTTCCGACGGTTGGAATGCTCTGGCTGGAAGGACCGCTGAGTTTTCTCGAGCAGATGTGCCTGCTGTCCTTTGTGGCGAATGGGCACAAAGTGGTGCTGTTCCACTATGGCGAGGTCGAAAACGTACCCGAAGGTATCGAGCTGGTGTCGGCGAATGAAATTCACGAGCCGCAGCAATTCATCATGAACAACCAGTTCAAAACTCCGGTCCCGCAGTCGGATATCTTCCGGCTGCAACTTATGAAGAAAACCGATTTTCTGTGGTGCGATACGGATGTAATATCGTTGGCCCCGATCCCGAAAGCGGATCATATTTTTGGGTATTTCAACAATACCACGATCTGCAACGCGATCATGCGGTTGCCATCGGACAGTCCGGCATTGCGGGGTTACACTGAATACAGCCTTGATCCTTTCCCGATCCGCCCGTGGATCGAGGGTGAAGAGCGGGAAGAGCTGGAACGCCAGAAACGCACCGGTGAGCTGCCTCATGCGTCGGAACAAGCGCACAGTGTGTATGGGCCAGGCGTGCTGACATGGTTCCTGAGGCACCATGGTGAGATTGAACACGCGAGCCCTGTTTCGGTTTTCTATCCCCTTCCATTCCGGCACACGGGGCAGGCGAACGATATTTCCGCGCGCGAGTTCCGACGGAAGTATCTAACGGACGAAACCCTTGCTGTGCATCTTTGGGGCCGTCGGATGCGGTGGTGGATCGCCAAAGGAATTAACCGTCATTCGTTTTTGGATCGGCGATTGCGGGGATTGGGTATCCGCCCGGCGGATGCGCCTTTGCCGAGAAAGGGCAAGGGCGCTCCGAAGAAGATCGTGTTTCCGGGTGACCTGCCTGAACTGCGCATCAGCAAGGAAGAGATCAGTGCATCCACCAAAGGTGTTATGTCCGTTGCGCAGGTTTCCAATTCGGAACAATATCTTAAGGTCGCTCAGCTTGAACTGGACAAGATCAGAGAGCGCGGTCTCTACGGTGTGAACAGCGAGCCGCGCGCAGGACACCGACGGGGCTGGGATCATTATCAAAGCGACGTGTCCCGCATGCATGCCTTGTCGATGTCCTTATCGCGCTTTGCCAATAACCAGCGCTATTTGCCGGACTTGTCCAACCCGAAGACCGTGACGGAAAAACTGTTGGTCATGAAGCTGTTTGCCGAGATGCCGGTTGTCTCTGCCGCGGATAAGCTGACTGCTGAAGGATATGTGCCGGACACCGCCAGACATCTTCTAACCCCTGTCAAACGGTACTGGAATTCACCAACGCCAGAGTTGCCGGCGGATATTGATCTGGAGCCGGGTAGCTATTGGCTTAAGTGCAACAATGGTCAGGGTCAAAATCATCGTATGACCTGGCCCATGACCGCCGAAGAACATGATCTAGCCAACGAAAAGCTTGTCAACTGGAGCAAAAAGCCGGTCCCGCACGGATATTGGGCGGGCGAATGGTGGTATTCGACAATCGACACGCAATTTTTCATCGAAGAAGACCTTGCCGCCGAAGGCGAGGATATCATCGACTGGAAATTCTGGGTTGTCGCCGGGCGGGTGCAGCTTGTTCAGGTCGACCGGGATCGGTCTCGCGGGCATGTGCAGATGATCCATGACCGAGATTTCAACTTCATTCCCAAAGAGTTGTATTTCAAAACCAGCGAAGACACCGAGCCCAGGCCCGAACGGTATGACGACATGGTTCAGATCGCCGAAGCGATTGGTCAGCGGGTCGAATTTGCGCGGGTGGACCTCTATGCGATTGGCGACAAGATTTACCTTGGTGAAATCACGCTCTGCCCCTTTGGCGGCAAGCGGCAGATGCGCACGCCCGAGTTGGACACGCAATTGGGGGAGGCGTGGACGGGGACACGTTTGTTCCCGAACTAAAATCACGGGGCTATTCGACGGGGATGTCCTGACGCAACCGGCCAGTTGTCTTGTCAAAAATCAGAATGCGGTTGTCATCGGTCACCACCGCGTACCAGTTGTTGCCAATCGTGACCGCCTGCGCGCTTGCTCCATCGGGCAATTCGACCTGATCGGGCAGGGTGGGGGTGCGGTCCGTTAAGCGGATGACAATCAGTGCGAATGTCACTAGAACCCCGCCAATCATCACCGCGGTCAGCAGCATGACCATGCGCCGCAGCAATCGCAGTTGTGGCGTCTCTTGCGGTTCGTCTTGGGGGTCGGAAGGAACAGTCATGGGCACCCGCCAGATAGAGTTTCAGATCGCGGCCGATCCGCCGCCCCGCCTTGATAAGGCGCTTTCGCGGGATGTGCCAGCCGATGAGAACCTGTCGCGCACCCGATTGGCGCGTTTGATTGAAGAGGGCGCGGTGTCCATTGACGGGGTCACGATTCTCGATCCGAAATACAAAGTACCCGAAGGTGCTACGGTGGCCATCACCGTCGCCGAAGCCGAAGACAGCCATATCGGCCCCGAGGATATTCCGCTGCAGGTTGTCTATGAGGACGCAGACCTGATCGTGATCAACAAACCGGCAGGCATGGTGGTGCATCCGGCGCCGGGCTCGCCCAATGGAACGCTGGTCAACGCTCTGTTGCACCATTGCGGCAAGGATCTTTCCGGGGTCGGTGGCGTCAAACGCCCCGGCATCGTTCATAGAATAGATAAAGAAACCAGCGGCTTGCTGGTCGTCGCTAAATCAGATGCGGCACATCACGGGCTGGCCGCTCAGTTCGAGTCGCATAGCGTCGAGCGTTACTATCGCGCCATTTGCTACGGGGTGCCCGATGCCAATGATCCGCGTTTGCGTGGGGTGAAGGGTGTCAGTTTCGAACCCGGCAATATCATGCGTTTGACGACTCAGTTGGCGCGGCACAAGACGGATCGGCAAAGACAGGCTGTGCTGTTCCATGGCGGGCGGCACGCCGTTACACGGGCACGGGTCGTCGAGACGTTTGGCGCTCCTGCAGGGCTGGCATTGATCGAATGCTGGCTGGAAACCGGTCGGACACATCAGATCAGGGTTCACATGGCCCATGCCGGGCACGGGCTGGTCGGAGACCCGGTCTATGGCGGCAAGCGCAAACTGGCGGCCAAAGCCTTTAGCCCGATGACTGCCGAAGCCGTGCGCGCCTTTCCGCGACAGGCGCTTCACGCCGCTGTTTTGGGCTTTGAACACCCTGTAACGGGCGAAAACCTGCGGTTTGAGGCCGAATTGCCAGAAGATATGCAGAATTTGATCGACACCCTGCGCACACCGCTGACATAATCCGCAAACTGTCGTGAGTAAGGCTTTCTTATCTTTCCTTTACCTAAGCTTAATTTCAAACTGTTAACGGTACCTCTTGAAAGGGGTGGGTTCCTTACCTATCTCCTATGTTAAAGACTTAAACATTTGTCGGAGGGACATCATACATGGCCAATTACGCAAATCTCCCCGCACCGACGCCCGAGGGCGGCTTGAACCGCTATATGCAGGAAATTCGTAAGTTTCCTCTGCTTGAGCCGGAAGAAGAATACATGCTGGCCAAGCGCTGGGTCGAAGAGCAGGACACTGAATCCGCGCATAAAATGGTGACATCGCACCTGCGCCTGGCGGCAAAGATTGCCATGGGCTATCGCGGCTATGGCCTGCCGCAGGCCGAAGTGATTTCCGAAGCGAACGTGGGCCTGATGCAGGCCGTCAAACGGTTCGACCCGGAAAAGGGTTTCCGCCTTGCCACCTATGCAATGTGGTGGATCCGCGCCTCGATCCAGGAATACATCCTGCGGTCGTGGTCTCTGGTAAAGCTGGGCACGACCTCGGCGCAGAAAAAGCTGTTCTTCAACCTGCGCAAGGCCAAGGCCCGCATCGGAGCGCTGGAAGAGGGCGACCTGCGCCCTGAAAATGTCGCGCAGATCGCCAATGATCTCGGTGTGACCGAAGAGGAAGTGATCAGCATGAACCGCCGCATGTCCGGCGGCGATGCCTCGCTGAACGCGACCGTCGGGTCCGAAGGCGAAGGCACCATGCAATGGCAGGACTGGCTTGAGGATGAAGACGCAGATCAGGCCGGTGATTATGAGGCGCGCGATGAACTGGATGCGCGGCGCGAGCTGCTGGCAGCCGCTTTGGAAGTTCTGAATGATCGCGAGAAGGACATTCTGACTCAACGCCGGTTGATGGATCAGCCCGTTACACTGGAAGAGCTGAGCACACAGTACAATGTCAGCCGCGAACGCATCCGCCAGATTGAGGTGCGCGCCTTTGAAAAGCTGCAGAAGAAGATGCGCGATTTGGCGCGCGAGAAGGGTATGCTTGGCACTGTCTGAACGGGCTGCTTGTGAACAGGATGACCGGCTCAACCCTGTTGGGTCGGTTTTCTTTTGGCTGATCCCGGCGAAACCTGCATGACAGCGCGGCCTTCTGCCGTTAAGTAGAACCCAACTTTGGTTGCGCTAACGGCGGAGGGGAAGATGCAGAAACCGGTTCGATGGGGCGCTCTTGGGGCCTCGAAATTTGCGCGTCAGTATCTGGCCCCGGCGATCCACGCGGCGGACGGTGCGCAGCTTTACGGGCTGGCGACGTCGGATCCTGCGAAGGCCGCTCCGTTTCAGGCGTTCTGTCCGGATCTGAACATTTATGACAGCTACGAGGCGATACTGGCGGACTCGCAGATCGATGCGGTCTATATCCCTCTGCCAAACCACCTGCATGTGGAATGGAGCCTGAAGGCGCTGGATGCGGGCAAGCATGTGCTGTGTGAAAAGCCCATGACCATGCGCGCTGAGGAATTTAACGCTCTGATCGACAAGCGGGACCAGACCGGTCTGCTGGCGGCTGAGGCTTATATGATCGTCCACCACCCGCAGTGGCAGTTGGTGCGCAAGCTGATCGCCGATGGGGCCATCGGCAAACTGGCGCACGTGACCGGCGCGTTCAGCTTTGACAACCGCGCGGACACTGGAAACATCCGCAACAAGGCGGAAACGGGCGGAGGTGGCCTGCGGGATATCGGCGTTTACGTGATCGGCTCGACGCGCTTCGCGACAGGGCAGGAGCCGGACAGCGTTCAATCTGCGATCCGCTGGGAAAACGGGATTGATGCCTTCACCGAGATTCGGGCGCAGTTCCCCGACTTCACCTATTCGGCTTATGTCTCGATCCGGATGCACCCGCATCAGGAGATGGTGTTTCACGGCGAAGGCGGCGTGATCCGCCTGACTGCCCCCTTCAACGCGCGGGTCTTTGGCGAGGCTCGGGTTGAACTGCACCGTCCGGGGCTTGAGGTTCAGGTCACGCGCTTTCCGGGCGACGATCACTACAAACTGCAGATCGAGGCGTTTTGTCGATCCGTGCGCGAGGGTGTCGACTACCCGTGCCCGCTGGAATTCTCACGCGGGACGCAGCTGATGATTGATCAGGTGTTTGACGGAGCAGTGGCCCTGTAACTTGCCATAGCCGCTGGCTCGGTTATTCTGTCACTCTTCGGAACAGGAGAGGACCCATGGCAGGCGGCTGGGCACGCGACGGTGCGGTAAGTGAACAGATCGAGGCGTCGATTTCTGACGAACTGGCCCGGATGCAGGCGCAAAAGCGACCCGAGGGCGAAAGCCTGACCCATTGCGCGGAGTGCGAGGAACCGATCCCCGAGAAACGCCGCGCCGCGCTGCCGGGTGTGAAGCTGTGTTTGGAGTGCCAACAGGAGCGGGACAGCAGTTTCAAGTCGCGCGGCGGGATCAATCGGCGGGGGTCCAAGGATAGCCAGTTAAAGTGACCTGTGTTGTGGCTACTTTGACCCCATCTCAACCGATGCTGAAACTTGCATAAATCGCAGACCGGCCCGAAACACTGCTGTCAGGATTCATCTAACGCATAACTGCCGTCTTCGCGGTGCACTTCTCGCCCGCTGAGGGGCGGGGTAAAGACGCAGACCAGACGCAGATCACCATCTGTGGCGCGCACGATGTGCCGGTCATGCTTATCCAGGGCATACAGGGTAAATGGTTCAAGCGGATGCCAGGTTTCGTCGTTGAACGCCCTGATCTGGCCCTTGCCTTCGATGCAATAACACGCCTCCAGATGATGGGTGTATTCAAGCTCAAGCTCGGCGCCCTTCTTGATGATCGTATCCGTCAGCGTAAATCCCATGCCGTCAGATGCCAACAATAGCCGCCGGCTGTTCCACCCCGGGCCGGAAACGTCCCGATCTGTGCCAAGGATATCTTTGAGCGTCTTTACAATCATCTTTCGCTGCCTCGTTGTTATCGTACCGCGCGGTTCATCCCGCCGTCGGACAGTATACTCTGACCATTAATGTATCTGGCCCCCTCGCTGGCGAGAAATACGCAGGCCTGTCCAATCTCCTCGAATGTCGCGGGGCGCTGCGCGGGGATTTCCCGGCGGGCCCGTTCGGACAGGTTCACGTTCTCGCAGAATCCCGGCAGCAGATTGTTCATGCGAATGTTGTGCCGTGCATAGCGGTCGCCGTAAAGCTTTGAGAAACTGTGCAGAGCACCGCGCAGCATGCTCATGGGGTAGGGCGCGCGCGGTTCGATTGTGTTCATGGACGAGATATTCACGAATGCACCGCCGCCCTGTTCAATCAGGATGGGCGTGACGATGCGGGCGATCTTGACGACGTTCAGCACATACATGTCCAGACTTTCGTGCCAAAGCTCATCGCTCAGCTCCAACAGCGGCCCGTCAAAATCAGGATCGAAGCCGACGGTTTTGATGGCTTCCGGAACCGTCCCGCCATGACCCATATTGCTGACGATGGCATCGATCCTGCCATACTTGCTCATGGTGTCGTCGATCATTGCCTGCAGATCATCGACATCCAGCACCGAGCCGCGGCGGCCAATGCCCCCAAGCTCTTTGGCCAGTTCCACAGACCGATTGGATGGGGACATCAGCGAGACCTTGTAGCCTGCCTTTGCCATTTCGATGGCGCACCCCCGGCCAATACCTTGCCCGGTCCCTGTCATAAGTGCAACTTTGACGTCAGCCATAGCGTGTCCTTCCCGTGCGAATGTTGTGTGAGGTTTTTTTGGATTAACGGCAGACTAACCCTGCAGGCTTTAGCGGACCTATCGAGTTTATCGGGCATTGCTGTTAGGTTTTCTCACATGACAGAAAACCTCAGACATCTGCGCGCCCTTCAGGCCTTTGACGAAACCGCAACCCATTCGAGCCTGTCCAAGGCCGCAGATGCGCTGAACGTCACGCACGGGGCGATCAGTCGGCAGATCAAACTGCTGGAACTGCATCTGGGTGTGACGCTCTTTCACCGTCGCCCGAATGGGGTGGAACTGACCAAGGCCGGGGAACGCCTGTATCACTCGACACGCGGGGCCTTTTCGGCCTTGCAACTGGGCGTGGCCGAGGTGAAGCGGCTGCATCACCGCCAGTCGATCACAGTGTCTTTGTCCACGTCGCTGGCGCTCAAATGGCTTGTGCCGCTGCTCGGTTCGTTTCAGCAGGAGCATCCGGGGATCGCGTTGTTGCTGGATACAAACGATGCCTTTGCGGATTTCTATACGTCCGAGGTGGATGTTGCCCTGCGGTTTGGGGAGCCCCGTTGGGACGGGCTGTATCATGAGCTAATCAGACAAGAAGACCTGATTGTCGTGGCCGCGCCGTCCCTTGTTGGGAAAACGCGCCTGCCGATGCGGCCCGAAGATGTGGCGGACCTGCCTTTATTGCACGATGCCTTCAATGTCGGCTGGGAAAGCTGGGCCGCACAAGTCGGGTTGCACCCTGATAGGATCAACGCGCAGAGCATCAAATACGTGGACAGTGCTGTTTTGTTAGAGGCGGCGATAGACGGGCAAGGCGTGGCGCTGGCCAGACATCCTTTGGCGGAAAGGGATTTGAACCTTGGCCGGTTGATCCGTCTTGATGAAAGCCGTGTTCCTCTGGATCGCGGGCTCTACTTTGTCTGCCGCCCCGGCGATCAGGAGAGGGCCACGGTGAGAATATTCAAGAAGTGGCTCATGTCCCTTTGATCACCGGGCTCCCATCGAAGCCCGGTTCGTTGCGCAAAGCGTTGTAGGCAGTCCTTTGTAGGACCGCCTTACCCCTCCATCGCTTCCAACTCGTCAATGAAGCCCGAGATCATCGACAGGCCTTTGTCCCAGAACTTCGGATCGCTCGCGTCCAGCCCAAACGGGGCCAGCAATTCCTTGTGATGTTTTGATCCACCAGCGCGCAGCATCTCGAAATACTTGTCCTCGAACCCCTCGGCACCGCTTTCGTAAACGGAATACAGCGCGTTCACGAGGCCGTCGCCAAAGGCATAGGCGTAGACGTAGAAGGGCGAGTGGACGAAGTGAGGGATATAGGCCCAGAAGGTCTCGTACCCTTCCATAAATTCAAATGCCGGACCAAGGCTTTCGGCCTGAACGCTCATCCACAGGGCGTTGATGTCATCCGGGGTCAACTCACCTTCGCGGCGTGCGGCGTGCAGTTTGCATTCGAAGTCGTAGAAGGCGATCTGGCGGACCACCGTGTTGATCATATCCTCGACTTTGCCGGCCAGCAGCACCTTGCGCTGTTCCGGCGTTTCGGCCTGATCCAGCATCTTGCGGAAGGTCAGCATTTCGCCAAACACCGACGCCGTTTCAGCCAATGTCAGCGGCGTGGATGACAGCATCTCACCCTGATCCGCGGCCAGAACCTGATGCACGCCGTGGCCCAGCTCATGCGCCAGGGTCATCACGTCGCGCGGTTTGCCCAGATAGTTCAGCATCACATAAGGATGCACGTCGGTCACGGTTGGATGCGCAAAGGCGCCGGGCGCCTTACCCGGTTTCACCGCTGCATCGATCCAGCCTTTCGAAAAGAAGGGCGAGGCGATCTCTCCCATACGCGGATCAAACGCGTTGTATGCGTCCATCACCGTCTTTTCGGCCTCATCCCATCCAACGATGCGGGTGTCTTCCATCGGCAGGGGCGCGTTGCGGTCCCAGACCTGCATGACGTCCAGACCCAGCCATTTGCGTTTCAACTCATAGTAGCGATGGCTGAGTTTGGGGTAGGCCGCCACGACGGCCTCACGCAGGGCCTCGACCACTTCGGGTTCGACGTCGTTCGACAGATGGCGACCGGTTTGAGCTGTCGGCATGTTGCGCCAGCGGTCTAGGATCTCTTTCTCCTTGGCCTGCGTGTTGTGCACACGGGCGAAGGTTTTGATGTTGTCCTGAAATACGCTAGCCAGTTCGCGCGCCGCCGCCTCGCGTTTGCTGCGGTCCTGTTCGGTCAGCAGGTTCAGGGTGCCTTCGATATTCAGCTCTTCGCCATCGACGGTAAAGGTCAGCCCGGCGATGGTTTCGTCGAACAGGCGTTCCCATGCGTCACCGACGACGCCCAGATCGTGCAGAAACTTTTCCAACTCGTCGGACAGTTGATAGGGTTTCATCGCGCGGATGCGCCGGAAGACCGGCTCGTACCGGGCCAGATCGGCATTGGCGTCGAAATGCCCCTTCAGCACATCGTCGTCGATGCGGTTAAGTTCCAGCGTGAAGAAGACCAGCGGAGTGGTGAAGATCGTGATCTTCTCCTGCATGTCCGACAGGAATTTGGCGCGGTCGGCATCGGTGGTCAGCTGGTAATAGCGCAAGCCCGCGAAGGACATGATCCGCCCGGCGATCGAGTTGATCTTTTCGTTGCGCAGCACGCAGGTCAGCAGGCCGTTGGCGTCCAGTTCGGCCAGCTTGCCCTCATAATCCGCAGCAAAAGACGCACATTCGCCTTCCAGCCATCCCAGATCGCGATCCAGCTCGGGCGCGTCTTCTGCGGTGTAGAGATCGCTCAGATCCCATTCCGGCAGGTTGCCCAGATTGTCGGCACCGCCGACGGCATTCGCATCACGGACGGGAAAGGGAAGGTCGCGCATAGATCACCTTTTGAAGACTGCTTTGGCAAACATCTAGGGCTGGCGCGCGGGGATCACAAGCGGCCAGTTTGCACACGGGCGATCAATACAAGTGGGGGCTAGGGTGTACCGTTGGATTGATTGGCCAGAAAATGCGCCGCGAGTTGGTCCAGAACCGGTCCGCGCACGTCGGGGGCCTCCATCAGAACCTCGTGTTCGCCATCTGGTATCTCGACCAGCTTCCCGTTGGGCCAGTTGGCCATACGCGCACGGATTGCCTTGCGATCCACGATCTGTTCATGACTGCCCAGGAAGGTCAGGCAGGCAGTGTCCGGGGCAGGCTGATCCATCAACCAGGCGCATTCGTCCAGTGACTCGCGCAGCCAAAGGTTTGACGGTGCGCCAAGCGACAATTCAGGATGCGCCTCTAGCTGATCCTGCATCATCTTGTACATGACCGGATCACGGGTCAGAACGTTGCCCTCGAACGGTTGCGTCAACACATAGCTGTCCAGCGAGGTCGTCGGCGGCGTCCGTTCGCCCAACCCAAGGGCCGTTCCCCAATACGCGGTGACACGGCTGAGCGGTTTCATGATCGGCGTGAAGAAAATGCCCCACATAGGCCCCGTGAAGGCGCACGCGGCAAAGCAATTCTTCTCGATCACAGCACGCAGGCCAATCGCACCGCCCATCGAGTGGCCGATGACATACCAGGGTTTCGGCAGGTCAAGCTGTGTCGCCAGATCCAAAACCGCATTCACATCGTGCTGATAGTCCGGGAAGTGGTCCACATGACCCACACGCGGGTTGTCCAGCAGGCGATCCGCCAGACCCTGGCCGCGCCAGTCAACGGCAAGCATGGCAAAACCGCGTTCTGCGAACTCACCCGCTGTGCTGCCGTATTTCTCGATATATTCCGTTCGGCCCGGAAACATGAAGACCGTGCCGTGCGTATCGCCTTCGGGCCGCCAATCGCCCACGCGGATACGCTTTTGATCTGCTGTGTGCAGCCAATGGGCCGCACCACCAGCAGGACCGCCGGCCACATCTTCGAACAAGGGGGCCGGCGACAACTCCATCAGGCCAGCACCGAGGCAAGTTTCATGGCAATACCCATGTC
Organism: Ruegeria sp. N4; assembly: GCF_056531425.1. Classification (NCBI taxonomy): domain Bacteria; kingdom Pseudomonadati; phylum Pseudomonadota; class Alphaproteobacteria; order Rhodobacterales; family Roseobacteraceae; genus Ruegeria; species Ruegeria sp. N4. The sequence goes on from NZ_JBQFLT010000001.1 coordinate 85,923, forward strand.
ACCGTCCACGCTCAGTTTGCCCGACATGAACGCGCCCGTCGGGTTCAGTTCACCGCTGAGGATTTGTTCGAACGTATCAGCATCGGCGGTCAGGGTCACATCTGCGTCTTCATCACTGACGCGTGCGCCGTCTGCATCCAGAACGATAGCGCCGTGCTCGGCAATCGCAAACTTGGCCGAGGCGTCAAACGCGCCACCCGACAGTTTTTCGTTCAGTGCGGCTGCCGCCTTTTCAAGAATCTCGCTCATGGTGTTCCTCATTTTGTTAGTGCGCCGTGAATGGACATCCGCGGTCGCAACGCTACACTGACGATTGTTATGGGCATTGCAATGATCAATCTCAAAGGTACCGTTGCGGCACTTGCCGTCCTAGTCATGTTTTCCGGAGTTTCTGCCGCTCAGCAGGCCGATTCCCGGGATGAATCGCAGTTGCTGCAACAATTGGCGCAATCAACGCCCGAGCAGGCCATTGGCCTTGACCGGCAGTTGCAGGCGCTGTGGTCGCAATCGGGGTCGGCCTCGGCGGATTTACTGCTGGAGCGCGGGCGCGACGCGTTGGATGAGGGCGACGTTGACGCAGCTATCGAGCATCTGACCGCTCTGACGGATCATGCGCCCGATTTCGCGGAAGGCTGGCATCTGCGCGCCTCGGCGTTTTTTGGGCTAGAACGGTTCGGTATGGCTGCGGCCGATCTGGAATATGCCCTGACTCTGAACCCCAACAATTACGAAGCGATCTATGGCTTGGGTCTGATTTTCGAGATCGTTGGAAAGCCCGAACAGGCATTCGATGCCTATTCGCGCGCGCTGGCTATACATCCGCACCACGAAGAAGTAACCAATGCCGTGAATCGACTGAAGCCTCAGGTCGAGGGCTCAGCGCTCTGACGAACCGGGGCAGGGGGCAAAGGTGAGCGGGTCATCCCGAATAGCGGCCGTACTTGGCCCGACAAACACAGGCAAAACCCATTACGCGATCGAACGCATGCTGGGGCACCGCACCGGTGTCATCGGCCTGCCGCTGCGCCTGCTGGCGCGCGAGGTCTATGACAAGATCGTCGCCATTCGCGGCCCCTCGGTTGTGGCGCTGGTCACGGGCGAGGAACGGATCGTGCCACCGCGCGCGCAGTATTGGGTCTGCACCGTCGAGGCGATGCCCGAGGGCATGGGGGCCGATTTCGTGGCCATCGACGAAATCCAGCTTTGCGCCGACCCCGAACGTGGCCATGTGTTCACCGACCGCCTGCTGCGCGCGCGTGGCACCAATGAGACGCTGTTTCTGGGCTCGGACACCATGCGCGGGCCAATTGCGGCGCTGGTCCCCGAGGCGCAGTTTGTCCGCCGCGAACGCATGTCGCAGCTGGTCTATGCCGGGTCCAAGAAAATAAGCCGGATGCCCGCGCGCAGCGCCATTGTCGGCTTTTCGGTCGATAACGTCTATGCCATCGCCGAGCTTTTGCGCCGCCAAAAGGGCGGGGCGGCTGTGGTCATGGGCGCGCTCAGCCCACGTACGCGGAACGCTCAGGTAGAACTCTATCAAAATGGCGAGGTTGATTATCTGGTCGCCACTGACGCCATCGGCATGGGCCTCAATCTGGACGTGAACCATGTGGCGTTTTCGTCCCTGACCAAATTCGACGGCCGCCGGATGCGCCCCCTTGCACCGAATGAGCTGGCGCAGATCGCAGGCCGGGCAGGGCGCGGCATGTCCGATGGCACCTTTGGCGTGACCGGAGAGGCCCCGCCGCTGGACGAAGGTACAGCGCAGGCGATCATGGACAGCCGTTTCACGCCGATGAAAAAGCTGAACTGGCGGAATGCCGCTTTGCGTTTTGGTTCCATCGACTCGCTGATCGACTCGCTTGAGGTCAGCCCGAATGATGAACACCTGATCAAGGCGCGGCCTGCCGATGACCTGAACGTGCTCAAATCACTGTCGCAAGTGACCGAAGTGGCGGCCCGCGCCAGTGATGGCCCGTCGATCCGTCTGCTGTGGGATGTCTGCCGAATCCCCGATTTCCGCGGCATCAGCCACGCGGAACATGCCAGCCTGCTCGAGGTGATCTATGGCCACCTGCACGAACGCGGCGGCATCCCCGATGACTTCATGGCGCGGCAAATCCGCCGGATCGACCGGACCGACGGCGATATCGATGCATTGTCCAAAAGGTTGGCATATATTCGCACCTGGACATATGTTGCGCAACGAAACAACTGGGTACGCGACGAATCGCATTGGCGTGATGAGACGCGCACTGTAGAAGACAGGCTGTCGGACGCTCTGCATGACCGTCTGACCCAACGATTTGTGGACCGGCGTACATCTGTATTGCTGCGCCGGCTCAAACAGAAGGAGGCCCTTTTGGCCGAAGTAAATGACAAGGGTGAAGTGACCGTCGAAGGCGAATTCGTCGGTCGTCTGGAAGGGTTCCGGTTCTCGCCGGACAAAAGTGCGCAGGGGACCGAGGCGAAAGCTTTGAAATCGGCGTCCTTGCAAGCACTCGCGCCGCAATTCCATCTGCGTGCCGACCGTTTCTACAACGCGCCCGATACCGAAATTGATTTCACCGATCAGGGTGGCCTGATGTGGGGCGAATATGCTGTCGGCAAACTGGTTGCCGGGGCAGACCCCCTGAAACCCGTGGTCGAGGTTTTTGTGGATGAGGCCGCAGGCCCTGATGTGGAACAGAAAGTTCAGCGCCGGTTGCAGCATTTCATCGACCGCAAGGTTGCCGCGCTGTTCGAGCCGCTGCTGAACCTGTCGCGGGACGAGGAACTGAGCGGTCTGGCCAAGGGTTTTGCCTTCCGCATGGTCGAGGCGCTGGGCGTGCTGCCCCGCGCGCAGGTCGCGCAAGAGGTCAAGGATCTGGATCAGGACGCCCGTGGCGCGCTGCGCAAGCATGGCATCCGTTTTGGTCAGTTCACCATCTTCATGCCGCTTTTGCTGAAACCCGCACCGACGCGCCTGCGTCTGGTTCTGTGGGCGTTGGCGCAAGGCCTGCAGGAGTTTCCCGATGCACCGCCTCCGGGTCTGGTCACCGTGCCCGTCGCCAAGGACGCGCCGCAGGGCTATGACACCATGTGCGGCTACCGCGACGCGGGTGAACGCTCGATCCGGATCGACATGCTGGAACGTCTGGCCGACATGCTGCGTGCCGAGGACAGCCGGGGCGGGTTCGAGGCCAAGCCCGACATGCTGTCGATCACCGGCATGACACTGGAACAGTTTGCCGACCTGATGCAGGGGCTAGGCTACAAGGCTGAACGCGGCGAGCGCGAGAAAGTCAAACCGGCTCCGGTCGAACAGCCTGCTGAACAGCCAGCGGCAGAAACGACCGAGCAACCCGCCGCCGAAGAAACCCCGGCAGCCGAAGCCGTTGCGGAAGAGGTCGCCGCACCCGCCGAGGCGTCAGCCGAGGCCACCGACAGCACCGAGGCGGCAGCCGAGGCACCCGCGTCAGATGAACCCGAGGTCGAGGTCTTCTACACCTTCACCTGGGGTCGCCAGCGCCAGCAATCCCGTGGCCCGCGCCGCGAGCAAGGGCAGGGCAAGGGCAAACCGCGCGGCAAGCCTCAGGACGGGCGCGGAAAGCCGCAGGGCAAGAAGGGCGGCAAGCCGCAAGGCTCCAAGACCTTCTCGTCGCGGCCTCCGAAAAAGGAAAAGGCCATCGATCCCGATAACCCGTTCGCAGCCGCGCTGATGGGTCTGAAGGACGGTAACTGATCGTTATCCAGCCTTTGGCGTTTTTTCTTGCAGGTTTCCAGAGGGTTCCTATATCATAAAGGCCAGATGGATTTGAGGTGGAATAGCGATATGCCCGCTCAAAGTAAGAAAGTTAAAAAGAAGTTCTCCTCCCGCGACATGATCGTTAACGGGGGGGTTCCCGCTTTGGGCGCGTGTGCGGCAGTTTTGGCTGTTTCCGGCCCGATGGCGCTGGCGGTTTTACTGGGTGCGGCTGCCGGTGTGTCAGGTGTTGTCCTGACAAATGAAATTCCTCAAAAGTAAGACAAAATGCCAAAATCCCTGACGATTTCCCTGGCGGCCGCCTTGATAGGAGTGGCCGTCTACTACTTTTGGACATTCGGGAACGGCGTCACGGAAACCCAAAATGACTTCATTGCCGTCGCGGTGAATTTCTTCAATATATCGGCGATCTTTTGTCTGTTTTTCATTTTGGCAACCTGCGAAAAATCTTCAGCCGAAGAATTTGGCGGGGTCATGCGGGACAATATTTCCACAATCGTTGTGGCATTGTTCATAAATGTGATCATGACCGGCTATGATCTGCTGTTGAAATTCAACTTACTTACACCCTGAAGGTCATCATGACCACTGATACCAAGCTCCGGATCGACAAATGGTTGTGGCAGGCGCGGTTCTTCAAGACCCGCAGCTTGGCCGCCAAACAGGTCAGCGGCGGCCACGTGCGTTTGAACGGAAACCGGGTGCTGAAACCGGCGCAAGCGGTGGCGCCCGGTGATGTTCTGACCTTCCCGCAGGGGCGTATCGTCCGGGTTGTACGCGTCGAAAAGCTGGGCGAACGCCGCGGTCCGGCCCCCGAGGCGCAGACGCTTTACTTCGATATGACGGAAAAACGGGAAAGCCCTCCTGAAAATCCGGGATATGAGGGAAAAGGTCGTCCAACCAAGAAAGATCGCCGCGCGCTTGATCTTTCTCGCACCTCCAAAGGGTGATCCTCTCTTGAAGAGGCGCGCAGACTGAATTAGCTAGACGCCCAAACCGCTAATGGGAATCCCACCATGACCTATGTCGTCACCGAAAACTGCATCGCCTGCAAATACACCGACTGTGTCGAAGTATGCCCGGTGGACTGTTTCTACGAGGGTGAGAATACGCTGGTCATCCACCCCGATGAATGTATCGATTGCGGCGTGTGCGAACCCGAATGCCCCGCCGATGCCATCCGGCCCGATACCGAGCCGGGCATGGAGCAGTGGGTCGAGTTCAACCGCAAGTTCTCGGAACAATGGCCGGTGATCGTCACCAAAAAAGACCCTCTGCCCGGCGCGGAAGAACGGGATGGCGAAGAAGGCAAGATGGAGAAGTATTTCTCCGAAGCTCCTGGCGAGGGCGGCTAAGCGATTCGCCTGAACCGCGTTGGTGTGATTTCAGCGCCAACGCGGGTTAGCCTGTTGAAAACAGGTCGAATAATGAAATTTTACCTTAGGTAAACTTTCGGGTGTCGCATTTTTGTGATATACTCCGATCCTACATGATGACTGAGATTGGGATGTACTCCGTAAGTATGCTCGCTTTGGAGTTCTGATTTTGTGACGAATATGCCGCCAGACGGGGCTGAACCAGACCCCGCTTGTGGCGTTTTGTCGTCTGCGTCCCGGTCCGTAACCAAGGAATAAACTGAATGACAAAGTCGAAAAAGCTTGAGTTCCGCCCCAACGACTATGTTGTCTACCCCGCCCATGGCGTGGGCCAGATCATCTCGATCGAGGAGCAGGACGTCGCGGGTTTCTCGCTCGAGCTGTTTGTCATCTCATTTGAGAAAGACAAGATGACCCTGCGGGTTCCGACCAACAAGGTCACCGAATCCGGTCTGCGGTCGCTCAGCTCGCCTGACGTGATCAGCCAGGCGATGAAGACGCTGAAGGGCAAGGCCAAGGTGAAACGCGCCATGTGGTCGCGCCGGGCGCAGGAATATGAACAAAAGATCAACTCGGGCGATCTGATCTCGATTGCAGAGGTGGTCCGCGACCTGCACCGCACCGACGATCAGCGCGAGCAGAGCTATTCCGAGCGTCAGCTGTACGAAGCCGCGCTTGAGCGTCTGACCCGCGAAGTCGCCGCCGTTTCCGGTGCCGGAGAGATTTCGGCTGCCAAGCAGGTGGATGACGTTTTGACCTCGCGCGCTGCCGCTGCTTAAGTTTGCGACGCTTGAATTGGAAAGGCCGCCCTGGCACCGGGGCGGCCTTTTTCGTTGCTTGGTGGATTTCTGAAAACCGGCTAGTTTTGCTGTAGATGCAAGCAGATACAGGCTCGGGATGAAGCAGACGGTCAAGTTTCTTTACATTGGAAAAGACCCGGTTTCGGTCTGGTTCCGATATGGGCTGATCCTGTTCGACGTGGTGACAATCGTATTTTTTGTCGCCACGGCCCATTTCCCGCATGGGCCATGGGTGACGGCGATCAGCATCATACTTGGCTTGCTTATCATGCTGGATTTTTCGGCCCGGATGTGGATATCAAAGGACCGGTGGAAGCTGCTGCGCCAGATTTACACCCTGGCCGATATTGTTGTGATCGTATCGCTGGTGCTTGACCCGTTTCTGACAGGCAATCTGGCATTCCTTCGCATCCTCAGGGCTCTGCGCCTGATCCATTCCTATCATCTGCTGCGGGATCTGCGGCGCGACAGCAACTTTTTCCGCACGCATGAAGATGCTGTTATCGCAGCTATCAACCTGCTGGTTTTCGTATTTGCAACCTCGACCGCTGTTCTGGTGTTCTTCATCCCCGAGAACACGCCCAACCCCTATATCGACGCGCTGTATTTCACGATGGCGACCCTGACCACCACAGGGTTTGGCGACATCACGCTGTCCACGCCGTGGGGCAAGCTGTTTTCGGTTTTTATCATGGTGGTTGGCGTGGCCTTGTTTGTGCGGCTGGCGCAGGCGATCTTCATGCCGCAGAAAGTGCGCCACAAATGCCCCAGCTGTGGCCTGTACCGGCACGACCCGGACGCGGTGCATTGTAAACATTGCGGTTGCACCCTGCACATCAAGACGGGCGGCGTTTCCTAGATCAAAGCGGTCAGGGCGATCAGGAACGTGATCTCGGCCAGTTGCTGGGACGCGCCCAGAATATCCCCGGTCTGCCCGCCGATCTTTACCTTGGCGACAAGTGCCAGCCCCACCACGATCAACGCCGCGCACAGGGCAGGCAGTAGGAATTGCGCACCGATCAGCAGCAGACCGATAGCAAGAGCCAAACCCAAGGAAATTACAACGGCCATAAAGGTCGGCGCGCCAACAGAATGGCTTAGCCCCGATTGCCGTGCGTTCGGCAGCCCGGCCATCAGAACGGGCATGACAGCGCGCGAAAACACGCAGGCCGCCAAAATACCCCAGACCGCGCCGGCAGCCAGAAGGCTTGCGATTGCCGAAATGCGGATCAGTTGCGAACCAATCAGGGACAGCACGCCATAGGTGCCGATTTGACTGTCCTTCATGATCTCCAGCCGTCGTTCGCGCGTGAACCCGCCCCAAAGCCCGTCGAACGTGTCGGCCAACCCGTCCTCGTGCATCGCTCCGGTCGTCATGATCAGGGTTGCCACCAGCAACGCGGCGCAAATGAATGGCGGCACCGAAAGCGTCAGCGCGATCCAGCCGACAAAGCAGGCCAATGCGCCGATCACCAGCCCGACGATGGGAAAGGCCCAAACCGCCTGTGCCTGACGGGCAAAGACATGCTTGGGCAAACGGGGAAGGGGCAGGCGGGTCAGCAGGACCAGCGCCAGCGGTATATCCCGCGCGGAAACCGGATTGGTGTCGTTTTTATGCACCCTCGCGCCTTTCGGGGTCTTGTTGGTATCTCAGCTTCGGTTAAACACACAGGACCACTCTGATGCAATGAGGCTTTGATGCTGCCCGAACTGAATGATTTGAACACGTTCCGCGAAGCGTTGACCAACGCGCCGGGACCGGACACCGCCGCGGCGACCGGTGCAGCCGAGCGCAATGGTCAGTTGACCAAACCCCCCGGCGCGCTGGGGCGGCTTGAGGATTTGGCGATCTGGTACGCGTCCTGGCGCGGGGATGCACGGCCACAAATTGAAGCCCCTCAGGTCATCGTATTTGCGGGCAACCACGGGGTGACGGCGCAGGGCGTTTCGGCCTTTCCGCCCGAGGTCACCGTTCAGATGGTGATGAATTTCGAACATGGCGGCGCGGCGATCAATCAGTTGGCCAAGGCAGCGGGGGCCAAGATGGACGTCCACGCGCTGGAACTGGATCGCCCCACGGCGGATTTCACGCAAGAGCCTGCCATGACCGAGGCCGAACTTCTCAGCGCCTTGCAAACCGGTTGGAATGCCGTGGACCCGCAATCCGATCTGCTGGTGGTCGGCGAGATGGGGATCGGCAACACCACCCCCGCAGCGGCCATTGCCTGTGCGCTATTCGGCGGGGATGCCTCGGACTGGACCGGGCGCGGGACCGGTGTTGACGATGCGGGCCTTGCCAACAAAACCCGCGTTGTGGCCGAAGGCGTGGCACGCCATGCCGGCGAGGATGGGCTGGAAGTTCTGCGCTGCCTCGGCGGGCGCGAGATAGCGGCAATGGCAGGCGCTATCGCCGCTGCGCGCGTCCTGCGTATTCCGGTCATCCTGGACGGATTTATCTGCACCTCAGCCGCCGCATGTCTGGCGCGCGTGTCCGCCTCGGCGCTGGATCACGCGGTTGCCGGTCACCAAAGCGCAGAGGGCGCACATGGGGCCATGCTGTCGAAGCTGGGCAAGGATCCCCTGCTGAGCCTTGGTCTGCGGTTGGGCGAAGGCTCGGGCGGAGCCCTGGCGATCAACATCCTCAAAAGCGCGGTTGCCTGCCATTCGGGCATGGCAACCTTTGCCGAGGCAGGCGTTTCAGACGGATAAACAAAGCGCCTGACCCCGGCTGCGGCCCCCGGCAGGCGGATTTCTTGGCGTGTTCTTCGGCCAGTTCCAGAAGCGCCGTTTCCAGATCCTTTTCCAGTTTCTGCGCACGCTCGATGTACTTTTTGTTCTCGGCCGTCGGCATGCCCGGGATCCACAGCTCGGCCAGTTCGCGCACTGACGTCCGGTCGTGGTGATAAAAGGTCTGTTCGGCCTGCGCGGCCTCGTATTCGCTGAGGCCGATATTCTCCAGAACATAGCGCCCGGCGCGCAAGGAACTGTCGAACATCTCACGCACGATGTCGTTGGCTCCGGCCTGATACAGCTCGTACACATGGGTTCTGTCATGGGCGCGCGCGATGATGTGCAGGTCCGGGCGCTGTCGTCGGGCAAAGCCGACCAGACGCGTCACCGTTTTCCGATCATCCATCGCGGCGACAAGAACCGAGGCTTTCTCGAGCCCCGCAGCGCGCAAAAGTTCGGGCCGTGTCGGATCCCCCAGAAAGCCTTTGACGCCGAAACGCCGCATCAACTGGATGGTTTCGATATCGTGGTCCAGAACGATGGTCTTGAAGCCGCTGGCCACCACAAGGCGGTTGACGATCTGACCGAACCGCCCGATGCCAGCGATGATCACCGGGCCTCTCTCGTCGATCTCATCGGGTTCCATCGTGGTGGTGGGTTCGCCGATTTTGCGCGACAGCACGTCATAGATGATGAACAGCAGGGGCGTGATCAGCATCGTCAGGGCAATGATCATCAGCAGTTTCTGGGCCAGATCCTGCGGGATGACGTTCTGCTGCCGCGAAAAGGCCAGAAGCACAAAGCCAAATTCGCCTGCCTGCGCCAGTCCCAGGGTGAACAGCCAATGATCCCGGCCTTTCAGTTTGAAGGCCTTGCCGACGATATACAGGATGATCCCCTTGGCAAGGATCACCAGAAGGGCCAAGCCAATCAGGTCCAGCGGGTCGTTGAAGAAATAGGCAACGTCAATCCCGGCCCCGACGGTGATAAAGAACAGCCCCAGAAACAGCCCTTTGAAGGGTTCAAGGTCGCTTTCCATCTCGTGCCGGAATTCCGAGCTGGCCAGCACAACGCCCGCCAGAAAGGCACCCAGAGCGGGCGACAGGCCGACAAGGGTCATCAGGAAGGAAATGCCCACCACGATCATCAGCGCCAGCGCCGTATACATCTCGCGCAGGCGGGTGGCGTGGATGAAACGGAACAGCGGGCGGGTCAGGTAGACGCCTGCCAGAATGACAAAAGCGATAGCGCCTAACGTCACAAGTGTAACTGCCCAGCCCGGCAGTCCTTCGACCAGAGACAGGCTGTGATGCCCGGCGTCATGCAGATGCTCGGCGCCGCGATCGATCGAACCGTCAGCCTCGATATGAGGGATGGCGGGCAGGGCAAGCAGGGGCAGCATGGCCAGAATCGGGATGACCGCAATGTCCTGCGTCAGCAGTACCGAGAAGGTGGCCCGCCCGCCATTTGTCTGCATCAGGCCCTTTTCCGAAAGGGTTTGCAGCACAATCGCCGTCGAGGACAGGCATAAGGTTAACCCCACGGCCAAGGCGACGGACCAAGGGTGATTTGCATAAAAGGCAACGCCTGCGATGACGGCAGTTGACAACAAGACTTGCAGCCCGCCCAGCCCCAGCAGCCTGTCCCGCATGTCCCACAAGGCCCGTGGCTCCAGCTCAAGACCGATCAGGAACAGCATCATGACGACGCCGAACTCGGCCACGTGCTGCAAGTCTTCGGTCTCCGCGCCGACCAGGCCAAGAATGGGGCCGATGATGATGCCGGCGGCCAGGTATCCAAGCACTGACCCCAGCCCCAGACGTGCCGACAGGGGCACGGCAATCACGGCGGCAGCCAGATAAATTGAAGCCTGGTAAAGGAAATCGTCCATATGAGTCCTCGTTGTCCGCTCAGGTCGGCAGGGGGGCGTCGCGTTTCAGTTGGTCCATCACGATCTGGCTTTGAACCCGTGCTACAGCAGGATGCGGCAGGATCACCTGATGAAGCAAGCTGTTGAGCGCGGAAAGATCGTCGCAATAGACATGCAGCAGGTAATCTGCCTCACCCGTCATCGTCCAGGCGCTGGTGATCTCGGGGCGGGCGTCGACCATTCGGGCAAAGCTGGCGGATTGTTCGGGGCCATGGGTGCCCAGATGAACCTGGATGAACCCCTGAACATGTAGCCCGAGCTTCAGCGGGTCCAGCCGGGCGGCGTACCCTGTGATATAACCCTCGGCTTCAAGCCGCTGACGGCGGCGACCCGCCTGACTGGCCGACAGGTTCAGCACCTCGCCCAACTGTTGCGCCGTCAGATGCGCGTCCCGCTGCAAAGCTGCAAGCAATCCGATATCGATATGATCAAGCATGTGCGGCGTTTTCTCAGTTTTCTTTTCACGGATGCGAGTTTTGCGCGTCTTTCTTTATTTTATATGAAAACAATGCGCAGAAACAGCGTTGGTTAAGGCGTATTTTAGAATCAGCAAAGAATTACCGGCTTCCCAAGGAGACGCGTCATGGGTCCTTTCCCGCACAACGCCCCGAAATCCGTTATCAGTTCAGAAAACCCCGCAGGCACCGACGGGTTTGAATTTGTCGAATTTGCCCATCCGAACCCGCAGGAGCTGCGCGATCTGTTCGCCAAGATGGGCTTCGATCTGGTCGCCCGCCACAAGGCCAAACCCCTGGTCGAGCTGTGGCAGCAGGGCGATGTCACCTATATCCTGAACGCCGACCCGGACAGCTTCGCCGACAAGTTCGTGGCGGAACACGGGCCCTGTGCCCCTGCGATGGGCTGGCGTGTGGTGGATGCGCAAAAGGCGTATGAGCACGCGGTGTCCAAAGGGGCCGAACCCTATGACGGGGCGGACAAAACCATGCACGTTCCTGCCATCAAGGGCATTGGTGGATCGTTGCTGTATTTCATCGATCAGTATTACGACACATCCCCCTACAATCAGGAATTCGAGTGGATCAAGGAATCCAAGCCGCGCGGCGAGGGGTTCTATTACCTCGATCACCTCACCCACAATGTCTACAAGGGCAACATGGACAAATGGTTCAGGTTTTACGGCGACCTGTTCAACTTCCGCGAAATACGGTTCTTCGACATTCAGGGCAAGTTCACCGGGCTTTATAGCCGCGCCTTGACCTCACCCTGTGGCCGCATTCGTATCCCGATCAACGAGGATCGCGGCGAGACCGGGCAGATCGTGTCTTACCTCAAGAAATACAAGGGCGAAGGCATCCAGCATATCGCAGTGGGCAGCGAGGATATCTATGCCTCGACCGATGCCATCGCCGAGAACGGTCTGAAATTCATGCCCGGCCCGAACCGCGCCTATTACGACATGTCGAAAGAGCGTGTGACAGATCATGATGAGCCGCTGGAGCGGATGATGAAACACGGCATCCTGATCGACGGCGAAGGCGTTGTGGACGGGGGTGAGACCCGGATTTTGCTGCAAATTTTTTCAAAAACCGTGATCGGCCCGATTTTCTTCGAATTCATCCAGCGCAAGGGCGATGACGGATTTGGCGAGGGTAACTTTCAGGCCCTGTTCGAATCCATCGAGCGTGAGCAGATCGAAAGCGGTGAGATTTCGGCGGCTTGACGCGCGCCTGATAGGCAAAGCGATCATCCACGCGGCATCGACAGGGTCACGTTGCGGCCCTTTTTCTGATACCGCAACTCACTGTCGCTGATGGCGATGACCTTGCCGCCGTCAACCCGGTCACCGACCTTCAGCTTTTTGTACCGACCGCTGGGCAAGCGGACCAGCGCGCGCCGGTTGGCGGGCGTGCCGTAGACCCCGATCAGGTTCAGCCTGCGCAGGTTGATGGCGTTGTCGATGGTCGCCTGCCGTGCAACAGACGCGGTGGACGGGATTTTGGGGGCGACGGCCTTGGGCTGGAACGATCCGGCCTCGTCACTGTTTTGGTCAACAGCAGCGGTTGAGCCCAGATTGGACGCAGCCGGGGCTGCTGCCGCGACGCGCACAAGACCAGCGGGCCGGGTTTTGGGGCGCGGCACGCGCACAACGGCCAGGGCGGTGGGCGTGTCATCCACCTCGGGCGCGGCTTGCAGGGATTCGGGCCGGAGTTTTGGCCGCATTACCGCCAGTTCTTCCAGGGACCGACCGCCCAACTGCTGACGCTCGAACCGTTCGTCCAGATTGTCCGGGCGGGGTTTCGGGCGGAACCCGGCAAGACGTGTGTCGGTTTCCTCGACCACGGGTTCCTCTTCGAAACGCGTGGGAACATCCGGCGGAACCGAGGCGGGGCGACCGAGATAGACCATAATGCCGTCAGGGTTCAGGGTGCCGTCCGGGGAAGGTGTCACAAGCCCACGCTCATCCAGATCGAAACCCGCCACGGCTGCGCGCGTCAGGGCAGGGGCGTCAAACGGCAGATCCGTTTCGAAGCTTTCGGCAGGTGCCAGCGCCACTGCGTCGTTCGAGAAATCGGACTTGTCGATTGAGGCAAGATACAGATCGTCCGGCTCGATCAGAGATGGTTCGCTGGGGCGGTCGGGTGCAAGATCAACAACCACGACGCCCGGTTCAACGTCTTGCGCGGTGTCGGAGTCCCGTTCGATCTCTTCCACCGGGGTTGGCTGCACCTTCAACGCTTCCAGAATCGCCGCGTCTGTTGGCGATAAGGCGGGCTGGTCGTCGGGCGCCTGCGGTTGTGTCGCAGAAGGTTCGACCGAGGCCAAGGTATCCTCATCCGGCACAAGGTCGGTTGTTGGCGCACCCGCCACCTCGGTTTCAATCGGCGGTGTTTCGGCGAGGTCTTGAGCGGCCTCTTCATCCGGTGTCGCGGTCAGTAGGTCTGGCTCGCCTTCGGCCAGAACATCCTCATCCTGCGCGCCCATCAGGGACCATGCGCCGATTGCCACCGCCAACACAGCAGCCGCTGCGATGGCTGGAACGGTCAGACGTTTGGGATCAAAACCTTTGCCACCCGAAGGCACATCAGCATCCGGCGGAGCGGGCGAGCGGAAAGCATCGGGTGCTGCCGTTTCGGCAATGACGTGGACCTTTGGCTCTGGTTCTTCCTCGACCTCGGGCTCTACCTGTGCAGCAGGATGTTCGATTTCGGGCACTGCAACGGGCGCAACCGGCGCAGGCTCCAGATCAAATATCGGCTTGCCGGGAAATGTGTCTTCGTCGGGGTCTGCCGTGTAGGCAACGGGGACAAACCCGTGTTCAGCAGTAAAGCTCTGCGCTTCGTTCAGCGTTTGCAGCGACACCGCCGCGCCAAATGTCGTTCGGTCCTGACGGACAGTGGCGAAACTCAGTTCCGATTGCTCATACGGCGTTGCTGCAACCAGCTCATCGCGAACCTTCTGTGCGCTGTCCTCAGGCGACAGACCACGCGTCTCGACCGAGAGATAGCGAATCTGATCCGCCGGAATCACCACATTGCAGCTTAGGTCATTTTCCAGCGCAAAGGCCTGATCCCGCAACGCATGGATCTGCGCGTTCAGATCATCCGCATCCAGAGAAACGGTTCCAATACTGTACCACTCGCCCTCGGACAGGTGGTGCAGCGAAATTCCGGTTGTAGAAAATGACAGCGCAAAGGCGGGTTTCATAATCCCGTGGAACCATAACTCATATCATCAGCGCAAACGATAACACGCCTGCAGACCGACCCTAAAGCAGGAAGCCGCCGAGGGAAAGAAAAAGCCAAGCACCCCCCTTGTATGGCAAAGCCCTGCCAACCCATGTTGTAGGCAATTAGTTTGGAGGGATGACCTTGAAGACATTCGCTTTTCTGGCCGCCATGATGGCCGCAACAACCGCCGGGCTGGCCCATGCGGAAGAACGTCGCATCAATGTGGACGCCACGGGAACCGTGCAGGTCGCGCCCGATATGGCGACGATTACGTTGGGCGTGACAAACGAAAACGCCGAAGCCTCGGTGGCGATGCAGGCGACATCGGACGCTGTGGCGCAGGTTCTGGCGCGGCTGACGGATATGGGGATCGAGGATCGGGATGTGCAAACGCGCGACCTGTCGCTGTCGCCGGTCTGGTCGAATCGAAATCAGCGGGACGGCAGCGCGCCCGAGATCACAGGCTTTGTTGCGTCGAACCGGGTATTTGTGCGGGTGCGTGATCTGACCCAGTTGGGACAGATCATGGATGCCGTCATTCAGGACGGGGCCAATGATTTTGGCGGCCTCAGCTTTGGTCTGCAGGACCCCAAACCGATCGAGGTGCAGGCCCGCGCCAAGGCGGTGGGCGAAGCTACAGCCAAGGCCGAGCAGCTGGCGCAAGCGGCAAATGTCACTTTGGGTCCGGTCCAGACAATCTCGGAACGCGGTGGCGGTGTGCGCCCGATGGCCGAGATGCGCGCCTTCAGCGCGGCGGATGCCGGTAGTGTACCCGTGGCCAGCGGAGAGATTTCGGTTTCGGTCAGCGTCTCGATGGAATTCGAGATTTCCGAGTAAGACTACGCCTCGGCGCGGGTCATCAGCGGTTTTCGTTGCTGGCCCGCCGCGTCGAAATTGTCGGGCGACAGCCATTCTTCGAACGCGGCCTTGATACGGGGCCAGTCACTGTCGATGATCGCATACCACGCCGTATCCCGATTGCGGCCCTTGTAATGGGTCGCCTGCCGAAAGATGCCCTCGAACGTGAAACCCAATCGCTGCGCCGCCCGGCACGAGGCGGCATTGAGCGCGTCGCATTTCCATTCATACCGGCGATAGCCCAACTCGTCGAAGACACGTTTCATCATCAGGTACATGACTTCGGTCGATTGCGGCTTGCGCTGCAACAGGGGGGAGAAGTGGATGTGCCCCACCTCAATTGCCCCGGCCGCAGGCGCAATCCGCAGGTACGAGGCCATGCCCACCGGCACCTCATCCGCATCCAAAACTGTGTGAAACATCGGATCCGCATCCATACAGTTGGCGCGCGCCCAGGATTCAAAATCCGGCTCCGAGTCAAACGGGCCGTAGGGCAGGTAGGTCCAGTTCCGATGATCGGTGTCATTGGCAAACGCCCGGAACAATCCGGGCGCATGTCGGTTCACGTCCAGCGGCACGACCGAGCAATACTGGCCCATCATCGGCGTATAAGGCGGTGTCGGGCGCGGGAAATCGCCTGTGACCGGCAGACCGATGGGTTGACCCAGTGCGTTTGTGTCGTGCCCGCTCATGGTTTAGCTGCTGGCTTTGGCCAGGGCCTGATCCAGATCGGCGATCAGGTCATTGGCATCCTCGATCCCGATGGATACACGCACCACGTTGGGGCTTGCGCCCGCAGCCTCTTGCTGTTCCGGCGACAGTTGCCGGTGCGTGGTCGAGGCCGAGTGGATGATCAGCGACCGCGTATCGCCCAGATTGGCGACATGGCTGAAAATCTCCAGCGCGTTGACCAGCTTGATACAAGCGTCGTAGCCGCCTTTGACGGCAAAGGTGAACAGCGCACCGGCCCCGCGCGGGTACTGCGCCTTGACTCGGTCGTGATAGGGTGACGAGGGCAGGCCCGCATAGGTCACGTAGTCCACGCGATCATCGGCTTCGAGCCACGCGGCGATCTTCTGCGCATTCTCGACATGACGCTCCATCCGCAGTGACAGGGTCTCGATCCCCATCAGCGTGTAATGCGCGGCTTGCGGGTTCATGGTCATGCCCAGATCGCGCAGGCCGATGGCGATGCCATGGAAGGTGAAGGCCAGCGGGCCGAAGGTTTCGTGGAATTTCAGCCCGTGATACGCCTGTTCCGGTTCGCTGAGTGAGGGGAACTTGTCATTCGCCGACCAGTCGAACTTGCCCGAATCCACAATGCAACCGCCGGTGACAGTGCCATTGCCGGTCAAATACTTGGTGGTCGAATGCACCACCAGCGTCGCCCCGTGTTCGATCGGGCGGCACAGGTAGGGCGTGGCCGAGGTGTTGTCGACGATCAGCGGAATGCCTGCCTCGTCAGCCACATCCGCCAGCGCGCGGATGTCGGTGACATAGCCGCCCGGGTTGGCGATGGATTCGCAGAACACCGCGCGGGTGTTTTCGTCGATGGCGGCCTTCACGGCGTCAAGATCGTCGGTGTCCACAAACGTGGCCGACCAGCCAAAGCGTTTGATCGTTTGGCTGAACTGGGTGACGGTGCCGCCATACAAACGGGTCGAGGCCACCACATTACAGCCCGGTCCCATCAGCGGGAACAGCGCCATGATCTGCGCCGCATGTCCCGAGGAACAGCAAACCGCACCGACGCCACCTTCCAAAGTCGCCACACGCTCTTGCAGCACGGCCACCGTTGGGTTGGTCAGGCGCGAGTAGATGAACCCAACCTCTTGCAGGTTGAACAGGGCTGCAGCGTGGTCGGCATCGCGGAACACATAGGCCGTGGATTGGTAGATCGGTGTCTGCCGCGCGCCGGTTGCCGGGTCCGGGCGTGCGCCCGCGTGAATTTGCAGCGTGTCGAAACCGTAGGTGGGGCCGTCAGACATCAAAAATCTCCTGTTGGAATGTGTGTTGCCGAATCTGTAGGACATTGCCCGCCGTCACACAACGCTGCTGTCAGCGCATCCAAAGCCCTTGCGCTTTGATCCGGTTGCGAATGGCCTGTTCGCGGCTGGGCAGCGCGTTGCGGTCGAACAGGTCCCGGATTTTCTGACCCTTGCCCTGAACCACCAGCTTTTTGATCGGGTCATACTGTTTCAGGACCTTCTTGACCTTGTTCGGGGCCGTAACGGTTTCCAGAACATCGATCACATGGTCGCTTTCGCGGGCATAAAGCATCGGAAACAAGCGGTAGTGACAACTGACCGAGCCGTCCAGAAGCCCCTCGGGCAGGGCATCGCGTCCGCCGCCGAAGGAATGGATCACAAGGGGCAGGGCGGCCTGATCCAGCCAGGGATCGAGGTTCTGTCCGACCAGTTCCGGAAAATGCTCATCCCGGATGGTGCGCGCGTAGTCCAGGAACCGCTCACCGAACTGGCGCGGACATTTGTAGAAGAAATAGCCCGCGTTGAAATACAGATACCGCCGCCAGTGTTCGTGCGGTTGGCTTGTGTCAATCGAGCTGTCGAAGTCCAGACCAAATCGCTGATACAGCGCCGACCAGATGCCGTCAAAACCTGGCCCGTACAGCGTGGGCTTGGGCCAGGTGCCTTCGACCTTCAAGGATGCGCTTGGCCGGTCGAAATCAAACGGAACGCTGCCCAGATCGCCCGTGATCAGCGTGTCTGTGTCAAAGAAAACAAAGGGTTCGCCCTCGGGCAGGGCCAGAAGCGCCTCGATCTTGTTGCCATAGGGATAGCTTTCACCAAAGACATGGCTGTCGAAGGGCAGGATCTCGGCACCCAGATGTTTCAGCGCATTCAGAACGTCTTCGTCCTGAATGGCGGGGTTCTGAGGCCAACGCGGGCCGGGATTGGGCGTGGCGACAAACAGACGACCTTTAAAATCGGGCGAGGAATGGCGCAGCGAGGCCGCGAACAGCACGGCCTCGTATTGCAGGCGGTTGTTCTGACCGATGATGACGATGTTGAAATCTTGCGAAGCTGCCCGCATCTGTGCCCGTCCCAAACATGCGCGTTGTCTCACGCACCTGCCTTCGGGCTTACAGCAAGCCGGATGGGGCGTCAAAAGACAGTTGAGGTCCGGCGACCCGACTTGAACGGGTTATCCCGACACGCCGCCCTGCAAAATGCTTAGAAAGTGAGCAAAACGGGGCCAAATCCGGTCTGTATCGGCTGCCGGATTCAAATTTTTTTACCATTTGGCAAATTTTACCAATTGATAAAAAATCAAAATGTGGCAAGCTGAGGCCATAACAAACATATCTACAGGGAGTAGAGTGATGGCACAGGGCCAGATGGCACCCGGGATCGTCTCCGGGCGGCTTTCCAGCGATGAGCTGACCTCGAATTTCACCGATCTGCATCCGCCACTGGCCCCGCATGAGGCTGCCGTGGCCGCAGACCGCTGCTATTTCTGCTATGACGCGCCATGCGTGACGGCCTGTCCGACGGATATCGATATTCCGTTGTTCATTCGCCAGATTCAGGCAGGTCAGCCGCAATCGGCGGGGCGGACTATTCTGGACCAGAATATTCTGGGCGGTATGTGCGCCCGCGTCTGTCCGACCGAAACTCTGTGCGAAGAAGCCTGTGTGCGCGAAGCCGCCGAAGGCAAGCCGGTCGAGATCGGGCGGCTGCAACGCTTTGCGACTGATGATGTGATGGCCTCGGGCGTTCATCCGTTCGAACGTGCCGAAGCGACCGGCAAAACTGTGGCTGTGATCGGGGCAGGGCCAGCGGGTCTGGCTTGTGCGCATCGGTTGGCGATGCTGGGTCATGATGTGGTGATCCATGAAGGCAAGCCCAAACCGGGCGGTCTGAACGAATATGGCATCGCCGCTTACAAATCGACCAATGATTTCGCGCAGGCCGAGGTCGACTGGCTTCTGAAAATCGGCGGTATCTCGATCGAAACAGGGTCTTTGCTGGGCGAAACGATCTCTCTGGAAGGTCTGATCGAGAATTACGACGCTGTATTCCTGTCCATCGGTCTTGCTGGCGTGAATGCGCTGCGGGCGCAAGGTGTGGAAAAGGACGGCGTGCGTCCGGCGGTCGATTTCATCTCGGACGTGCGGCAGGCGTCGGATCTGGCGGATCTGCCGGTCGGGCGGAATGTCGTTGTGATTGGCGGCGGTATGACCGCTGTTGATGCGGCGGTGAAGTCGAAACTGCTAGGGGCCGAGCAGGTCACGATTGCCTATCGTCGTGGGCGCGATGCGATGGGGGCCAGCCGGTACGAACAGGACCTTGCCGCCTCGCACGGGGTTCGGATCATGACCAATGTTCAGCCTGTTGCCGTGCATGGCAACGGCGCAGCGGTCGAGATCGAGCTGGAATACACCTCCAGCCAGAACGGTCAGTTGACCGGAACCGGCGAGACCATTCGCCTGCCCGCCGATCAGGTGCTCAAGGCCATCGGTCAAACGCTGGATGGCGCGCCCGAAGGGTTGGAACTGGACGGCAACAAGATCGCTGTCGGCGGTGCCGGACGCACCTCAATGGCCGGTGTTTGGGCAGGCGGAGACTGCGCGGCGGGCGGAGAAGACCTGACCGTAACCGCCGTGGCCGAAGGCCGGGATGCGGCGATGGACATCCACGCGAGCCTTGTTTCGTGATAGGGTGAGGCATTCAACTCATCCCATTCGCTGAGGTACCGTTATGTCCCAGATCGAAAACGCAGTTGCTCAACACTATACCACCGGCGCCCTGACAGATCGCATGCGCGACGCACTGAAAGCCAGCGGCGTTGACCCCGACGCGGCCACTGTCGCGGATCTGAAAGCAGGTGACGAATTCCACACTGGTGGGGTTCTGGCCACGGATCATCTGTTTGACCAGTTGTCGCCTACACATGCGACGCGGGTACTGGATGTGGGCTGCGGGATTGGCGGGACATCTCGATATGTCGTCGACCGGTACGACTCGAGGGTGACAGGGGTCGACCTGACGCCTGAATTTGTCGAGACGGCAACGGCACTCAGCGAGATCGTGGGGCATTCCGACAAGGTCGAGTTCCACGTTGGCAGTGCATTGGACATGCCGGTGCCGGATGCCGGGTTCGATCTTGCGGTGATGCTGCATGTCGGCATGAACATCGAAGACAAGGCCGGGCTGTTCGCCGAGGTGTCGCGGGCTTTGGCCACCGGTGGCAGCTTTGCCCTGTTCGACGTGATGGCCGGAGAAACAGACGAACCGTTGGCCTTTCCGCTACCTTGGTCGACGGTGGAGGAGACGTCCTTTGTGCATGCGCCCGAGGTTTACAAGGACGCCGCCGCATCGGCGGGGCTTGAATTGGTGACCGAGACGGATCGTACCGAATTCGCCATCAAGTTCTTCGAGGAAGTCTTTGCAAAGATTGCCGAAACCGGCCCCGCGCCGTTGGGCATCCACCTGATGATGGGTGAGACGGCGCCCGAAAAGTTCCAAAACTACGTCGCAAACCTGCATGCCGGGCGGATTCGCCCGACCGAGATGATTTTCAAGAAAACCGGCTGAGGAGCCGGAAAGGAGTACCCATGGCTGACCTGACGACAGACTTTCTGGGCATTTCCAGCCCCAACCCCTACTGGCTGGCCTCGGCCCCGCCGACCGACAAGGAATACAACGTCCGCCGCGCCTTCGAGGCCGGATGGGGTGGTGTTGTCTGGAAAACGCTGGGGGCCGAGGGCCCTCCGGTCGTGAACGTCAACGGCCCGCGTTACGGGGCCATATATGGCGCGGATCGGCGGTTGCTGGGCCTGAATAACATCGAACTGATCACCGACCGGCCCTTGGAGGTAAACCTTGAAGAAATGGCGCGGGTCAAGGCGGATTACCCGGACCGCGCGCTGATCGCTTCGATCATGGTGCCGTGCGAGGAAGAAGCGTGGAAAGCCATCCTTCCGCGTGTTGCCGAAACCGGCGCGGACGGCATCGAACTGAACTTCGGCTGCCCGCACGGGATGAGCGAGCGGGGAATGGGGTCTGCCGTAGGGCAGGTGCCGGAATACATCGAAATGGTCACCCGTTGGTGCAAGATGTACTATGACCGCCCGGTCATCGTGAAGCTGACGCCGAACATTACCGACATCCGCAAACCTGCGGCTGCGGCGCGGAATGGCGGGGCAGACGCGGTATCGCTGATCAACACGATCAACTCGATCACCAGCGTCAACCTGGACACGTTCAGCCCCGAACCCTCGATTGACGGCAAAGGCAGCCATGGCGGCTATTGCGGCCCGGCGGTGAAACCGATTGCGCTGTCGATGGTCTCGGAAATCGCACGGGCCGAGGCGACGCATGGCATGCCGATCTCGGGCATTGGCGGCGTGACCACATGGCGCGACGGGGCAGAATTCATCTCATTGGGTTGTGGCAATGTGCAGGTCTGCACGGCGGCCATGACCTATGGGTTCAAGATCATCGATGAACTGACGGCGGGCCTGTCCGAATGGATGGATGAGAAAGGTTATACCAGTGTTTCCGAAGTTGTTGGGCGGGCGGTGCCCAATGTGACCGACTGGCAGTATCTGAACCTGAATTACATCGCCAAGGCCAAGATCGATCAGGACCAGTGTATCAAATGCGGTCGCTGCTACGCCGCCTGTGAAGACACCAGCCACCAGGCGATTTCGATGTCGCCGGATCGCGTGTTCGAGGTGATCGAAGAGGAATGCGTCGCCTGCAATCTCTGCGTGGATGTCTGCCCGGTCGAAGGCTGCATCTCGATGGAGCCAATGGCCGCGGGCGCGGTCGATCCGCGCACCGGCAAGGTTGTTCAGGAGGAATATGCCAACTGGACGTCCCACCCGAACAACCCGATGGCGAAAGCCGCCGAGTAAGAGATACCGGTATCCCGCAAATACCGGTTCGGTGATACAGTGCCGCTGACAGACAGGATCAAAGGAGAATGTCATGCCAGCGGCACCACCGGGCCGGAACAAGGGTGGCAACCGGGTCACAAAGCTTGACCGGGACACATCCAAGAAGAACGTCGCCCTGTCCAAAGCCAAACAGCGCGATGCGCTGGCGGCAAAGAATTTCGTGCTGCACCAAAAGCAGGTCAAGAAGGACCTGGATCAGATGATCAAGCTACGCCGCTCGATCGAAGAGATGCTGAAAAAGCTGAAAGAGGATCGCCAGCTGGATCAGCGCTTTCTGGGGCAGGTCAAGAAAAAGGTCAAAGCATTACAGGACTTTGACAAATTCATCAAAGCGTCCGAGCGTGAGCATTCCATCGGGGTCCAGCAGCCCAAGATGTATACCGCCATCGTACGGGATGCCGGGAAAGTGCCCAAGATCAACACGGTCAACACAATGGGCGACCTGACCATATTGCTGGCCATGGCCATCGTGATTTTGAAACGAATTCTGGCTCTGAAACCGGCGAAATAAACCTTAGGGTGTCAGCAGTTTGCGATAGAGCATCTCGACAAAGGGTTCGGCCCCTTCGAACGGGTCTTCCTCGCCCAGAATGGCGCGGACCTGCACGTCAAAATCGGCGTAATGCTGGGTCAAGGCCCAGATCGAAAAGAACAGATGATAGGGGTGCACGCGGGCAATTTTACCGTCATCCATCCATCTGGTCAGGATCTCGGATTTCGAGTCGACCAAGGCCTTGAGGTCGGTGGACAGGGCATCATGTATGCGCGGCGCGCCCTGTACCAGTTCATTGGCAAACAGGCGGCTTTCGCGCGGCAATTCGCGGCTCATCTGCAGTTTGCGCCGGATGTAGGACAGGATTTCCTGCATCGGATCGCCGTTTTCGTCCAGATCGTGCAACGGGGCGAGCCAGACGTCCAGCAAACCGGACAAAAGCGCGGTGTGGATCGCCTCTTTCGAGGGGAAATAATACAGCAGGTTGGGCTTGCTCAGACCGGCCTCGGCCGCGATCTGATCGACGGTCGCCCCGCGAAACCCATGCGCCGAGAACACGTTCAAAGCGGCTTCGAGAATCGCGGCGCGGTTCTTTTTCTGAATTCGGGTTGGTGCGCGGTCTTTGGGCATGGTTCCTGCGTGTCTCTTTTTACGCCAAGTGAGTGTGAATTATGCGGAAAAATTCCGCTGTGTTTCGCAATTTCTTGACTGATGTTGAACCCGTGATAGCGTGAGTTTGACCAGATGGTCAAATCAAGACACCAAAAGCGAGCCAAATCGCAAGCGACAGGGAAAAAGACAATGGCAGCTCCGGCGCAAAATCTCAGGATCAATGGCGACAGGTTGTGGGACAGCCTGATGGAAATGGCCAAGATTGGGCCCGGCGTCGCGGGCGGTAACAACCGCCAGACATTGACCGATGAAGACGCCGAAGGCCGCGCCCTGTTCCAGACATGGTGCGAGGATGCGGGCTGTTCCATGGGGCTGGACCAGATGGGTAACATGTTTGCCCGGCGCGAGGGGACGGACCCGGATGCGCTGCCGGTCTATGTGGGCTCGCATCTTGATACGCAGCCGACGGGGGGCAAATATGATGGCGTTCTGGGCGTGCTTGGGGGATTGGAGATCATCCGGACCCTGAATGATCTTGGGATCAAGACCAAACACCCTATCGTGGCGACGAACTGGACCAATGAAGAAGGGACGCGATACGCGCCTGCCATGCTGTCCTCGGGCGTGTTTGCCGGGATGCACACGCAGGATTGGGCCTACGGTCGCGAAGATGCGGAAGGCAAGAAATTCGGTGATGAATTACAACGGATCGGCTGGCGCGGCGATGAAGAGGTCGGCGCGCGCAAGATGCACGCATTCTTTGAGTTGCACATTGAACAGGGGCCGATTCTGGAGGCCGAAGGCAAGGATATCGGGGTTGTCACCCATGGGCAGGGGCTGAGCTGGACTCAGATAACCGTGACCGGCAAGGATGCGCATACCGGATCGACCCCAATGCCGATGCGCAAGAATGCCGGGCTGGCAATGGCGCGCATTCTTGAGAAGGTGGATGAGATCGCCTGGTCCCATGCACCCCATGCCGTTGGAGCGGCGGGACATATCGACGTCTATCCGAATTCACGGAATGTGATCCCGGGCAAGGCGGTGTTCACGGTCGATTTCCGCTCGCCCGAGTTGGATGTGATCACCGATATGGAGAACCGTCTGCGCGTCGCGGCCGAGGACATTGTCAATGAGATGGGCCTTGAGATCGAGTTCGAGAAGGTCGGCGGTTTTGATCCGGTCAAATTCGATGATGGATGTGTTGCAGCCATTCGCGATGCGGCGGAACGGTTGGGTTATTCGCACACGGACATCATCTCGGGCGCCGGGCATGATGCCTGCTGGATCAACCGGGTGGCACCGACAGCGATGGTGATGTGCCCGTGTGTGGATGGGCTGAGCCATAACGAGGCCGAAGAGATCAGCAAGGACTGGGCCGCTGCCGGGGCGGATGTTCTGTTTCATGCGGTCGTCGAGACGGCGGAGATCGTGGAATAGGGGGCGCTGCCCCCGTCGCCCAAGGGCGACTCCCCCGAGGTATTTTTGAACAGAAGAAGCAAGTGGCGCAGACCACATCAGGGAGTTTAACATGAGCACAGTCATCAAGAACGGAACCGTTGTTACGGCAGATTTGTCTTACAAGGCGGATGTGCTGGTCGAAGGCGGCGTGATCATTGAGATCGGGATGGGCCTGAAAGGCGATACCGAGCTGGACGCGACCGGATGTTACGTCATGCCGGGCGGCATCGATCCGCATACGCATCTGGAGATGCCGTTTATGGGGACCTATTCGAGCGACGATTTCGAAAGCGGCACGCGGGCGGCTTTGGCGGGTGGGACGACCATGGTGGTCGATTTTGCGCTGCCAAACCCGGGCGAGAGCCTGCTGGATGCGTTGAAGCGCTGGGACAACAAGTCGACGCGTGCGAATTGTGATTACTCGTTTCACATGGCGGTGACTTGGTGGGGCGAGCAGGTGTTCAATGACCTCAAGACGGTGATCGAGACGCGCGGGATCAACACGTTCAAGCATTTCATGGCCTATAAAGGCGCGCTGATGGTGAACGATGATGAGTTGTTCGCCTCGTTCAAGCGTCTGGCCGAGCTGGGCGGCACCGCGATGGTCCATGCCGAGAATGGCGATGTGGTGGCGGAACTGAGCGCCAAACTGCTGGCCGAGGGCAATACCGGCCCCGAGGCGCATGCCTATTCCCGCCCGCCGCAGGTGGAAGGCGAGGCGACCAACCGGGCGATCATGATCGCGGATATGGCGGGCGTGCCGCTTTATGTCGTGCATACCTCGTGCGAAGAGGCGCATGAGGCCATTCGCCGGGCCAAGATGCAGGGCAAGCGGGTGTGGGGAGAACCTCTGATCCAGCACCTGACCCTGGATGAAAGCGAATATTTCAATCAGGACTGGGATCACGCGGCGCGGCGGGTCATGAGCCCTCCGTTCCGGAACAAGCAGCATCAGGATAGCCTGTGGAACGGGTTGCAATCCGGCACGCTGAGCGTTGTGGCCACGGACCATTGTGCCTTTACCACGGAACAGAAACGTTATGGCGTGGGGGATTTCACCAAGATCCCGAACGGGACCGGAGGGCTTGAAGACCGGATGCCGATGCTGTGGACGCATGGGGTGAATACCGGGCGTCTGACCATGAACGAGTTCGTGGCGGTAACTTCAACAAATATCGCCAAGATATTGAATTGCTATCCGAAAAAGGGCGCTGTTCTGGTTGGCGCGGATGCCGATTTGGTGGTTTGGGATCCTGAGAAATCAAAGACCATCAGCGCGGGCACTCAGCAATCGGCCATCGACTACAACGTCTTCGAAGGCAAAGAGGTCAAGGGCCTGCCACGCTTTACCCTGACACGTGGTCAGGTCGCTGTGCATGATGGAGAGATCCGCACGCAGGAAGGCCATGGTGACTTTGTAGCGCGTGAGGCGAATACGACCGTGAACAAGGCGTTGAGCACATGGAAAGAGCTGACCGCGCCCCGACCGGTCGAGCGGACGGGTATTCCGGCAACGGGCGTATGACGCAGATGAGCCGTCTTGCGGCGGCTCAAATCCACTCTTTTCAAGGCAATGGAATGAATACTGAAAGTGAGACCCCGTCCGTGATCGAAGCCAGGCAACTTGACCTGACCTTCCAGACGAATGACGGCCCGGTTCATGCCCTCAAGGATGTGAACCTGACAATCGACAAGGGCGATTTTGTTAGCTTCATCGGCCCCTCGGGCTGCGGTAAAACCACGTTCCTGCGCTGCGTTGCGGCGTTGGAGACCCCGACCGGAGGAACGCTGACCGTGAATGGCATGACCCCGGATGAGGCGCGGCGCAAGCGGGCTTATGGGTATGTGTTTCAGGCGGCGGGCCTGTATCCGTGGCGGACCATTGCCAAGAACATCAAACTGCCGCTTGAGATTATGGGTTATTCCTCGGCGGAACAGGATGAGCGCGTTAGGAACGTACTGGAACTTGTTGATCTTGAAGGGTTTGGTGGGAAATTTCCATGGCAGTTGTCCGGCGGCATGCAGCAACGGGCCAGCATCGCGCGAGCCTTGGCCTTTGATGCCGATATCCTGCTGATGGATGAACCGTTCGGGGCGTTGGACGAGATCGTGCGTGACCACCTGAACGAGCAGCTTTTGGCACTTTGGGCACGGACCGAGAAGACGATTGGCTTCGTGACCCACTCGATCCCCGAGGCGGTGTATCTGAGCACCAAGATCGTGGTCATGAGCCCGCGTCCCGGGCGGATTACGGATGTGATCGACAGCCCCTTACCCAAGGAACGGCCGTTGGACATTCGTGATACGGCGGAGTTTATCGAGGTTGCGCATCGGGTGCGCGACGGTCTGCGGGCGGGGCATTCCTATGATGACTGACGCCGTCCAGATCAGACGCGCAAGGCCCGAGGATGTGGCGGCATGCGCCCGGGTGGTTCATGACTGGGCCAGCCAAACCGACTGGATGCCGGACGAACTGCCCGTAGGTCAAATCGCCGACATGATCCGCAAGGCGTTTGATGCGCGCGAAATCTGGGTCACCGGAGACCCGATTGATTGCTATATGTCGGTCGATCCAAAGGAAAACAAAATCGGTGGACTCTATTGCAGCCGAACCGGACAGGGGATCGGCAAGAGATTTGTCGATCAGGCCAAAGAGGGGCGGGACTTTCTTTGGTTGACCACCCATGCCCCCAACACGGCGGCGCAGCGATTTTACCGGCGCGAAGGGTTTGAGGTGACGGCCGAGGAACCGCCGGTGCCTCCGGACACCGTTCCTGTCCTCCGGATGGAGTGGTGGGCATGAAACAGTTCTTTGCAGTCATCACCGTTCTGCTGGCCATTGTTGTGCTGTGGTATCTGGCGGTTGCACCGATGAATATCCGTGTCTCGCTGGATCAGGCCGAACGCGCAGGCGAAACCGTCACGCCCGAGGCGTCACGGGACCGTCAGCAGGTCTCGGTCTGGGTTCTGATGACGCAGAATTCAGCACATATCGTTCGCGGCTACGAACTCGACCGTCCGCGCTTGCCGACCCCGGTTCAGGTGGGGCAGGAGCTGTGGAAAACCACTGGTGAGATGGCAATGCGCGGGCGGGCCATGTCAAAGCGGTCGTTGATCTATCACGGTTGGATCACGCTGCAATCCACCCTTTGGGGTTTCTTGTTGGGCACTGCCGTGGGCATTCTGGGGGCCGTCGCCATTGTCTATTCCCGCGTTGTCGACATGAGCCTGATGCCATGGGCCATCATCAGCCAAACGGTGCCGATTGTGGCGCTGGCCCCGATGATCATTGTCCTGAGTTCGCAATTGGGGATTGAGGGGCGTGGGGTGCCCAAGGCCATTATCTCGGCCTACTTGTGTTACTTCCCGGTTCTGGTCGGGATGGTCAAAGGGCTGCGGTCGCCTGCCGTTTCGCAACTGGATTTGCTCAGAACCTACAATGCAAACGGACTGCAGGCGTTTCTGAAGCTGCGCCTGCCGTCCTCGGTGCCGTATCTGTTTACCTCGCTGAAGGTGGGGATCGCGGCGGCCTTGGTGGGGACGATTGTTGGCGAGTTGCCGACGGGTGCAATCTCGGGCCTGGGTGCGCGGATATTGATCGGGGATCAGTTCGGCACGCCGCTGGCGATCTGGGCGGCGCTGTTTGCGGCGGCCATTCTGGCGGGCATCCTGGTGACGTTGCTGGACGTGCTGCAACGGGTGACCCTGAAACGCATGGGGATGGGCGCATGAACTGGCTGATCTTTTCCCTGATCTTCTGGGCCGGTGCCTGGTGGCTGAATGCTTGGCTGGCGCGGTCGATCTATCGCGACTCGAAGGGCATACGGGTTTTTGTGCCGGTGCTGTTTGGCGTCACGCTGCTGATCCTGTGGGAGGGACTGGTGCGGGGGCTGAACGTCTCACCCGTGATCCTGCCGCCGCCGTCGATGGTGGCGCAGACCTTTGCGAATTCGACGGATATTCTGTGGCAGGATTTTACCCAGACCGTCTTTAAAGGGGCGTTCACCGGCTTTGCCATCGGCAGCAGCGCCGCTTTCGTGACCGCAATACTGATCGACCGGTCCGTTTTCCTGACACGCGGGCTGCTGCCCATCGGGAACTTTGTCGCGGCCCTGCCCATCGTGGGGATTGCGCCCATTCTGGTCAGTTGGTTCGGGTTTGACTGGCAATCCAAGGCGGCTGTTGTCGTCGTGATGGTGTTCTTCCCAATCCTTGTGAATACGGTGCAGGGTCTGCGCGAGGCGGACGCCATGCAGCGCGATCTGATGCGCACCTATGCGGCCAGTTACATGCAAACGCTGATCAAGCTGCGCCTGCCTGCGGCGATGCCGTTCGTTTTCAACGGTCTCAAGATCGCCACGACGCTGGCGCTGATTGGGGCTATCGTGGCCGAATATTTCGGATCGCCGACGCGCGGCATGGGCTTTCGAATCTCGACCGGGGTGGGCAGCCTGTCCATCGATCTGGTCTGGGCCGAGATTGCTGTGGCGGCCATGGCGGGGACGGTGTTCTATACATTGGTGGCGGGGCTCGAAAAGGTGGTAACCTTCTGGCACCCCTCACAACGCGGATAACAAAAAGAAGACTTAACAGACCCCGAAAACGGGGCACAACACGCAACTAGGAGAAGATGAAGATGAAAAAGCTACTCAGCGGGGCGGTTGCCGCCTTTAGCCTGGCCGCCAGTTCAGCACTGGCCGCAGATGAGGTGACCTTGCAGCTTAAGTGGGTCACGCAGGCTCAGTTCGCTGGCTACTATGTGGCGAAGGACAAGGGGTTTTATGAGGAAGAAGATCTGGACGTGACCATCCTGCCGGGTGGTCCGGATATTGCACCTGAACAGGTCATCGCCGGCGGCGGAGCAGATGTTATCACCACTTGGATGGCTGCCGGGTTAGCAGCGCGTGAGCGCGGCGTCCCATTGGTCAATATCGCCCAGCCGTTCAAGACAGGCGGGCTGCAGGTAAATTGCCTGAAATCTACAGGAGTGAAAACTCCCGAAGACTTCCCTGGTCGGGTCATGGGGGTTTGGTTCTTCGGTAATGAATATCCGTTCTACGCCTGGATGGCCTCGCTTGGTATCGAAACGGACGGCGCGGATGAAAATGGTGTCACTGTCATGAAGCAGGCGTTTTCAGCTGATCCTTTGATCCAGGGGCAGGCGGACTGTATCTCGACTATGACGTACAACGAGTACCGGCAAATTCTACAAGCTGGCATCGCTCCGGAAGAGCTGGTGACCTTCAACTATCTGGATATGGGTTTCGGTATGCTTGAAGACGGTCTTTATGTCATGGAAGACAACCTGAACGATCCTGCATTCGTCGATAAGATGCAGCGGTTCGTGCGTGCCTCTATGAAGGGCTGGAAGTATGCAGCAGAAAACCAGGAGGAGGCGGCTGAAATCGTCCTGGAATTTGACCAGACCGGAGTGCAAACGTTGGACCACCAGATTTACATGGTTGGCGAAGTTGCCAAACTGATCGAGGGTTCGGACGGGTCTCTGGACCCGGCGGATTACGAGCAGACGGTCAATACGCTTCTTTCGGCCGTATCCGCGGACAACCCGGCGATCACCAAACAACCCGAAGGTGCCTGGACGCATCAGATCACCGATGCGGCATTGAACTAAGCCAAACGGGCATTTCGCACGTCACGACGCGGTCCCAAACGGGGCCGCGTTTTTCATTCCGACTGTCGGAATTGTGTATGTACTTGGGGTCAAATCGGGCTAGTATTTCCTTGTAATTTATCGCATTTCATCCGATTTGCGTTGCAACTGGGAAAATAATGCAGGGATTTGCATCAGAATTCAGCGGCGCGCTGTCTTTGATCCTCAATGGGGATGCAGAGCTGTGGGCCATTGTGCTTCTGTCCCTGAAAGTTTCCCTGTTTGCGGTACTGATTTCTGCGCTGATCGGGATGCCGGTTGGGGCAGCGCTGGCTGTTGCCCGGTTCCCCGGACGGCGGGTTCTGATCGTACTGATGAACGCGCTGATGGGCTTTCCGCCGGTGGTGGTGGGGCTGTTGGTGTATCTGATGCTGTCCCGTTCAGGGCCACTGGGTGTGCTGGAACTGCTCTATACTCCGACCGCAATGATCATTGCTCAGGTCGTGTTGGTCACGCCCATCGTGGCCGCGCTGACCCGACAAGTGGTTGAGATGCTGGCCGAGGAGTATTCAGAACAACTCCGGTCGCTTGGGGTGTCGCGCCTGGCCTCGGTTCCGGTGCTGCTGTGGGACGCGCGGCTTGCTCTGATCACAGCATTGCTGGCCGGGTTTGGCCGCGCGATTGCCGAGGTCGGCGCGGTGATCATCGTGGGCGGCAATATCAACCACGTGACGCGGGTGATGACCACGACGATCGCGCTGGAAACCTCGAAAGGCAATCTGGCGCTGGCGCTGGCTTTGGGTGCGATCCTGATCGGGATTGCGGTGGCCGTGAATGCGATGGTCAGCGCCGCCAGCCTGCGGGCCGAGCAGGAGGGATTGCGCCATGCGTGATCTGGTCTCGGATATGACAAATCGCCTTCATGTCCGCGACGTGCAGATCCGCCGCAACGGGAAAGCATTGCTGGATGTCGCCGGTCTGGTGCTGGACGGGCCGGGGCCGACCCTTTTGCTAGGGCCGAACGGGGCCGGCAAAAGCCTGTTGCTGCGCTGTTTGCACGGGCTGATTGCGCCGGATCAGGGGCGGGTGATGCAGGACGACACACCGCTGAACGCTGATCATCTGTCGCGGCAGGCGATGGTGTTTCAGCAGCCGGTTCTGCTGCGACGCTCGGTCTCCGCCAATCTGGATTTTGTACTGAAACGTCAGGGGCTGGCACGCGCCGCGCGCAAAGCCCGGATCGTTGAATTGCTGGCCGAGGGTGGGCTTGAGGACAAAGCCCGGCAATCCGCGCGTTCACTGTCAGGCGGTGAGGCGCAGCGGCTTGCGATCCTGCGCGCGCTGGCGGTGAACCCCGAGACTTTGTTTCTGGACGAACCCACAAGCGCGCTTGACCCAAGTGCCACGCAGATGATCGAACGTATGATCCTGCGCGCGTCGTCTCGGGGTGTGCGGATTGTGATGGTCACCCACGACATCGGGCAGGCGCGGCGGCTTGCGGCGGATATTGTCATGATGCAGGGCGGCCATGTGGTTGAACATGGTTCCGCAAAGCAGGTTCTGGATGCCCCGCAAAGTGAGGCATCCCGGCGCTACCTGGCAGGCGGTTTGGTCACTTAGCAGGAAACTTGGAGGTCGCGATGGTTCGGGCAGTTTTGCGCGCAGCACTGGTGGGTCTTGGCCTGATGGCAGGGACTGCTTTGGCAGAGGAGCCGTTCATTGTCGTGCAATCCACCACGTCTACCCAGAACTCGGGCCTGTTGGACTATATCCTGCCGGGGTTTGAGGCGGAGAGCGGGATCGATGTGCGCGTCGTGGCTGTTGGAACCGGTCAGGCCATTCGCAACGCGATCAATGGGGACGGGGATGTGCTGCTGGTGCATTCTAAGCCGGCCGAGGAGCAGTTCGTGGCCGATGGCTGGGGCGTTGAGCGATTTGACCTGATGTATAACGATTTTGTTCTGGTCGGACCGAAATCGGACCCGGCTGGCGTCAAGGGCGGGTCGGATATTCTGTCTGCATTGGCGGCGATTGAGGCGGTAGAGGCCGTTTTTGTCTCGCGCGGGGATGACAGCGGTACGCACAAGGCCGAGCTCGGCCATTGGGCGGAGGCCGGTATTGATCCGACCGAGGCGTCCGGGACGTGGTATCGCGAAACCGGCTCGGGCATGGGGGCGACGTTGAACGTGGCCAGCGGCATGGGGGCCTATGCGCTGACCGACCGGGCAACCTGGCTGTCCTTTGGCAACCGGGGCGATCTTAAAATACTGGTCGAGGGCGACCCGCGTTTGTTCAACCAATATGGCGTGATCCTTGTGAACCCCGACAAACACCCCACCGTGCGCGCCAACGCAGGGCAGAGGTTTATCGACTGGCTGCTGGGGCCGGACGGTCAGGCGGCCATCGAGTCATTCCGGCTGCAGGGGCAGCAGGTGTTCTTTCCCAACGCGCAGTGAATTGGCCTGCGGCCAATGCCTTCGGCGAGAGTATTTTTGAAAAGATGAAGCGTTACCCGCTGGCGCCATTATGGTGGATCTGTCCCAATCCGTTCAGATCGTAGCCGCCGAATTCGGAAGCCCGGGCGTGGAATTGGTCGGAGCGCAAGAAGCGCAGCAGTTTCTGCATCGGCGGGTCGAAATAGGCGCGTCGCCAGATGGCCAGATCCAGCCTTTCGGAATGAGTCGGCGCAAAGCCAAGGTTGTAGAGACTGGCCAGAGCACCCAACCCGAACCCGGCCTCGGCCTTGCCGTCATGTAAGGATATGGCCAGTTCCTCTTCGGTGCGGGCGCAGTTTGGCAGGGCGTTCAGATCATCCCGTGCCATGCCATGCGCTTCGAGCTGCGCATCAAACAGGCGCTGGCTTGCGGCGCTGTTCTGGCGCAGGATGACGCGCCGATTTCTAAGATCGGCAAACCCAGTAATGTCGGTGACGCCGGGGGCCAGCAATAACCCGCGCTGCCGCTGGGCAATTTCGACCAGAACCATGGGCGCTTCGCCCAACGCATCGCGCAGGGAGGTTGTGTTGAACCCATCTTCTTCGTGGATGTGCAAGACCGCAGCTTGCGCGCTGCGATCTGCAAGGCGGGTCAGCCCGTCGAAAGAACCGTCATAATAAGTCGCCAACCCCGATCCGCTTTCCCGCAGCGCCCAGTCCAGCAGAGGATCATGGCTGCCCGCGACGATGGCAGGCAGGGGTGGTTCGGCCACCTGTGGACCGGATCGAGAGGCGTTGAGCCATGCGATCACCTCGGCGCGGGGGAACAGCAGTTTGCCCATGGCGCGGACGCAGGGCACCTCGCCCGAGGAGGCCAGATCGTAGGCCTTTCGCTCGCCGATCCGCAGCAGGTCGGCCAGTTCTTTGGTGGTCAGGTAGTCGGACATTCAGTCAAGGCGCACGGCTGAGCCGGAAGTGGCCTCTTCGGCGCTGAAGCCCATCTGCTCCAGCGTGTAAGGGGCTGCAACGGTGATGACGACCATCGCGGCCAGGGCGGCAAAAAAGGCTTTCATGGTCTCCTCCGGGTTCAGTCCTGGTCAACCGTTGCGCGGCGCAGAAAGGCGATCAAATCGTCCCGGTCCTGTGCTTGGGTAATCCGCTGCATCGGCATCTTTGACCCTGGAATGTAGTGATCCGGCCCCTCGTCGAAAAGGGCATTTATCGTCTCATCATTCCAAATGATATCAGAGTCTTGCAAGGTTTCCGAGTAGAAATAGCCCGGCAAGGTTCCGGCCGGGCGACCGAACAGTCTATGCAGCGTCGGACCGGCGCGTCGTTGCCCATCAGGTGTCAGGCTGTGGCAGATCGAGCATTTGCGGGCGAATTGGCGTTCGCCATTGCTCATTTCGTCTGGGTTTTTCAGAAAGCTTGGCTCGACAGCGGCCATTTGGTCCTGATCGCCAAGGGCTGAAACCGGCCAGCTATACATGGCGTCGTCGATGCCGCCCGCGTGGATGTTCTGCCCGTCGGCGGAAAAGGCCAGCGCCCAGACCGGCCCGCGCAGGGTGGCGCGGAAGTCCTGCGCGATGCGCCATTCGGTCGTGTCGATTACCATGATGTAGCCTTCGCCATCACCAACCGCCAGCAGG
Source organism: Ruegeria sp. N4 (assembly GCF_056531425.1). Taxonomy (NCBI): domain Bacteria; kingdom Pseudomonadati; phylum Pseudomonadota; class Alphaproteobacteria; order Rhodobacterales; family Roseobacteraceae; genus Ruegeria; species Ruegeria sp. N4. The sequence goes on from NZ_JBQFLT010000001.1 coordinate 120,236, forward strand.
CTGCGGTCGGGGGTGAGGGCAAGCGCAAGGATCGGGCGGCGGTCCAGGGTGAAGTCTCGTTCTTCCCGCGTGGACAGGTCCAGAATGCGCGTGACGCCGTCAACCGCGCCATAGGCGATCCAGTTATCCTGCGTGTTCAGGATCAATTCGTTGATGCCAAAGCCATGCTCGACCAACCGATCTGTTTCCTGACCGCTGGCAACATCCCAAAGCCGCAGAGCGCCATCGACCCCCGCTGAATAAAGATGCGCGCCATCCGGCGAAAAGGCCACTGCGTTCACACCGCTGCCGGTTGGTCCAAGCAAAACAGGGTCTGACCCGTCGACCGGCCAAAGCCCGATGGTGCCATCCCAACTGGCCGTGGCGACATGGGTTTTCGAGGCAGCAAGCCCGACGATCTTGCCTTTGTGTTGGCCGACAATCTCACCGCCGGGCCAGCGACGCAGGGTGAAATCGTCCCCGGCGGAATAGATCGCGGTTCCGTTGAACACGACGCTGTTGACGGCGGCTTCGTGGCCTTCAAGCCATTCGGGGGATTTGCCCGACCATAGACCCACGGAATTGTCGAAACTGGCCGTCGCAATGCGCCCGTCCGGCGCGGTGGCGATCCCCATGATCGGGCCGCCATGACCTTTGAGCGTGAAGAATTCGGACCAGGCGGGCAGGGGGACCAGCACCAGGGCCAGGATCAGCCCGCGCATCTATTCTGCGGGTGAAGCCGCTGCTTTACCGGCCTCTTTATCCTGCACCTCTTCCAGCCACAGCGAGTGGTGCTCGCGCGCCCATTGCTCTTCGACTTCACCGGTGCCCATGGCGTCGAATGCGCCCTCCATCCCGACCGAGCCGAGGTAGATGTGGGCGATGATGATGGCAATGAAGACATAAGCCACCATAACGTGCCAGACCTGCGCATACTGCATCTCTTCCTGCGGTGCCATTTGTGTCGGCAGGTTCAGGCCTAATGCTTGCGGAATACCGGTGGCGTTTGCGACCGAGAAAGTCTTGGCAAACATCGGCAATTCAAACGGGAACAGCAGTGACAGGCCCGACAGGCTGATCGAGACGCCCAGCAGGATGCAGGCCCAGAAGATGATCTTTTGCCCGGCGTTGAATTTCTTGGCGGGCGGGTGAGAGCCTTTGGTGAACAGCCCACCTCCGGCAGCCAGCCATTTCAGGTCTGTGCGGTTTGGTATGTTGTGGGCGATCCAGTTCACGGTGACGATGATGAGCCCCAGCATAAAGGCCCACGCCAGGTTGTTGTGCAGCCATTTGCAGCCCTGGGCGATGGTCGCGAAACCTTCCTTGCCGAAGATCGGGATCAGGAAGTCGCGCCCATAAAGCGTCAGCAGGCCGGTAAGGCCAAGGATCAGGAAGGACCCGGCAAACAGCCAATGCCCGAAGCGTTCAAAACTGGTGAAGCGCAGGACAGTCCGGCCGGTTTTCTCGCCATCGATGCGGATTTTTCCGCGGATCAGAAAGAACAAGACGATGATCGCAAGCATTCCTGCGATAATATAGCCGCCGTATTCGCGTAACGGTCCGGTGCGGAATTCCCACCACCACATGCCGCCGTCCTGTATCAGAACACTGTCGGCAGGCCCACGGGATGAGACGGTGACGTCTGCCGAACCAAAGCGCAACGCACGGTAGACATCGCTGTCCGATGACACGCCGCTTGGGCCAAACTGGCCCAGCAGGCCCTCGACATTGCCCTGGCCGGTGTTTTCCGAACGATAGGCGTTATCCACCAGTTCGCCGCGCTGTCGAGCCAGAATATCCTCAAGCGTCGTCGCGCCGCCGGTCGAACTGCGCTCGGTCGTGGGGGCAGGTACTTCGGTCTCGTCGGATTGCGCAAGTGCGGCCTGCGCCAGTCCAATCGTAAGCAATAATGCGAAGAATAAGCGGAACATCTGAACCTCGGTCAAAATTCCAAAGCAGGCGACCCGCGCGGGCGGATCACCTGAGTTTGATGCAGACGGTTTATCCGTCTTTCTGGTCGTAGGCCGTGCCCCAACCCCATGCGCCCGAACCAAACCCGCGCGCGACGACGCGCTCGCGGTAGATGGCCGAGACCACGTCGCCGTCACCGGCAAGCAGGGCCTTGGTGGAACACATCTCGGCGCAGATGGGCAGTTTGCCCTCGGCGATCCGGTTGCGACCGTATTTGGCGAACTCTGCGGTCGAGTGCGTTTCCTCGGGACCACCGGCGCAGAAGGTACATTTGTCCATCTTGCCGCGCGATCCGAAGTTGCCCGCCTGCGGGTATTGTGGCGCGCCGAACGGGCACGCGTAGAAGCAATAACCACAGCCAATGCACAGGTCCTTGGAGTGCAGGACAACCCCTTCTTCGTTCTGATAGAAGCAGTCGACCGGGCACACCGCCATGCAGGGCGCATCCGAGCAATGCATACAGGCCACCGAGATCGAGCGTTCGCCCGGGTCACCGTCATTGATCGTCACCACCCTGCGGCGGTTCACGCCCCACGGCACCTCGTGTTCGTTCTTACACGCGGTGACGCAGGCATTGCACTCGATGCAGCGTTCGGCGTCGCAGAGAAATTTTGCTCTTGCTGCCATTTTTCTCTTCTCCTCCCTTACGCTGACCAGATTTTGCAGAGAGTCGCTTTGGTCTCCTGCATCTGGGTCACTGAATCGTAGCCATAGGTCTGGGCGGTGTTGGTACTTTCACCCAGCACATATGGGTCTGCACCGGCGGGGTATTTGTGCCGCTGGTCCTCGCCCTGGAAATGGCCACCAAAGTGGAACGGCATGAAGGCGACACCGGCACCGACCCTGTTGGTCAGCATCGCCATCACCTTGACCTTGCCACCCTCAGGACCTTCGACCCAGACCTGTGATCCGTCACGAATGCCAAGGTTGTTGGCATCGCGTGGATTGATCTCGACGAACATGTCCTGCTGAAGCTCGGCCAGCCACGGGTTCGACCGTGTCTCATCGCCGCCGCCTTCATATTCGACCAGACGACCTGACGTTAGGATTATTGGGTAATCCTTTGAAAAGTCGTTCTTTTGGATCGAAGCATAAAGGGTGGGCAGGCGATACGCGTGCCGGTCTTCATAGGTCGGATAGTCCTCCACCAGATCGCGCCGGTTGGTATACAGCGGCTCGCGATGCAGTGGGATCGGATCCGGGAAGGTCCATACAACCGCGCGGGCTTTGGCGTTCCCGAAGGGTGCACAGCCATGCTCGATTGCGACCCGCTGGATGCCGCCGGACAGGTCGGTTTTCCAGTTGGTCTCTGGCCCCGCAACAGCGTCAATGGCTGCGCGTTCCTCAGCCGTCAGGTCACCGTCCCAGCCAAGGTCCATCAGCATTTGCATCGTGAATTCGGGATAACCATCCTGAATTTCCGATCCGACGCTATAGACCCCTTCGGCCAGCAGGTTGTAACCTTCGCGTTCCACCCCGAAACGAGCGCGGAAAGTCAGGCCACCTTCGGCCACCGGCTTGGACATATCATAGAGGTTCGGTGTCCCCGTATGACCCATCTCGGCCGTGCCCCAGCAGGGCCATGGCAGTCCGTAATACTCGCCGTCGTTTGGCCCACCAATGGCTTGCAGCGTGGTTCTGTCGAACGTGTGCTGGTTGGCCATATGGCTTTTCAGACGCTCCGGAGACTGACCAGTATAGCCGATGGTCCAGAGGCCTGCGTTGAACTCACGCGTGATGCTTTCAACGTTGGGGGTCTCGGCATCCTCCATCTCGATATTGCGGAACAGACGGTCCGCCCAGCCGAACTTGTTGGCGAACTTGGCCATGATGACCTCGTCCGGCAGGCTTTCGAACAGCGGATCCACCACCTTGTCGCGCCACTGAAGCGATCGGTTCGAGGCCGTGACAGAACCACGGGTTTCGAACTGCGTACAGGCGGGCAGCAGGTACACGCCATCAGTGCGGTCATGCAGAACGGCCGAGACGGTGGGATACGGGTCGATCACGACCAGCATGTCCAGCTTCTCCATCGCCGTTTTCATTTCCGTCATCCGGGTCTGCGAGTTGGGCGCGTGGCCCCACAGAACCATGGCGCGGACGTTGTTGTCCTGATCCATGTTGGCCGGGTCTTCCAGAACACCGTCGATCCAGCGAGAGACCGGGATGCCGCGCTCATTCATCAGCGGCTTGTCCTTGCCTTCCTTGTCCTTGATCGTGGCGAACTGACCTTTCAGCCAATCCAGATCCTCACCCCAGACACGGCTCCAATGGCCCCATGCCCCTGCGGACAGGCCATAATAGCCGGGCAGAGTGTGGGACAGAACACCAAGGTCCGTTGCGCCCTGCACATTGTCATGGCCGCGGAAGATGTTGGTGCCACCCCCCGAGGTGCCCATGTTGCCAAGCGCAAGCTGCAGCACGCAGTAGGCGCGGGTGTTGTTGTTGCCGTTGGTGTGCTGCGTCCCACCCATACACCAGATCACGGTGCCGGGGCGGTTGTTGACCATGGTCCGGGCAACGCGCTTGAGCTGCGAGCCGGGAACGCCGGTCACACGCTCGGTCTCTTCCGGGTTCCAGTTGGCAACTTCGGTGCGGATCTGGTCCATACCCCAGACACGGGTACGGATGAACTCTTTGTCCTCCCAACCGTTGTCGAAGATGTGCCACAGGATACCCCAGATCAGAGCGACGTCTGTGCCGGGACGGAACCGGACATATTCATCCGCATGCGCTGCCGTGCGCGTGAATCGCGGGTCGCAGACGATCAGCGGAGCATTATTCTGCTCTTTCGCGCGCAGAACGTGCAGCAGCGAGACGGGGTGCGCCTCGGCCGGGTTGCCGCCGATGATGAAGATGGCCCGGGAATTGTGGATGTCGTTATACGAATTGGTCATGGCGCCGTAGCCCCATGTATTCGCAACACCCGCAACGGTGGTTGAGTGGCAGATACGGGCCTGATGGTCCACGTTGTTCGTGCCCCAGTAGGCGGCGAACTTGCGGAACAGATAGGCCTGTTCGTTATTGTGCTTGGCCGAGCCCAGCCAGTACACGCTGTCCGGCCCGGATTCCTGACGGATGTTCATCATGCCGTCGCCGATCTCGTCGATCGCCTGTTCCCAGCTGATGCGCTTCCACTCGCCGCCTTCCTTTTTCATCGGATATTTCAGGCGGCGTTCGCCATGGGCGTGCTCGCGGACCGAGGCCCCCTTGGCGCAGTGTGCACCCAGATTGAACGGGCTGTCCCAGCCGGGTTCCTGACCGACCCAGACACCGTTCTGTACTTCGGCAACGACCGTACAGCCGACCGAACAGTGGGTGCATACGGATTTGATGTTTTCAACGGCTGTGTTGGCCGCTGTCTGGGCGCTGGCTGGCGTCACGGTTCCACCCGTGGCGCTGATCGCGGCAAGGCCGCCGATCGTCAGGCCCGAGCCACGCAGAAATGCGCGGCGATCGACGGTTTTCTCGCCGACCTGGGACAGGATACTTGTCCGCTGGGGGCGTCTCGCAACCCCGTTGGTCTTTTTCCTTAACATTGGTTTCCTCCCTTGCTGGCCATGTAAGCCATGGCTGGCTTGGTGCTGGTGATGCCGACGTCAGGGCCAATCGCAACCGTCAGTCGGATGGTGAAAACGTCCGATCCTAGAACCGGGTGCTTTCATCGTCGCTCAAAAGCGCGTGCTTTCGAAGTATGCGCGGGTGTGCGCGGTGTCCTGCATGCGGGTCTCGTCCGTTGGCAGCTCGGCTGCTTCGGCCTGACCGCTCAGGCTGGCGGCGGCGACGGCAGCGGGTGCTGCGGTTCCGGCCAGTTTGAGGAAGTTCCGGCGCGTGGTGCCTTCTTCCTTGGTCTTGCTCATGGGCTCCTCCTGTCCCAGTTGCGATCTAGCGCCAAACGGGGCGCTGGCGAGTGACAGCGCATCACGCTGTCGTCATTCGGAAGGCCTCGCGTTCGATCTCCATGAACACCCGACCGGCTGTCCCGACCGAGGCATAGAGAACCGACGCTTCGGCGGCTTCCAAATCCGAATAGAAATGTGCGGCCCAGGGGCCGATATGTTTGTTCCAGAACGCTTTTTGGTCTTCCAGCGTGGCGGGTGAGCCAAAGCGGCCTACGATCATACCCGCCATCATCTCCATCAGCGAAGCGATGTTGTCCTCGGGCTCGAACACATTCTGCGCCCGTGTGATCCCACGCGCGGCCATGTCGTTGCGAAGCTGCGCGAGGGGTTTTTCGTTCAGGAACCCGGTCAGGTAGAAACTTGCGTAAGGCAGCAATTCTCCACGACCCAGCCCAATGAACAGCGCGTTGAACTCACGCTCGGCGGCAGCGAGTTTGGTGACTTTTGCCACCCGCGCCATCGCCTGAATGGCCTGACCCAGATCGGTGTCGTCGCCGCTTAGGCCCACCATCTGATCCAAAAGCAACTGATCGGGCGGGCCAGCCAGCAGCAGACCCAGAAAGTTGTAGAAATCCGCGCGAAGCCGATCTTCGGCTGAGATGTCTATGGTCTGCGCGTTATCTGCGGTCATGCGTTATCCTTCGAATTCAAATCTCATGCGGCGCGGGTACGGGTGCAGTTCAGCCTCTTCCGGCTCGTGGGCGGCGGCTACCAAAACGGGTTCAGGAGGGTCTTGATCCCAAGCCGGTTCCTGTTCGATCTCAGGTGGCTCAGCCAGGTCTTGCGGCGTTTCTTCCTCTGCCTCCGCAGCTAGTGCTTCGACATGCGCCAGCATGCCTTTGCCAACCTGATACGCTGTCTGGAGGTTCTCGATCACGCAGGCGGCGTCCGTGTAATCCTCGCCGTAATCGACCAGCCCATCCACATTGGCCAGCACCGGGTTCAGCCGCCACAACCGACGTAGCGCCCGACGACGCAGCCGGTCCGGCACCGCCTTGGCCATGAAGCCCGAGACATCGTCGCCCGCCTGCAATTGATCCGGGTCGGGCAGGTTGAACTCGGCCAAAATTTCGGCGTCGGTCTTTTCTTCCAGTTCGGTGTGCTGTGCTGCGATAGCCTGTTCTTCTGCCGCAATCACTTCGGCCTTGGCTTCCGCCTGAACGGCAGCTTTGCGGCGGGACCAGAAATCGCGGGCTTGGGTCATTGCACAACCCTCCGCGGGGCGCGGTAGACGTCCGAGTCCTGCCGGATCCGAGCGTCGCCTTTGCCGTCTTCAACCAGATCGGTCCGTTTCTTGTCGCGACGGCGTTTGACGAAAACCTCATTGCGGTGATGTTCAAGGGTAAAGTCCCGCATCCAGGCGATCAGGCCATCGGTCATCGGGATTTTTTCGACGATCTCTTCGCCGGTATCGGCGTAATCCTGACCTTCGAAGGGTGAGGCGGTGATCAGCACCGCATCCATCGGGCGTTTCCCGTCCAAAGCATCGCGCAGAACCAGATAGATTGACGGCTGACCGTCAGACAGGTTGACCATGTAAGCCTCGGTCTCATCTGCCCACAAGGTCAGGGGCAGGGTGGCGGCGTGATATTCGACCGCCTCGCCTTCGCGCCGCAACTCCAGCCAATCGGCCGGGCCCGCTCCGGGCAGCGCCGCAACAGCGCGCCAGTTCCACTTGGCCCAGCGGGTCACACCGGCTGTTTTGCGCACAACGACGCCAACAGGCATTTCGATACGGCTTGCGGCCTTGGCCACTGGCTCCTCCCCGTAAGGCTCTCCCCTGCCTTACCTAGCGTCTACTATGGTACACATAGCGCTATCATGCCAAGTCTCAATCACGTGAAAACGGGCGTGATCACCTAGAATTTAACATGTGAAATTCCGACTGATTCAGTCGGAAAACAAGGGGATTTCCGAATTATCCAACAACTTGCCGCTGCCTGCGCGCAGGGGCTGGATTGCCAGCGGCAGGATACCATCTAATGTAGACAAGTAAGGAAGCTGTCCGGGGGAGGGACATGGCCACCAAACTCATCCTATGTGACTGCGAAGGGTCACAGCCCGTTGACGCCGACCGGATAGTCTCTGCCTGCGAAGTCGAGTGTTCCAGAACCCACACAGCCCTGTGCACCCGCGAGCTTGGCGTGGTGGCCGAGTTCATGAAAGGCGATGATCCGGTTCTGATCGCCTGCGGGCAAGAGCAGGAAGTGTTCCGCGATCTGGCCGGGGATCTTGAGGTCGACATACCCGCCTTTGTAGACCTGAGGGACCGCGCCGGTTGGTCGGATCAGGCCCGGGACGCTGCGCCCAAGATGGCCGCGTTGGCCGCCGAGGTGTTGGTGCCCTTGCCAATCACACCCAGCGTGGATGTGATCAGCGAAGGGACATGCTGCATCATTGGCCCCGCCGAGGCTGCGTTTGAATTGGCGGAACGTCTGTCCGGTACCTTGGCGGTCACGGTTTTGACGTCCGAGGACAGTGTTCCCTTCAGCCGCGCTTTTGATGTGGTGCGCGGGCAAGTGCGTTCGGTCACTGGTGCCTTGGGGGGATTCTCGCTGCAGATCGATCAGGTTCAGCAGGTCGAACCGGGTGGGCGCGGGGCCTTCACATGGTCAGATCCCCGCGATGGTGCGAAATCCGCATGCGATATCCTGATTGACCTGACCGGCGGCACGGCCTTGGTTCAGGCCCCGACCAAGCGCGAAGGGTATCTGCGCGCTGACCCGCGCGATCCGGTGGCGGTTGCCCGTCTGGCCTTTGACGCCGCGCAGTTGGTGGGGACCTTCGAAAAGCCGCTATATGTCCGGTTGGAGGAAACCCTGTGTGCTCATTCCCGCGCCGAACAGGTTGCGTGCACCAATTGCCTCGACATCTGCCCGACTGGCGCAATCACCCCGGCGGGTGAGCATGTTGCGATTGACCCGATGATCTGCGCGGGTTGCGGGGCTTGCGCCGCCCTGTGCCCCTCGACCGCGATTACCTATGAGGACCCGCCCGTGTCGGCGATCCTGTCCCGGATGCATGTTCTGGCCCGCACTTACCGCCGGGCCGGAGGTGCAGCGCCGCGCCTGCTGGTGCATGATGCCCACGGGGCCGAGATGATCCGTCTGGCCGCGCGCTTTGGCCGGGGTCTGCCCGCTAACGTGATCCCAATGGAGTTGAGCGTGATTTCAGGCTTTGGCCATGCAGAAATGCTGGCCGCCCTGGCCCATGGCTTTGCGCGGGTCGATATACTGCTTGCCCCCACAACCGAGCGGGACGCGCTGGACCAAGAGCTTGAACTGGCGAAAGCCATAGCCGGAGATGGCGCATTGGGACTAATTGATGAGGCTGACCCGGACACCGTGTCGGATCAGCTTTACGCGCAAGAGGTTCCGACACCGCTGGCCGATCCGGTTCTGCCCTTGGGCAACCGTCGGCAAATCACCCGGTTGGCTGCGCAGGCCCTGAACCCAGAAGCCGACGCGCCTTTGTCACTGCCGGAAGGTGCGCCATATGGGGCAGTTGCGGTGAACACCGACGCCTGCACCTTGTGTCTCAGCTGTGTGTCGCTTTGCCCATCGGGGGCATTGATCGACAACCCGGACAAACCGCAACTGAACTTCCAGCAGGACGCCTGCCTGCAATGCGGCCTTTGCCGGAATATCTGCCCGGAAGATGCAATTGCTTTGGTGCCGCAACTTGACCTGAGCGATGCGGCCCTGTCCCAGCAGGTGTTGAACGAAGAAGAGCCGTTTGCCTGCGTGGAATGCGGTGCGTTGTTCGGGGTGAAGTCAACGGTCGAGCGCATCATGGAGAAACTTTCAGGCAGGCATCCGATGTTTGCCTCGTCCGAGCAGGCGCGAATGATCCAGATGTGTGACAATTGCCGGGTGAATGCGCAGTTCAAGATCCAGGACAATCCGTTCCAGTCCAACCCGAAACCTCGGGTGGTCACGACGGACGACTATTTCTCAAAACGGAAGGATCATTGATGCTGCAGCGGCGCGCCCAGATCCGCCGCATCGATGACCGAGACAAAGGCAAGGATGGCCTCAAGATCGTCCAGCGTCATTTCAACCGGATGAATGGGCGAGGGGCGCGACGGGTCGAACGGCGGCGTCAATCCATCGATCTGCGTAAAGGCCGGGTGCGGGTTCAGCGCAAAGAAGGCCTGAAACCGTTCGGACCAGTCGGGCAGGGTGCGCAACACCGCAAAAGACGGGGTCGAGCCCAGGCCGTTCATCCGGTTCTGAGGGCCGATCACATGGCACCTGCCGCAATGGGTCATCGACAGTTCCTCGCCCAATGCAGTGTCACCATCGGTGGTCGGGGTATCGTCGGTAGTGACAACTTCGAAACTGGCGCTGAACGGCGCACCTTGATCCGGTGCAAAACTCTCGACCGTGCGCTTGCCAATGTCCGACAGCAACCAGTCACGGAACCGGGACTGGCGCGGGTCGTCCTGAATGCTCAGATGATAGATCACCGTATCGCGGGCAAAGACCGGATCGCCGCCGGGTTCAGCCGACAGCGTCATAACACCGTCTTCTGCGGCAATAACGCGTATCCCGGTCTTGAGTGAAAAGCGCGGAAGAATATGTTGCAAAAGGCCCGTGTCTGAAACCTCGGGCGGGGCGGCAAGGCCGATGGCCTCTTGCGACCCGGAAGGGGTGGCGGTGAGCGTCAGGCTGAGGCACAACAGGACAAAGCGCATGGCCAAACCTAACGGCCAATTGGCAAATGCGTCAAATGAACGAAGAAAGACGGAGACACATGCAATGAAAAGCAACCATGCGATGCAGGGTAAGGGGATGAAGGCATGAGTGTCCGTGACGCGGTTCTTGCAAACCTGAAAAAGATCACCGACCCGGTGTCCGGTCAGGATATCGTCAGCGCCGGTGTCGTGCGCGCGCTGAATGTCGAAGGTGACACCGTGCGGTTTGTGCTCGAGATCGATCCCAAGCAGGCCGAACGCATGGAACCTGTGCGCGCCGCTGCCGAACAGGCCGCGCAGATGGTGGACGGTGTCGCCAGGGTCTCGGCCATGTTGACCGCGCATTCCGACAAGGCCCCGCCGGATCTGAAGCCCAAGCCCAAACCCTCGCAAACCGGGCCGCAGGCGGTTCCGGGTGTGGATCGGATCATCGCCGTTGCCTCGGGCAAGGGTGGGGTGGGTAAGTCCACCGTCTCGGCCAACCTCGCCTGCGCCTTGGCGGCCGAGGGTCGGCGCGTGGGTCTGCTGGATGCGGATGTTTATGGCCCGTCGCAGCCCCGGATGCTGGGTGTTTCGGGCCGTCCGGCCAGCCCGGATGGCAAGACGATCCTGCCGCTGCGCAACCATGGCGTCACCATGATGTCGATGGGTCTGATGACCAACGAAGGGCAGGCGGTTGTCTGGCGCGGACCCATGCTGATGGGCGCGCTGCAACAGATGATGAGCCAGGTGCAATGGGGTGCGCTGGACGTGCTGATCGTCGATCTGCCACCCGGCACTGGCGACGTGCAACTGACGCTGAGCCAGAAGTTCCAGGTGGACGGCGCTATTGTCGTCTCGACCCCGCAGGATGTGGCCCTGATCGACGCCCGCAAAGGGATCGACATGTTCAATCAGCTCAAAACGCCCATCGTGGGCATGATCGAGAATATGTCGACCCATATCTGTACCAATTGCGGGCATGAGGAGCATATCTTTGGCCATGGCGGTGTCACCGCAGAGGCCGAGGCGCTGGGCGTCCCGCTGCTGGGTGAAATTCCGCTGCATCTGGACATCCGTCTGGCCGCTGACGGAGGCGCGCCCATCGTCGTCACCAAGCCCGACAGCCCGCAGGCCGAAGCGTTCCGCAAGATCGCCCGCGACATGATTGCCAAGGGGAACGCATGACCGAACCGGTCTTCCCTCCGCTGCTGACGGGCCATCCTGCGCAGGGCGGGGAAGACCCGTTTGAGAAGGCGCAGGCCATGGCGGCGCTGGGCTGTGATGCAGGGTCGGTGGTCTACAACATTCAGGCCGACCGCTTGCGCGTGGCCATCGTCTTCGCGCCCGAGGTGCCATTGCAGGATGCCATGGCGATGCTGCCGTTGTGCGCTGTGGGGTTCCAGAATGCGCTGGGCGCGCTGGCCCCGCCCGAAGTGGCCGTGCATCTTGGTTGGGACGGGCTGATCTGCGTGAATGGCGCGAAATGTGGACAGTTCCACGTCGCAGCCTCGACCACAGACCCGGATCAGATGCCCGACTGGCTGGTGATCGGATGGGAACTGGCGCTGCTGCAAACCAGCGATGCACCGGGGAACACTCCGGACATCACTGCGCTGTATGACGAAGGCTGCGCCGACGTATCTGCAACCCAACTGGTGGAAAGCTGGTCACGGCATATGCTGACATGGCTCAACCGCTGGCAAGAGGACGGCAACGCGCCATTGCACGGCGAATGGCTGGGTCTTCTGCGTGGCGTCGGGGAACCGCTGGCCGACCGGGGCGTCTTTCTGGGCACGGATGAGCGGTTCGGTATGCTGATCCGGGACGGTGACGACACCCACCTGCGCCCGCTGACAGAATTATTGGAGACGACCTGATGAAACTCGCCCGTGCGATCCATTTCGATGAAAGCGACATGAATGTGTTTCATTCCCCTGCGCGCACCGGAGAATGGTGCATCTCGGGCGGGTTCGAATTCTCGAACTGGGGGCAGGGCGATCTTGAGGGGAAATCCCGGCAGGCCTTCGCCAATGGCTGGTTGGGGTTAGAGACCTTCGGGCGCGTGACATTTGTTGCGGTGACCCAGATCGAAGCGGCGGAAAAAGATCAGATCATCCAAAACCTGGCCGAGCATTTCGTGCAGTTCTATGGCGCGCCATCGGTCGAGGATGCGCTGGGCGTGGCGCAGGCGGAAATCGAGCATATGTCGGAACTCTGCGATGAGCACGCGCCGAACACCCTGCTGACCGTCGCGCGTGAGCTGACCGAAAGCGGTGTGCACGAGGCATTCCGCGTGATCACGCCGCAAGAAACCCAGCTAGAGGCGCTGGCGGTTCATGGGTCGCTAGACGATTAAACGTTGTCGACAAAGCCGCCGAACTGACCACGCTTGAAGATCAGGCCCTTGCCGGTGCGGTACATCACCTGTTCCACCTGACCGACAAGGATCAGATGATCCCCGGCCTCGTGTTTGGCATGAAGCTGGCAGTCAAACCGGGCCAGACACTCGGCCAGTTGTGGGCGACCGGCTGCATCCAGTTCCCATTTGGCATGAGAGAAATCGGTGCCGTCGCGCGCGAATTTCAGTGCGGCATCCTGCTGTTCCTGTGCCATGACGTGGATTGCATAGTGCTGGCACCCGTTGAAGGCGTTGAAGCGGTATGAATCCTTGGCAAGACACCACAGCACCAAAGGCGGATCCAGCGAGACCGAGGCAAAAGAGTTCACGGTGATCGCGCGCGGGCCGTTTTCCGTGTGCGTGGTTACGACCGTGACACCCGTTCCGAAACAGCCCAATGCCTCGCGAAAGGCGGTGCTTTGATCGGGGCTGGGGGTGAAGGTGTTTTCGGTCATTGCACGCTCTTGGTTCCGGCGCGCCTGAGGTGCCACGCGCCATCCGGTTTGTCCATCAAAAGCTTAATGTCGCGCGCATATTCCCCGATCAGTTGAGGTCTTCCAGCAGACGCCCATGTTTGCGTGTCTCGGCAATAACCGCGCCAAACGTGGCCATCTGCCTTGCCTGCAACATCGGCAGCATCCTGACCAAAGCCTCGGCCGTTGCGACGGCGTCCCCAAGGGCGGTGTGGCGCAGCGCCTCGGGGATGGTGATGTCCAGCCGGTCACATACAGCGTCCAGCGTATGCGTTTCGCTGGCCCCGAACAGGACCGCCGACAGCAGAACCGTGTCCAGAATGGGGTGATCCCATTCGACATCCATGCGTTTTGCGTGACGGCGCAAAAAGGCCATGTCGAACGGCGCGTTATGCGCCACGATCACGGCGTCGCGTGCGAATTGGTGAAACACCCGTCCGGCCTGCGCGATATCCGGCGCGCCCTGAACCATGTGGTCGCTGACCTTGTGCACTTTGGTCGAGGCTGCGGGGATCGGGATGCCTGGATCGACCAGCATGTCCAACTGCTCGCCCTCGACGATGCGCCCTTTGATGACACGTACCGCGCCGATCTGAACGATTTCGTCTTTGTGCGGCAACAGGCCGGTGGTTTCGGTGTCGAAGACCACAAAGCACAGATCTGACAGGTCGCGCTGCTCGAACGCTTCCTCTGCGGCCGTGGTCAGCAGGTCGAAGTCATAAACCAGGGGGCGGGCGGCCTCGGGCGCAATACGCGCGGCGCTGTCGTCGAAGATCAGCATATAGCCCGGCGCATCGCCCAAAGGCTTCATACGAGCCTGATAGCTTTGATTGCCGTCAATGCTGATCAGGGTGCATTCGACATCCATGCCGGTCTTGGTCAATCGGGCATAAGCTTTTTCCAGCGGCTCGGGATCGAGGTATTCGAACAGGGACGCGTTGAGGCGTGGGTGTGCGATCTGCGCCAAAACCTCTGCCGCCTGCGCGTCATAAAGAACGATCTTGTGCGATGGGCTGGACAACAGCATGGCCACCGGAATCTCGGTCAACAACGCGGTCAGGCGTTGCTTTTCCGCGGCCAGATTGGCGGTTTCGGCGGCGACTGCCTCGGCGATGTTCAGGGTTTTGTCGGATAGCTGATCCGCCAATCCCGCAGCGGCAGGGGCCAGATCACCCAGATATTTTGCCGCATCAACATCCATATCGGTGCTGACCCCGGCATGCGCGCGGGCCCGTAATTCAGCCGAGAGGCGCTCAATGGGCTTGGCGACGTTGTCGTCGAACAACAGCCAAACCCCCGCGATAAGCGCCAGTAACCCAAACCCGGTCAACAGGCCCGAGAAGACAAAGGCATCCAACAATTCCGGCATGTCTGCGCGGGCATAGCTGACCCACAGCGCAACGGTACTGACGGCCACCCCGCCAGCGGCAAGAAGGCAGAAGAACAGAAAGATCCGGATCCGAAGGCTGAGGCGGGTCAGCATGGTTACACTCCGCAGGTTGCCTCGATAATCGGGTCGCCGGTTTCGGCTGTAATCCAGTCGGCGTTCAGCAACTGACCGTCATCGCCAAATTCGGCCCCATCCGCCAGGCTCGCACGGCGATTTTCGGCGCAGTTCACGGCGACGGGCAGTTTGGAGACCGGTGACCAGCGGCCAAAGAAATACAGATCGACCAGACGCTGATCTGGCACCTGATCGTTGGTCTTCACGGAAACCGTATCAATTGCGGCGAACCGGTCCACAAAGGGCACCGCATATGTCCAGGGGCGATAAAACGCGCGGCTTTCGACCTCTTGGATCACCGCCAGACTGTCTGGCAGAGTGTCCCGGGTGCGATCATACCAGGAATACTCGCTGGCGATCGTCATCCCGATCATCCCCAAACCTGCCGCGACCGGAGTGGCCCAACGCGGCAACAGACCGCCCGTCAGTTTGTTCAGCACCATCACGATCCCGGCGAATGCAAAACCCGCGAATATTGTGCCGATCAGTTCCAGAAACATGCGGTTCCTCCAGTTTTCGGGCGCGACACGCCCCTTCTTTTCGTTCCAAATACGGTCGCCGAAGGCGATCCCTTGTGCGACACAGGCGCAGGTTTAGCCTAGCATCCCCTTGCCGTGACCCACAGCCGATTGCATCGTCTTGATGACAACAAACGCGTCCCGCAAATGGCTGCGCTCAAAATCCGACAGGTCCGAGGGTGGCAGGTAGTTATCCGGTTCCCGTCCAGCTTTTACAATCCGGACCTGATGTTCCAGCCGGGTTTCAGCGATCAGGTCATAGGCATCCAATAGGTCCCGCGCCCCAGAAGGGCTGAGAACACCTGTCGCCTCGGCAGCTTTCAGGCGGGCGCGGGTGTTTGCCTCGGTCAGTTGACCTTGCAGGGCGTAAATCCGCGCCAGATCGACCACGGGCACGACGCCGTTGTGTTTCAGGTCCAAAGTGTTGCGATGCTCGCCTGACCGGATCGTGGCAAACCCGCGCAGCAAGCCCAGCGGCGGAGTATGCTTCAGCGAGTTCGAGATCATATGCGCCACAAAGATCGAGTTCGAACTGGCCGCTTTCAGCGTGTTGGCGTGCAAATCGGCAAACAGCTCGAACGCGCCGCCAATTGGACGCAGGTCAAACATGACCGAGGCCAGCATCTGCGCCTCGGGGTTGGGTTTGGCAATCCAGCCGCTGAAATACTCGCGCCAGACCCGCACAGGCTGGCACCAGCGCGGATTGGTCGCCATCATGTCGCCGGGGCAATAGAAATATCCGCACACGTCCAGCCCGTCCGAGACGAACTTCGCAAGCGATTGAAAATATGGCATATCGGCGTCGGAGGCGCTGTCATCCAACATCAGGCAATTGTCCTGATCGGACACGCCTGTCTGTTCCTGTCGCCCTTGTGAACCGCAGGCCAGCCACAGGTAAGGGACAGGCGGTGGCCCCAGTTTTTCCTCGGCCAGCGCCAACAGCCGTCTTGTGGCTGTGTCGGCAATGTCGGTGATCAGCCGGGTCACGATCTCGTGCCGGTTGCCCCCCGCCACAAGCTGCACCAGAAGCTGCGGGATCTCTGCCGTGACCTTGGCCATATCCTCGGCGCTGTTGGCATTGGCGATACGGCGCACCAGCTCCGCCGAATTGACGGCCTGATAGTGGGTCAGATCGGTTTGCGTCACGATCCCGACCAGACGCCCCCCTTCGCAAATCGGGATATGGCCGATCCCGCGCTCCATCATCACATGCAGCACATCCGATCCGATGTCCGAAGGCGAAAGCGTCGTGGGGTTCGGCGTCATGATCTGCGAGACCGGAGTATCCGCCGGAAGCGCGTCCGCCACGTATTTGCCCGAGATATCCCGCAGCGTGGCAATCCCCACCAAGCCATCAGCATCCGTCACGCAGAGGGATGAAATGCGCTTGTCACGCATAATGCGCGCTGCGTCTTGCACCGGCGTCGCAGGGGGGCAGGTGGCCGGGCTATGCGCCATCAGAGTATCGATGGCGCTGGTCGCAAGGCTTTGCGGCCCGGCACGGTCGCCGCGTGACCGGTCAAAGAATTTCGACACGATTTCGTGCCCGTCGATCAGCTCGCGCACCAGATCAGGCGGCAGAACGATCAGCACAGATGGTGAATGCGCCCGCGCTTTGGTGGCTGCCTTGCCGTCCTTCAGCAGCCCGCGTTCGCCAAAGGAATTTCGCAGCCCAAGTTGCGAAACCACAGCGCCGTTTTCATCGGATATTTCGACCTGACCTTCGTAGATCAGAAAAACGCCGGGCAGGGTATGGCCCAGATCATAGACTTCGGAGTCCTCGTCGACCTCCCACACCTCGATCTGCTGGGCGATATCCGCCAGCACCGAGTCTGGAAGCGCGTCATAGGGGTGTACGGATTTCAGAAACCGGGTGATCTGGTCGTGGGACAAGGGCATCAGATACCTCCGGATGGTCTGAGTAAAAATCCCGCCCGGTGGAATGCCGGGCGGGAACAGTAAGTCGAAAGACGCGGCACATAGAGGTTATCCATGCACCGCATCATGCTCATTTATTCTGAGCTGCGCCAGCACCACGGGGAATGCGAACGCTTTCGACCAGATCTTTGATCTCCTGCGGAGTCTCTTTGGTCATACCGGCGACGACGTAGGCTACGCCGAAGTTGATCATCGCACCGATTGCGCCGAACGAGGTCGACTTGATCGGACCCAGCAGCGGGTCAGCATCGGTGAACGAGTTGGTGCCCGGAATGAACAGCCAGCCCTTGTGCAGGAAGATGTAGACCAGGGTCACAACCAGACCAGCCATCATGCCAGCAACCGCGCCGGTGTTGTTGATGCGGGTCGAGAAGATCCCCATCATCAGCGCCGGGAAGATCGAGGCTGCCGCCAGACCAAAGGCCAAGGCCACGGTTTGCGCCGCAAAGCCCGGTGGGTTCAGACCCAGCCATGTTGCGACCACGATGGCAACGGCCATTGCGATCCGCGCCGCCAGAAGTTCACCCTTTTCAGAGATCGACGGGTTGATCGCACCTTTGACAAGGTCGTGGGACACCGCCGACGAGATCGCCAGCAACAGACCCGCAGCCGTGGACAGGGCAGCGGCCAGACCACCGGCAGCAACCAGACCCACAACCCAACCTGGCAGGTTGGCAATCTCCGGGTTCGCCAGAACCAGGATGTCGCGGTTGAACTTGGTCAGCTCGTTTCCGACCCAGCCTTTTTCTTCAGCGAGTGCCTGCATATCTGCATTGGCATCGTTGTAGTACTGGATCTTGCCGTCGCCATTCTTGTCTTCCCAATCCAGCAGACCGGTTTTCTGCCATGTGGCCATCCAGTCATAGCGAGGATCGTTGTCGATTTCCTCGACCGACACGGCTCCGCCTTCGATGCCGCCATTGGGCCACATCATGTCACTGATGTTCAGACGCGCCATGGCACCAACCGCAGGGGCAGTCAGATACAGCAGAGCGATGAAGACCAGCGTCCAGCCAGCGGACCAACGTGCGTCAGACACTTTCGGCACGGTGAAGAAGCGCATGATCACGTGCGGCAGACCGGCGGTACCGATCATCAGCGACAGCGTGAACAGCACCATGTTCAGCGTGTTCGAATGGTGGGCCGTGTACTCGTTAAAGCCCAGCTCGGTCACGATCGCGTCCAGCTTGGTCAGCAGCGGCTCACCGCTTGCGGTATCGCCAAACAGACCCAACGCCGGGATCGGCGTGCCTGTCAGCTGCAGCGAGATGAAGATGGCCGGGATGGTGTAGGCGGTGATCAGCACGCAGTACTGAGCGACCTGAGTGTAGGTCACGCCCTTCATCCCACCAAACACCGCGTAGGCAAACACAACAGCGGCACCGATCAGCAGGCCGGTGGTGTTGTCAACCTCGAGGAAGCGGCCAAAGGCCACGCCCACGCCGGTCATCTGACCGATCACGTAGGTCACTGACGCAACGATCAGACAGACAACCGCAACGACACGTGCGGTCTGGCTGTAGAAACGGTCGCCGATGAATTCCGAGACGGTGTATTTGCCGAACTTACGCAGGTAGGGCGCAAGCAGCAGAGCCAGCAGCACGTAGCCACCGGTCCAACCCATCAGGAAGGTCGAGTTGTCATAGCCGGTAAAGGCAATAAGGCCCGCCATCGAGATGAACGAGGCCGCAGACATCCAGTCTGCCGCTGTTGCCATACCGTTGGTGACCGGGTGAACGCCGCGACCGGCGGCGTAGAATTCAGATGTGGAACCCGCGCGGGCCCAGATCGCGATGCCGATGTATAGCGCGAAGGATGCGCCAACAAACAGCAGGTTGATGGTAAACTGATCCATTATCCCCGCTCTCCCTTACTCTTCATCCACGCCGTATTCGGCGTCCAGCTTGTTCATGCGCCAGGCGTAGTTGAAGATCAGCACCAGAAAGACCAGGATCGATCCCTGCTGGGCGAACCAAAAGCCCAGATCGGTGCCGCCAACAGAAATGCCGGACAGCAGCGGACGCAGCAGAATGCCGAATCCAAACGACACCAGCGCCCAAATCGCGAGGCTGATGTAGATGAGGCGCAGGTTGGCCTGCCAATAGCCCTTATCGGCTTCGGCAGTCTGCGCGGAGTTTGTAGATTGATCCGCCATTGCGGTTTCCTCCTTCGCTTCCTCGTTGGGCGACCCGTTGCCCAACTCCTCCAGTGCTGCGGGCCGCTTCTCGATGTTTCCAAACGCCCCGTGACGTCCGGCATAACTTCTCTGTTCCGCCAGGGCGGTTCATTGAAGTATTCTGTTGTGGGATCAAAGCCTTGCGGCCTTTCTCCTCCCCTTACTTCATCGCGTCGCTGACGATCACCTCCAGGTCGCGCGCGATGTCCTCAATCTGGCCCATGGCGTTTTTACGTTTCAGCACGCCTTGGGTTTCGTAGTAGCTGATCAGCGGTGCGGTCTGCGCGTGATAGGCGGTCAGGCGCGAAGCCACCGTTTCCGCGTTGTCATCCGCGCGACGCTTGAACTCGGTGCCGCCGCAATTGTCGCAGGTGCCTTCAACGGCGGGCTGTTTGAACCGGTCGTGATAGCCTTCGCCACAGCCTGCACAGGTGTAGCGGCCCGAGATCCGGATCACCATTTCGGCGTCCTCAACCTCAAGGCTGATTGCGGCGCTGATCTTCTGGTCGCTTTCCGCCAGCAACCCATCCAAAGCCTCGGCCTGAACGGTTGTGCGGGGGAAGCCGTCTAGGATAACGCCCTTGGCGCAATCGGGCTCGGCCATACGGTCGCGCAGGATGGCGATGACGATCTCGTCACTGACCAGATCACCAGCCTCCATTACTGCTTTTGCCGCATTACCGGCCTCGGTGCCTGCGGCCACGGCGGCGCGCAAAAGATCGCCCGTGCTGAGTTGAACGAGGCCGAACTTGTCCTCGAGCATTCGCGCCTGCGTACCCTTCCCGGCGCCCGGAGGGCCGAGAAGGATCAGAACAGCAGGGGATATGGTCGTGGCAGCGTCCATCACATCCTCACTTATTCGCACGGTTTTCGATCAGGTCTTCGACAACCGAAGGATCGGCGAGTGTCGACGTATCGCCCAGGCTGCCAAAGTCGTTCTCGGCAATCTTGCGCAGGATACGGCGCATGATCTTGCCCGAGCGGGTCTTGGGCAGGCCCGGGGCCCACTGGATTACATCGGGCGAGGCAATCGGGCCGATCTCGGTCCGAACCCATGTGCGAAGCTCTTTCAGCAGGTCATCCGAAGGCTCGCGATCATTCATCAAAGTGACATAACAATAGATGCCTTGTCCTTTGATTTCATGAGGATAGCCCACAACAGCAGCCTCAGCCACAGCGGCATGCGCCACCAGAGCGCTTTCCACCTCGGCCGTGCCCATACGGTGACCGGATACGTTGATTACGTCATCCACACGGCCGGTGATCCAGTAATCGCCATCTTCGTCGCGACGGCAGCCGTCACCGGTGAAGTAATAGCCTTTGTAGTCCGAGAAATAGGTCTTCTCGAACCGTTCATGATCACCCCAGACGGTGCGCATCTGACCGGGCCAGCTGTCTTTGATGCACAGGACACCTTCGACGCCGTTGCCTTCGATCTCAACACCCGATTGCGGGTCCAGAACCACGGGCAGAATGCCAAAGAACGGCTTCATCGCAGAACCGGGTTTCATCGCATGTGCGCCGGGCAGGGGGGTCATCAGGTGACCGCCGGTTTCCGTCTGCCACCATGTATCCACAATGGGGCATTTGCCCTTACCGACAACGTCGTTGTACCAGTTCCAGGCTTCGGGATTGATCGGTTCCCCCACCGTTCCCAGAGTCCGAAGATCGCTTAGGTCGCATTTCTCGACAAACTCGTTGCCCTGACCCATCAGGGCGCGGATCGCGGTCGGCGCGGTGTAGAACTGGTTGACCTTGTGCTTTTCGCAAACCTGCCAGAAGCGGCTGGCATCCGGATAGGTCGGCACGCCCTCGAACATCAGCGTGGTCGCACCATTGGCCAGCGGGCCGTAGACGATATAGCTGTGGCCGGTCACCCAGCCGACATCCGCCGTACACCAATACACGTCGCCTTCGTGATAATCGAACGTGATCTCATGCGTCATGGCAGCGTAAACCAGATAGCCGCCGGTGGTGTGCACAACGCCTTTCGGTTGGCCGGTCGAGCCGGATGTATAGAGAATGAACAGAGGATCCTCGGCGCTCATCTCGGCGGGCGCGCAATAGTCGTCTGCCTCCAAGGCCATCTCGTTATAGTCGTAGTCGCGACCGTCGATCCACGTGGTCTGACCTCCGGTGCGCTTGACGACAAGACATTTCACCGTGTCCTTACAGTGCAACAGGGCCGCGTCCGCGTTCGATTTCAGTGGCGTCTTGCGCCCTCCACGCGGCGCTTCGTCGGCGGTGATGACAACCTTGGCATCGCAGCCGTTGATCCGCGCCGCCAGCGCGTCGGGCGAGAATCCGGCGAACACGATAGAATGGATTGCACCAATGCGTGCGCAGGCCAGCATGGCATAGGCCGCCTCGGGGATCATCGGCAGGTAGATCACCACGCGATCGCCTTTGCGCACACCCAGTGATTCCAGAATATTCGCCATCCGGCAGGTGCGGCGGTGCAACTCGGCATAGGTGATGTGCTGGGCAGGGTCGTTTGGATCATCCGGTTCCCAGATGATCGCTGTCTGATCTCCACGCGTCTTCAGATGACGGTCCAGACAATTGGCCGAGACGTTTAGCGTACCATCGGCATACCAGTTGATCTTGACCGAGCCAAAGCTGTAATCGACGTCTTTGACCTGAGAGAAAGGCTTGATCCAGTCAACGCGCTTGCCCTGTTCGGCCCAAAACGCGTCAGGGTCGCTGATCGAAGCTGCATACATCGCGTCATATTTCGCGGCATCAACATGCGCACGTGCGACGGTTTCTGCGGATGGCGGATAAGTCTTGGCATCTGCCTGGGCAGCGGTGGTCATTTTTGAGGCTCCTCCCTCTGGACTGGATTTCACTGGGTCATTTCTTTCCCCAAGATCGGGCAAAGTCGATCCCATTCCTCCCCAATCGCAGTATGGCCGGGTTCAGAAAATAATGAAATAAATTGCCGTAATCCTTGAATTTGTTTGTCAAAAAATTTCTTTCCGTTGGGTAAATGTGTAAACAAAGCCTAAACTTTTTATTAAATATTGTTAAAAAACAAAAGCTAAGTTGTAATGATGATGACGGCGCTGGCTTGCCCTCAGGCTTCCATGATGGATGGGTGGTTCCCCTGGATGCACCGATCAAGCGCCTCTCGATAGGTCCGGCAAAACTTTGCCAATCTCTGTGCAGGGTTGGCATCGGCGAATGTTGGCGCTAGCTTTTTTCCAAGCGCCTCGGGAGGAGGTGCACATAAGGGAGAGATCACATGAAAAAGATGTTGAGCGGTGCTGCCGCCGCCGCAATAAGCATTGCCTTTGTCGCCGAGGCATCAGCGACCGAATGGAATGCCTCGGTCTGGGGCAAGCGCCGCGCCTTTACCGAACATGTCGAAAAACTGGCCGAGCTGGTGAATGAAAAGACCGGCGGGGATTTTACCATCAATGTCAGCTATGGCGGGTTGTCCAAGCCGCGTGAGAATCTGGACGGGATCGAGATCGGTGCCTTCGAGATGGCGCAGTTCTGCGCAGGTTATCACCGCGACAAAAACCGGGCGATCACTGTGCTGGAACTGCCATTCCTTGGCGTGAACAACCTGGCGGAAGAGGTTGCCGTCAGCCACGCGGTCTATGACCATCCCGCCGTGCAGGATGAGATGGCGCAGTGGAACGCGCGCCTGCTCATGACCTCGCCCATGCCGCAATACAATCTGGTCGGCACCGGCGACCCACGCGATCAACTGACCGAGTTCGAAGGCATGCGCGTCCGTGCAACCGGTGGTCTGGGGCAAGCGTTTGAAGCGGTTGGCGGGGTCCCGACCTCGGTGCCGGCCACCGAAGCCTTCAACGCGATGGAATCCGGCGTGGTCGACACTGTGGCCTTTGCCCAGCACGCGCATCTGTCCTTTGGCACGATCAATGAGGCCGACTGGTGGACCGCAAACCTGAACCCCGGCACGGTGAACTGCCCGGTTGTTGTCAATATCGACGCGTATGAAGCCTTGTCACCGGAACACCGCGAAGCGCTCGACAGCTCGATTGACGAGGCCATCGATCACTATCTGGCCAATTACGGCGGTCTGCTGGAACAGTGGGACAGCGTTCTGGAAGAAAAGGGCGTGACCAAGGTGATGATCGATGATGCAGTCATCGAAGAGTTCCGTACCAAGGCCGCTGATCCGATCCGTGAACAGTGGATTGCGGACATGTCCGCGCAAGGTCTTCCCGCACAAGAGCTTTATGATCTGGTTCAGTCCACGTTGCAGCAACAGCGCGGCGGCAACTGATCGTATTTCCGGGCGCTCGGACAGGGTGCCCGGACATCCCTGACATAAAGGATCACCGGAATGGCAGGTACAGCCACGGTGCTGGAAGACGGCAGCCGCCTCAGCCAGCTGGATCAGCGTCTGCTGACGGTCGAGCGTTTTTTGGCGTTGATCAGCGGTCTTGCCGTATTTGGTCTGATGGTTCTGGCCGTAGTCTCGGTCAGCGGGCGAAACGCAATCAACGCACCTCTGCCCGGCTATGTGGACTGGATCGAGCAGGCCATGCCCCTGATTGCCTTTCTGGGCATCTCCTACGTTCAGCGGGACGGCGGACATATCCGGATGGATATTGTCATCTCGCGCCTGCGGGGACGTGCTTTGTGGTTGTTCGAGACGGTGTCGGTCATCCTGATCCTGGTGTTGATGCTGGCGCTGGTCTGGGGCAGTTGGTCCCATTTCGACCGATCCTTCGATTTTGGTGCGCCGTTATGGAGCCGCGACAGTTCCATCGACATCGGAATACCTCTGTGGCCCGCCAAGCTGTTGGCACCGGTGGCGTTCTCGGTGCTGTGTCTGCGGCTGGTTTTGCAGGTCTGGGGATACGGGCGCGCATTTGTACTGGGGTTGGATGCGCCGGTGGCCGTGCCCCTGATCCAGGACGCCGCAGCACAGGCCGCAGCCGAGGCCGATCAGTTCGAAGGGCAGGACTAGCGCATGGACACGATCGAGATCGGCCTTTGGGTCACAGGTGGCCTGCTGGTTCTGGTTGTAACCGGTATGCGAGTGGCCTTTGCGGCGGGTCTGGCCGGGTTGTTCGGCCTGATCTGGATCTTCTGGGCCAAGTTCGGTTACGACCCCGACCGGTTCGGCAAGGCCGTCACCGTTGCCGTCAAAACGGCAGGGCAGGTGCCGCATTCCAAGGTGGCGGCACATACACTCAGCCTGATCCCGACCTTCATCCTGATCGGATATCTGGCCTACTACGCCGGTCTGACCCGAGCGTTGTTCGAAGCGGCCAAACGTTGGATTGCTTGGGTGCCGGGCGGGCTGGCCGTCTCGACCATCTTCGCCACCGCAGGATTTGCCGCCGTGTCCGGCGCGTCGGTCGCCACCTCTGCCGTGTTCGCCCGCATCGCCATCCCCGAGATGCTGAGCGTCGGCTACAACAAACGCTTCGCCGCTGGTGTTGTGGCCGCTGGGGGCACATTGGCCTCTCTCATCCCGCCATCAGCGATCCTTGTGATCTACGCAATCATCGTCGAGCAGGACGTCGGAAAACTGCTTCTGGCCGGGTTCATACCGGGGGCATTTTCAGCCCTTGTCTACGGGCTATTGATCGTTGGGATTGCGGTCGTGTTCAAATCCGTCGGCCCCCCCGTCACCGGCTTCAGTTGGAAGCAACGTTTCGCTGCTCTGCCGGGCGCAATCCCCATCGTTGCCGTCATCCTGATCATCATCTGCTTTGTCTATAACCCGTTCGGAGACAAAGCCTGGGGTACCCCAACCGAAGGCGGCGCAATTGGCGCTTTCATCGTGTTCTGCTTTGCTCTGTTTCACGGCATGCGCTGGCCCGAGTTCAAATCCGCCCTGCTGGAAACGGCCAAACTGACGGCCATGATCTTTTCGATCATCTGGGGCGTGTTGATCTATGTGCGCTTTCTTGGCTTCGCCGACCTGCCGGGCGCGTTCTCGGACTGGATTACCTCTTTGGAAATGTCCCCGATGCTGATCCTGATCTGCATCCTTCTGGCCTATGCCGTACTGGGCATGTTCATGGACGCAATCGGCATGCTGTTGCTGACCCTTCCGGTGGTCTACCCGGCAGTCATGGCCCTGAACGGCGGTGAGACTGTAAGTGCCGCCGAGAGCGCCTTTGGCATGTCTGGCCCCATGTGCGCCATCTGGTTCGGAATACTGGTGGTTAAAATGGCCGAGTTCTGTTTGATCACGCCCCCAATCGGATTGAACTGTTTCGTCGTCGCAGGCGTGCGGCCGGATCTGAGTGTTCAGGATGTCTTCAAAGGCGTCACACCTTTCTTCATCGCGGATGCTGCGACGATTGCCTTGCTTGTGGCGTTCCCGGGGATCGTTCTCTACCTGCCGTCTTTGGCCGGGTAAAGCCATGCGAGGCTCTGCCTCGCGCTCCGGGATATTTTTGGCCAGATGAAGAAACGGATCCTTAACCATTCTGATGGAAAAGAGTTCTGCGGTACAGGCGGGGACGCCGATGACCGCGCCAGGTGAAGCTCTCTGGCCGGTCGGTCAGAGGGCGGATCCCTGCTTCATCTGGCTATAAATATCCCGGGGGAGTCGCCCGCAGGGCGGCGGGGGCAGAGCCCCCTTTGCCGGCCATGGCTCAAGCAGTGATCGGTTGGGCTACTATCCCGCCCGCATCAGCATCCCAAACAGGTCGCGCGGGTCGTCGGGGTCAGCGAGCATATCCAGCGGTTCGTAGAAATCGGTCCCCTCGACCACGCTTTTGATCACGCGCAGGGCCGAGAAATCCTCAATTGCGAAACCCACGCTGTCGAACAGGGTGATTTGCCTGTCATCGGTGCGACCTTCGATCTGGCCGGTCATAACCTGCCAGATCTCGGTGACGGGGTAATTAGGTTCAAGCGCCTGAATCTCACCCTCGATCCGCGTCTGCTCGGGGTATTCCACAAATATGTCCGAGCGCAGCAGGATATCGCGGTGCAGTTCGGTTTTGCCGGGGCAATCGCCGCCGATTGCGTTGATGTGAACACCGGGTCCGACCATGTTGTCTGTCAGGATGGTGGCGTATTTCTTGTCGGCAGTGCAGGTGGTGATGATCTGAGCACTCTCGATCGCTTCCTCGGCCGTTTTACAAGCCACCACGTTCAAGCCCTTGCCGTGAAGGTTTGCCGCGCATTTGGCGGTCGCGTTTGCGTCGATGTCGTAGAGGCGAACGGTTTCGATCCCGCACATTGCCTTGAACGCAAGGCATTGGAATTCGGACTGCGCGCCATTGCCGATCATAGCCATGGTGGTCGCGCCCTTGGGCGCAAGATATTGACCCACCAGTGCCGAAGTGGCCGCAGTTCGCAGCGCCGTCAGAATGGTCATTTCCGTCAACAGAGTGGGGTAGCCGGTGTAAACATCTGCCAGCAAACCAAAGGCGGTGACAGTCTGCAGCCCCTCGGACGTGTTCTTCGGGTGGCCGTTGACGTATTTGAACCCGTAAGCCTCACCATCCGATGTTGGCATCAGCTCGATCACCCCATGTGGTGAGTGCGCTGGGATGCGCGGGGTTTTGTCAAAGCTTTCCCACCGTTTGAAATCGGCTTCGATCTGAGTGGCGATTTTGGCGATCATCGCTTCGACGCCGATGTGGTGGACCAGCCGCATCATGTTGTCGACGGACACGAACGGGACCAGGGCCTTGTCGGAAGGTGCAGTCATCAGAAGCTCCGTGTGGGGCGGTCAAAGATCCGGCGTCCCATCAGCGACGCGGTCAGATCCACCATCAGTCGTGCGGTGCGCCCGCGTTCGTCCAGAAACGGGTTCAGTTCCACCAGATCGAGCGAGCTGACCAATCCGCTTTCATGCAGCAGTTCCATGGCCAGATGCGCCTCACGTTCAGTTGCGCCGCCGGGCACGGTGGTTCCGACCGCTGGCGCAATGGCCGGATCGAGGAAATCCACATCCAGCGACACGTGCAGCAGGCCGTTTTCGGCCCGAACCCGATCCAGAAATGCCATCAGAGGTGCTTTGATCCCGTGTTCGTCGATACTGCGCATGTCGGCCAGCATGGCCTGGTCCTGCTCGAGAACCGCGCGTTCGGCGGGATCGACAGAACGCAAGCCGATCATGCCGACCCGATTTGTGGGCACTGTGGCGGGCAGGGGCGGAAACGCCTCGAACCCCGGCTGGCCAGTGAAATAGGCGACCGGCGTGCCGTGCAGGTTTCCGCTGCCGGTGCTGGTCGGCGTATGAAAATCGCTGTGGGCGTCGAGCCACAGGACAAATAGCGGGCGGTCGATCTGTTGTGCATATGCTGCCATTCCGGCAACGGTGCCCATCGACAAGGCGTGATCCCCGCCCAAAAAGACCGGTGTTCCCTCGGGCGCGGCCTTCTGCGTTGCGCGGCTGAGCGCGCTTGTCCAACCCACGCATTCGGGCAGCGAAAACAGGTGTTCATGTTCCGGCATCTGCACCGCGTCAGGGGCCACATCGCCCCAATCGGTGACAGTATGCCCCAACTCGGCCAGCGCGGTTTCCAACCCGGCAACACGATAGGCATCGGGGCCCATTCGGCACCCCTGACGCCGTTTGCCGGCATCCAGGGGTGCACCGATCAATATGATGTTCTTGATATCCATGTGTCCATTTAACCGTTCGATATATCTTGCTGGAAGACGGCAAATTGTTCAAAATGAACTTAAGAAATCCGAAACGGAAACAAGTTATGGACGAACTGGACAATCGACTGATCAGCGCGCTGCACCGGGATGCACGGGCGTCGCTGTCGGAACTGGCTGAGACGCTGGGGGTGACCCGCACAACCGTGCGCAGCAGGATGCAGCGGTTGAAACAGTCGGGTGAGGTTGTCGGCTTTACGGTCCTGACCCGCCGCGACGTGGCGCAAAGCCCGGTGCGTGGGTTGATGATGTTGGAAATCGAAGGGCGCGGGACCGAGCGTACGATGGCCCGTATCGGTGCAATGCAGCAGGTACGGGCCGTGCATTCCACCAACGGCAGCTGGGATCTGATTGCCGAGATCGGAACCGAAACGCTGGTCGAACTGGACGAGGTGATTTTTCAGATCCGCCGGATGGAGGGGATCACCCGATCCGAGACGAACCTGCTGCTGTCTACTCGCAAGGGTCGGTTCTGACAGGGCATAGCGCTTTGACCCGGAAGGAAATTGTGACAGAGTTTCTTTGCGTGTCGCCCCAAAGGGGCGCGTCAGACCAAGGGGCTGGCGTCGCACACGGTTAAGAAAACGGCAGGGGCGCGCAGCATGACAGCACAGGACCACAGCGACGAGTCCAAGGCGATGCAATGGGCTGAAAAGCTGACCGGGATGCTGGAGAAACCCTGGGTGCGTATCGCCATTCCGGTTCTGGTCACAGCGATCGCTTTGACGGTTCTGCACGAGCTGTCGTCGCATGTGAAATGGGCGGATGTGCAATCCGACATCGCCGCGACGCCCTGGACATTGCTGCTGATCGCCCTGTTCTGGGCCGGAGTAAGCTATTTCTCCTTGTCCTTGTATGATGTCTTTGCGGTGCAAAGCGTAGGCGGTGGCAAGGTGCCCTTGCCGATTGCGGGTTTGGCGGGGGCCAGCGGTTATGCGGTTTCCAACTGCCTGGGGTTTTCCTACATCACCGGCACGGCGATCCGGTACCGGATCTACGCCTCGCTGGGCCTTGATCTGGGACGTGTGGCCGGGGTGATCGCCACGTCCTGGGTCGCGTTCTGGATGGGGTTGGTTCTGATCCTTGGGGTGTTGCTGACATTGCACCCCGATGGGATCTCCAAAGTTCTGCCGATCAGCGAAACGGTCGAGACGATCATTGGCCTGTGTCTGCTGACCGGGTTGGTCGCGGTGTTCTTCTGGTTGGCCAGTGGAGGGCGCCGGTTCTCGTTCGCCGGGTTTGAGTTCAACCTGCCGGGTGGCAAGCTGGCCAGCTTGCTGACGCTGGCGGCCTTGGGCGACCTTCTGGGTGCGTCGATGGTTTTGTATGTGCTCATGCCCGACGATCTGGGCGTTGGGTTTCCCTATTTCTTCACGATCTACGTGGCCGCCATTGCGGTCGGAATCCTCAGCCACGCACCCGGAGGGATCGGCGTGTTCGAAGCCACCTTGATCGCGGGGCTGGGGGCCTCGGGTCGGTCGGACGTGATCGCTGCGTTGCTGCTGTATCGGGTTGTTTACACCTTTGTTCCTTTTGCAATCGCCAGCCTGTCCATAGCCGTCGCCTCGGCCCTGACACAGCGCCACCGGATCGGCGGAGCGGCGGTTTGGGTGTACCGGGCCATCCGCCCGATTGTGCCGATGGTCGCAGCGGGTGTGACCGCAACCGCAGGTATCATCCTGTTGGTTTCGGGCGCGTTGCCGTCGAATTCCCAAAACCTGAGTGTCTTGCGCGACGTGCTGCCCTTGTCCTTTGTCGAGGCGTCGCATCTGGCGGGCAGCGCGGTGGGGGTTTTGCTGCTGCTGGTTTCGCGGGGTCTGTTCCGCAAACTCTACCGGGCGTGGGTCGTGGCGATGTTGCTTATGGTGGCGGGCTTTGCCGCGTCGCTCGCCAAGGGTTTGGACACGCATGAAGCCATTGGCCTGTTGGTCACGATTGCCGTGCTGGCGCTGTTTCGAGGTGCGTTTTACCGGGTCAGCGGGGCGTCGATCTTTCGGCTGAACGTCCCGTGGCTGATCAGCGTGGTCGTCCTATTGGCGGTGATCTTCTGGATCGGCCTTTTTGCCTATTCCCATGTCGAATACCAGAACGCCCTTTGGTGGGAATTCGCGTGGAACGGCGACGCCTCGCGGTTCCTGCGATCCAGCCTTGTGGTGGCGGTAATCGTGGGCATCGTCGCCGTGACCTCGTTGTTCGGGCGCGAAATACCGGCACCGGTCCGCACCGAAATCCCCGAGGTCGTCGAACGGTTGGTGATGGAGAGTGAGGACACCGAATCCCAAATCTCCCTGACCGGAGACAAGCAATTCCTGATCGCACCGGATGAGACAGCATTCATTGCCTATGCCGACACCGGCAACGCCATCATTTCCAAGGGCGAGCCGGTAGGGGATGAAAAGGCCGGGCAACAATTGGTCTGGCAGTTGCGAGAGATGGCGGATCGCGAAGGCAAGCTGTGTGCGTTTTACAGCGTTTCGACCAAGTATCTGCCGACCTTCCTTGATCTGGGCCTGTCGATCCTGAAAATCGGTGAGGTCGCGCGCGTTCCGCTTCGGGACTTCTCGCTGGATGGAAAATCCCGAAAACGGTTCCGGCAGGCCAAGAACCGGGCCGAGCGGGAAGGGTATGTGTTCGAGATCATTCCAAAAGACCAGCTTGCGCCGGTGCTGCCGGATTTGCGGAAAATCTCGGATGACTGGTTGGCGCAAAAAGCGGGGGCTGAAAAGGGGTTCGCTCTGGGCGGATTCGACGACGACTACCTGTCCTATTTCGATCATGCGGTGCTGAGGAATGGTGAGACCGGACAGATAATGGCCTTTGCTAACCTGTTTCAGGGCGGCAACAAATCCGAACTGTCACTGGATCTGATGCGGTATGAACCCGACAGCCCCAGCTTTGTCATGGATGCACTGTTTGCCGAGATGATGGTCTGGGGATCCGAGCAGGGATTCCACTGGTTCTCGCTGGGCGCGGCCCCGTTTTCAGGCATCGAAAACCGCCAGTTGGCCTCGCTCTGGAACCGGATCGGCGGCTTTGTCTATGAACATGGCGAGCAGTTCTATCACTTCGAAGGGTTGCGCGCGTTTAAGCAGAAGTTCGACCCGGAATGGAGCCCGAACTATCTGGCCAGCCCCGGCGGTCTGGCCGCGCCGCGCATTCTGTACGAGGTGAATATCCTGATTTCAGGCGGGCTGCGCGGTCTGACGAAGTAACGCTTAGTTTAGACTCGCCCCGGTCGGGTCCTGTTGCAACAGGTCGCCCCAATCGGTGCGATACGCCATCTCGGCCAGAACCGTTTCCGGCAGGAACTCCTGGTTCTGACGAATTTGCCAGCCACCGCCCAGTCCCTTGTAAACGGCGACCAGATTGCTTGAGACCTGCTGCCGTGCCTCGATCAGATTGGCCTGAGACCGCAAGAGCGCGGTTTGCGTATTCAGAACTCGCGAATAGTCAGCGATCCCGTCGCGATATTGGCTGACCGCAATATTCGCGGCCTTGCGCGAGGCATCGACGCTTTGCTGGTACAGCCCGACCTGCTTGCGCGCCTGTGCATAGGCGACCATGGCGCTTTCGACCTCGGAATAGGCGGTCAGAACGGTGTTCTGGTAATTGGCGATCAGTGCCTGATAGGCGGCGTCCTGCGCGCGGACATTGTTCTGGATGCGCCCATAGTTCAGCACGTTCCAGACCACGCCCGCACTGGCCAGACCCGTCGTGCTGTTCGAACTGAACAGATCGCGCCCGCCCGAGGCCTGCAAGCCGATCGAGCCGGACAACACGAACTGTGGATACAGGTCCGCCATCGCGATACCCACCTGCGCCGATTGCGTGGCGGCCGCCAGTTCCGCCGCGCGCACATCCGGACGCCGACGCAGTAATTCTGCCGGAACGCCCACGGCGACATTGGACCGGGCCGAGGGGATGCGCCCGGAGTTACCCAAAAGGCTGGTCATCCGTGAGGGCGTTGCGCCAAGCAAGACGGCCAACGCATTCTTGGTCTGTTGCAGGTCGCTCTCTAACTCGGGCACCAATGCTTTGGTATTGTTCAACAGTGCGGTGGATTCCTGAACGTCCAACTCGGTTGTGACGCCGTTGTTGAAACGTAGCTGGGTCAGGTCCAATGACTCTTGTTGAAGGGTAATGTTTTCACGGGCAACGGCCAAGGATTCCTGCAAGGCGCGGATATTGACATACAGTGCCGCCACATCCCCGGTCAGCGTCACCAGCGCGTCATCGTAATTGGCAACCTGAAGGGCAAGGTTCGACCGTGCAGCCTGAACACCCCGTCGTTGCGCGCCCCAGACATCCAGCTCCCATTGCGCATCAAAGCCTACTTGCGAGGTCGAAAACTCGGTATCCAGCGGGATGATGCGGTTGATATCCGAGATCGGCCCAAGGTTATCGCTGATCTGTCGCCGTTCCAGAGATCCACCAATTGCCTGCGACTGAGGGTAAAGCTCGCCAAAGGCGATCCCCAACTGCGCGCGGGCCTGCAACACACGGGCTCCGGCAACCTGCAAAGTCAGGTTCTGGGCATAAGCCTCGGCCACCAGCTTGTTGAGGGTGGGGTCATTGAACGTCTCCCACCACTTCACCACCGGCGCGCTGCGCGAGGTCAGGCCGCTTGGCCCTGTGCTGGGGCTGTTGACCTCGATCCACTCTTTCACGACCGGAGAGTTCGGGCGCACGAAATCCGGGCCAACCGGCGTGCAGGCGGTCAGCATCGCTGCGCACAGGGCCGTTCCCATCAGGTATCGAAAGGGTTTGGCCCGTGTCATGCTCTGCGTCCTCAAATGTCCAGCGGTCGGATGAAATTGGCGAAGGAGTAGAGGCGGATATTTATGCGCCTCAGAAACTCAAAGCTTTTGCCCTGACCGGTATAGATGGCGACGGCAGCGTGACCGCCGGCGGGAAGAATATGGTCTTCGGGCAGATCGACCGTGATCTGAACCGCGATCCGACCGGGCAGTTTCGGCAATTCGAAACCGGGCAGGCGGCCCGAGGGTAGATACTGACCCTGTCGCGTCGCCCACCAGATCGCCTCGACCTTGCCGGGTAGGATTTCGCCGGGATATAGATCAAGGGCGACCTCAACCTCTTGTCCGACCTCGACGAATTTCAGGTTTTGCTGCCGGAACGTTGCCAGAAGATAGGGGTTATCCTCGGTCACGAAGCTGGCGATTGCGCCCAGTCGAATGTCACCGACCACAAGACCGGGGCGGGCCTGTTGTGAGACGATCATGCCGTTTTCCGGGGCATAGATCGTTGTGTTGTTTAAGAAATACTCGGCCTCGGCCAATTGCGCCTGCGCTTGCAGAATGCCGGTATTCACACCGTCGATCTGGGATTCCTGCGCGAGAATGGATTTTTGCAAATTGGCTTCGGCTTGTTTCACCGCCGCCTGATCCTCGGTCACTTGTTCGTTCCAGCGATCCAGCTCATCCTGTCGTGCACCTCCGGCAGGAACGAGGTTCTCGTATCGCGCCTGCTGGGTGAAGGCATAATCCAGTTGTGCAATGGCCCGCTCAACCGCTTCGGTCGAGGCGATGACATCCTGTTCCAGAATTTTCGCGTTCTGCTGGGCAGCCACCAACTGCGCCTGCGCATTGTCCACCGCCAGCGAAAACACCGTGTCGTCGAAGCGATAGAGCGGATCGCCCTTGGTGACGGGAGTGTTCGGTTCCACCAGAACTTCGGTCAGGATCGTCGGCTGCGTTAGCTTGGGTACGATCTGAATGGTGGACCGTACGACGTGACTGTCGACCGAGAAAGGCTGGAAGAACCGCAATGCGACCAAGAAGATCAGCAACAGATGCGCACCGACCCAGAAGGATACAATCCCCCAGGCGATGTTGAACTTCAGCCACTCCATCTTGAAGAAGATGAACCAGACGAAAATGATGTAGAAAAGCGTGATGCCCAGGGCGACGAACATGTGCGGATGTTTCCTTTGGCCTTAGCTTTTCTGCGTCTCGTCCGACGCGGCCTGATATTCTTCCTTGACGGTCCCGCCTAAGCGTTCAATGTCTTTGCGGATGGCTTCTTTTTCTTCGTCGGGGCCGCGACGCATATCAACCGTGATGCCGTCGTGAAATGCCCACATGAAGGCATGGACCCATGGCACAACCGCCAAAAACCCCATCCATCCCATGATCTTGACGGCTTCGGCGTGCGGATGGTTGCGTTTGATCGCGATGCGACCGGGCAGACCCATGATGAACAGAAACAGCGCCATCACAGCGGCCAGCAACAGGATCAATGCAACGAAAGTCAGGTAATCGTAGTAGCCCAAA
Source organism: Ruegeria sp. N4 (assembly GCF_056531425.1). NCBI lineage: Bacteria > Pseudomonadati > Pseudomonadota > Alphaproteobacteria > Rhodobacterales > Roseobacteraceae > Ruegeria > Ruegeria sp. N4. Next base: position 154,688 of record NZ_JBQFLT010000001.1, read on the forward strand.
GGCTGTCCCAGAAGTCCCATGCTCGCGCCTCCTTTCTGGACGGTTGCCCCATCCTCAGGTGTAGGGGGGCGATCGTCAATCCATTAATGGTGGAAGGCGGTCGCAATCCCGGGTCACGGGCACAGGCGAACGTTTGTGTCCCAGGCGGTGCATTTTTCCGACAGGTCCGCAGGCAGTGGCTGATCGGTATACACCGTGTCGATTTCGGCCAGTGAGGCGATCCGCGCCGGGGCCGAGCGTTGGAACTTTGAATGATCGGCCACCAGAAACGTGCGCCGCGCCTGTGCGATGATGGTTTGGCTGACATGCACTTCCTGAAAGTCGAAATCCAGCAAGTCGCCCTCGGTATCCAACGCCGAGCATCCGATTACCGCATAGTCGAATTTGAACTGTCGGATCGTATTGACGGTCTGGTTGCCGATCAGACCACCGTCCGAGCGCCGCAACACGCCGCCAGCCACAACAATTTCGCAGCCCGGATTTTCGACCAGTATGTTTGCAACATTCATATTGTTGGTCACCACCATCAGGGTCTTGTGGTTCAGCAATTGCCGCGCGACGGCTTCGGTCGAGGTGCCGATATTCAGAAAGATCGAGGCACCTTCGGGAATATCCTGTGCGCAGGCCTGCGCCATCAGGGTCTTGGCATCCGCGTTCAGGGTGCGGCGATCCTCATACCCGATATTGGACACGCCAGAGCGCAGAACCGCACCACCATGCACCCTGTCGAGTTTGCCGGCATCGGCCAGCTCGGTCAGGTCGCGCCGGATGGTTTGGACGGTGACCCCGAACCGCTCTGCCAGCCCCTCTACCGTGACGCGGCCTGCTGTGCTTGCGATCTCAAGAATGTCGGCTTGGCGGAAGGAAAGGGACATAGCAGTTCCAAATAGTCAGAGTTCTTTCGTTTTTGTTCTTTCTGGCCGAATTGGCAAGTTGCAATACGTGAAATTCATATCAGTGTTGCAAAACGAAAATAAACGAACATTAAGGTTGATAATGCGAATACCCTTCTGATTAATGTGCGCAGATGGGTTTGATTGGGAATCAAAAGCTATGACATCGACGGACGATCAGATCACCGACCTGTTCATCATCGGCGGCGGGATCAACGGATGCGGCATCGCGCGGGATGCGGTCGGGCGGGGATTGTCTGTCACATTGGCGGAGATGAACGATCTGGCGTCGGCTACGTCTTCCGCCTCGACCAAGCTGTTTCATGGCGGTCTGCGGTATCTTGAGTATTTCGAAATCCGCCTGGTGCGCGAGGCTCTGATTGAACGTGAGACGCTGCTGCGTGCCATGCCCCACATCAGTTGGCCAATGCGTTTTGTGCTGCCCTATCACAAGGATATGCGGTTCGATTCCGAGACGCCGACATCAAAGCTGCTCAGCACCGTGATGCCATGGATGCGTGGGCGGCGACCGGCGTGGCTGATCCGGTTGGGCCTGTTCCTGTATGACAACCTTGGTGGGCGTAAGATCCTGCCGGGGACCAGCTCTTTGAACCTGCGCAGCGCGCCCGAAGGTGCTCCGCTGCAGGACAGGTTCGAAACGGCCTATGAGTATTCCGACTGCTGGATCGAAGACGCCCGGCTGGTGGTTCTGAACGCCCGCGACGCCGAGGCGCGCGGGGCTCGGATCATGGTGCGGACCGAAGTGATTTCGGCCCACCGGGTCGACGATCTGTGGGAGGTTACGGTCAGGGATCGCGACAGCGATGAAACGCGTGTGATCCGTGCCAAAATGCTGATCAATGCCGGTGGGCCGTGGGTTGGGGACATCATCCAATCCAAAATCCACGTGAATTCGCGCGAAGGCGTGCGGCTGGTGCGGGGCAGCCATATCGTGACACGCAGGCTGTTCGATCACGACAAGTGTTATTTCTTTCAAGGTGAGGACGGTCGCATCATCTTTGCCATTCCTTACGAGCAGGATTTCACCCTGATCGGAACAACGGATCAGGACCACGCGGAACCGTCCGAACATCCCGTCTGTACCGACGCCGAGAAGGACTATTTGTGCGCCTTTGCCTCGAAATACTTCGCGCAGCCCGTGACGCGGGACGACATCGTCTGGACCTATTCCGGCGTCCGCCCGCTGTATGATGACGGTGCCAGCAGCGCGACAGCGGCGACGCGGGATTATACGCTGAAGGTGAACGCAAATGGCGGGGCGCCTGTGCTGAACGTATTTGGCGGCAAGATCACCACCTATCGCCGTCTGGCTGAAAGCGCGCTTGAGAAAGTGGCAGAGCATTTCCCGGATTTGTCGGGACCATGGACAGCAGGAGTGGCCTTGCCGGGCGGGGACTTCCCAGTTGATGGGGTGCAGGCCCTTACCGACGCGCTGCGCGCAGACTATCCATTCCTTAATGCCGCTTGGGCCGCGCGCCTGATCCGCGCCTATGGCACCGAGGCGGCGGTGATGCTGGGCGACGCAAAGGAAGCCTCTGATCTGGGCGAGGATTTCGGCGCGACCCTGACGGCGCGCGAGGTCGCGTGGCTGATGGACAAGGAATATGCCCGGTCGGCCGAGGACGTGGTCTGGCGGCGCAACAAGCTGGGGCTGCGTCTGAACGCCGATCAGATCGCGCGGATCGATCAGTGGATGGGGCAGCGCATTCAGGCGCAGGTCGCCTGACCCTTGGCTGACCCGCCGGTTCGTGTTAGCCATCGGGAACGGTCGGCAGACACCGAGGCGTCGCTGCTCTGACATCAGAGAGCTAAACCTGCCATTCAGTTTGAGACGGCATCGCAAACCAAAAGGGGCGTTGTTTCGTCAAGTCAGCGACCGACGAGCGTGCGAAACGCCCGATATGGATGCACGATGACCAAAACACCTGTCCCTTTACACGTGGATGACCTGACCGGATTTGCCCGCAGCTTAAGTCGCCAATTGGGTGAGGGCAGCCCGTCCCATCTGACCCTGATGAACATGCTGTCCCGCGCTGCCGGGTTCCAGAACCTGCAACATATGCGGGCTGCAAGTGCTGCGAAACGGCGAATCGAGGCCGGGCCTGACCTTGTGCCCGTCGATATGCGCATTGTCGAGCGGGCTCTGTTTCAATTCGATGCACATGGCCGCTTGCGCCAATGGCCGTCCCGACGCGCGGTGCAAACCCTTGCGTTGTGGGCTTTGTGGGCCAGCCTTCCCGCAGGCACCAGTCTGAGCGAGAAAGAAATCAACGACATGCTGGGGCGCGAGCATCTGTTTCACGACCCGGCCACATTGCGGCGCACGATGATTGGCTGCGGAATGCTGACCCGGCAAAGCGATTGCAGCGATTATCGACGTGTCGAACAGGCCCCACCGGCAGAGGCGCAAGCTGTTATCAGCGCCGTTACGGCCCGGCGTCGCAGCCGGGTGGTGGCTGCGTGAAGTTCTGAACTAAAAAAGCCCCGTGACCTGCACGGGGCTTTTTCTGCATCATTGACGGGGTCAGGTTGCTTCGCCCGTTGGGTCCGGGTCTTTCTTGCCGCCCTTCAGCCATTCGCGCAGGCTTTGCATTAGGGCGTAAAGCACCGGCACCAGGATCACGCCGACAAGCGTTGCGGCCAGCATCCCGCCAAACACGGCCACACCAATGGCTTTCTGGCTTGCCGCACCCGCACCGTTTGCCGCCAGCAGGGGAACAACCCCAAGCAGGAAGGACAGAGCCGTCATCATCACCGCGCGGAAACGCTGATAGGCGGCTTCGGCTGCGGCATCCTTGATCGACAAACCGTTGGCGCGTTGTTCCATCGCGAATTCCACAATCAGAATCCCGTTTTTCGAGGCCAACCCGACCAGCATGATCATCCCGATCTGCGTATACAGGTTGATGTCGCTGCCCACGATGGCCACCGCCGCCACCGCGCCGAACAGGGCGACAACCACCGATAACAGGATCGAGACAGGCATTGACCAGCTTTCGTACTGACCGACAAGGAACAGGTAGCCAAACAGGATCGCCAGCCCAAGGATCACGATCACCAGACTGCCCGAAGCCAACTGCTGCTGCGCCGTTCCGGTCCATTCGAACGCATAGCCGGGGGGCAGGGCGGTCGCGGATTCCTCGGTCATTACATTGATGGCATCACCGGTGGACAAACCCGGGGCAGGCACCGCCGTGACAGTGGCCGAGCGGAACAGGTTATGCCGCTTCAACAAAACCGGGCCCAGCACGTTCTCAACGTCGATGAGCGTGCCCAGTGGAACCATCTCACCTTGTTGCGAGCGGACGTAGAGGTTCGAGATATCCTCGACATTGTCCCTGTATGTCCCATCCGCCTGTATCATGACGCGGTAGACACGGCCAAACAGGTTGAAATCGTTCACATAGTACGACCCCAACTGCGCCTGCATGGTCTGGAAGATCTCGGCAACCGAGACTTGCAGGGTTTTGGCTTTCTCGCGGTCCAGATCGACAAACAGCTGTGGCACGTTTGCACGGAAGGTCGTGTAGGATTGTCCGATCTCGGGGCGTTGGTTCGCCGCGTAAACAAAGGACCCCACGGCCGAGGCCAGATCCTGCGGTGTACCGCCGCCGGTCTGCTGCACCTCCATCTCGACCCCTGCAGACATGCCCAGGCCCTGAATGGGCGGCGGGTTGAAGGCCACGATCGAGGCCGCGGATTCGCCGTTGGCAATGGCCAGAACCTTGGCCAAAATGGCATTGGCGCTCAGGTCATCGTCCTGACGCTCATCCCAATTGGTCAGGTTCACGAAGATAGCGGCGCCGTTTGTGGTTGTACCATTCAGCAGCGAGAAGCCGTTGACCAACACGGTACTGGCGACACCCGGGATTTCGCGGATCTGGTCGTCCACGCGGGCCGAGACCGTTTCGGTCCGTTCCAAAGTGGCCGCGTCGGGCAGTTGGATGTCCACGAACAGATAGCCGTTGTCCTCAAGCGGGATAAAGCCGCTGGAGGTGTTGGACATGATCGTCCCCGTTCCCATCCCCAGCGCCACAATGACACCCAGCGCGACGACGGGCAGGATCAGCAGCTTGCGCACAATCGCGACATAGCCGCTGCGCACCGTTCCGATGAACCCTTCGAACAGGGCCAGAAGCCCCTTGGGCGGGCCGGAACGGGCACGCAGAACCAGGCCACACAGAGCGGGCGACAAGGTCAACGCGTTGATCGATGAGATCACAACAGCGGTCGAGATCGTCACCGCAAACTGCGAATACAGCCGTCCGGAGATGCCGGGCATGAAGGTCACGGGCACAAACACGGCCAACAGAACCAGCGTTGTCGCGATGACGGGACCGGTGATCTGGCCCATCGCCTTGCGGGTCGCCTCGGCAGGGGGCAGCCCTTCATCCGCGATGATCCGTTCGACGTTTTCCACCACCACGATGGCGTCATCAACCACGATCCCGATAGCCAGAACCAGAGCGAACAGCGAGATCGTGTTCAGCGACATGCCAAAGGCCAGCAGGAAGGCAAACGTTCCTATCAAGGATACCGGAATTGCCACCGCCGGGATGATGGTCGCTCGCCAATTCCCCAGGAATATGAACACGACCGAGATCACCAGAATGAAGGTCAGGATCAGGGTCGAAACCACATCGTTCAGCGACGCCTCGACAAAGTCGGTGGTATTGAACGGCACTTCATATTCCACATCCGTCGGGAAAGAGCGGGACAAGCGCTCCAACTCGGCCTGTACCCGTTCAGACACCGCAAGCGCGTTGGCGCCGGGGGCCTGATAGATGCCGATCACTGTGGCAGGAACCGCCTGAAAGTAGCCCGAGGCTGAATAGAACTGCGCCCCAAGCTCCACTCGTGCAATGTCGCGCACACGCACGATGGACCCGGCATCGCCGGTGCGGATAACAATTTCGCCAAACTCGGCGGCTGAGGTCAGGCGTCCTTTGGTTTTGATCGTGTATTGGAATGTCTGGCCTTCAGGCACGGGCGGAGACCCGATCGAGCCTGCCGAGACTTCGATATTCTGTTCGCGGATCGCATTGATTACATCTCCGGGGGTGATCGACAGGGCGGCCATCTTGTCCGGGTCCATCCAGATCCGCATGGCGTATTCCAGATTGGTCAGAACATCCGCCTTGCCCACACCCTGAACCCGCGCCAGCGCGTCTTTCAGGTTGATCGAGGCATAGTTGGACAGAAACACACTGTCATAGGTCCCGTTGGGCGAGGTCAGCGTCACCAGCAACAGCATGTTGGTCGATGCCTTTTGAGTGACCACGCCCGAGGATGTCACCTCGGACGGCAGGGATGACATGGCCTGTGCCACCCGGTTCTGCACGTTGACCGAGGCAATGTCCGGGTCCGTGCCCACTTCGAAGGTAATATTCAGCGAATACGAGCCGTTATCGGACGAGGTTGACGTCATGTAGATCATGTCGTCCACACCGTTCACCTGCGCCTCAATCGGGGCGGCAACGGTGTTTTCCACGGTCTCGGCGTTTGCGCCGGTATAGGTGGTCGTCACGCTGACCACAGGCGGTGTGATGTCCGGAAACTGGGCGACCGGCAGAACCATATAGCCGATGCCGCCCATGATCGTCAGGACAAGCGAAATGACAAGCGCCAGCTTGGGCCGGCTGATGAACAGGGCTGAGAACATCCGTTATTCTCCCGGCTGCTCAGAGGCCACGACCGCATCCACGGCCACGCCAGGACGCACCCTTTGCAGGCCCTCGACGATCACGCTCTCGCCTTCGCGAAGCCCATCGGTGACGATGATGGCGGTGTCCACCGTGTCACCGGTCGTGATATAGCGCTGTTCGACCATCTGCTGGTCATTGACGACCAGAACAAACTCGCCCCGCTGATCCCGTTGCAGCGCGGCCTGAGGTACAAGCACCTGCAGTGTCGGCTCCAGCGCTTCGATCTGGACGTTAAGGAATGCGCCGTCGATGATCAGACGATCCGCGTTTTCAAATTCGGCCCGCACGGTAATCGCGCCGGTCAGAGGGTCGATGCGGTTGTCGACAAACACGATTTCGCCGGTTTCACCCAATTCCGCCCCATTGGGCAAGGTGACGTGCACATTGGGGCTTTTCTGACTTTCTGCCAGAGTGCTGGCATTCTCGCCAAACTGTTGAAGAACCGAAGTAAATTGTTTTTCGTTCAGCGAGAAGTTCACATAGATCGGCGCTTCGCTGACCAGATTGACCAGCGGAGGGTTCGACGGGCCAACAACGTCACCTACACTTGTGGCAACGCGCCCGATGCGGCCCGAAAACGGCGCCTGAATCTGCGTGTAGCTCAGGTCAAGCTGGGCTTGCTGGATGGCCGCGTTTGCGGCTTTGACTTCGGCTTCGGCAACCAGTTCGTTGGCGCGCGCAATGTCGCGTTCGGATTCCGGGGTTGCATCACGCCGAAACAACTCTTCTTTCCGGGCCAGATCGACCTTTGCCAGTTCCAGATTTGCCTCGGCGCGGTCCAGATCGGCCTTGCGCGCCTCAAGTGTGGCCTCATAGAGGTCGGGCTCGATGGTAAACAGAAGATCGTCTTTCTGGACCAGTGCGCCGTCCTCGACGTTCTGAGACTCAAGAAACCCGTTGACCCGCGCGACGATGTCCACCTTGTCGATGGCTTCGGCCCGACCGATGAAAACGGCTTCATCCGTGATCTCTTGGGTATAGGCCGCAGCGATGGAAACCTTTGGCGGCGGCGCGTCGCTTTGATCTTGCGCCGCAGCCCCATGCGCCACCCCAAGGCAGGTCAGTAAGGCAAGATGCCGCCCCAGCATTTTGGCTGACCCGAAGATGGGAAAACCGATATTCGTCAAATCAAGGGACATGGCGCGTGCCTCACAGTAGATATGAAATAGCTGCCCGGACCCCAAAGGCCCCGGCGCGAGTCGATAGAATTCCTCGACAGGATGGACGTTTTGAGACTTTATCTCAAGCTTCTTGAATACGACTGGTGCGGCCTTGGGCGCAGAATTTTCTTCGTGCTTCGGCTGACTTAGGGCCCCAAGGGTTCAGCACCCTGGTACGACAGGGTGCGTCACGCGATGTATCGGCAAAAAATACGGGGGCCGAAGCAGCCCCCGTGTCGTGTCTGTCACGATGGTCTGAATTCAGTCGCGGGTGCCAGCAAAACGGGTTTGCCAGTCTTCGCGCTGTTCATCTGTGATTTTGGCGAACAGGACATCGGGAACGGTGAACTCATGACCGGCGGGCAGGGCGGCCAGCGCTGCAGCCACATCCTCGGGCCAGCCGGTGTCCAGCGTGTTCATCGCGCTCAGCATCCGGGCCGAGGTGTCGGGGATGAACGGCGCGCTGAGCACCGCGTAAAGACGGATCAGGTTCAGGCCCAGACGCACCTGTGCAGCGGCCTGTTCGGGGTCTTCCTTAAAGGTCGACCATGGGGCTGCGGCCTGCAGGTATTCGTTGCCCGCCACCCAGATGGCCCGCAATTCCTGCGCCGATTTGCGCACATCCATCGCCTCCATATGCCCTTCATAGGCGCGGACGCGGCGGGTCAGTTCGTCGATCAGTGCGTTTTCACGTTCGCCATAGGTGCCACCTTGGGGCACAGCCTCGCCGAATTTCGAACGGCAGAATTTGGTGATGCGGCTGACAAAGTTGCCCAGCACGTCCGCCAGATCCTTGTTCACCGATTGCTGGAAGTTCTCCCACGTGAACTCGCTGTCGCTGCTTTCGGGCGCATGGCTCAGCAGCCACCAGCGCCAGTAATCGGCGGGCAGAATCTCGAGCGCCTGATCCATGAACACGCCGCGCCCCTGCGAGGTCGAGAACTGGCCGCCGTCATAGTTCAGGTAGTTGAAGGATTTCAGGTGATCGACCATCTTCCACGGCTCGCCCGAGCCCAGAATGGTCGCGGGGAAGGAAAGCGTATGGAACGGCACGTTGTCCTTGCCCATGAACTGCACATAACGCACGTCATCCGCGCCCTTGTCGGTGCGCCACCAGCGTTCCCAATCAGCGTCGGTCTTGCCGTTCGCATCTGCCCATTCCTTGGCGCAGGCGATGTATTCGATGGGGGCGTCGAACCAGACATAAAAAACCTTGCCTTCCATCCCCGGCCAGTCCTGATCGCCTTTTTTGACCGGCACACCCCAGTCCAGATCGCGGGTGATGCCGCGGTCCTGCAAACCGTCGCCATCGTGCAACCACTTCTTGGCAATCGAGGTGGTCAGGATCGGCCAATCCTTCTTGGAGTCGATCCACGCGTCCAGTTGGTCCTTCATCGCGGATTGACGCAGATACAGGTGCTTGGTCTCGCACACTTCCAGATCGGTCGAGCCGCTGATCGCGCTGCGCGGCTCGATCAGGTCGGTCGGGTCCAGTTGCTTGGTGCAATTCTCGCATTGGTCGCCGCGCGCGCGGTCATAGCCACAATTGGGGCAGGTGCCCTCGATATAGCGGTCGGGCAGAAAGCGTTTGTCGGCGTTGGAATAGACCTGTTTCTCGCTGACCTCGCGGATCAGCCCGGCTTCATCCAGCTTCCCTGCGAAATGCTGCGTCAGCACCTTGTTTTGCGCGCTGGACGAGCGGCCAAAGTGGTCAAAGCTGAGCCCGAACCGCTTGGCGATATCGGCCTGCACGCCATACATCTCGGCGCAGTATTCCGCGACCGGTTTGCCCGCCTTGGCGGCCGCCAGCTCGGCCGGGGTGCCGTGTTCGTCGGTGGCGCACAGGAACATGACCTCATTCCCGCGGCCACGCTGATAACGTGCGTAAAGATCAGCAGGCAATTGCGAGCCGATCAGATTGCCGAGGTGCTTGATCCCGTTGATATAGGGGATCGCCGAGGTGATGAGAATCCGAGCCATTTTGCGTGTCCACGTAACTGTCTGCGCGCTCGTCTACAGTAAGTCACTGGCCAGCAAAAGCCCGGCTTTCGGGCAGAAGCGATTTTAACGTCTGTGTTGCCGACCCTAATGCGACCTTAAGGGTTCAGCCACCGTTCGTTTCAGGGCGTTCCCAATACAAAGTCCCCAATGCGACATCGAAGACCGGAAAGGTGATGTTGAAATTCGCCTCCTGCATCCGTTCGCGTTTGTGATGCAGGGCGTGAAGATGCCTGAGACGCCACCAGCCGGGTACGGATTGGAACATCGCCTCGGCCCGGCTGCCGGGCGGGACGTGATAGCTGAAGTGACACACCTCATAAAGCAGATATCCGGCGATGGTCGACGCGGCAAACAGTGCGCCGACATTTGGATTGAATATCCAGCCCAGAACGAGGCCACCGGGCAGCGCAATGCCCATCGTGAACAGAAAGATCAGATAGAGCGGGAACAGAACCACACGCCAGTCAAATGGGCTTTCATATCCCATGTCGGTATCCAGAAAAAAGGAATGGTGATCCCCGGTGTGGCGCTGGTAGAACAGTTTGAGCACCCTGGTCTTTTCGTGACCAAGCCAGCGGTGCGAGGCATATTCGGCTAAGTTCACAAACAAAAGCGTCGCCGGGATCACCAGCAACTGTGACGCGGTTACGTCCGTGGCGAAGGTCAGGCTGTAGCAGATGACGAAAAGGCCAGCGATGGCCACCGACAGCATATGGAAATACCCGCTGTACATTTTGCTTATGCCAGCACGGTATTTCGCCCTGAAGGCCTGCATGGCTGCTCTGGTCATCATTGTCGTCTTCCTCCCGAGTATTCGGGGTCAGACTATATGCTTTTCCGGAATAAGCGCCTGCGACCCGACGTTAACTTGGAAAGATTGAAGGTCAGTTTCTTTCAGGACTTGCGAAGGTTCCGTCTTGGGTCGGTCGTTCAGGCATGATCCACACGCGGGGTCTTGGGCACAGCACTCATGTTTCGCACCGGTGGGGCCAGATGCGATCAATGGTCGTCCTGCTTTGCTATCCTTCCCGGGACCGTTTCAGCAATCGGCCAATGGTGAAGGAGGTGCGCGGTGCATAGACGTAATTTGTTCGCTCTTCGGGTGTGGGGCGCGACCGCATTCGGGCCAGGCCAAATCCGATCAGGAAGATGTGACCCAGCGCAACAAAGGCAAACAGCGCCCCGGGACCGAATTGCTGGATCAGCGTTGATGAGATGTAGGGCGATGCAATGGCCCCCAGCGCATACCAGAACATCAGCGCCGCCGACAGCTCGACCCGCTGTTCGGTTGTGGCAAAGTCGTTTGCGTGGGCGGATGAAACCGAAAAGATCGGGAAGGTGGTAAAGCCGAAGAAACCAGCCGCCAGCATGACACCCACAGTTCCGGTACCGCTTGCCGCCATGGTGACCCCGCAGCTTAGGACCGCGACGGCGGACAGCCAGATCAGAACCCAGCGCCGGTCATACTTATCCGCAAGCCAGCCCATCGGATATTGCGCCAATGCCCCGCCCAATACGAAAGAGGCCAGAAAGAACGCGATCTGGTCCACGCCCAGTCCGACCTCCTGCCCATAGACAGGACCAACCATTCGAAACGATGCGGAACTCAGCGCGGCAACGATCACGCCCGCAACGGCTAGGGGCGAGCTGCGCCAGGCCAGTTTTGGCCGCAACCGAGGCGCATCAGGTGTCTGAGGTTGACTGGCCCGCGTCAGTGTCAGCGGCAACAACGCGGCGCAGCACAGAATGGCCAGCAGGTTATACGACACGTAAGAGGCAGGCGGCAGAACCGCGATGATCAACTGCGCGGTCAGCGAGGCACCCATGTCGACTATGCGGTACGTGCCCATCGCGCGCCCGCGGGTTTCATTGTTGACCTTTGCGTTCAGCCAGGCCTCGATCACCGTATAGCACCCGGCGACACAGGTGCCCGATGCGATCCGCAGCGCGGCCCAGATATAGGGGTTTTCTGTCAGCGTATGCCCGATTAGCCCCATAGCCCCCAAGGCGGTGCAGACCGCGAAGGCGCGGGAATGGCCCACAGTCCCCATCAAACGCGGGGCCCACCAGCATCCGACAAAGAACCCGATGAAATGCGCCGATCCCAGCAGACCGATCTGTTCGGTTGTGAACTCAAGCGTGATGCCCGAGATGGCGTCCAAAGGCCCGACGCCGCCTGTCGACAGTTGCAACAGAATGACGGAAAGAAACAGGGCGGCGAAGGAAATGATCGTGCGCATAATGGGGTTACACTGACGCGCTGACAGGCAGATGCGCGCGCCTATTCGACGCGAGGGGGTCGTTTTTTGACCTTTGGTCGATTTCAGGCGCGTGAGATTTCGGCGTGGATGTCCAGCCCGACGGTTTCCGCCACCAGATCGGGATAGCCCGAGGCACCAAAGTCATGCCGGTTCAGCGCACCCGTCAGGCCGATGGACAATTGGTCCAGATCGTCCGGGGCTGTTCCTGGGCGACGATAAAGGTTCGCATCCAGCGTCACCGGACGGGTGACGCCCCGCACCGTTAGATCGCCGGTAATCCGCGCCCCGTCCGAGATGCGGCCCGACGGGCCAAGCTGAACGTCGGTCGAGACAAAGCGAATGGTCGGATGGCTTTTTGCGTTCAGCACGGTCTGCCCCAGCATCGGCATCCGGGCAAAGGGCAGCCGCGTGCGCGCCTTGCTGACATCCAGCACCACATCGACCCGGCTGTTCTGCAAACGGCGCGTATCAATCTGAACATCCGCCGACCGGATCGGCATCGACCCGGTCTGGGAAACGCCCGACAGATCGAATGAAAACCCGACGCGGGTGTCCTGAGTGGACAGAACATAGGGTTGCAAAGCGGCTTGCGCCGTCCGGGTCAGGGGCAGGGCAGCCAACCCGGCAAGGACAAAGCGGCGGGTCAGGATGGTCATGCCATGACCCCCTCTCGTCTGGGGCGGGAACGTTTGAGCAGCATCAGCACGATGGCGATGTTCAGCCCGTTCCACAGAATGCCGTTCACGAAGGCCAGTTGATAGTTTCCGGTCACATCGTAAATCCATCCCGACATCCAGCCGCCAAGGGCCATGCCCAGAATGGTCATCATCATCACAAAGCCGACACGCGCCCCGGCCTCTTGCGGGGGCATGTATTCACGCACGACCAGCGCGTAGCTGGGAACGATGCCGCCCTGTGCCAGACCGAACAGCATGCTGATGACATAAAGCGAGACCATCCCGTCATAAGGCAGGAACAGAAACAGCGCGATACATTGCAGGACCGAGCCGATCAGCAGGGTCATGACACCACCCAACCGGTCCGCCAGCAAGCCCGAGATAATCCGGCTGACAACGCCACCCAGCAGCATCAGCGACAACATCTCGGCCCCCACTGCGGGTCCGTATCCCAGTCCGACGCAATACGAGACGATATGGACCTGCGGCATGGACATGGCAACGCAGCAGCCGATACCGGCAAGGCCCAGAATATACTGCAGTGCGCGGGGTGAGACCCCGACGCTGCGGGCGTTGATCTGGGCGGTCGCGGCGGCTGTGCTGTGCGCCTCGACCGGGACCTGACGGCGCAGCAGCAGCGACAGGGGAATGACGACCAGCAGGGTCAGGGCGGCCAGCGTCAGGTAGACCTGTTGCCAGCCATCGCGGGCCAGAATGTCGGACAGCAGCGTGGGCCAGATCGCGCCGGACAGATAATTGCCGCTGGCCACCAGCGCCACGGCAATTCCGCGCCGCTTCATGAACCAATGCGAAATATCGGCGATCAGGGGGCCAAACCCAATCGATGTGCCCAGACCCAACAGCAGATGCGCGGCCGACAGCAGCAGGATATTCGGGGCCCAAGTCGCCAGCAGATAGCTGACCGCACTCAGCATTGCGGCGCCGATCAGCGCTATGGTCACGCCCAGCCGGTCAACCATCTGCCCCAGCCACATATTTCCCAGGGCAAAGCCGATCATGGACAGAACATAAGGCAACGAGGCTTCGGCCCGCCCTGCGCCGAATTCGGCCTCGATTGCGGGCATCACCACGATCACCGCCCACATGCCCACATTCGCCACCGTTGCGATGGCGAGGGTGATCAGAAGGCGCAGCCAAGAGTAGCGGCTATCGTGGATCGGGTGAGTCATGCGGTGACGCTAGGGTGCGGTCCGGGGTTTGACCAGTCACATCTTGCGTGATCGATGCGGTCTCAGGTCAGAACATCCTCGGTTTCGACCCGTTTCAGGTGCAAACCGGCGCGGGCGGCGGTCATGGTGGCCTGCCATGTGACCGGCGGCAGCGCGCGGGCGCGGCGGCGGGTCAGGGTCCAGCGGCGGGCCTCTCCCTTATGATTGGCGGCCATGTGCCAGCGCGTCTCGATCCCTTGCGCGCCACCATCGCCGGGGGTCAGCAGCAGACCCAGCGGCGCGCGCGCCATCGCGCCGCCCTGTTCGGCAGCCAGATGCATCCGCCGGATAGGGGTCAGCCCCGGCGCGCCGGGCAGGTCGCCGACGATCAGCGGAATGGCCCCGCTGCGCAACGCCTCTTCCAGACACCACAGCAGATCCTCGGAGCGGGTGGGGTGGACAAAGATGAATCGGGCGGGATCGGCAAAGGGCATCATCCCGTCGGGGTGTAGCTGGCCGGGCTCCCACGCGGGGGAAATCCACAAGACCGGCCCCTGCATCTGACCGGCCAGCCACATGGCAAAACTGCGCCGGGCGGGGCCGCAGGCTTCGTGCACGCGGCCCAGTTGCAGGGCGATTTCCTCATGAAGTTTGACCCCCGGCGCAACGCGCGCGGGCTTTTGACCAAGAAGCTGAGCAGACATGATATGTTCGTATCATGTTCTTATTTCGTTCTCAAGTGGGGGCGCGTTCAGCGCGACAGGATCAGGCGACCATCGGTGAACTGGATGTTCGAAAACCGATGCAGGTAATCCATGCCCAGCAGCGACTGATGCAGTTCACCTTCATTGATCCAGGCCGAGACATTGCGGTCCGTGATCGGCCCCAGTTCCAGGCTATCCAGCCGCACGGGCGCGGTCCGGACCTCGCCGTTTGCGGTAATCGCGCGCCCGAAATAGTTCAGCTGATCCGGATCAATGCCCACGCGTTCCGCATCCTGCGCGCTGAGGACGATCTGGCTGGCCCCGGTGTCCACAAGGAAGACAATGGGTTCGCCGTTCACCGTGACAGGCAGGTAATAATGCCCGTCCTGCGCGTGCGGCACCTCGATCGTGTCGCCGGTGACGGCCATTTGCGGGGCAGGTCCGACCGAGGACCGGATATCCTCCCACAAGCCAATGACCGCGATGACGCCCACAAAGATGAACACCCAGGCCATCACCTGTTGCAGGGTCTTGTTCAGAGATTGGCGGTTCTGGGCGACAAACCAAAGCAATATGGCCGCGGCCAACACGACCAGATACACCAAACGCCCGATATCGTCGCCATTCATGCTGCTGCCCTTATCCTTGGTTCTGACCCTCTATATGGGGATTTAGGACGCAAAACCAAAGGCCTTGAGGCCATCCAGAATGAACTGCACCGACAGGGCGGCCAGCAGCATACCCAACAACCGGGTCAACACGTTCAGACCGGTTTTGCCCAGAATGCGGGCGATCAGGCCGCCCGACAGGAAGAACAACAGCACCACCGCCATGACGGCCAGCATTACGGCCACTGCCGCAGCAATTCCCTGAATGCCCGGATGCTGCCCGGACAGCAGAATAATGGTCGCAATCGATCCTGGCCCGGCGACCAGAGGGATGGCGAGCGGAAAGACGGACGGGTCATTATGTTCCTCTTCCTCGGCCCGATCCTCGCGCCGTTTGGTGCGGCGTTCGAACAGCATGTCCAGCGCGGTCAGGAACAACAGCGCGCCGCCTGCGACCTTGAACGCCTCCATCGAAATGCCAACGAAACCCAGTACGGCCTCACCAAAGGCGGCAAAGGCAATCAGGATGCCCGAGGCCACAACGCAGGTGCGATAGGCCGTTCGCCGCCGGGTACGCGCGTCCATATCCTGTGTCATGGCGACAAAAATGGGCGCGGTGCCGAACGGGTCGATCACCACGAACAAGGTGGTGAAGGCGGTGATGAAGAAAGCGGCGTCAATCATGCTGCACTCTCGGCCTGTTCCAACCGTTCGGCGGCGGCAACCCAAAGGGTTTCGGCCTTTTGCATCGCCTCAGTGACTTCGGCGAATTTGCGGTTCCAGGTTTCCAGATCGTTGATCTTGTCATCCTCGTACAAGGCCGGGTCCGCCAGTTTGGCCGATAGCTTGTCATGCATGTCCGTCAGTTTCTCGATCCGGTCCTCGCATTTGCGCAGATCGGCGCGCAGGGCCAGCATCGCCTCGCGCGAGGGTCGCTTGGGCTTGGCGGTTTGCGGCTTGGCCTTCACGGGTTTGTCGCGGGCCAGCAGCAAGGAGCGATAGGCTTCCAGATCGCCATCAAACGGCTTGACCGTCCCGTCCGAGACCAGCCATAGCCGGTCCGCCACCAGCGACAGCAGGTGCATATCGTGGCTGACCAGCACAACCGCGCCGGAATAGGTGGTCAGCGCCTCGACCAGCGCCTCGCGGCTTTCGATGTCCAGATGGTTGGTCGGCTCGTCAAGGATCAGCATATGCGGCGCGTCGATGGTGGCCAGCAGCAGCGACAGCCGCGCCTTTTGACCGCCCGACAGGCGCCCCACCTTGGTTTCCGCCTGATCCGCGTTCAACCCGAACCCCGCCAGACGCGAGCGCCACTTGCCCGGCGCCTCGTCCGGGCGCAGGCGGCGCAGGTGGTCCAGAGGGGTCTCGTCCACATACAGCTCATCCACCTGATGCTGTGCGAAATAGCCGATGCGCAGCTTGTTGGAACGGCTCATCTTGCCCGCCATCAGGGGCAGGCGGTCGGACAGCAGCTTGGACAGCGTCGATTTGCCCTGACCGTTCTTGCCCAGCAACGCGATGCGGTCGTCCTGATCGATGCGCAGGTTCAGACGGCGCAGCACTTCGGTCTCGCCATAGCCCGTGACGCCGCCCTCAAGGTTAATGATCGGCGGCGACAGTTCTTCCGGTTCCGGGAAAGAGAACGCGCGCAACGCGGCCTCTTGCGGGGTCGAGACCAGCTGGATGCGTTCGATCATCTTCAGGCGTGACTGGGCCTGCACGGCTTTGGACGCCTTGGCGCGAAACCGGTCCACGAAACTTTGCAGATGCGCGATGCGGGCCTTGGCCTTGGCGTTTTCCGATTCCGCCTGCGCCAGCCGCTCGGCCCGGCGTTCGGCGAATTTGTCGTATGGCACCGCGTAGTAGGTGAGCTTTCGATCCTCCAGATGCAGGATCGAGCCCACCGCGCGGTTTAGCAGCCCGCGGTCGTGGCTGATGATGATGACCGTATGCGGATATTTCGCCAGATAGCTTTCCAGCCACAGCGCACCTTCGAGGTCCAGATAGTTGGTCGGTTCGTCCAGCAGCAGCAGATCAGGCTGAGAAAACAGCACCGCCGCCAGCGCCACGCGCATCCGCCAGCCGCCCGAGAAATCGGAACAGGGTTTCAGCTGGTCCTCGTCATCGAACCCCAGACCCTTGAGGATCGAGGCCGCGCGCGCCTCGGCCGACCACGCATCAATATCGGCCAGACGAGTTTGAATCTCCGCGATCCGTGCGGGGTCGGTGGCGCTGTCGGCCTCGGCCATCAGCGCGCTACGTTCGGTATCGGCGGCCAGAACCGTGTTGATCAGCGACACATCGGACGAGGGCACTTCTTGCGCCACCCCACCAATCCGCGCGCGTTTCGGGACCGTGATATTGCCGGACTCCAACGCCAGTTCCCCTCGGATCAGTCGAAACAGTGTGGTCTTGCCGGTGCCATTGCGCCCCACAAGCCCGACCTTGTGCCCGTCGGGAATGGTTGCACTGGCCCCGTCGAACAGGGGGCGGCCTTCAACGGCATAGGTGATGTCTTCGATCCGTAGCATGAGGCCGCTCTTAGCAGAGCCGTGATGCCGCCGCCAGCGGCTTGGCATGTTCAACCGCCGGGCAATGTGTTAGCGCGGTCTACAAGCACCGGAGACACCTTATGCGCGCGGCCCAATCGCACCCGACATTGATCACGCTGGTCCTGCTGACCGCGCTGTCGGTGCTGTCGCTGAATATGTTCCTGCCGTCACTGGCCCATATTGGCGAGGATTTGCAGGCTGACTATGGATTGGTCAATCTGGCGGTCGCGGGCTATCTGGCCCTGTCCGCTGTTCTTCAACTGATCATGGGGCCCTTGTCCGACCGGTTCGGGCGGCGGCCCGTTCTGCTGATCTGCATGGTGATTTTTGTTGCGGCATCCGTCGGTTGTGCCCTGGCCGAGTCGATCTGGGTCTTTCTTGGCTTTCGCATGTTGCAGGGCGCAATCATCGCGGGGCAGGTGCTGTCGCGCGCTGCTGTGCGCGATATGTACGAGCCCAACGAAGCCGCCAGCAAACTGGGTTACATCTCGATGGCGATGGCCCTTGCGCCAATGCTGGGCCCGATGCTGGGCGGCGTGCTTGAAATGCTGTTCGGCTGGCGCGCGGGTTTTGTCCTTTATGCCATGTTGGGCGTGGCCATGTTGGTGCTGGTCTGGGCCGATATGGGCGAGACCAACACGAACACTAACGCAACATTCGCCGCGCAGATGAGGCTTTATCCGCTGTTGTTTGGCTCTCGTCGGTTCTGGGGCTATTCGTTCTGCGCGGCATTCTCGATCGGGGGGTTTTATGCATTCGTCACCGGCGCGCCTTTGGTGGCGGGCGCGTGGTTCGATCTGAACCCGGCTTTGCTGGGTGTGGGGATCGGGATTATCACGCTGGGTTTCATGGCTGGCAGCTTCCTGACCGGTCGGTTCGCCACCCGCACAAAACTGAGCACGATGATCCTGATCGGACGAACAATCGCATCCCTTGGCCCGCTGATCGGTTTGCTGACATTCTTCGGTGGGTTCGGCACGGTCTGGACATTCTTCGGCTCTGCGGTCTTTGTGGGCTTTGGCAACGGTTTGACGGTCGCTAATGCGACGGCCGGGTTGATGTCGGTCAGGCCGCAGCTTGCGGGCAGTGCTGCCGGGTTGTCCGGCGCGATCACCGTTCTGTTGGGCGCAGTGCTGACATCCGCCACCGGCGCGCTGGTCAGCGCCCAGAACGCGCCCTTTGTCGTGTTGGGCATGATGTGCGCCAGCAGCTTTGCAGGGCTTTTGTCCATCCTGTATGTGCGCTGGATCGATCTGCACGACCCGCTTCCGGACACGATCTGAATGTCAGGCAATCATTGTCCTTTTCTTACGCCCGATACCATGCTACGCGGCGCGCGATGGATTTCGGCGCGAGTGTCGCGCCCTATGTTAAGGAGAGGCCGACATGGCACTGGAACGCACATTCTCGATCATCAAACCCGATGCAACCCGCCGCAACCTGACCGGCAAGATCAACGCCAAATTCGAAGACGCGGGCCTGCGCATCGTTGCGCAAAAGCGCATCCACATGACCAAGGAACAGGCTGGCAAGTTCTACGAAGTCCACGCCGAGCGTCCGTTCTATGACGAACTGTGCGAATTCATGTCGTCGGCTCCGGTCGTTGTTCAGGTTCTGGAAGGCGAAGGCGCCATTGCCAAGAACCGCGAAGTCATGGGCGCAACCAACCCCGCAGACGCGGCCGCCGGCACCATCCGCGCCGAGTTCGCTGAATCGGTCGGTGAAAACTCGGTCCACGGTTCGGACGCACCGGAAACCGCAGCGGTCGAGATTGCCTATTTCTTCTCGGGCATCGAACTGGTCGGCTAAACCACTGTTTAGACCAGATTTTGAAGGCCGTTCCGTTCCGGAGCGGCCTTTTTCGTTCAGACCTGTTTCAGGTCCTTGGCAGCGACGCGCACGCCAATCGCATCCAGATCCGAGATCATCTGGCTTTCCGGCGCGGCTTTGGTGCTGGCCTTGATGGCGTCAAACCGCTGACGCAGCTGCTTTTTCTCTTCACCCTTGCAGTCGTTCCAAGGGCGGCCCTGCAGGCCCATCACCAGCACATAATACCCGATGAAATGCGCTTTGGTTCCGGCCTGTAGCAGCCGGGAATACGCCTCATCCGGCCCCAACTCGCGCAGTTTTTGCGCCGAATGGATGCCTGCGCGGGCACAGGCTTGCTCGAAGGCGGGGCCCAGGTTGCGGATGGATGAGACGGGATCAGACATGCCCTTGGTTTAACCAGCCGTTGCAGGGCTGTCACCCGCGCATTTCGTTGGGTCGCACCCGGTTTTACTTGCAACGAATGCAGAGTCTTGCATTCATAACGTCAAGCGATCGCAGAAAACCGGATGGATAAGACCAAAGGCTTCGGCCAAACTGTGGAGAATAGCGAAAAACACCCCACATTCGCTTGAGGGAAAGCCCCTTGGATTGCTGAAAAAAGTTCGATTGCAGAAAGCAACGGCATTCAGAAGGTCACGGAGATTTTGGTCAATGACGACCTTGAAGCAGAGCGAAAGAGCAGTTCATGAATTCTGAGTCCGAGGCGCTTTTCTTTGTTCTTGGCGCGTTTGATCAGGCTGCGTTTGCGTCGGCCCTGACTGATATGTCGGTGCGTGTCACCAGGTCGAACGCTGGTAAGCCGTTTATTCTGCTGGATTGCCATGATCAGTCGATCCGCGCCTCTGGTCGGATATTGTTGGAAACGGAAGGGGCGTTGCACCTGTTGCAGAAGGACGGTGCGCGCCGGAGCCAAAAAGGTAAGGGCCGGGGCCGGTTTGTGAAGGATCTGCCAGCAGGTCCTGTGCGTGAGGCTTTGAGCGGCTTTCCCAATCTGCGCGCCTTGATGGATATCGCCACGGGCGAAAGGCAGGAAAGCGACGTGGCCCTGCTGGACGATCTGCAAAAGACGCAAGTACGCGGCAGTGTGGTTTCGCTGTCAACGGACAATGGTCAGGCAACAATCCTGCGCCTTCGGCGATTGCGTGGGTACGACAAAGCCTTTGACAAAGCCTGCGCTGCGGTCCGTGCAATGGCTGGGGCAAGCCCAGACATTGAAACACTGGTGGATGCGATATCGGCGACCGACGCGCGCTATCGTGCAAAGCCCGAGATCGCACTGGGGACCGACGAACCCTCGATCCAAGTCGCGGCCGATATTATCAAGACTTATCTGAAGGTTGCGCAACAAAATGAAAGTGGCCTGATCGCGGATATTGATACCGAGTTTCTGCATGACTACCGCGTGTCGCTGCGTCGAATTCGCTCGGTCATCAGCCTGTTCAAAGGGGTGTTTTCTGAGGCGCAGACCGCCGAATTCAAAAAGACCTTCTCGGAGCTGATGGCGCCGACAGGGCGGATGCGGGATCTGGACGTCTATCTTCTGGAAAAGGATATGTATTTCAACCTGGTGCCAAGCACGCTTCATGCTGGTCTGGACGCCATGTTTGCGCAATTCCAGAAGGAACGCGCCCAAGAACTGTCGCGCATCACGCGCCGATTGCGCAGCAAGACTTACCAAAGCCAGATGTCTGACCTCAGGGCGCTGTTTGACGGGACGGATAACGTAAAACCGGGACCGAATGCGCAGCGCGGGGCGTATGATTATGCCTGCGCGCTGATCTGGAAACGCTATCGCAAGGTCTGCAAGATCGCGCGCAGCATCACGCCCGAAACTCCGGATGAATCAGTGCATGGCCTTCGGATCGACTGCAAGAAACTCCGATACCTGATGGAGTTCTTTGCGCCCCTGTTCGACGCAAAGGATTTCAAATCGATCCTCAAGCCCCTGAAAAAGCTTCAGGATAACCTTGGACTGTTCAACGATTTCTCGGTCCAGCAAGAGGTTCTGCTGGCTTTTACGTCTCAGCAATCAAACGCCCAAGGCCGTGTGGATGCTCAGGTCGGTTTGGCTGTTGGCGGGCTGATCGCCGTTCTGGATCAGCGTCAGAGGGCCGAGCGTGACCGGGTGATCGCCAATTTCCAGCAATTCGATGCCCCCGAAACACGCCATCTGTTCCGCAGCCTGTTTCACCAGCCCAAGGAGTGAGGAATGAAGATCATTGCCTGTTACAGCAACAAAGGCGGTGTCGGGAAAACCGCAACCTCGGTCAATCTGGCCCATGCCTATGCCGCGGCGGGCAAGCTGGTGCTGTTGTGCGATCTTGATCCACAAGGGGCCTCGGGGTTTTATTTTCGGGTCAAGCCTTCGAAAAAACTAACGGATGCCCGGTTCTTTGAGGATGTGAAGCGCTTTACCAACGCCATTCGGGCCAGCGACTTCGAAGGGTTGGACATTCTGCCTGCAAATCTGACCTTCCGCGATTTTGATGTGTTTCTGTCTCGGATGCGGAACAAGCGCTCGCGCCTGAAAAAGGCTCTGACGGCGGCGGGCAGTGACTATGACGTCATCATCCTCGATTGCCCGCCGAATTTTTCGACCCTGTCCGAGAATATCTTCAAGGCCGCCGATGAGATTGTCGTGCCGGTCATCCCAACCACCCTGTCTGAGCGTACGTTCGATCAGTTGGTGGGGTTCTTTGACGAACACAAACTGCCGAAGAAAAAGCTGAAGGCATTCTTTTCGATGGTGCAGCAGCGCAAAACCCTGCATCAGCAGACGATGGAGACGATGCGCAAGGCTTATCGGAAGCGGTTCATGCAAAGTTGCATTCCTTTTGCCTCGGATATCGAGAAGATGGGCCAATATCGCGCGCCGGTGGTCACCTACGCCCCGCGCGGCGTGGCGGGGGCGGCCTACAATGCGCTGTATGAGGAATTGGAAAACGGGGTGGTTTCGACCAAATGAGCAAGGAAATCGAGCGTAAGTTTCTGGTCAACAGTCTGCCGGACCTGAGCGGCGCGCAGAAAGCGGTTGTCCGGCAGGGTTATCTGACGGCCCCTGACGATTCGACCGAGCTGCGGTTGCGGCAGAAGAATGACCGGTACTTCCTGACCCTCAAAGGCAGCGGAGGGCTGGTTCGGGTCGAGCGTGAGGCCGAAATCTCGGCCGATCAATTCGAAACCTTCTGGCCGGAGACCGAAGGGCGGCGGGTCGAAAAAGAACGGTTCACCGGCGCTTTGCCGGATGGGCGGGTATTCGAACTGGATATTTTTCAGGGCAATTTGGCGCCGCTGCAACTGGTCGAGGTTGAGTTCTCGTCAGAAGACGAGGCGCACAGTTTTGCGCCGCCCGCTTGGTTCGGCGTGGATGTGACCGAGGATAAGCGTTATAAAAACAGGAACATGGCCATCGACGGCGCGCCTGACTAAACCCGGCGCGCCAGATTTAGGGTGGTTTCCAGGCCGGGTTCGCAATTCCGTGC
Source organism: Ruegeria sp. N4 (assembly GCF_056531425.1). Lineage (NCBI taxonomy): Bacteria > Pseudomonadati > Pseudomonadota > Alphaproteobacteria > Rhodobacterales > Roseobacteraceae > Ruegeria > Ruegeria sp. N4. Next base: position 177,754 of record NZ_JBQFLT010000001.1, read on the forward strand.
CGCGAACCGCCCGCCATGCATGTGTGAGATCGCCGCGACCAGCGCCAACCCCAACCCCGCATTGCGTTCCGTGCGGGCGGGGTCAAGCGTCACGAAGGGCAGTTGCAGGCGGTGCAGGTCCTCTGGCGGGACGCCCGGTCCCTGATCGCGCACGCTCAGGTGGGCCGTGTCACCATCTTCACCGATCGAGATTGTGATGGCGGTGTTTTCGGGCGCATAGCGCATAGCGTTTTCCAGCAGGTTCGACAGCGCCTGAGACAGAAGGGGCCGGTGGCCCTGTATCGGGGCGGCCTGTCCCTGAACCTTTAGCCGGATATTCTGATCAGCGGCGACAGGTTCGTAGAGTTCAACAACGTCGCGGGCGAGTTGCTGCAAATCCACCTGTTCGAACTGTTCACGCCCCAGCCCGGCCTCGGCGCGTGAAATTTCCGTCAACTGCCCCAACACCCGCAGAACGTGGTCGATTTCACCTGTGGCGCGGGCAATATCAACCTCGCGATCCAAGTCGCTTTTGTCAGGATCCGAAAGCGCCTCGACCCGTTGTTTCAATCGCGACAGGGGCGAGCGCAGGTCATGGGCAATCGAATTGGACGTGGTACGCAGGTTGCTGATCAGTTCTTCGATCCGATCCAGCATGTTGTTCAGCGTTCCGGCCACCTGATCGAACTCATCGCCAGTTCCGCGCAATGGCATGCGCCGGGACAGATCGCCCGAGACGATGTTTTCAGCAGTGCTGGCGATGTCGGACAGGCGGGAAAAAACCAGCCGGGTGAACAACCAGCCGGTCAGCACGCTCAGTGCCAATGCGATGCCAAGGGCCAGCGCCACGGATCGCAACAGAACCCGGTCGAATTGTTGCTGCGCGACGGCGTCACGGCCGACGATAAGGCGCTCCCTGCCGGGCAGGCGGATCGACGCGGCCGAGACGGGGACCAGTTGATCGTCATCGGCGCGGCGCAGTTCCAGTTCAACCCAGCCACTGCCCGCCGTGATATGTTCGGGCCATTGCTTGAGGTTCCCGACCAGCTTGTTGCCGAACCGATCCGTCAGAAGATACAGCGCATCCCGTTCCGAAGCGCTGGGAAGGCGGCGTTCGATGGCCGCAATCAGCCCGATCAGCCCCCGGCGTTCATATTCATCTGCCAACCCCGTGAGTTCTGCTGACACGACCGAGCGGGTCTCGGATTCAATACTGCGATTGGCCGTGACATAGACCAGTGCCAACACTGTCGCCGTCAAAAGCGTGCTGAGGACCATGCTGGCCAGAACCAGCCGCGTGCGCGAATTGTTCAGAGAAAGCCGTATGTTATCCATCAGACATCATGTAACCCGCACCCCGCACCGTTTCAATCAGCGGCGCGTCGCCGCCTTCGTCCAACTGGCGGCGCAGTTTTGAGATATGGACGTCCACGACATTGGTGTTCGGGTCGAAATGATAATCCCACACACCTTCCAGCAGCATGGTGCGCGAGACCACGCGGTTTTTGCGGCGCAGGAAGAATTCGAGGATCTGGAACTCACGCGGGGTCAGCGTGATCTCATGCCCGTCGCGCGTGACCTTGCGGGTCAGCAGATCCATCTCAAGATCCTTGCAGGTCAGGGTCGGCGTTTCCTCGGATTCCTGCGGGCGACGCAAAAGCGCCTCGATCCTTGCGTGTAGTTCCTGAAAGGAAAACGGCTTGACCAGATAATCATCCGCGCCCGAGCGCAGACCTTTCACGCGCTCATCCACCGCACTCATGGCGGTCAGCATCAGAACGGGGGTTTTCAACCCGGCAGCGCGCATGGATTTGATCAGGGACAACCCGTCCAAGCCCGGCAGCATCCGGTCCAGAACAATGGCGTCAAAGCCGCCATCGGTGGCATGATACAGCCCCTCGCGGCCATCGGCGGCAACCTCGACCACATAGCCTTCCTCACTGAAACCTTTAGCGATGAAGTCCCGTGTGTCTTCGTCATCTTCGACGATCAGCAGGCGTCGGCTCATGATCGGGGTTCCTTTCTATCGGGATTTAAACACAATTTTCAGATAAAGCACATGGTTTGAGAATGGTTCGTATCTGAGGGATCGAGCCGGGTGCGGCCTCGCGCACCCGGCAAGCCCGGCGGATTGCGGACAAATCAATTCCGCCAGGAAGCGCACGTCATATATCCCCATCATGTGACGCGCGCGGGTCTTCGGTCAGGCGATTTCAACCGCGACAAAGATCTGGTTGCCGCTGCGATTGATCAGCACCAGCGCCGGGTCGGTCTTTTCGCTGTCCAGCGCAGCTTTCAGTGCATCCGGCGTCAGCGTGTCCTGGCCACCCAGTTTGACGATGACATCACCGCGCTGCAGACCGGCCTTGGCGGCAGGGCTGTCAGGTTTCAGGTCCGTCACAACCACGCCGTCAACGCCTTCGGCCACACCCATCTCGGCGCGGGCGGCCTCGGTCAGCGGCGCAACGGTGACACCCAGTTGGGTACCAGTGGCTTCCGCATCAACGGGGCCGTCCACTTGGGCCTGGGCCGACTGGTGCTGGCCAATCGTCAATTGCAGGTCCTGTCGGGTGCCGTCGCGCAGCACGGTCAGGGTGCTTTCGGTGCCAACTTTGGTGGTGCCAACCAGAAGGGGCAGGTCGCTGCTGTTATCCACGGTCTCGTCATTGAAACTCAGGATCACGTCGCCCTGTTCCAGAACACCGTCCGCCGGGCTACCGGCCACGACGTCCGAAACCAAAGCACCGGTCGAGCTGTCGATACCAAGCGCCGCCGCCAGTTCCGGGCTGACGTTCTGGATCGACACGCCCAGCCAACCACGGCTGACCTGACCGTCATCGCGCAGATCGGCTGCGATATGTTCCACGATGTTCGATGTCACCGCAAAGCCAAGGCCGACCGAGCCGCCGCTGGGCGAATAGATGGCCGAATTCACGCCGACCACTTCGCCTTCCATGTTGAACAGCGGACCGCCCGAGTTGCCTTTGTTGATGGCCGCATCGGTCTGAATGAACTCGGCATAAGGCCCTTGCGAGATGTTGCGGCCCTTGGCCGATACGATCCCGGTGGTAACGGTCGAGCTCAGGCCGAACGGGTTGCCGATGGCCACCACGTCCTCGCCCACGCGGATCACGTCGCTGTCGCCCATTTCGACCGCTTGCAGGGTTTCGCCTGCGTCGATCTTCAGAACGGCAATATCGGTCAGCGGGTCGGTGCCGATCACTTCGGCGTCAAACGTGCGGTCATCGTTAAGGCGCACGGTGACTGATGAGGCGTTGTCGACCACGTGGTGGTTGGTCACGATAAACCCGGCCTCATCCAGAACAAACCCCGATCCCAGACCTTGCGCGGGGCCGCGTTGTGGCATTTGGAAACCTTCGGGGCCGCCGAAGCGTTTGAAGAACTCGCCAAAGGGATGGGTTTCGAAGTCAAACTCCTGACCTTGCGCCGGGCTTGCGGCGATGTCCTGCTCAGCGATGATGGTCACCACCGACGGGGAAACGGTTTCGACCAGATCGGCCAGTGCCTCATCCGCCATCGAGGGCAGGGCGGTTGTCGCCAGCAATGCAGCGCCCAGTGCGCTGACGCCGATCCAACTGGAATTTCGCGGCAAAAGAAGCGAGGATTTACGGATGCTCATTTGTGTCTCCTGTTCATATCGCGCGATTGCTGTCGCGCGTTGAACAGGCAGATATGCCGCCAACCTGTGCCTTTCCTGACTGGTGAATTAAGAAAACTTAATTTTGCCACAAACCGTCTGTTGAGTGCCCGTCAAAGCGAGTCAGAGATTCGCGGGAACTGCTTGTGCGAATCGGAGGATTGTTGCCGAAACGTGTGTCAAACACTCAAAAGTGTTGAATTTCGTTTCCCTCGTGGACAATCGGGTGGCCTGAAATATCAAAAAGAGAGTGATCTTCCTTTAGTTGTGGACCGGTTCCAAAAACTGTGAGCCGACCGGTTTAATAACACGAGATTGTTATCAGATAGCGCATTACGCATGTGCATAACGGCCGTATTTGTGAATTCCTTAAAATCTAAGCACACTTGGAAGTTGTGTAAGCGAAAGCAGAATGTTGCTTAAAAGCCATCCGTTTGCGTCTGAACTGGGCAGTTTTGTCCAATTTTACGTTGTTTCGACGGATCGGATCGGGGAATATGAACCTGCCCAAGTGAGGGGGAACCGAAGGCACTAGGGGGTGCCAACGGTGATCTCGGTCTTAAGTAGCGCTAGCGGCATGTTAACGAGGGGGTCTTGTTTAGGTTTAGCGGCGGAAAACCCAGTCAGCCTGATTGGCGAGATTGGTCGCGCTTTTGAGATCGAAGAAAAGTGGTAGTCCTGTTTGGGTACGCGGCCCGGTCTTCAACGACCGGGCCGTGATCATTTTGGGGGCTGGTTTTGGTGCCATGCGGCCCAGTCCTCGGGCGTGTCCAGATCCAGCAGTGCATGTGACCCCGGCAAGGCAACTGTGAAGACCCGGTCCTTGTTTGCGCGCACGACGGATTGCGCGCCTTCGTCTCCGGTCAATTGGGCCAGCGCCGCAAACAGGCTTTGGTCGAACACCACGGGATGACCCGGCTTGCCGCTTTGTGTGGCACCGCGCCAGATCAGGAAGTCGGGGTTGTTGTTGTGTGCTGCCAGAACCTCCGCCAGATCGTTCGATGTCAGGTCGGGCAAATCGGCCAGCATCACCATGACGGCCGTTGCGTCCGGGCCCATATGCGCCAACGCACCGCGCAAGCTGGCATTCATTCCTTCCGCAGCGTCCGGAATCGGCACCCGACGAACATCAAGACCGTCCAGCGCCTGATACCGGGGATGAGGCCTTTGGGGCAGGGCGACCGTCACAGGCCCCACAGCCAGCGCAGTTTGTGCAGATCGCCTAAGCAGCGGAACACCGTCCACCTGTTGCAACAACTTGTCCGCACCGCCCATCCGCGACGATTGCCCGGCGGCCAGCAAGATGATGGGAATCTTCGTCATTCCGCCAACATGCCGTCCGGGCGACGCCGAGTCATCCCCTCATCCGGGCACCATCCGCATCGAACAGAGGGGTCGAGATCACGCGGGCCTTGCGCATCTGGCCCAGGATTTCGATTTCGACCACCAGCCCGTCGCTTACACGTTCTGTTGGGAGAAAGCCCATGGCGACGGACTTCTGCGCATAATGCGAAAACCCACCCGAGGTGCAGAAACCGACGACGGACCCGTCCAGCCAGATCGGCTCGTAAGCATTTACATCGGCGTCTTCGGCGTCGACCTCAAAAGCGACCAGTTTACGGGCGGTGCCATTGGCACGTTCCGCCTCGGCGGCGGCGCGGCCGATGAAGTCCGCGTTCTTGGAAAATGAGATAAAGCGGTCCAGCCCCGTTTCGGCGGCGGTGTAATCGGGCGAGAACTCTCGCATCCACGAGCCAAAGAACTTGTCCAGCCGAAGGGACATCATGGCACGCATACCGAAAGGGGTTATTCCGTGCGGCTGCCCGGCCTGCCACAAGGTCCACCAGAGCTGCCTTTGAGCCATTGGATCACAGTAGATCTCATACCCCAGATCGCCGGTATAGCTTACCCGCTGGACGATGCAGTCGGTCATGCCGATGGTCATCGGGCAAACGTCGAGGAACCTCAGGTCTGTCACATCCTGACGTGTGCAGGCCGCCAGTACTTCGGTGGCCTTTGGCCCTGCAATCTGGAAGCCGTTCAGACGGTCGCTGATATTTTCAACCGTCACGCCCTCGGCCAAATTCTGTTGGAACCAGCGCATATGATAGGCCTGACTGCCATATGCGGCCGTCAGGCGGAACTCGGTCTCGCGCAGGCAGGAAACGGTGAAATCGCCGATCAGCTTGCCCTTGGGCGACAACATTGGCGTCAAAGACACGCGCCCCGGCTGAGGAATGCGTCCGGCCATGATCCGGTCCAACCATGCACGGGCGTTGGGGCCGGTGACGCGGTATTTGCCGAAATTGTGGACCTCGTTGATGCCGACGCTGTCGCGGACGGCGCGAACCTCGCGGCCAGTGGCGTCGAACGCGTCCGAGCGGCGAAAGGACGGCGTTTCGTAGCCCGGTTCATCCCCTTGGGCGAAGTAATTCGGCACCTCAAGCCCGTATTGCTGCCCCCACACCGCGCCCAGATCGCTGAAGATGTCATACATCGGGGTCGTGCGGTTGGGGCGGGCGGCGGGCAGTTCCTCGTTCGGGTAGGCGACGCTGAAGCGTTTTTGATAGTTCTCGATCACCTTCGGGCGGGTATAGCCGGGGCTGATCCAATCGCCAAACCGGGCCACATCCATGGCAAAGACGTCGCGTTCGGGCTCGCCCTCGATCATCCATTGCGCCAGCGTCAGGCCAACGCCGCCGCCCTGAGAGAACCCGGCCATGACACCGCAGGCCGACCAATAGTTGCGCATCCCCGGCACCGGCCCGACCAAAGGGTTCCCGTCCGGCGCAAAGGTGAACGGCCCGTGGATCACCGATTTCACACCGGCCTCGGCCAGAACCGGAAAGCGTTTATAGGCAAACTCGATACTGTCGGTGATCTTGTCATAGTCATCCGGCAGTAGTTCATGCCCGAACTCCCATGGCGTTCCGTCTACGGCCCAGGGTTTGCAGGGCTGTTCGTAGAACCCGATGCACAGGCCGCGGCCTTCCTGCCTCAGATAGCTTTCGCCCGCAGGGTCCATCACATGCGGATGCTCGCCGCCCGCGTCGATGATCGCCTCGATCTGAGGGATCGAGTCCGTCACCAGATACTGATGCTCCATCGGGTGCAGCGGGAAATAGACCCCCGCCATCGCGCCGACCTCACGTGCCCAAAGGCCGCCTGCGTTGACCACATGCTCGGCGTGGATCGTGCCCTTGTCGGTGACCACGTCCCATGTGCCGTCGGCGCGCTGGTTGGTTTCGCGCACCATGCAATGGGTCTCGATCGTGGCTCCGCCCATCCGCGCCGCTTTGGCATAGGCGTGTGTCGTGCCCGAGGGGTCCAGATGCCCGTCCAGCGGATCATAAAGCGCGCCGATGATGCCGTCGGTGTTGGTGATGGGGGCGATGTTTTTGATCTCGTCCGGGCCGACAATCTCGGTCTCAAGCCCCATGAAGCGATGCTTGGCCCGCTCGGCCAGCAGCATGTCAAAGCGGTCCTGATTGTCGGCCAGGGTCACACCGCCCACATGGTGCAGCCCGCAGGACATGCCGGTGATCTCTTCCAACTCTTTATACAGCCGGATCGTATAGCCTTGCAGCGCCGCCATGTTGGTGTCGCCGTTCAGCGTATGAAACCCGCCCGCCGCGTGCCAGGTCGAACCGCTGGTCAGTTCCGAGCGTTCCAGCAGCATCACATCAGCCCATCCAAGCTTGGTCAGGTGATACAGCACGGAACACCCGACAACGCCGCCGCCTATCACCGCCACACGGGTTTGAAGTTTCATGAACGCCTCCGATTTGCTTGGTTTCCACTGTGATCTGCGCGCGCGCAGATGCAACGCCAAATGCGACAAGAATTGTCGCTGGACGAATTCCTCAAATCCGGTCAATGACAGACAAAAGCGGTCACAAGGCTGTTACAGAATCAAGCTAACTGCCGCGCCGACTGGATCCCTCCTGAAACACTCAACAAGGAAAATGAGATGAGCAAGTTTGACCTCAAACCGCTGTCGCTGAGCCGCCGTGAATTCATGGCAAAAGCAGGCGCACTGGGCCTGAGCGCCGCTGCGGCTAACCTGATCTGGGCCGAGGCCGGTCTGGCGGATACCCCCAAGAAGGGCGGCCACTTCGTGTTGGGCCTGAAGGGCGGCGAAAGCACCAACACGCTGGACCCGGCGCTGTCGGCATCGCATGTGACAGCCAAGGCGCTGCGGGCCTTTGGCAACACGTTGACCGTTGTCTCGGCTGATGGCGGGCTTGAGCCCAGCATCGCTGAAAGCTGGGAGGCGTCGGAAGACGCCAAAGACTGGACCTTCCGCATTCGCAAAGGGGTCGAGTTCCACAACGGCAAGACCCTGACACCCGAAGACGTGCAACTGACCCTTGCGCGCCATTCAAACGAAGAGTCGCAGTCCGGTGCGCTGGGGATCATGCGCGGGATCGAGGATATTCGCGTCGATGGCGACAATGTCGTGATCAGCCTGACCACCCCCAACGCGGACCTTCCTTACCTGATGTCCGACTATCACCTGATCATGCAGCCGGGCGGTGGCATGGACAACCCGGCCGAGGGGATCTCGACCGGTGCCTACAAGGTGGTCGCGGATGAGCCCGGTATTCGCTACGCGTTCGAGAAATTCGCGAACCATTGGGACGACAGTGTCGGCCATTTCGACAGCCACGAGATTCTGGTTCTGAACGACGACACCGCCCGCTCGGCCGCGTTGCAGGCCGGTCAGGTCCACGCGATCAACATCGTGCCGCCGCGCACCGCGAAACTGTTCGGTCGCGCGCCGGGTGTAACCATCAACGCGACCTCGGGCCGGGGGCATTACATCTTTGTCATGCATTGCGACGCCGCGCCGTTCGACAACAAAGACCTGCGTCTGGCGCTGAAATACGCGATCAACCGCGAGGAACTGGTTGACAAGGTGCTGCGTGGCTACGGCTCGGTTGGCAATGACATTCCGATCAACGAAGCCTATCCGCTGTTCGACGGCACGATGGAGCAGCGCCAGTTCGATCTGGCCAAGGCTGCCGAGCATTACAAGGCGTCGGGCCATGACGGCTCTCCCATCGTTCTGCATGTCTCGGACGGTGCCTTTGCCGGTGCGGTCGATGCGGCGCAGCTGTTCCAGCTGTCGGCGCAAGAGGCCGGTATTCCGCTGGAAATCCAGCGTGAGCCTGCAGATGGTTACTGGTCGGAAGTGTGGAACAACAAGCCGTTCTGCGCCTCGTATTGGGGCGGGCGTCCTGTGCAGGATCAGATGTGGTCGGTTGGCTACCTGTCGACTGCCGACTGGAACGACACCCGTTTCAAGAACGAAGAATTCGACGCGCTGCTGCTGAAAGCCCGTGCCGAACTGGATGAGACCAAGCGCAAAGAAATCTACGGTCAGATGGCCCGGATCGTTTGGGAAGAAGGCGGTCTGATCAACCCGATGTTCAACCAGTTCATCGACGGCTATTCGGACAAGGTGACCGGCTGGGCCGCACATGCCAATGGCGACCTGATGGACGGTTATGTCGCAAGCCGGACCTGGTTTGCGTAACCCCTGAAACAGAACCGGCGCCCTGTGATCGGGCGCCGGTTTTTCTTTCGGCAGTTTATAGCGGGCGGATTTTCAGGCCCGTTACCCGGTTGCCCTCACGGGCCGTGACCTCGAACCGGAAGCCGTGGAACGAGAAGACTTGACCCACAACCGGGATCATCTGCGCCTCGTGAATGACAAGCCCGGCCAGTGTGTTGGCCTCTTCATCCGGCAGGGACCAATCCAACGCGCGGTTCACGTCGCGGATCGTCATCGCCCCTTCGACCAGATACTGGCCATCATCGGTTCGGGTGACCGGAACCTCTTCTTCAAGGTCGAACTCATCGGCAATCTCGCCGACGATCTCTTCCAGAATATCCTCAAGCGTGATCAGACCACGCAGCGAGCCGTATTCGTCCACAACCAGCGCAAAATGGCTGTGCATGCGCAGGAACTCTCGCATCTGGTCGTCCAGAGTGGTCGTTTCCGGCACGAAATACGGGTCATTGGCAACCCTTGAGATGTCGAACGCTTTCAGACGGTCCGTGTCACCTTCGGCCCCGCCGACCTGCGCGTACATGGCGCGGAACAGGTCTTTGGCGTGGACAACACCGACGATATTCTCGGGCTCATCCCGAAAGACGGGCAGGCGGGTATGGGGGCTTTCCAGACATTGCTTCAGGATCGCCTCGGGCGCTGCGTCTGCATCGATCATCTCGATGTTCGAACGGTGGAGCATGATCTCTTCCACCACCCGGTCGCCCAGATCCAGCGCGCCCAGAATGCGGTCGCGGTCTTCCTTTTCGACGACGCCTTCGGAGTGACCCAGTTGCAAAGCACCAGCAATTTCCTCGCGCACGGCAAGGATGTTGCTGTCGGGGTCGATCTGAACCCCGAACAGGCGCAGAACAGCCCGCACCAGAAGCCGAACCGCCGCGACGATGGGCGAAAACACCGTGACCACCACGCTGATGATCGGCGCAACGGCTGCCGCCGCTTTTTCCGAGTTGGTGATGGCGTAGGTCTTGGGCAGAACCTCGGCAAAAATCAGAACCAGCAGGGTCATGACCAGCGTCGCCAGCGCCACGCCGCTTTCCCCAAACAGGCGCGTGAACAGGGCCGTGGCCAGCGAGGCCGCCAGAATGTTCACAAGGTTGTTGCCCAGCAGAACCGATCCGATCAGACGCTCATTATCGTCGGTGATTTCCAGCGCCTTCTTGGCCCCGCGCGACCCCTTGTCAGCCTGCGCGCGCAACTTACCGCGCGATGACGCTGTAAGTGCCGTTTCAGAGCCGGAGAAAAAGCCAGACAGGAAAAGCAAAAGCAGGATAGCGCCTGAGGTTAACCAGAATGCGCCGTCGATCAGAGAGGATGTGGGTTCCATCGGTCCTTGGTTGTTCGTGTTTCTGCATCCGTTATGGGGATGCTGCCCCTATGGATCAAGGGTTTAGCCCTTGTCGCCGGGGTCTTTCGCCAGCGGGTGATGCTCTAACACCAGTTCCGCAAGTCTTTCGTCCAGAACATGGGTGTAGATCTCGGTCGTGGCAACATCGGCATGGCCCAGCAGCGTCTGGATCGAGCGCAGATCGGCCCCGTTGGCCAGCAGATGGGTGGCAAAGGCGTGGCGCAGAGTGTGGGGCGTGACCTTTTCGGGCGATACACCGCCCTGAACCGCCAGTTCCTTGACCAGCAGGAAGAACCGGTGCCGCGTCAGATGGCCGGATTTACCACGTGACGGGAACAGGAACCTGGATCGCTGCCCGCCTTTTTCGACCGTCTTGTCTTCGGCTTCGTCCCGCATTCTCAGCCATTCCGAAAGCGCCTCGCGGGCCGGGGGCGACAACGGCACCATGCGTTCCTTGCCGCCTTTGCCCAGCACCAGCAACATGCGCGGATCACCCCGCGCCGATGACACAGGCAGCGAGACCAGCTCGGTCACGCGCATGCCGGTGGCATAGAGCAACTCCATCAAACAGGAATTGCGCACGCGGTCGGCTTCGGTGCGCCCGGTATTGCGGGCGGCTTCCAGCAGCCGGTCGACCTCGGGCACGTCCAGCGTTTTGGGCAGTTTCTTGGTTCGACCGGGGCCTTTGATCTGAATGGCGGGATTGGCCTCGCGCCAGCCTTCCTCAAATGCAAACCGATAAAGCTGTTTGATCGCTGAAAGCCGCCGCGCACGAGTTGACTTCGACAATCCCTGTGCATCGCAATCGATAAGATACCCTTCAATCTGGTCGCGATCTGACTGTTCGAACGTTATGTTTCGGTGCTCCAACCACGCGGCGAAATCCTTCAGGTCTCGCCCATAGGCCAGCAGAGTGTTGGTTGCGGCCCCCAACTCGGCCGCTTGCGCCTGCAAAAAGGTCGAGATCCACAATTCTTGCGAGGCTGGTCCACCCATGACCGTCACCCCTGCAGGATCAGAAGGTTCAGCGCCGCGCGTCTGGCGGTGTCTTCCAGTCCCACGCGCCGAAAGGCCGCAATAGCCGCTGTCAGATCGACCAGATTGCCGCGTGCACCATGGGTGAACAGTTGCATGGCCTCCAGAATGGCCTCTCCCAACTGTCCCTGTTCCAGCAGGGCGTCGATATCTGACGGAACAGGCGCGGCCCATTCGAACCCCTGCGCCACCGCGTCGGCCAGAGGCGAGGGTGAGACGGCGCGACCGGGGTCCCCTTGCGCAAGGGCCACGAGGAACTGCGCCTCGGTTGATTTGTCCGGTGTTGTCAGGGCTGCCCGCTCGTATTGCTCGGACAGCATCAGAATGCGCCAGCGCAGGTTGTCCGTGGCCGGAACGGGCAGGGCCACGTTGGCCAGCCGGTCGGCGAACAGCTCGGCGAATGGGACTTCCAGCCCGACACTGCGCATCTGATCCCATGCGCGGGGCAGGGTCTTTCCGATCGCTTCGGCATTGCCGCTGTCCAACGCGCTTTCGAACTGTTGGATGGCCGCGACCCGATCCCAGACCGCGCCCGATGCAGCCGGATCTCGCTCGGTAAAAAGCCCCAGCAACTGGTTGGGCGTCAGGGCCCCGATACGCGTCAGACGTTCGGCGGCCTCGATCTGGGCTTTCCACCCGGCCACATCGCGCAGGTCTGCATTGGCAAAGGCGCGGGGCAGCGGGGCAGATGGCAATCGTTCCCCGATCGCTTCGAACAGGCGGAAGCTGAGCGGCGTCGGGTCTTCGGGCTGCGGCAGATACGCTGCGTCTTCGTAAAGTTCCGGGCTCAGGAAACGATCCAGCACGTCCAACTCATCCTGTGGTAGGATTTTCAGCGCATGCGCGGCCTCCAGCGTCAGCGCAGCCGAAGGCCAATCGCCCCGCCGGGCCTTACAGAAAATCTGCGCCGCATAATCACGCGACAGATGCGGTTGCGCGATCAGGGCAGTACAACTGCGGTCTTCGTCCCCGGTCAGCAGAGTAGCATCGAACCAGCGTTGAAACCGAGCCTGCGAATCCGTGGGACCAGCCAGTTGCACCAGCGATTGCGCCGGATCAGCGGCCCCCAATTGCATCAACCGATCAAGGCGCGCCAGTAGCAAAACCTCTTCGGCGCCGGAACCGGCGGGCGCGCGGGCTTCGGACAGCAGCAGGGTGAACAGCAACCGCTGCATGGCCGGGTTATGCTTGACCGGCACCCGCGCAATCAGTTCGGACAGACGTTCCGGGTCGCTGCCCTGCCACAGATCAACCGGCAAGCCGGTGACAGTGGATGACACCAGACCCAGCGGCTGCGACAGCGCCTCAAGCGGTGTTACCTCGACCTGAGGCTGCACCCCGTTCTGGGTGACAGGCGGCTCCAACAGAACGGTTCCGGGCAGGTTTTCCGGCGGCTCGGTCAGCCATTCGATAGCCGACAGCGGCTCTTGCGCCTGTGCGGCCCCGGCCAGCAGCAATGCCACCGCAATGTGCTTAGTCGACATCCAGAGTGACCGGTTCACGGATTTCAGTTTGCGGGGCCGAGAAATCCGCCCCGAAATAGGGGCCGATATAGGCATAGGCCACCAGCCCGATGAAACTCAGGCAAATTAAGTAAATCAGGAACTTGATCAGACGACCCATGGCGCCACGCTGCCTCAATTTTTGATTTTGGCCAAGTTATAACTGGCATTTTTTCCAAGATCACGTCATTCACGGTGAAATGAGCGAAATTAAGCATAACACGCATCCGGCGGATACGGGATCACGATATGATCTGCACAAAACCGTGGTTCTTGTCGGCATGATGGGGGCAGGAAAGACGGCTGTGGGCCGCGCTTTGGCCGCGCGGCTGGGTGTTCCGTTCCTCGACAGCGATGCCGAGATCGAATCGGCGGCCAACATGACCATCCCCGAGATCTTTGAACGCGATGGTGAGCCGTTTTTTCGCCAGAAGGAAACGCAAGTTATTGGCCGTCTGCTGGATGAGGAACGCGGCATCCTGTCCACCGGCGGCGGCGCGTTCATGGCAGAGGGCAACCGCGCGATGATAAGCGAGCGTGGGGCCTCGGTCTGGTTGCGGGCCGATCTGAACGTGCTGTGGAACCGGGTGCGCCATAAGGATACCCGCCCGCTGCTGCGCACTTCCGACCCGTATGCGACGCTCAAGGCCCTGTACGAGGATCGCGTGCCGGTCTATGCCGAGGCTGATCTGATTGCCGAGTCGGATGGCGAGACCTCGATCGACAATATGGTGGACCGCGTGGTCGAGGCCCTGTTGGCCCGCCCGGATGTTTTGGAACGGAAGTAAATGCATCAAACCGTACATGTGGAACTGGGCGAACGCTCGTATGATGTCGAGATTGGCCCCGATCTGCTGGCGCAGTCCGGCGCGCGGATTGCCCCGTTGCTGCACCGTCCGAAGGTTGCGGTTCTGACCGATGAAAACGTCGCCGCGCTGCATCTGGACGCGCTGCGCGATGGTCTGGCTGCTGCCGGAATCGAGATGTCGGCGCTGGCCCTTCCGGCAGGTGAGGCGACCAAAAGCTGGCCGCATTTCGAACGTGCGGTGGAATGGCTGTTGGCCGAAAAAATCGAGCGGCGCGATGTGGTTGTTGCCTTGGGCGGAGGCGTGATCGGCGATCTGGCTGGCTTTGCCGCTGCCGTGCTGCGGCGCGGGGTGCGGTTTGTGCAAATCCCGACCTCGCTGCTGGCGCAGGTCGACAGTTCGGTGGGTGGCAAGACCGGGATCAACGCACCGCAGGGCAAGAACCTGATTGGCGCGTTTCATCAGCCCTCGCTGGTGTTGGCCGATACCTCGGTTCTGGGCACCATGACGCAGCGGGATTTCCTGTCCGGTTACGGCGAAGTGGTCAAATACGGGCTGCTGGGCGACGCGGATTTCTTTGAATGGCTGGAGGCCAACGGCCCCGACGTTTCATCCGGTGATATGGCCGCACGGGTGCGCGCTGTCACCCGGTCTGTTCAGATGAAGGCTGACATTGTCGTGCGGGATGAGACCGAGCAGGGCGACCGCGCCCTGCTGAACCTCGGCCATACCTTCTGTCACGCGCTGGAGGCCGCGACGGGCTATTCTGACCGCCTGCTGCACGGCGAGGGTGTCGCCATCGGCTGTGCGCTGGCGTTTGAGCTATCGTCCCGTCTGGGTCTGTGTTCGCAGGAGGACCCAAGCCGCGTGCGGGCGCATCTGAAGGCCATGGGCATGAAAACCGATCTGGCCGACATTCCCGGAGAGCTTCCGGGTGCCGACGCTTTGGTTGATCTGATGGCGCAGGATAAGAAGGTCATTGACGGTCAGTTGCGCTTTATTCTGGCGCGCGGGATCGGTCAGGCCTTTGTCACATCGGATGTGCCGCGTGATGCGGTGATGTCGGTGCTGCAGGACGCGTTGCCTACAGCCTGATACAAGAGCGTGCGATCTTTTACCTGAAGCACCATGCGACACGAATGGCCCAAGAGCGCCTTAGGCGTGGCAGGGTCTTCGTGTCTCGGGTTCAAGGTCGCACGCTCTAACGCCCCCGGATCACCATCAATTCGCCGATGTTTTCCCGCGTGATATAGCCGATCATACGACCCGTGCGGCTGGTGACAGCAATCGCCGGGGCACCCTTGTGCAGCCCTTTCAGAACCGCCTCAAGGCCGGTAGTCAGTCCAACCTGAGGGATATCGCCCTCCATGATCGAGGTCGCAGGGTCCGACCGGGGATGATCCCCCGCCAGCGCGGCAAACAAACGATCCCGCGCGACAAAGCCAAGCAAGGCCCCGTCGGTATCCAAGACGGGAAACTCGTGCTGCGTCGTGTGAATGACGGCTTGGGCGGCGGTGTTCAAACTGTCCTGCGGCGACAGCGCGTGAAACTCGGTGATCATCGCGTCCCGCGCCAGCACACGGCGCGCGACGGATCGCAGCGCGACGTCCTGATTTTCGGCATTTGCTGCGATGAACACAAAAACGGCAATCAGAACAAGGATCGGATTGCCCGAGCTTAGACCCCAGAACCCAAGCCCAATGGCAACGATCTGCCCGCTGAATGCGGCAATGCGGGTGGCCTGAACCCGGTCCATCCTGAGGCACAACAGGGCGCGGACCACGCGACCCCCATCCATGGGGAAGGCCGGGATCATGTTGAAGGCCGCCAGAAGCAAATTGACATAGGCCAACCGTTGCAAGATCCCGAAACTGGCCGAGTCCAGATCAGTGACTGAACCGAGCGAAATGCCCGAACCCAGCAGAACCAACACCAACCAGATAACGATATTCACCGCAGGCCCGGCCAGCGCCACCCAGACCTCTTGCATCGGTTTTTCCGGCATCCGTTCCAGACGGGCCAGACCGCCGATGGGTAGCAGCGTGATATCGGGGGTTTTGATACCAAAGCGCCGGGCCATCAGGGCATGGCCAAACTCATGCGCCACGACGCAGGCAAACAGGGCCAGCACAAACAGCAGATTGTCGATGACCGCAGGCCAGCCACCGTTGGAATAGGCGGCAAAGCCGACCCAGGCCAACAAAAGGAAGAAGGTGACATGGACCCTCAGTTCGGACCCGAGGAACCGGCCGAGGGCGAAGGACCATGTCATGTGTTTACTCCGTTTCGCTTAGAACGGAATCTCGTCGTCGTCGATTCCGCCGGATGCAGGGGCAGGGGCGCTGGATTGGCCACCATAGGGGTCGCCATAGCCGCCACCGGCCTGACCGCCGCCATAGCCGCCCGACTGTCCTCCGCCATAACCGCCACCGCCGCCGCCTTCACCGCCGCGGCTGTCCAGCAGTGTCAGTTCACCGCGATAGGGGCGCAGCACCACTTCGGTCGAATAGCGATCCTGCCCCGATTGATCCTGCCATTTGCGCGTTTCCAGCTGGCCTTCGATATAGACCTTGCTGCCCTTGCGCAGATACTGCTCGGCAATGCGGGCCAGCGGTTCCGAGAAGATGGCAACCGAGTGCCATTCCGTCCGTTCCCGGCGTTCACCGGTGTTGCGGTCTTTCCAGTTCTCGGAAGTGGCGATGCGCAGGTTGCACACTTTGCCGCCGTTCTGAAATGACCGAACCTCGGGATCGCGGCCAAGATTGCCGACCAGAATGACCTTGTTGACTGAACCCGCCATGTATTTCCCCGTTCTGTATTGATCTGAGTGCGCCGAATCTGGCGCCGGATGTCTTTGCGACCCTATATCGCCTGCGTCTTGGTTAAAACATGATTGATCACGACAACGTTCGGCAAGAATTCTTGCGTCTGTCTTTACCAAGCTTTCATTTTTGACTGGAATACCTATACTCCGACTGATTTTTGAGCGAGCGGGATAGGCTTTCATGCGTTCTGTGTGTGTTGGGTTAACGGTTCTGGGCGTTGTGCTGCTGTCTGGATCTGTGCAGGCGGACACGTTGTCCACGAAAAGCCGGATGGACATTTTTCTGAAGCAGTCCAAGGTTTTGGATAACCGCGCAGCGACGCAATATCGCGGGTCCGAACGCCTTAAGCCAAAGACTGATCGCGCCAAGGTAAACAAGCGCTATACCGGCAGCTACCGGGGCGAATACCTGAGCCTCGCGCGCGATGCGGCCCGGTTGCACAACATCCCCGAGGACCTGTTCCTGCGGCTGGTGCAGCAGGAAAGCGGCTGGAACCCGCATGCCAAATCTCACAAGGGGGCGTTGGGGCTGGCGCAGCTGATGCCTCAGACCGCCAAGTTGCTGGGCGTGAACCCGCATGATCCCAAGCAGAACCTTGAAGGCGGCGCGCGCTATCTGTCCTGGCAATACCGCAAGTTCAAATCCTGGCCTTTGGCGCTGGCGGCGTATAACGCTGGCCCGAAAGCGGTTGAAAAGCACGGCGGAATCCCACCCTACAAGGAAACTCAGAACTACGTGAAGGTAATCTGGGGCGGCTGATCGGGTGATGCTGCAAGGCGGCATGATCTGATCCTTGATCCGGCAATGACCGCTGACCTAACCTGTAGGCGATCTTTCAGGACCCGAACAGGTGCCGATGTTGCAAGACCGACCGGAAATTCCCGCCGAAACAAAGGCCAATTGGCAAAGGTTGGTGGACCTTGTTGCCAAGCTTGCCGACGTGCCTGCCAGCCTGATCATGAAAACGGATGCGCCGGATCATACGGTCCTGATCACCTCGGACCACCCTCAGAATCCGTATCCCGTGGGGATGAACTTTCAATTGAATCCCAAGCTGTATTGTCAGGGCGTGTTGCAACAGGACAGCGAGTTGGTGGTCGAGGACGCCACCTGTGATCCCGTCTGGAGCGGCAATGACGACATGGAACACGGCATGTCCTTTTACATCGGATTGCCGCTGAAATGGCCCGATGGGGCCGTGTTTGGAACCATCTGCATCCTGGACCGGCAGCGCAATCGCCGTGCGCTGTTGTTTCGCGAAGGGCTGGCGCAGTTTGCGCGCATGGTCGAATCCGATCTTGCTTTGATTCAAGAGGTTTATCTGCGTCGCGCGCTGGAAGAAAAGCTGAACCAGACATTGGCGCAACTGGAAAGCCGGGTTCAGGCTCGCACCCGTGAATTGCAAGAAACAAACACCGCCCTGCGCGTTCTGCTGACCAGCGTCGATGATGACCGCAAAGACCATGACCAGGATATTGTCGAGCGGGTGCGCCTGATGGTCTTGCCCTATCTGGACAAGCTGCGCGGACACCTGCCCGAGGGCGACGCGGCCCATGCTTATCTGGATCTGGCCGAAAGCAACCTTAGGGATATGACCTCGATGCTGTCGGACAAACTGTCCGATGCGTTCTCGATCATGACACCGACCGAGATCGAAATTGCGCAGTTGGTGATGTCCGGGAAAACGACGAAAGACATTGCGCGGGCCTTGTCGCGTGAGACGTCGACCATCGATTTCCATCGCAACAACATTCGTCGGAAACTGGGCTTGGATGGGCGCGATCAGAATCTGCGCAGTCATCTGCTGTCTATTTCCTGAGTATCGAATATGGGGAATGCCCCCATATTCCCCCCAGATTTTTCTGATCTGAGCCTGTTGTTCCCCCGTTGTTACCCTTCCGATCAGGTGCGACGCACGCGCGCCTGACCAACAAGGAGGTACAAGATGGATCGCAAAGATCTGAAGCCCACAATCCTGAACGGACAGAAAGACAGATTGGCCAAGGGTCTGTCGCGCCGGTCTTTCTTTATGGCGGCAGGCGCGGCCGGAGTCGGGGCATCGCTGCTGAACGGAAAACCGGCCCAGGCGCAATCGCAAGCCTGGCTGCAGCCGGGCAACAATAACCATGTTATCGACCTGCAAGGCGCGACCGGTCAGGCCAGCACGGGCACAGTCGGGATCGACTATTACGGGCATTGCGCGATCAAGATCACCTCGCCCAACGGTGCGACCGTGCTGTTCGACCCGTGGCGGGACGATCCGTCGGGGGCTTGGGGCCTTTGGTTCCGCAACGAATTCCCTCAGATCCCTGTGGACATAACCCTGTCGACCCACGCCCATTTTGACCATGACGCGATCGAGCGCCCAAGCTCGACCATGGTTTTGGACCGGATGGTCGGCAATTTCGAATTTGCCGATGTCAAAATCACCGGCTTTGCAGACAAACACGCCTGCGTGGCACCGGGTTGGTACGAATGGACCAATGCGCTGGCCGAGTTTGGCGTGGAAGCTTGCCCACCCAACAACGTGGGTCACATGGATATGGTGGTCTATCTGGTCGAAACCGGCGGCATTCGCACGCTGATCTGGGGCGACAACCGCCATAACCCGCCGCAGGAATTCTGGGATGCAATCGGGCAGGTGGACGTGCTGACCCTTCCGGTCGATGGGTCAGAGCATATCCTCAGCTACCAGCAGGGCGATGACATCGTCTCAAAGCTGAAGCCGAAGGTTGTTATTCCGACCCACTACCTGAACGAGGTCACGTCTTACACGCTGACCACGCTGCAATCGGCAGATGACTGGGTGAAGGCGCAACCCAGCTACAAAATGCTCGACAGCGCGAGCCTGACGCTTGAGGCCGGAGAGATTGGCGGCATGACTCAGGAATTCATGCATTTCGGCAACAACGTGATGACCGGTTGATACAAGGACCGGCAAAACCACCACTCGCAAATCAAGTGCGCCGATAATCTGACGGTTTTCCCGACTCAGGGCGCAAAAGAAAGGGCCGGTCCTTGAACCGGCCCTTTTTTCCAGTGTTGCAGGGTTTATTCCGCCGCGATTTTGATCACCGGTTCCATACGGGCTAGAACCTCGTCGGCCAGATGGCACTTCACCTGATGTCCATCAGCCAGTGTCTTGACCGGCGGCACATCCGACTCGCATCGCCCATCCGGAACTTCGGACTTCCAGCGGCAGCGAGTCTGGAACGGGCAACCCGGCGGCGGGTTCATGGCCGAGGGGATGTCGCCTTCCAGAACGATATGCTCTTTCTCGATCGAAGTATCCGCAATCGGAACCGCGCTCAGCAAGGCCTCGGTATAGGGGTGATATGGCGGCGAGAAGACCTGATCGGTTGTCCCCAACTCGACCACGTGGCCCAGATACATCACCATCACCCGGTCGCTGAGGTACCGGACAATCGACAGATCGTGGCTGATGAACAGCAAGGTGGTCTTGTGTTCGCGCTGAATCTCCATCAGCAGATCGGTCACTGCCGCCTGCACCGACACGTCCAGCGCCGAAACGGGTTCATCCGCAACCACGATCCGTGCATCGCCCGCAAAGGCGCGTGCGATACCGACGCGTTGCTTCTGACCACCCGACAATTGCCGCGGCATCCGGTCGGCGAAGGCGCGCGGCAGCTTCACCAGATCCAGCAATTCCAGCATCCGTTGCTTGCGCTCGGCCTCGGAATTGCCGACACCGAAGATTTCCAGCGCCCGGATGATCTGTCGCCCAACCGTCATCGACGGGTTCAGCGTGTCAAACGGGTTTTGGAATACCATCTGAACCTCGCCCACAGTCTTGGCATCGCGTTCTTCGATGGGCACCGCCTCGATATTGCGGTTGTCCAGAAGGATCTGACCGTCCGTTGCCGTCTCAAGCCCCATCAACACCTTGGCAAAGGTGGACTTGCCGCAACCGGATTCACCCACAATGGCGAGGGTCTCGGATTCATGGGCCTCAAAGCTCAGCGTCTCATTGGCTTTCACAACCTTGGTTTCGCCGCCCCCGAACAGGGCATTGGCCGCCACCTCATAGTATTTCTTGAGGTTGTCCATTTTCAGGACGGTGCGCCCGATCTCGGCCTTTTCTTTCTGCTCGCCAACGGTAATGGGCGCGTTCCAGTCAATTTCCTTGAACTTCAGACAGCGCGTGTGGTGGCGATCATTGCCCGGCACAGCCTCCATCAGAATATTCTGCGCGTCACAGCGACCCTCTTCGAAATAGTCGCAGCGCGGGCCAAAGTTACAGCCCGGCGGCCGTTCATGTGGCAGGGGGAAGTTCCCCGGAATGGCCACAAGCGGGCGTGCGTTCTTGTCCGCGCCGGGCAGGGGGATCGAGCGGAACAGCGCCTGCGTATAGGGGTGCTGCATCTCGTCGAACACATCCTTGATCGAGCCACGCTCGACCGCCTCGCCCGAATACATCACGCACAACCGGTCGCAGGTTTCCAGAACCAACCCCAGGTTGTGCGAAATGAACAGCATCGAGGTGCCGTATTTCTTGCCCAGATCCTTGACCAGCTCGACCACGGCGGCCTCGACCGTCACGTCCAGCGCGGTGGTCGGCTCGTCCAGGATCAACAGCGATGGTTTCGACATCAGCGCCATCGCAATCACGATCCGCTGCTGCTGACCACCCGACAACTGATGCGGGAAGGAGTTCAGCATCCGCTCGGGGTCGGGCAGGCGCACATCCGTCACCACTTCCAAAGCGCGGGCATAAGCCTCTTCCGCGCCGACGCCTTCGTGGATCATCGGCACTTCCATCAACTGCTTGCCGATCTTCATCGCCGGGTTCAGGCTGGCCATCGGCTCCTGATAGATCATCGCGATCTCATTGCCGCGAACGTCGCGCAATTCGTCCGACGTCATTTCGGACAGATCGCGCCCCTTGAACTTGATCGTGCCGCCGACGATCCGACCGTTCTTGCCAAGATCCTGCATCACGCCAAGGGCCACGGTGGACTTACCGCAGCCGGATTCACCTACCAGCCCGACCGCCTCGCCGGGCTGTACGCTGACCGAGAAATCCATAACGGCCGGAATTTCACGCAGACGGGTAAAGAACGAAATCGACAGTTTGTCGATTTCCAGAATTGGCCCATCATAATCCGCCAGTTTGTTCATCTTGTATCTCCTCGCGAGAGTCCGGGGATCCCGTTCATCTGGCTAAAAATATCCCGGGGGTCTGGGGGCAGAGCCCCCAGAACAGATCACATCAGTCCTTCAGACTTTCTTCGCGCAGACCATCCGCCAGCAGGTTCAACCCAAGAACCAGTGACAGCAGCGCCAGCGCGGGAGGCAGGGCCGGGTGCAGATAGATCGACAAAAGCTTGCGCCCCTCGTTGATCGTGGACCCCCAATCCGGGCTTTCCGGCGGCAGGCCCAGCCCGAAGAAACCCAAGGTCCCCAGCAGGATGGTGGTGTAGCCTATGCGCAAACAGAAATCGACGATCAGCGGACCACGCGCGTTGGGCAGGATTTCCCACAGCATGATGTACCACGGGCCTTCACCACGGGTCTGCGCCGCTGCCACATAGTCGCGTGTCTTGATGTCCAGCGCCAGCCCGCGCACGATGCGGAACACCGTGGGTGAGTTGACGAAGACGACCGAGACGAACACCACCAGAATCCCGCCCGGAATATCGAACAGGTCCAGATAGGTCGGCAGGCCCCAGATGCGATAGGCATCGGTGTCGATGATGTAGCCGCCGGATGAGATCAGCGACAGATACAGCCAGATCGTCACTCCCAGCACCCCGATCAGCAACGGTGTGCGGAAATTGGGACGCGTGTAGTAGCGCGAGTTCAGCAATACACCCAGGAACAGGATCGGGAACACGAACAGCACGGCAGCCATGTAGTTCGGAACCCCGGTCGCCACGATCTCGGGCGTGACCAGCAGGTAGAACAGCAGGATCACGGGGAAGGCTAGGATCAGGTTTGCCAGGAACGAGATGAACGTGTCCAGACGACCGCCGTAATATCCTGCGGGCAGACCAAGCGTGATGCCGACCATGAAGGCAAACATCGTCGCCAGCGGCGCGATCTGAACCACGATCCACGCGCCTTTGACCATCCGGCTAAAGACATCGCGGGCCAGGTTGTCGCCGCCCAGCAGATACCAGGAATACGCGCCTTCCTCCGACCCCGGCAGGGGGGTTCCCGGCACCTTGTTCTTCATGCCCGAGACCTGCGCCAGCGGGTCATGGGTGACGATCAGATCAAGCGCTCCGAAGATCCCGGTGAACACCCAGAACATGACCAGACCAAAGCCGATCATGCCGATGGGGCTGTCGAATAGCTTGCCGTAAAGACCCAGCTTGCGTTTGAACGCGATGGACATTGCATAAAGCAGGATCAGTGACAGCCAAACCGGCAGGAACTGTTGCGATATCGCGCCGATGATACCGGCGCCGGTGCCCATCACGATCCCGAGGACGATATAGGCTACTGCAATCCCGACACTTGCAAGAAAGCTGTAGCGCAGCGCGCCCTGGATCATGTTGCGCAGCCCCGAGCTTGAGGTCAGCGTGCCATCCGGGTTCACGGTCATCTGATCTTCGGGCAGCACGATGCTGGCCAGCATCCAGACAATGATCGACAGGAACATCAGCCCCAGTGCAAGCGCCAGAAGCGGGTTGAGGAAGGCGATAGAGCCGGTCCAGGTAAGTGGTTCCATGATCTATCCCTCCTTATGCGATGCGGATGCGCGGGTTGAGGTAGACATAGCCGATATCCGAGATCAGCTGCGTCACCAGCACCACAAAGACCGACACGACCGAGATCGCCAGCAACAGCTGAATGTCGTTGTTGCCCGCCGCCTGTACCAGCGCCCAGCCAAAACCCTTGTAGTTGAACAGGGTCTCGACGATCACAACGCCGTTCAGCAGCCATGGGAACTGCAACATGATGACGGTAAAGGGCGCGATCAGCGCGTTGCGCAGCGCGTGTTTCATGACGATGTTCGGGAATGAGACACCTTTCAGGCGCGCGGTTCGGATGTATTGCGCCGTCATCACCTCGGTCATCGAGGCGCGAGTCATTCGGGCGATATAGCCCATCCCGTACAGAGCAATGGTCAGAACCGGCAGGAAGAAGTTCTCAAACGTCGGGTTCTCCATTGCCTGTGTTGCCGTCCCCTTGAACCATTTCAATCCAACAGCAGACGAAGTGAAGATCGCGATGAAGATAACGCCCGAGACGTATTCCGGCGTTGCCGTCGTGGTAATGGCAAAGGTGGACAACGTGCGGTCCGTGGCCGAGCCTTCTTTCATCCCAGCCAGAATGCCAAGGATCAGCGCCGAAGGGACCATCAGCAACATGACCCAGAACATCAGCCGTCCAGTCAGCGCCAGACGGGTTCCAACAACCGCCGAGACCTCGTCTTTGAAGACCGTCGAATAGCCCCAGTATCCCTGCAGGATGCCGCAGAAATTGGGCGCTTCTTCCGCAGGTTGACCGGGCAAAATGCAGCGGCCTTGAACGGTGCCGTCCTCATTGGTGTGCCGGTACGAGGGTAACACGCCCAGCCATTCGCCGTATTTTATCGGCGTCGCCTGAAGATAGCCGTTCTTTTCCAGGAAACTCTCGACCTGTTCATCCGACATGCGGAAGTTGCCTTGCGTCTTCGCAAGCTTTTCAAGGTTCGGGTAGAGGTTGGTCAGAAAGAAAACCAGGAACGTCAGGCATAATGCTGTCAATAGCATGATGCCGACGCGCCTTAGAATGAATAGTCCCATGTTAGCCCCTGTTGGTAGGCTGGCGTGAATGTCGTCTGGCTTCACGCTTAGCTGTTTTTATGGTCGCCGCATTCAGGACGAAAAGGCCGCGCCAGCGCGGCGCGGCCTTGGGTTTTTCGGCTTAGGACAGAATGCCGAATTTGTAGATTTGCGGCAGGTCAGCGATGTGTTTCTCAACCCCCACCATATTCTCGCGGTGGTGGCGCATCGCCGTGCGCCAGTAGGGTTGGATCACAACGCCTTCTTCGATCATAATCGCCTGCAGCTTGCCCATCACTTCGCGACGGCGGTCTACATCGGCAATCGAGTTGGCCTCGGCCAGCAGCGCGTCAAACTCCTCGTTCGCGAAACCGGATTCGTTCCACGGCACGCCTGACTTATAGGCCAGCGCCAGGATCTGAGTTCCCAGCGGACGATGGTTCCAGTTGGTCGACGAATAGGCGTATTTGGTCCAGTCGTTCCAGAAGGTCGAGCCAGGCAACACGGTGTGCTTCGCCTTGATCCCGGCGTCATTCAGCTGAGCAACAACAGCTGCGGTTGTGTTCCGGCGCCAGTCATCGTCGATGGACTGAACTTCGTGCTCGAAGTCGCCCATTCCAGCTTCGTCCATTAGGGCCTTCGCAGCGGCTGGATCATAAGGGATCCGGGTGACCGACGAGTCATACTCGGGGTGCATTGGGCCAACATGGCTGTTTTCAGCCGCGATGCCGTAGCCGGACATACCAAGCTCCAGACACACTTCGTTGTCCACGGCCATCGCCAGCGCCTGACGCACGCGTTTGTCGCCGTAGATTTTGTTGCCGTCGGCGTCTTCGGCCAGCTGGTTCGGGCGAATGACAATGGTGAAGCCCGACGGGATTTCTGAGCGCACAAGGCCGATGCCGTCGAAGATATCTACGAATTCGCCAACCGACTCCCAGTTCATATCGATTTCTTCGGCCTCGTAAGCGGCCAGGAAAGCTGCCGGGTCAGTGCCGTAGTCGATGAACTCAATCCGGTCGATATAGCCGCCTTTGCCGGCTTCATAGCCCCACCAGTCGAAGCCTTCGTTGCGCACCAAAACGCCTTTGACACCCACTTCGTGGCTTTCGGGCAGCATAAAGCCTGTTCCGATCGGGTTGCCCAACATGTTGTCGGGGTCGTGGCTGCTGTGCACGATGGCGGCAGGGTAGTCGGCCATGCCCGGAATGATGGTGATGTCCGGCGCGTTGCACTTCAGCTTCACGGTGTGCGTGTCAACAACGGTGATTGCGCCGTCGGCTGCTTTCTGGGTGCTTTCGTCAACCAGCGACGCCATCCGCGACGCCATCGAGTTGCCTTCGACCGCCGAGTCGCACCAGCCGGTGATATTGCGGGCAACGTCTTCGGCTGTGAAATCGTCGCCGTTGTTCCACTTTACACCCTTGCGAACGTTCAGAGTGTATTCGGTGGCGTCGTCATTGGCCTCCCAGCTTTCCAGCAGCATGGGCTTGAACGAGCCGTCATTGTTATACTCGACCAGATATTCCAGCCAGCCTGCGGTGAAGGTGGCAATCTGTGTCCAGTCGAAGGTACGCGGATCTTTCAGCGCGCGCACTTCCATCTGATAGCGGATGGTGCCGCCACGCGGCGGTTCCTGTGCGGCCGCCGGTGTTTGCAAGCCGATCATGCCATAGGCCGTTGGCACTGCGACGCCCAGCGCCGTGGCGCGGGCAATGAACTCGCGTCGGCTGAGTTTACCGTCGCGGCATTCCTGGGCGTGCATCTCTGCTGCCCAATGAACCGATGCTCCGGTTGGTGTTCGATCTGACATTTACTCTATCTCCCTGAGTAACAGTTTTTTTGATTTGATGAACCAGCTTACCCGGCGCTTTTCGCGCCGACGGGTAAATCTACGGGATTTGTTTTTTGGATTCTCTGCATCCCCATGGGCGTATTCGGCACCAGAATTTGGAACGCGTCAATGTTCGAAATCGTCATTCGAGGCACAAAAACGACATTGGCCGGTCTTGTGTTCGGGATGTTTTCGGTAACAGGTTGCACCGGTCTGTCACGAAATTCGCAGTATTTCCGCCTGTTTTTAGGGGATTGCGCATCGATTCCTTGCGTAACATGGACAAGGATTAAGTTTTCTTCAGGGAAGGGGCCCGCGTCGTTATCTTACCATCTTGTTACTTGGAGAAATCCACATTTGCCCAGCGTTTCATGCGCGCGCGAAACCACGTGCGCTGACGTTTTGCGAATTGGCGCGTCGAAATCGTGGCTCGTTCACGTGCCTCGTCCAGTGTCATTTCTCCGTCCAGATAAGACATCAGCTCGGGCACGCCGATGGCCTTGAAGGCGGGCAGCGACGGATCATATCGGTCGCGCATGGCTGCAACCTCGTCCAAGGCACCTGTCCTCACCATCTGATCAAATCGGCGTGAGATCCGATCCAGCAGCCACGTTTTGTCCACATCAAAGACGATCGGAACGCAGTCCTCCAGCTTCAATGCAGGTGGTGGCGTTTCCGATTGCCAGGATTGAAGGCTGCGACCCGTTGCGGCCTGAACCTCCCACGCGCGTTGGACGCGGGCGCGGTTGTTTATGTCCAATCGGTTAAGCGTTTGACTGTCCACGCCATCGATCAGATCCGGCAGGGACATCTGATCCGCGATCTGCCGAACCTCAGCAGGGGTGGCCGGGATCTCGGCCATCCCTTCGGTCAAGGCGGTGAAATACAACCCTGTGCCGCCGACGATGATCGGGCGTTCCCCAGCGGTCAGCAGGGGCACAACTTCGCGCAGCCAGTGGCCGGTGGAATAGCTCTGATCATAGGCGACATGGCCATACAGCTTGTGCGGTGCACGCGCCTCGTCCTGCGGCGATGGTCTGGCCGAGATCACCTGCCAGCAATCATAAACCTGACTGGCATCGGCGTTAACGATGACCCCACCAAAGGTTTCGGCGATCTGCAAAGCCAGGTCCGATTTGCCGGATGCGGTCGGGCCTGCGATTAGCACGGGCTTGCCATCCTCGATAGGCGGCAACCGGTCCCAAATTCGTGTTGCGGGTCGGTCCGCCATCAGGGTCGCTTTCTTCCTAAGCATCCGCATTGAACCTGCGGAACTTTTGCTTCATTTTGCGCCGCAAATAAACCCGTGCCAGCCCGGAGCGCAATATGAGCCTGACCCCATCACCCGAAACAACGAAACCCAAGTATAACCGCGTCATGCTGAAAATCTCAGGCGAGGCGCTGATGGGGGATCAGGGATTCGGTCTGCACCCGCCAACCGTGCAGCGTATCGCGCAAGAGGTGAAATCGGTTCATGATCTGGGGGTCGAGATTTGCATGGTGATCGGCGGGGGCAACATCTTTCGCGGCCTCAGCGGATCGGCGCAGGGGATGGAACGGACCACCGCCGACTATATGGGAATGCTGGCCACCGTGATGAACGCGCTGGGGATGCAGTCGGCACTGGAAGAGATTGGGGTGTTCACCCGCGTGATCTCGGCCATTCGCATGGATGAAGTGTGCGAACCCTATATCCGCCGCCGTGCGGTGCGACATCTGGAGAAAAAGCGGGTCTGCATCTTTGCCGCCGGAACCGGCAACCCGTATTTCACAACCGATACCGCCGCCACCCTGCGCGCCAACGAAATGGCCTGTCAGGCGATCTTCATGGGCAAGAACGGTGTCGACGGCGTGTATGACAAGGACCCGAAAGAGCACGCCGATGCGGTGCGCTACGACACCGTCTCTTATGATGATGTTCTGGCCAAGCGGCTGCGGGTCATGGACGCCTCGGCCATTGCGCTGGCGCGGGACAACAACCTGCCGCTGATTGTGTTCGGCCTTGATGAGCCCGGTGGCTTCCGCGGCATTCTGGCGGGTGAGGGAACCTATACCAAGGTTCAGGGCTGACGCGGCGCTTTTGAAAGCAATTGGGGAAGGGGACCGGCCATGACGTCTTTGGATATCGATTTCGTTCGGGCTCAGTTCCCGGCCTTTTCCGAGCCCAGCCTGAAAGGGCAGGCTTTTTTCGAAAATGCGGGCGGGTCTTATACGTGCAAGCCGGTGATTGACCGGCTGACGCGGTTCTACACCCAGCGCAAGGTGCAGCCTTATGCGCCGTTTGAGGCCAGCCAGCTTGCAGGGGCTGAAATGGACGAAGCCCGCGCGCGGCTGGCGGCCATTTTGGGTGTCGATACCGATGAGCTGAGCTTTGGACCCTCGACCACCCAAAACACTTACGTTCTGTCGCAGGCGGTGCGGCAGTGGATGAATCCGGGTGAAGCCATCGTCGTAACCAACCAGGATCATGAGGCAAATTCCGGTCCGTGGCGACGCCTGGCAGATGCGGGGATCGAAATCCGGGAATGGCAGATCGACCCCCAGACAGGCGCACTGAACCCGCAGGACCTTGAGAATCTGCTGGACGAGAAAACCCGCCTTGTCTGCTTTCCGCATTGCTCGAACGTGGTGGGCGAGATCAATCCGGTGACGGAAATCACCGCCATTGCTCATGCCGCCGGGGCGTTTGTCTGCGTTGACGGCGTGTCTTATGCGCCGCACGGGTTGCCGAATGTTGGGGATCTGGGGCCGGATATCTACCTGTTCTCGGCCTACAAGACCTATGGCCCGCATCAGGGCTGCATGGTCATTCGGCGAACGCTTGGGGAACTGCTGCCGAACCAGGCGCATTACTTCAACGGGGACGTTCTGTATAAGCGCTTTACCCCCGCTGGTCCCGACCACGCGCAGATCGCGGCAAGTGCGGGGATGGCGGATTACATCGAACTGCTGTGCCAGCACCACGGCGGACCAGACACAGGTGCGGCCGCGCAGGGGGCTTTTGTCCATGATCTGATGCGCGCCCATGAAGAGGCGTTGCTGCAACCGGTTCTGGATGCGGTCAAATCGCGCAATGCCGTGCGCCTGATCGGACCTTCTGATGCGGCGCGTCGTGCACCGACGGTCGCTTTGGCCTTGGGAAAACCGGCCGAGCCTGTGGCAGCCGAGTTGGCCAAATATGGCATCATGGCGGGTGGCAGTGATTTCTACGCGGTGCGACCGTTACAAGCCATGGGCGTTGATCCGGCGCAGGGCGTATTGCGGGTCAGCTTCACGCACTACACCTCGCAACAGGAAATTGATCAATTGTTGGAGGCGCTTGATCGCGTTTTGTGATCCACTCAAAGCCCTGTTTCGTATCACGAAGAAAACACCAGGGCGGTCATGTCATCTACTCAGTCCCCAATCATTATTTGGTTCCGACGAGATTTGCGCCTGTCGGACCATCCGGCCTTGTCTGCCGCCGCGCAAACCGGTCGGCCTGTCATTCCGGTGTTCATTCTTGATCCACTGACCGAGGCACTTGGCGCTGCACCCAGATGGCGTCTGGGTTTGGGGCTTGAAGCCTTCGCGCAATCGCTGGGTCAGGCTGGCAGCCAATTGATCCTACGACGCGGCGATGCGTTGGACCAGTTGCTGAAACTGGTGTCCGAGACCGGCGCGACCGAGGTCTACTGGTCTCGGGCATATGATCCAGAGTCGATTGCGCGGGATACCAAAGTCAAAGCGGCCCTGATCGACGATGGCGTTCAAGCCAGGTCCTTTGCAGGCCATCTGCTGTTCGAACCCTGGACCGTTGCCACGAAAACCGGGCAGCCGTTCCGTGTGTTCACTCCGATGTGGCGCGCAGTGCAGGGGCGCGAGGTGCCCGAGCCGTTTCCCAAAGTAACCAACCTGAACGCGCCCACCCGTTGGCCTGTGTCAGAGACGCTGGGTGAGTGGGTTATGGGAAAATCGATGAACCGGGGCGCTCGGGTCGTTCGCCCGCATGTTCGACCCGGTGAAAACGCGGCCTATGACCAACTGAACGCCTTTTTGGAGCGCGTTTCGCGCTATTCCGAAGACCGGGACCGACTGGATGTCGATGGCACCTCGAACCTCTCGGAATTCCTGTCGCTGGGCGAGATCGGCCCTCGGGCGGCGTGGCACCGGGTGCAACAGGCCGCGTTGATGGGAACGACCGGGACCGACGGATTCTTACGGCAGTTGGTCTGGCGCGAGTTCGCCTATCACCTGATGTACCACACGCCGCACCTGCTGACCGGCAACTGGCGGCCCGAATGGGATGCCTTCCCATGGAATACCGACCCGGACCACCCCGAGGTGTTGGCCTGGAAACAGGCCAGAACCGGCATATCTGTAGTCGATGCGGGCCTGCGCGAGATGTATGTGACCGGCCGGATGCACAATCGTGCCCGGATGATTGTCGCAAGCTATCTGACCAAGCACGTGATGACCCATTGGAAAGTCGGGATGAATTGGTTTGAGGACTGCCTGATCGACTGGGACCCGGCCTCGAACGCGATGGGCTGGCAATGGGTGGCGGGATCAGGTCCGGATGCGGCCCCGTTTTTCCGCATCTTCAACCCGCACACGCAGCAGGAAAAGTTCGACCCCGACAACCGATACCTGCAGCGTTGGATCGCGGAAGGGCGCGCAAACCCAAGCGCTACCGCCTTGGCCTATTTCGACGCGATCCCGAGGTCCTGGGGAATGAACCCGTCCACGCCATACCCGCCACCGGCCGTGGATTTGGCTGACGGGCGCAAGCGCGCTCTGTCTGCGTATGAAAGCCGAAAAACCCAGTAAGGAACTGAAAACTTGCCAGAAACAAAAAGCCGTCCTAGCCTGAACCAAACACCGCAGAGGGGAGAGCGGATGATCCTGACGTCGACCGAGGGGCAGACAGACCTGCCCAGATATTTCGCGCAAGTCTTCAAGATGCTGGGCAAGATGGAGTCCGGGCGGCTGGATATCACTTTGCCGGATGGTCGCGTGTTTCGATCAGAGGGCCCCAAACCCGGCCCGATTGCAGCGGTCGAAATCCACGACCCGGATGTTTTTGCACGTCTTATCCGGGAAGGAGAGCTTGGGTTCTCGGACGCCTATCTGGAAGGACATTGGAGCACGCCCGACCTGCGATCCTTTATGGATCTTGTCCATCTCGGTTCGGAAACGGTTTATGACGGGTTCACCGGCAAGTTCCTGGTGCAGGCCTACGAGCGTCTGCGCTTCTGGCTGCATCGCAACAACCGGAAACAGGCCAAGAAGAACATCTCGTACCATTACGATCTGGGCAATGACTTCTATGGCCTGTGGCTTGACGACACGATGACCTATTCCAGCGCCCTGTTCGAGACCGGACAGGAGAGCCTGGAAAAGGCGCAGACGGCCAAATATGCCAGCCTCATTGACGAAATGGGCGTCAAACCCGGGGATCATGTGCTTGAGATCGGATGCGGCTGGGGCGGCTTTGCCGAATATGCCGCGAAAGAGCGTGGCTTGCGCGTCACCGGCCTGACCATCAGTCAGGAACAGTTGAACTTTGCGCGACAACGTATGGAAAAAGCTGGACTTTCCGATATGGTCGAGCTGAAGCTTCAGGATTATCGGGACGAGCGCGGATTGTATGACGGCATCGCCTCGATCGAGATGTTCGAGGCTGTGGGGCAAAAGTACTGGCCTGTCTATTTCGAGACAGTGCGCGAACGTCTGAAGCCCGGCGCTCAGGCCACGTTGCAGATCATCACCGTGGGCGATCACCGCTGGGATTTTTACAAGAACGGCGTTGATTTCATTCAGAAATACATCTTTCCGGGCGGCATGTTGCCATCGCCCACGATCCTGCGCCAACAGATCGATCTGGCGGGGCTTGATCTGGTGCGCTCGAAAGAGTTTGGCAAAAGCTACGACCTGACGCTGCGCCGCTGGTATGACACGTTCAACGCCAAATGGGATCAGATCGCTGACATGGGGTTTGATGAGCGTTTCCGCCGCATGTGGAATTATTATTTGACCGCATGTGGCGCGGCCTTTGACACGGGCAATTGCGATGTGACACAGATCACCATAGCAAAGCCCAGTTAAGGAACGGAATTGGTAAATGCCCACAGCCGCGCGATTAGTTGCCGCCCTTTGTCTTGCGGTGGTGGCCTTTCTGGTCTCCAGCATGATTATCAACAACGGGGAAGAGGGTAAGGATTACGGCTATTTCACCGTGGTGAACCTTGTAATCGCTGTCGCATGTGGCTGGAAAATCATGGGCAAACGGGCAGGGCGCGGCTGGACTGCCGGGATCAACAACGGGCTGACCGGCGTGGCCTCGCTGGTGTTCTGGGCGCTGTTTGTGCAGGGCTGTTATGAGATGTTTCGCCTTGCCATGCGCAACCGCTATGATGGCCCGTTCGAGGCGCTCAAGGCGATCTTCGTGATCGGGGTCGACTATGGGCGGTTGCTGCTGGTTCCTGAAATCCTGATCACTCTGGCCGTCGGGTCCGTGCTGGCCGGACTGGCCACGGAAATCGCCAGCCGACGCTGGCGCTGATACCCTCAACCTGACAGGAAAGCTGTTCACCCGTGTCTGATTTGTTCTTTTACGGCACCCTGCGCTACGTTCCACTGCTGGAGCGTGTGCTGGGCCGGTCCGCCGGGGATGTGTCGCTGACCCCTGCCACTCTGCCGGATCATGCCGTTCATGAGGTGGTAGGAGAGGACTTTCCAATGATCCAGCCAATGCCGGGGGCTGAGGCCGACGGCCTTTTGGCCCGCGACCTGACCAAGCAAGATCTGGCACGACTGGCCTATTACGAAGGCGGGTTCGACTATGATTTGCAGCCCTTGGCCGTAGCCTTACCCGATGGCAGCACGACGATCGCTCAGGTGTTTTTCCCGGCCCCCGGTGCCTGGGTGCCTGCGGGTCTTTGGTCGCTGGAGCGGTGGGCCGAGAAACTGGGCGAGGTCACCGCGCTGGCCGCCGAAGAAGAGATGGCCTATTTCGGCAAGGTTGATGCCAAAAAGATGACCCGCAGCATCCCGGCAATACAAACCCGCGCCCAGGCCAAGTTGTTTGCTCGGCAGCGCCGCTCGGGTGATCCGCGCGATACGGCAACGGATGTTGTCGTCCACAGCCATACACGCGCCTATGTCGATTATTTCGGCATGGAGGAAATCCAGCTACAGCACCGCTTGCACGACGGTTCGATGGGTCCTGTTCTGAACCGCAACAGCCTGATGCAGGGCAGCGCGGTTGTGGTTCTGCCCTATGATCCGGTGCAGGATACCGTGATGCTGGTCGAGCAGTTCCGCCCCCCGATCTTCCTGATCGAAGACCCCGAACCCTGGATGTGGGAGCCGGTGGCGGGCATGATCGACGCTGGTGAAACACCGGAACAGGCGGCCCATCGCGAGGCGTTGGAGGAGGCTCAGGTCACGCTCGATGCGCTAGAATTTGCGGGTGGGGCCTATTCCTCAAGCGGGTCTTCGACCGAGTATGTCTATCTGTATGTCGGTCTTGGAGCTTTGACCGAAACGACCGACGCAGGCGGATTGGACAGCGAAGGCGAGGATATTCGCACCCGAATTCTGCCGTATTCGGAATTCATCGGGCTTGTGGACAGCCACGCCTTCAAGGATTTGCCCTTGCTGTCGCTGGCCCATTGGCTGGCCCGTCACCGGGACCGTTTGCGCCAGTGACTATCGCGCTTGTGGTTGCGGCGGCTCGGCTGTAAATCTTCCCTGATACCAAACGACAAGAGGGCGCCATGCGCATTGCACGAGACCTTGCCGACGCAGTCGGGAAAACACCGCTGATCCGGCTGAAGCGCATCAGTGAAGAGACCGGATGCGAAATCCTCGGCAAGGCCGAGTTCATGAACCCGGGACAGTCGGTCAAGGACCGCGCGGCGCTTTACATCATCCGCGATGCGGTCGCGCGGGGTCAGTTGAAACCCGGTGGCACCATTGTCGAAGGCACGGCGGGCAATACCGGGATCGGCTTGGCGCTGGTTGGTGCCTCAATGGGCTTCAAGACGGTGATCGTGATTCCGGAAACCCAGTCGGAAGAAAAGAAAGACATGCTGCGCCTTGCCGGCGCGCAACTGGTTCAGGTTCCGGCGGCGCCGTATCGCAACCCAAACAACTTTGTGCATTACTCGCGCCGTCTGGCCGAGGAACTGGCGCAAACCGAACCCAATGGCGCGATCTGGGCCAACCAGTTCGACAATATCGCCAACCGTCAGGCCCATGTGGAAACCACCGGCCCCGAGATTTGGGAACAGACCGATGGAAAGGTGGACGGTTTTGTCTGTGCCGTAGGTTCAGGCGGAACGCTGGCCGGTGTGGCCGACGCTTTGCAGCCCAAAGGTGTGAAGATCGGCCTGGTCGATCCGATGGGGGCAGGGCTTTACTCCTACTACACCACCGGTGAGATCGCGATGGAGGGCAGCTCGATCGCCGAAGGCATCGGACAGGTGCGCATCACCAAGAACCTGGAAGGCTTCAAGCCGGACTTTTCGTACCAGATGACCGACAATGAGGCGCTGCCCCTGATCTTCGATCTGCTGCGCGAGGAAGGTCTGGTCATGGGCGGTTCGACCGCGATCAACATGGCGGGCGCGGTGCGTCTGGCCAAGGATCTGGGCCCCGGCCATACCATCGTGACCATCCTGTGCGACTATGGCACGCGCTATCAGTCCAAGCTGTTCAACCCGGAATTCCTGCGCGAAAAAGAGCTGCCGGTACCGGATTGGATGACCGAAGCGCCCCGCAGCATTCCGGGCGTGTTCGAGGACGTATGATGCTGCAACAGGTCCGCCTGTGTCTTGTTCTGGTTGCCCTATGTCTGTTCGGGTTTGTTGGCGCGGCCACCGCGCAACTGACCGACCGGCAGAGCGAATATTATCAGGGCTGGATCAAGACGGCGGACCGGGCCGAAACGGTGATCGAGGCCAACAGGGCCTCGAATGCTGCGTTAGAAAATCTACGTTCTGAAATAAACAATTACCGCGAGGACTTTAATCAGGCGCGCGGGGCAAACACTGACCGCATTCAGACATTGGAAGGCCAGATCAAAGCGCTGGGTCCAAAGCCGGAAGGTGATGCCGAAGAACCAGAACAACTGGCGATGTTGCGCGCGCATCTGGACGAACAACTCAACAGCCTGCGCGTCCCCCGGATCATCTCGGAAGAGGCCTATAGCAGGGCCAACGGGTTGATCAGCGAGATTGACCGGATCATCCGGGACCGCCAGAAAAAAGAGCTGTTGCAGCGTGGCCCGTCCCCGATCAACCCGATCTATTGGCGGCCGGCCTGGGCGGATGTGACCGAAGCCACCCGCAGCCTGTTCAACGAGACCGCCAAGAACCTGCGTACAGATTCCGTCCGCGAACAAATCCGCGAGCGCGGCCTGGGCATTTTTCTGTTGATGGTTGCCTCGGCGGTTCTGTTGATCTTTGGGCGTTATTGGTCGGAAAGAGGCGGGGACTACCTGCGTAAACTGGGCGGTGGGGGCACCGGTGTCTGGACCTTTGTCGTCTCGCTGTTCCGCATTGCTCTGCCCTGGTTGGGTGTCTGGGCCGCCGTTCAGGCGATCACGCTGACCGGGGTGCTGGGCTTGCGCGGCACGTTTCTGTTGCAAAGCGTTCCGTATTGGGCAGCGATCATTTTCTTCTACGATTGGATCGGTCGGCAGATCTATCTGATCGGAGAGGCGCAGAATTTCCGCCGCCTGTCGGCAAATAAAATCAAGGAATTGCGGGTCTATCTGGATCTGCTGGCCATCATGCTGATTTTGCACGAACTGGCCATTCTGTTCGATCAGATCGAAAATATCTCGGACGCGACGCGGGCTGTTGTCAGCTTCCCGGTTGTCGTCATGACCGCGCTGCTTCTGCTGCGGGTGCGCCATATCCGGACCAATGACGTCCAACAGGACGAAGTTGACCCAAACGCTTCAACACGGGGCGCAAGCCTGAGTCAACTGATCGAGCTGCTGCGTCGTGTGCTGTTCCTGCTTGGCATCGCGACGCCAGTTCTGGCGATGTTCGGCTATACGAACGCAGCCGAGGCCATCGTTTTTCCGGCGGTCAAAACGCTGATCCTGATTGCGGCGCTGGTGATCGCACAGCGCTTCCTGACAACGGTTTACGGTTGGATAACCGGGCAGGGCGACGCCGCGCGCGACTCATTATTTTCGGTGCTGCTGGGGTTTGCGCTTGCGATCCTGTCGGTGCCTGTTCTGGCCATCTACTGGGGCGCGCGCGAGACTGATCTGATCGAAGTCTGGACGCGCATTCTGCTGGGTTTCGACATCGGTGGGGTCACAATTTCACCCAGCAATTTCCTGACCTTTGTGGCTGTATTCGCCATCGGCTATACGGTGACGCGGCTGGTTCAAAGCGGGTTGCGCAACTCTTTGTTGCCCAAAACAAAAATTGATCCCGGCGGCCAGAACGCGATTGTGGCCGGGTCCGGCTATGTCGGGATCACCATCGCTGCGCTGATCGCGATCATGGTGGCCGGGTTCGATCTGTCCTCGCTTGCGATTGTGGCCGGGGCGCTGTCTGTCGGGATCGGATTTGGTCTGCAAACCATCGTGTCGAATTTCGTCTCGGGCATTATCCTGCTGGTCGAGCGTCCGATTTCGAAGGGGGATTGGATCGATGTGAACGGGATGATGGGCTACGTGCGCGATATCTCGGTCCGGTCCACGACGATTGAGACCTTCGACCGAACAGATGTGATCGTTCCGAACTCGGACCTGATCAGCGGCGTGGTTACGAACTATACGCGGGGCAATACCATCGGGCGGGTGATCGTGCCGGTGGGCGTGGCCTATGGCACTGACACGCAACAAGTCGAAACAATTCTGGGTGAGATCGCAAACGCCCATCCGATGGTTCTGGCGAACCCTGCGCCCAGCGTGGTGTTCCAGGGCTTTGGCGCGGATTCGCTAGATTTCGAAATCCGGGCCATCCTGCGCGACGTGAACTGGGTGCTGTCGGTGAAATCCGACATGAACCACGAAATCAACCGCCGCTTTGCCGAGGCCGGGATCGAGATCCCGTTTGCGCAGCGTGATCTGTGGCTGCGCAACCCCGAAGTTCTGCACCCGGCGCCCCAAGGCCCGTCCGAGCCGCCTGAGAAAGAACCCGAGGTCGCGAAAAAGGCGACGTCTGCCCCGATCCAAATGACCGAGGCGGATCTGGACCCTGACGCCGGGGATGAGCTTTGATCCGTCCATAGACGGCATCGGATTTCGACGTCACGGATTTGTTTGAAACCGTTCACTTTCCCTGAATTCGGCCCTTGCAAATCCACCGGCATTGGTCCAAATATCGCCGTCACGGAGAGGTGGCCGAGTGGTCGAAGGCGCACGCCTGGAAAGTGTGTAGGCGGGAAACCGTCTCCAGGGTTCGAATCCCTGTCTCTCCGCCACTTTTATCCGATTTGCTGTCCAATTGCCAAGCTGTGAACGCCGGTGCGCCAACTGCCTGCATTGTAACGAATTGATGACGGGATTATATTTGCCTCAAGCGGAAAACTCTGCATATCGGCAGACAGGACAAAAAACAAAATGATTGAGCTGGACGGTAATGCGCCGCTGCGCAAAAGCCAGAATTACGAGATATTCCAACATCCTGAACTGGAAAACGCCTTGCTGAAGGTTCGGGTTGATGAGCCAAAGCGCAACCATCTCATTCCGCGCTATGCCGAATGGCGGTACGGAAATCTGCGACAATGGGCGCGTGAGGCGAATGAATACCTGGCGGCCCTGAATCGTGGGTGTCCCGAGATTGAGCGTCTGGCCCGGTTCATGGGCTATGCGCCGACCTCTCGGGGACCGGCCCTTGTGGTTGAAAAAATGACCGGGCCGGACGGAGATCTCGCGCCCTCGCTGCACGCTGAAATGGTGGCGGCAAAGGATAAACCCGAGGTTCAGCAAAAGCTGAAGGCCGAACTACTGGAGCTTTTGGACGATCTGGAGCGCGGTCGTATCATCGTGGGCGACCTGTGGGCCGCAAACATCGTCCGCGCGCAGGAACGCGGCGGTCGGCTTGTTGTGATCGATGGGCTGGGTGAGCGGGTTCTTTTCCCGTTGACCGTGTTCAGCGATTGGGCCTTTCGGCAATCAATCGCCCGGCGGCGCGCGCGAATGGCGCGCTGACGCGTGTCGGAAAGGGGTGCGCATTTGTGATTCCGGGCCTTGGCGGTTCGGCCTGATTTGCTCTATCCCTTACAGAGTTCGTCAATTTGATTGTCTTTCGCCAAGAGGTGCGCCGTGAAACTTGAAATCCCGAACTCCACGCCACCTGCAGATGCGTCTCAGCGCAAGGCCATTGAACCCGTCATCTGCTATCCGCCAGACACGCTGGACCCGCCGGACCTGACCGGGCTGCGTGCCCTGCGCAACGCAGCCGTAAAATCCGCCGAGGTCACTGCGGCCCCTCGGGATGCGGCGTGTATCGACGTCCCCGCAGGCGCGTTTTTCCGCATTGTGTCGGTGCAGGGGTCTCAGGTCGGCGATCTGAACCTGTGGAACAAGCACGATCTGGCCGAGCGGTTCTATTCCGGAAAAACCCGCGCGTTGCATGGCACGCATCTGTCGACCGGCGACCGGATGTGGTCGAGTTTCCCTACCATGCGCCCGATGGCGACCATCATTGACGATACGCTGGACTGGTATGGATTCGATGAGTTCGGCGGCTCGGTCCACGATGTTATCGGGACGCGCTGTGACCCGTATACCGGTCGGCTGTTGTCTGGTGACGACTATCACTATTGCTGCCATTCCAATCTGACACGCGCCTTGTCCCGGCATTGCAGCCTGCCGCTGCACGAGGCCGAGATGCACGTGCATGACGTGTTGAACGTTTTCATGTGCACCGGGTTCACGCGGGACACCGGTCAGTATTTCATGAAGGCCAGCCCGGTGCGTCCGGGGGATTATCTTGAGTTTTACGCCGAGATCGATTTGATCGTCGGTCTGTCGGCCTGCCCGGGCGGGGATTGTTCGTCCGAGCATTCCTCGGACACCGCCGCTTGCTACCCATTGTTGATCGAGGTCTACGACCCCGGTGAAACAGCCCGTGCTGCGCATGAACCGCCGGCCGTTTCGGCCTATAGCCGCACCCATGGAACGGATTGAGGTTGGACCTTTCGCGGCGCTTTCCGGGTTCAAAAAACAGCCCCACAACAGGCGAATAGACCCTTAAGTCTGATAAACGTTAACAAAAATCGGAATTTGTTATAGTCTTGTGGCGTTATTCAATTGGTAACGCCCGGGTATTGGTGTGACACAGACGCTTTATGAGAAATACGGTGGGTTCAAAACGATCAGCCGGGTGGTGATGTCCTTCTACGAAATGGCATTGGATTCCGACGAGATCGGCGACTATTTCGAAGATATCGACATGCCGCGCCTGATCGACCATCAAACCAAATTCGTTTCCTCTCTGATCGGGGGGCCTGCTGCATTCAGTGACGACAGGATCGAGGCGGTTCACCGCCATCTCAATATCAGTCATGAGGATTTCGACGCCATGGCCGTGTTGTTCGGCGAGGCGCTGGAAATGCACGGTATGTCAGAGCCAGACATCAAGACAGCCCTTGGCGCGATTGAAGGAAAACGCTCGATCATCGTCGCCCGGGACGCTGCATGAGCATCCATGCCATCAACGAGCAATTGTTGCGCGCTATTGGCGTCGGCGTGGCCGTGGTGCGGGCCGAGGATCTGGAGTTTGTCTTTCACAATGGCTCTTTCGCCGAATGGTTCGGCAAACCAGAGGACGGTCAAACGCTGCTGGATCTGGTGCCCGATCTTGATCTGAGAGAGTTGGATGACGTCAAACAGTCTGGCCTGCGCTACTCGGTCGAGTTGCAGATCAAGCCCAGACGCCGGACCTTGATCTTTGCGGTCACAGTGTCATTGGCCAATGGCCTGTCCGAGCAGGTTCTGATCATCGAATGCCAGAACATCACGCGCATTCGCGAACTTGAAAGCATGATCGACAGCTACTCGACCATGGTGGAACGCAACACCCGAGAGTTGGAGCGCGAAAAGGAACGGGTCGAACGTCTGCTGCTGAACGTGATGCCGCGCGCGGTGTACGAAGAGTTCAAGACCTTTGGTGTTGTGACCCCGCAATTGTACGATCAGGTCTCGGTCGTGATGTTGGATTTTGTCGGCTTCACCGACTTTGCCGCGAAAACCGATCCGACAGTGACGCTGAGCGAGTTGAACGACATCTTCACAGCCTTTGACCGGATCGTAGAACAGTTCGGATGCGAGAGGATCAAGACGATCGGTGACGCCTATCTGGCCGTTTCGGGCATGCCCGATGCGACGCCGGATCACGCAACCGCCGTGGCCCATTGTGCCGTGCGGTTTCTGCGCTATCTCGAACGCCGCAATGAAAGCCACCCCCATAAATGGCAGGCACGTGTCGGGTTGGGCATGGGGGCTGCGGTCGGGTCGGTCGTGGGTATCCAGAAATACGTCTATGACGTCTTTGGTCCAGCGGTGAACACCGCCGCGCGTCTGCAAGTCTTTGCAAACCCGATGAATATCGTCGCGCCGGAGGAAATGAAATACGCCCTGATCGACGAGTTTCAGGTCTCGGATATCGGTCTTGTCGACATAAAGGGCATGGGGCAGATGAACCTGATCAATGTCACCTCTGGCCTGAGCGTACCGCAAAACAGTCAGCGGGTCTGAACCGGTTCAGTCGTCCTGCGGCACCAACCCCAATCCACGCAGATAGATACCGATACCACTTTCCAGCAGGTCCTCGGGCGGGAAGGGCGACGTTGCGCCCGTGTTGCGGGCGTAGAGTTCGACAACCCCATGGCTCATCGCCCAGATATGTGCGCTGAACATCGAGGCAGGCGGGCGCTTTTCCGGTGGAATATGTTGCGACAGATCGGCTGCGGCCTTTTCCAACACGTTCTTGGCACGATTGGCCGCCAGAGACAGCTCGGGCGTGCGGTTCAGAGACACGCCGCTTTCGAACATCGCGATATAGTGGCCGGGATGTTTGCGGGCAAAAGCCAGATAGGCGCGGCCCGTCGCCTCGAACGCGGCAAGGGCCGAGGGCTGGCCTTTGTCATAGGCGTACTGCATCAGGTCGGCAAACATCTCGAAGCCTTGCTTGGCAGCTTCTGCAATCAGATCTTCACGCCCGTGGTAGTGCCGATAAACAGCCGCTGGCGTGACCCCGGCCGTCTTCGCCGCCTCGGACAGAGTGAACCCCGTTGGGCCTTTTTCCTCGATCAGGGACAACGCAGCCTCAATCAGGGCTTGTTTCAGGTTTCCATGGTGGTAACCGCGTTTCGTCATCCTGGCCTCAGGTCAGTTTTCATTCCTTGGGAAGCAAAGACATAGTCCACCTGTGTCTGAGCGTCCATCACTTGGTGCTGCGTGCCTACGCGTCCCAAATCTCTGGCCCGCCGCAGATTTTTGGGTCAATTTTACCCACCGCGCCCTTGTTCTTTTCATCATACTCCAGCGCGCCAAGAACCGTCTGAATCGCTGCGATGCGGGCGCGTTTCTTGTCGTCTGATCGGACGATGGTCCAGGGGCAATGCTCGGTATGGGATCGGGTCAAAGTCTCCGAGATCGACTGAGTGTATTCGTCCCATTTGTTCAATCCCGCCACATCAATGGGGCTGAGTTTCCATTGTTTCAGCGGGTCGGTTTCCCGCGCGAGGAACCGGTTCAGCTGTTCGGCGCGCCCGACATTCAGCCAGAACTTGAACAGATGGATGCCGTCATTCACCAGCCCGGTTTCCAGCGGCAGAACCTGACGAAAGAAACGTTCGCGTTGTTCGGGCTCGCAAAAGCCAAAAACGTTTTCAACGACACCGCGATTGTACCAGCTGCGGTCGAAGAATACGATTTCCCCAGCCGTGGGCAGATGTTGGATATAACGCTGGAAATACCACTGGCTGCGTTCGGCGTCGGACGGTTTGGCCAGCGCCACATTGCGTGCGCCGCGCGGGTTCAGGTTTTCGCGAAAGCGTTTGATCGTACCGCCTTTGCCCGCCGCGTCGCGGCCTTCGAAGATGATTGCAACCCGCTGACCGGTCTCTTTGACCCAGGATTGCATTTTGACCAGTTCGATCTGCAACGCCTCAATCTGTGCCTCATAGTCCTTGGACTTCATCTTTTCCGCATAGGGATAGGTCGGGTTCAGAATCTCGCCCTTCTTTGCCTTTTTGATCAGGTCGCGTACATCCTTTGGCGCGCCTTTGCGGAAGTAGCTATCGATGGAGCCTTTTTCGGACCGGGCCATGCATCACCTCGCAATAAAATCCATTTCTTACTATGGATTAGGTGCCCGCCTAACGCAAACCCGCACGCTGCGCAGCCCGGTTGATTGCGGCGGCGACTTCCTCGGCAGCCACGACCTGTGGCATGTGACCGATGCCGGGCAGTTCAATCAATTCGGCGCCTGGTATCTGATCGATCAGGCGATGCGAGTGCCATTCGAGCCCGACCGTATCGTCGGCGGTGCCGTGCAGGATTTCCGTCGGCACCGAAATCTCGGCATAACGGGGTTGTAACGCGGCGACTTCGTCCAGCAGGTTGGCGCGTTGTTTGGCATTGGCGTGCATCGAGGCCCGGCGCATGGTCAGGCCGGGTCCGAAATGCGCGGCGTATCCTTCGGGGGCCGTCTGCGGGGCAAAGACCTTGTCCATCGCCTGTTCGACATACCAACCCGGCACGTAAGACGTGATCAGGGGCAGGGCGAGCGTGTTCCCGACAGAGGTCGAGGCCAAGCGGTTGAACCCATCAAGCGGCGTCACCCACGGGATGGCGGCCGGGGCGATCAGAACAAGGGCCGAGATATTGTCGGGCCGTGTTACAGCCCAGGCAAGCGAGACGGATCCGCCATAGCTTTGGCCAGCGACGATGGGTTTATCAGCCCCCAGCTGAGCGGCAGCCTTTTGCAGGATGTCAGCCTGTTCGGTGATGGTTTCTCCGTCAGGATTGAAACTGGCGGAATAGCCCAGCCCCGGACGATCAAACACTATGACACGGTAGGTCTGGGCAAGGATTGGCGCCAACGCAAAGGTCATGTCGCGCGTGTTTCCGCTGGACCCGTGGATCAGTACCACATCGGGGCCTTCGCCCATCACGACAGCGTGGACTGCGATCCCATCGACGTCCAGAATTTGACCTTCCGGTGGAAAGGCAGCCTCGGCCCGTGTTTCGATCTGGGCGCTGCGCCACGCGGTAAACGCGGTAAAGCCCAGAACGAGTACGGCGAATGATATCAGTAGCTTAACGGCCAATTTCATCCATGTCGAAAGGTGTGGTCTGGTATATCTCGTTGATCCAGTTGCCGTACAAAAGATGCGCGTGGCTGCGCCAGCGGTTTTGCGGCGTCCGGGTCGGGTCGTCATCGGGGTAGTAGTTCATCGGCACGTTTATCGGCGTGCCATTGGCCACATCCCGGTCATATTCCTGCTTCAACGTATCGCTGTCATATTCGAAATGGTTGAAGATATAGAGCGCCCGATGCCCCGGATCCTCGACCAGACAGGGGCCGACATCGTCGCTGCCCAGCAGGGTGTTCAGCCCCGGTGCGCCGTCAATCTCGGCCTGTTTCATCTCGGTCCAGCGGCTGACCGGAATGACGCAATCATCCGAAAAGCCACGCAGAAACGGAGAAGCCGCGTTCAAATTCCGATGCCGGAAACAGCCGAAGGCCTTGGCATCCAGCATATGCTTTTTGACGCCATGGAAATGGTTGATCATCGCCATCCCGCCCCAACAGACGCCGAAGGTGGAATGCACGTTGGTCTGGGTCCACTCGAAAACTTCGCTGATTTCGTCCCAATAGGTGACGTCCGGAAATTCCAGATGTTCAATCGGTGCGCCGGTGATGATCAGACCGTCGAATTTCTGGTCCTTCACCTCCTGAAAGGGGC
Source organism: Ruegeria sp. N4 (assembly GCF_056531425.1). Classification (NCBI taxonomy): domain Bacteria; kingdom Pseudomonadati; phylum Pseudomonadota; class Alphaproteobacteria; order Rhodobacterales; family Roseobacteraceae; genus Ruegeria; species Ruegeria sp. N4. The sequence goes on from NZ_JBQFLT010000001.1 coordinate 221,980, forward strand.
GGTAGAACTCGGCCATATGTTCGGCTGCGGTGTTCTTGGTCCGATGCTCGGTCATGCGGATCAGGGACAGATCGATTTGCAGCGGCGTTGCACCGATCAGACGTGCGAACTGATTTTCCGTCTGAATCTTCTTGGGCATCAGATTCAGCAACCCGATCTTCAGGGGGCGGATATCCTGACGCATTGCCTGATCCTCGGCCATGACCATGACGCCTTCCTTGGTCAGGACGTCAAAGGCGGGCAGGTCTGAGGGGATCTTGATCGGCATCGGTTCAGGCTTTTATGGGTTTTTACAGAAGCTTGTAGTTAGGCGTTCTTGGGTTGGGTCTCAAGGGCGCGTTCGATCAACTCATCGAAATCGGCCGCGTCGCGCACCTTGCCGATCTCATCGGCGGTGATGGTGATGCCCCAGTTTTTGGCCATGGCCGCATATCTGGGCTGACGATGGGCCAGCGCCTGCGCATAGGTCCAGCGGATGAAGGCATTCGGATCGACCTCGGCCTCGGCGCAGCCATGTTGGTCCAGATAGTCGGTCCACACGCGGGCCAGGAATTCGGCCTGATAGGACATCGGTTTCGGAGCTTTGTCGAAGCGGCGGACAAGCTCTGCCGTGTGATCCTCGTCCCCCTTCAGCCAGATCATAAGCGTGTGCTTGGACAGTTCGGTCATCACCTGATCAGACGGATCATTCGGATCGACCCATTCGCAGATCGACCCGCCGGTGTCGCAGATGAAATGCGGGTAATGATACAGACGCTGCGCCCGGTCGATGAAATACTCGGTATCCAGCAAGGCATGAATCTCGGCCAGTCGGAACTGTTCCTGACGGCGGCGGTATTCGGGCATCTCAAGCCCGCCTTTGGCTGGATCGCCGGGCTTGCCCAGATAGGCGGCGACAGGTGTCAGATTTTCGAATGAAATGTTCGAGCCGATGTAAATCGAATCCGACAAAAGCAGGTCGCGCAGAAACGGCACCTTCATCGCCTCGGCCTTGGCATTGTCGGTGATGTATTCGCCCATGTAGCGCGTGCCGATCCGATAATCGATCGAATAGTGGAACCAGTCGCCCGAATCCCGCAGGATGTTCGACACATAGGTTTTGCCCAGGCCCGACATGCCGAAAAACAGCACTTTCTTCCGCGCAGCGCTGCGCCAATCCTTTGCCGAGCCGTAGATCATGTTGTGCTGTCCCTTAGTTTTGCCTTTGCTAGAACGGGCAGGGGACCGCGTCAATCACGCTTGCCCGAGCGGTTCAGGATTACCAGTCCCAAGGCAAGGATTGCAAAACCGACATAGGCATTGGGCGGCAGCGCTTCGTCCCTTAGCCCTGCGCCAAGGACAATGGCGACGGGCGGGATGACCAAAGTGACCAGCATCAGGTTGCCGCTACCGGCCATTGCCAGCACCCGGTAGTACAGAAGATAGGCCCCCGCCGTTGCGATGATGGCATAGTATCCGATGGCCGCCCATGTTGCAGCCGGAAGGCGCAGGGTTGGCACGCCATCAACCATCAGCGCGATCGGCAGGATCAAGAGTGTCGCGCCGGTCAGCATACCCGCCGCTGCGACGACTGGGGACATGCCGGACAGGTGTTTTCGGCCCCACACGCTGGCGAAGGCATAAGACACCGTGCCCGCTAAAACGGCGAGCTGAGCCAGGCTTTGCAGGTTGAAACCTGCAAAGTTGCCAAGGCCGATGGCGACCGAGACGCCCGCAAACCCAAGAACGACCCCGGTCAGGCGCGACTTTGTCAGCCGTTCATCCGCGAAGACTAAGGCCGCAACCAGCACGCCAAAGATCGCCGTTGCCGCATTCAAGATGGCCACAAGCCCGGTGTCGATGTGCAACTGTCCCCACGCCATCAGCGAGAAGGGAACGGCATTGTTCAAAAGACCCATGATCAGGAAGGCCAGCCAGACCAGCGGGTCCCGGGGCAGCTCAAGGCGTTTGATCCAAACGACCAGCCACAGCGCGGCCATGGCCCAGAAAGTTCGATGCAGGACCGAGGTCATCACCGGGATCGTATCCAGCGCAATGCGAATCGACACAAAGGACGCGCCCCAGATCAGGCCAAGAAGCAACAGTTCGGCCCAGGCCCGGGATGAGAGATGTTTCTGAGGTTCCATAGGGCCAACCTGTCACCACGCGAACGCCGAAGCGACCCGAAACATGCGACAAAAAAAGACCCCGCCGAATGGGCGGGGCCTTGTGTTTGCGTGATCGGTCAGATCAGTCCAAAGCGTAGGTGATCTGGAAACCAACACTCCAGGCGCTGTTGCCTGAGAAGTCGGCGCGTGCGTTGGGGCCTGCGCCGTCCACGGTCGCATCGCCGATGTCGGTATAGCGGATGCCTCCCGAGATTTTGGCTTTTTCCAACGAATATGTTCCACCGACACCGATGCTCCAGAAACCGTCGGTCGGACCAAGGTTCGATACTGGTTCACCCTCGTCGGTTTCATAGCCAAGTGTTACCGCACCAGAGAATTCGTCGGAAAACTGATAACCAAGACCGAGCGAATAGGTATAGGTGGCGTTGTCGTAGTCGACAAGTGGGTTAAATGGATAATTCGGCGGCGAAAAGTTGAGCTGAGGCCAGTCAACCCAACGAATAGATCCGAAAAGTAGGGTCTTCGGGGCGACGCCAGTCTGAAAATCCAGATTGACCGATTGCGGTGTTTCGATCTCGGTTCCTGAGTTGAGTGTACCGGTGGAATCAAGTGCCTCGGTTTGCGAGAGGTTATGGCTGATCTTTGAGTTATAAGTCAGTGCGACACGAGCAGCAATTTCCGGTTTTTCCCAAGCGACTCCGACAACATATCCGAACGAAATGTCCGCGTCCGTATTGACTTCATACCCGGCTACAAGTGGTACGCTAACCGATGCCTTTACGCGCTGCGCGCGTACGCCACCCAGTGCGCTGAACCCGTTGTCAAATTTGTAACGCAAAAGCGCGGTCACAGCATCTGTGTCTGCGGTTGCATTCAGAGTATCCTGGCGTCCAGCAGGGTTTGGGTTGATCGACAGCGGGTAATCATCGGCATATTCAATGTCCGCGCCGAAAGGTTGATCATACATGATCGCAAAGTCCAACTGTTCAGTCAGAGCAGTCTTGTACCCCAGGTGCGGTGTAAAAAAGTCATTTGCAACGTTGCCCGAATCGACAGGTTGACCAGCATTTGGCCCGATTAACGCAGGCATTGTTCCCGATACACTTGGGTTGGTGTACCCAAGGCGAAACTGAACTACCGATCCCTCCTCAAAAATCAGGTTGATGCCTTGCCCGCTTCGATCCAGGCCACCTGCATGACCAACTGTCGCTCCAAAGCAAAGCGCACATGTCGTCAGTAGCGCTTTTTTCATTTTGAACCTCCCTTTACAGTCCCTCGCAGGTGCTTTCGGCTACGCGTTGAGTGTGAGTTGCGTTCCAACCTGCAAAAATGTGCCCGATACTTTCTTTCCAGTTAGTTTAAGGTCAAGTCGTGACCGTGCGTTACTAGTTACGACTAGAGTCGCGGACTGTTGCCAAACTGTTACGATTCTCGGACCACACGTTCAGGAAAATCCCCGAGAAGATCACGGCGGCCCCCAGCATTGTCCAATGATCGATGGGCTCGTTGTAAAGAAGCATTCCGACCACGGCGATTGTGGGAAGACGCGCGAAGTCAAAGGGGATGACCACAGTGGCCGGAGCGATGGCTAACGCGTTGGTAATACAGAAATGTGCCAGCAACCCGGCCAACCCGACCAACAGCAAGTAGGGTGCGGTTTGCAGGGTGGGAAGGGCGATTTGACCGTCCAGACCTGCGGCTGCGGCCCCCAAAACGGCCTGCATAACGGCCAGCCAGAACATGATGCATCCGATGCTTGCAAACCGCGTCAGCTTTTTGGTGGTTATCGTTGTAAACGCAAAGAAAATTGCCGAGGCGGCAGCCATCATCAGGCCGGGGCTTAACGGGGCGGTACCGGGGCGCGTTACGATGAGGATACCTGCAAAACCGATCAGGGCCGCAGTGACCTTGAGTGTTGTCAGACGCTCATTCAAAAACAACGGCGATAACAGGATGACCCACAGCGGCTGCGTGAATTCCAAGGCGAAGACCTGTGCCAAAGGGATCACCCCGACTGCGTAGAACCAAAGATTCTGTCCAGTGAAATGCAGCGCGTTCCGGATCGCATGAAGGCTCAGGCGTTCGGTGGTGACCTGATGCCACCCGCGAACTGCGCTTAGCACAGTCGCGACGACAATGATGCCCACGATGCTGCGATACATCATGATTTCGAACGTGTCGTGATGCAGGCTCAGTTCGCGCCCGGCGACAGCCATCGAGGAAAACGACAGGATTGCGCCGATCATCCAGAAACCGGCCTTGAAGACCTGGACCGATCCTTTCTCCACCCCGCATCCTCCGCGCTTTGTTCCTGTGTCTTACAGGGCTTAAACGGATTCGTGCGGATCGGGCACCCTGAATCCGGTTTTGACGGATCTGCGCTGTATCGCGCAATGGGTCACGCCTGAGTTCAGCAGGGTCCTAAGAACCTAAGGTCGACGCAGAAGCAGCGCCAGCAAACAAAAAAGCCGGGATGGTGGTCACCAATCCCGGCTTTTGCGATGCTCTGTCATTCCCACTCGATCGTTCCGGGGGGCTTGGATGTGATGTCATAGGTGCAGCGGTTGATGCCCTTGATCTCGTTGATGATTCGCGTGGCGGTTTCGCCCAGGAATTCATGGCTGAACGGATAGTAATCGGCGGTCATACCATCGACCGAGGTCACAGCGCGCAAGGCACAGGCATAGTCATAGGTGCGGCCGTCACCCATAACGCCAACGGTGCGCACGGGCAGAATGGCAACGAAGGCTTGCCAGATGTCGTCGTAAAGACCGTGTTTGCGGATCTGGTCGATGTAGATGGCATCGGCCTCGCGCAGAATCTCCAGCTTTTCGCGGGTGATCTCGCCCGGGCAGCGGATGGCCAGCCCCGGTCCGGGGAAGGGGTGGCGACCGATGAAGCTGGCTGGCAGGCCCAGTTCGCGGCCCAGTGCCCGGACTTCGTCCTTGAACAATTCGCGCAGGGGTTCGACCAGTTTCAGACCCATCTTTTCCGGCAGGCCGCCAACATTGTGGTGCGACTTGATCGTCACCGAAGGCCCGCCCGAGAACGAGACGGATTCGATCACGTCGGGATACAGCGTCCCTTGCGCCAGGAACTCGGCCCCATCGATGGTGTCGGCGTGTTTCTGGAACACGTCGATGAACAGTTTGCCGATGATCTTGCGTTTGGTTTCAGGGTCGCTCTGACCGTCCAACTCGCCAAGGAACAGCTCGCTTTCATCCGCGTGGATCAGCTGAATGTTGTAGTTGTCGCGGAACATGCCGACAACTTCCTCGGCCTCGTTCTTGCGCAGCAGGCCGTGGTCGACAAAGACGCAGGTCAGCTGGTCGCCGATAGCCTCGTGGATCAGGATCGCCGCCACCGAGCTATCCACTCCGCCGGACAGACCGCAGATGACCTTTTTGTCGCCAACCTGTTCACGGATCTTGCGGATCATCTCTTCGCGATAGGCACCCATGGTCCAATCGCCTTTGAACCCGGCCAGCTTGACGAAGTTTTCGTACAGCTTCGCGCCTTTGGGCGTGTGGTGCACCTCGGGGTGGAATTGCACCGCATAGAAGTGGCGCGCGGGGTCTGCCGTGATTGCGTAGGGCGCGTTGGGCGAGGTGCCGTAGACCTCAAAACCCGGGGCGATTTCGCTGACATGGTCGCCGTGGCTCATCCAGACCTGTTCGTCGCCGTCAGCGAACCAGCCGTCCAGAATGTCCAGCTGTTCCTTCGGGGTGACAAAGGCGCGACCGAACTCGGCAGTGCCATGGCCGCTTTCGACCTTGCCGCCAAGCTGGTGCATCATCACCTGCTGACCGTAGCAAATACCAAGGATCGGCACGCCATAGTCGAAAATCTCTTGCGGGGCGCGGGGCGAGCCATCGCGCGTGACGCTGTCCGGGCCGCCCGAAAAGATTACGGCGCGCGGCGCCATCTGGCGCACCACATCCATCGTGACATTTTGGTAGGGGTGGATTTCGCAATAGACGTTCAGTTCACGCAGGCGACGGGCAATCAGCTGCGTCACCTGGCTGCCGAAGTCGATGATCAGAAGGCGGTCATGGGTGTCTTGGGTCATATCCGCGCCTTAGGCCAAGCGCACCTGTTTCGCAAGAGCAACCTCTGATTCTGAAAGGGGTTCAGCGATTCAAAAAAAGGAATTGTAAAAGTTTTGTAACGAAAATATGACAACTCGGCTGGATCGATGTATATACAAATAGAACAAGGGACCGAAATTGCCGATTTCCATCGAGATTGCCGCACTGAATCTGGCTTTGGCGCTGTTTTGCGGCGCGCTAATCGGGTCCGAGCGTCAGGTCCGCCAAAGAATGGCCGGGCTGCGGACAAATGCGCTGGTCGCGCTGAGTGCCGCTGCGTTTGTTGTATTCTCGGCGCTGTTTCCGGATGAGGTGAGCCCGACGCGCGTTGCGGCGCAGGTCGTTTCGGGAATCGGCTTTCTGGGGGCCGGTATCATTTTCCGGCACGGATTCACCATTCATGGCCTGAATACGGCTGCTACCCTGTGGTGCTCGGCTGCTGTCGGAATGATGGCGGGGGCAGGGGCCTGGGTGTTTGCCGTCATGATGACGGGTTTCGTGATTTTTGTGAATCTCGGGCTCAGGCCGTTGGTGAAATGGCTCAAGCGCACCACACGTGCCGGGGTGCCGCTGACGCAAGAGTTCAAGATCCTTCTTCAATGCTCGGAAGAAGCGCAGGCAGATGCGCGTGTCGCTGTTCTCAAGGCGTTGGCGCAAAACGATGTTCGAATCGTTGGCTTTGAAAAGGGCGATGCGGTGGAAGGCAAACGAACAATCGCTGTTCTGGTCTCGATGGAAGATCACCCCGAGGAACTGCAGCACAAGGTTGTCGCTCCTCTGATGCTTGAGCCGAGCATCGACAGCATTGAATGGGATACGGTGTCCGAAGCGTAACGCGACGGTGAAGATCTACGCCAACGTGAGGTCCAATGTCGCTTTTCCCCCCAGAGCGCCGTAAACCATATGCTCGATGACGCTCAATCCTGTAACTAAACGGTCAATCTAACCATTCAGACGGGATTTTCTCATGGCAGAGGCAAACACCCGGCGCAGGGCGAGAGGCGGCGGTGGCGCTGCCCGCCGGGCCGAGCGCACCGCGGTTCGCATCGAAACTGCAAAGTATATCGAACGCAACATTCCGAATTTCGAAGTTCTCAACGAAGAAGCGTTGGAGATCATCGAATACAACGCGGAAACCGTGCTGGAAGAGATCGGCGTCAACTTTGTCGACAACCCGGCGGCGCTGGAACGCTGGCGCGATGCGGGCGCGGATATCGATGGTGAGCGTGTGCGCATCCCGCGCGGTCTGGCGCGTGAGTTGATCAAGACCGCCCCCAGCCAATTCACGCAACACGCCCGCGACCCCGAGAAATCGGTCGAAATTGGCGGCCGCAATCTGGTGCTTGCCCCGGTCTATGGCCCGCCATTCGTGCGTGACGCGCAGGGCGGTCGCCGCTATGCGACCATGGATGACTTCAACAAATTCGTGAAACTGGCCTATATGTCCAAGTGGCTGCACCACTCGGGCGGGACAGTGTGCGAACCGACCGATATTCCGGTGAACAAGCGTCACCTGGATATGCTCTTGGCGCATATGACGCTGTCGGACAAACCCTTTATGGGATCCGTGACCGACCCCAGCCGCGCGCAGGATTCGGTCGAGATGTGCGAGATTCTGTTCGGCAAAGAGTTCGTGCAGGAAAATACGGTGATGACCTCGTTGACCAACATCAACTCGCCGATGACCTTCGACGATGTGATGATGGGGTCGCTCGAGGTCTATGCGCGCAACAATCAGGCCTGCATCATCTCTCCGTTCATTGTGGGAGGCGCGATGGCCCCGGTGTCGGTTGCCGGGACGCTGACGCAGGTTCTGGCCGAGGTTCTGGCCGGTGTCGCCTATAGCCAGATCATTCGCCCCGGCGCGCCTGCGATCTTTGGCGCGATGGTGACCTCGATCGACATGAACTCGGGCGCGCCGACATTCGGAACGCCCGAGGCTTCGCACATCACCTATGGCGCGGGCCAATTGGCGCGGCGTCTGAACCTGCCTTACCGTTCGGCCGGCTCGTTCTGCGGGTCGAAACTGCCGGACGCGCAGGCGGCGTATGAAACAGCCAACTCGTTGAACATGGGTCTGCTGTCGGGTGTGAACTTCATGCTGCATGCCTGCGGCTGGCTTGAAGGTGGTCTGGTCGCTGATTTCGAGAAATTCGTCATGGATGCCGATCAACTGGGCATTCTGCACGGCTTGGCCAAAGGCGTGACCTATGACGAAAACGCGCTGGCCATGGACGCGATCCGCGAAGTCGGGCCGGGCGGTCACTATCTGGGTTGCGCGCATACGCAGGCCAATTTCAAGGACGCGTTCTGGAAAACCGAAATGCTGGACTACAAGCCGTTCGAGACCTGGCAGGAAGAAGGCGCCCGCGACACACGCGCCCTGGCAACTGCGCGGGTCGAGCATCTGCTGGCAAACTATCAGCAGCCGCAGATGGACCCGGACAAAGCCGCCGCGCTTGAGGCTTATGTAGCGGAAAAGAAAGCCTCCATGCCGGACGCTTTCATCTGATCAAGTAGGGTACGAGGCGCGGCTTGCCTGATACAGCTGCGCCTCGCCCAACAGGGCAATCAGAAGATCCAGATGCCGGACCAGTGAATAGGCGGCATCTTCTTCTTTTCGTTGTTCATTTACCTCTCTCTCAAGCTCTAACAACCGCATCAGGGCTGCGCCTGTGCCGGGCAGCGAACCATATCCCAGAATGCGTTGCAGGTGCCGGTCCCGATTGTAATCCTGCGCCCCGTGTTTGGCCGCCCGTGCCAGCAGTCGGGGGCGGCGAAGCGTTGTGATCATGGTCATCAGGTCCTGCATGTTCGTGTTCCCTTGTACGAGCTTTGACGGCCTGTTTGTCACACAACCTAAGCGGGTGTTGCCTTAGTTCGGCTCCCCCCGAACGATGGTTTCACGACTGTTTATCTTTTTGAATCAAATCTGGTTCCAGGCCGTTGGGGTTAACGAACGAGTAACGAAAGCACCTCTAGTTAGATTTGGTTAACTCAAATTCCGAGGGCGAAAAGTGGCAGTCTGTTTTGTCGACGAGGGCAAATGAATATGGAAAACAACGTGGCTTTCACCATCCCGGCATGGGTGCCTGAAGGGGCGCAAAGATACCTTGCTCATACCGAGACCGGCCGATCGATACGGGATATCGCGCGATCGGCAGGGTGCCATGCGTCGACCATTCTTCGGCAGATCAGACGCATTGAAATGCGCCGTGACGATCCGCTTGTGGATGCAGCCCTGCAATCGCTGGCCGAAACCCATTTTTCGATTTCCGAAAACCACCGTGCCTTGCCGGACGAGGGGGAAAAGGACGTTTTCGATCAGGAAGCCATGCGTGTTCTGCGCCGTTTGTGCGAAACCGGGTCGGTGCTTGCCGTGGCCGAAGATATGGACAAGGCAGTTGTCGTTCGGGATACGGGCGAGGCCGGTGCGACCCGAACCGCCGTGGTCGAATGCAGGATTGCACAGGCGCTGGCCTTGCAGGACTGGATCACCTGCGACAATCCCGGGCGGATTTCGCGTTACCGGATATCGGCATCAGGTCGCACCGCGCTGAGCCGTCTTGTGGCTGAGGCCGAGAACAAAGCCCGCGCGCGCAATGAATTTGGTATGGCCGAAGCGCAAACACCGTTTCAGGCCAAAGCCGCCTCGGACCAAGGCGAACGGGCGCGGCGCATCCGCTACAGCGCTGCAGAAAGCCCGCTGATCGCGCTGGCGCGGCGTCGGGATCGGGACGGTAAACCCTTTCTGGACGAGACTCTTGTCAGTGCCGGGGAGCGCCTGCGCGAAGATTTTGAACTGGCGCAGATCGGCCCTCAGGTGGCGCAGAATTGGGACCGGTTTCTTACAAGCGGTGGCCGGGGCAGTTTCGGCAGCGAGTCGCATGGCGGACGCGGGTCCTCAGATGCGCGCGACCGGGTGGCGCGGGCCTTGTCTGATCTGGGTCCGGGTCTCAGCGATGTTGCCTTGCGGTGTTGCTGCTATCTGGAAGGGCTGGAATTGGCGGAAAAGCGTATGGGATGGTCGGCGCGGTCCGGTAAAATCGTCCTGCGCATCGCTTTGCAGCGCCTGAAACGACACTATGAAGATCAGGCTGAACGGGATCGGATGATCGGTTAGAAGTCATACATAACCCTTGCAGATCACTTGGGTGGTGATAAGCAGGGGTTATGAATTTCACACTCAGACAGCTGCAATATTTTCAGGCCGTGGCCGAGCAGCGCAACTTTGGGCGCGCGGCGCAGGTCTGTAACGTATCGCAGCCTGCTTTGTCCGTTCAGATCAAAGCGCTTGAGGAAACCATGGGCGGGGTGCTGTTCGAGCGGCAGGCGCGCGATATTCTTCTGACACCGCTTGGCCGGGATGTTCTGGACCGCGCGCGACTGATCCTTGGTGCGGCAGACCGTTTGGATCAGTTCGCGCGCGACCATTCAGGCGGGCATCGGTCGCTGTCTATCGGGATCATCCCGACCATTGCGCCGTATCTGCTGCCCGGCGTTCTGGCCGGGTTAAGGGCCGGCGATGTCTCGCTGCGGGTGCAGATCCGCGAGGCCAGAACCGAACACCTGCTGACCCTGCTGCGTACCGGAGAGATTGACGCCGCTGTTCTGGCCCTGCCTGTCGCGGGGTCGGAGTTCAGGGAGACGCCCCTGTTTCAGGATCAGTTCCTGTTGGCAGGCAGCGCCGCGCGGTTGGAAAAAGTATCCGCAACCCCGGACATGCTGCGCCCGCTGGACCTGCAATCTGCGCAATTGATGCTGTTGGAAGACGGTCATTGCCTGACGGATCAGGCGCTTGAGGTATGTGGTCAGGATCGGGGCAGCGGCCAGATCAACATGGGCGCATCCTCGCTGGCGACCCTGTCGCGCTTGGTGGCCGAAGGGTTTGGCCTGACCCTGATCCCGGAACTTGCCGCACGGGCCGAGGGTGAGGCGGTTCCCGGCCTGAAACTGCTCCGCTTTGGCGCGCCACAACCGGCCCGCACTGTGGGTCTGGTCCGCCGTGCGTCCAGCGGGGATGAAGACTGGTCTGATCGGCTGGCCGAGGTTATCCGCGAGGTCGGAGAATCCATCGTATCCGCCACCCGAAACTGAAAAGGCCCGCCAAAGGGCGGGCCAATCGGAAAAAGACGGATCGTGCCTCAGGCCAGTTCAGGCTCGGCCGCTTGTTGCAGGTGCTGCATCAGGTTTTCGGGCGAGGACACGCCATAGGGATCTTCAGGGCAGTTATCCATCAGGCCGGGCTCTTCGAACCACGCCTCGACCACACCGTCATTGATGATCGCAGCATAGCGCCACGAGCGCATTCCAAAGCCCAGATTGTCCTTGTCGACCAGCATGCCCATCTTGCGGGTGAATTCGCCGGATCCGTCGGGGATGACCTTGACGTTTTTCAGGCCCTGATCCTGCGCCCATTTGTTCATGACAAAGCTGTCATTGACCGACATGCAGTAAATCTCGTCCACACCCTTGGCGACGAAATCTGCGTGGCCTTTTTCGAAACCGGGCAGTTGATATGTCGAGCAGGTCGGCGTGAACGCGCCAGGAAGCGAGAACAGGATGACCCGCTTGCCCGCAAAGTAATCTGCGGTTGTCACATCCTGCCAGCGATAGGGGTTGGGGCCTTCGACAGCCTCGTCGCGGACGCGGGTGTGGAAGGTAACCTGTGGCAGTTTGGTTCCGGTTTTCACGTTCAAGCTCCTGTGATTCACATGTGATCCGGGCGTGATTTAAAACAGGTCTAAACTGCCTTCAATCCAAGAAATGCTGCGGGCGCAAAGCGTCGCTTTTGGGTTTGACCATTGAAATGTATGGCAAAGATGTAGTTTAAGGTTAAACTAAATTGCACGACTTGGATGGCTTGCATAGCGGCTATGCGTCGCTGGCGTAACACCTACGACTGCTTTATGTTATGAGAACAGAAAGTTGACCCAAAGTCAGGAAAACTGCCCGTGCGAGATCTGAAAATCCCCGAGCAACGTCACCCCGAAAAGGCGCATCGCCCGGACAATGCACAGCCCAAGAAACCGAAGTGGATCCGGGTCAAGGCCCCCGGTGGGAAAGGCTATGCCGACACGCATAAGATCATGCGTGAAAACAATCTGGTCACCGTCTGCGAAGAGGCCGGGTGCCCGAATGTAGGCGAATGCTGGAGCCAGGGCCACGCCACCATGATGATCATGGGCGAGATCTGTACCCGCGGCTGCACCTTCTGCAACATCGCCACCGGGCGCCCCGATGCGCTGGACGTGTTCGAGCCCGGCCGCGTGGCACATGCGGTTGAAAAACTGGGTCTGAACCACGTGGTGATTACCTCGGTGGATCGCGATGACCTGACCGATGGCGGGGCCGAGCATTTTGCGCAGACCATCCGCGCGGTCCGTCATCGCTCACCCAAGACGACGATTGAGATTCTGACGCCGGATTTCCTGAAATGCGCGCCCGAAGTGCTCGAAACCGTGGTCGAAGCGAAACCGGACGTGTTCAACCACAATCTTGAGACCGTACCGGGCCTTTATCCCGAGGTCCGCCCCGGCGCACGGTATTTCCACTCGCTGCGCCTGTTGCAGCGCGTGAAAGAACTGGACCCGTCGATCTTCACCAAATCCGGCATCATGGTGGGTCTGGGTGAAGACAAACAGTCCGTCGGTCAGGTGATGGATGATATGCGCGCCGCCGATATCGATTTTCTGACCATCGGACAGTATCTGCAACCGACGCCCAAGCACCACGCGGTGGACCGGTTTGTCACGCCAGAAGAGTTCGAGTCCTACGAAAAAGCGGCCTATGGCAAAGGGTTCCTGATGGTCTCGGCCACGCCGTTGACCCGGTCGTCCTATCACGCAGGCGATGATTTCGCCCGCCTGCGCGCCGCCCGGCAAGAGAAGCTGGGGCAGGCGTGACACCTGACACGCTGGCGCGGCTGATTGGGTTGCGCCATGGCTTGCACAAACAGCCCGAACTGTCCGGAGCCGAGCACGAGACCGCCGCCCGGATTGCGGATGAATTGCGCGGCATCGGCGCGGATTGCGTGTTGACCGGGCTTGGTGGGCACGGCGTCGCCGCTGTGTTCGACAGCGGTCAGGACGGGCCATGCGTTGGTATTCGGTGTGAGCTGGATGGGTTACCGATTCAGGAACTCTCGGATGTTCCTTACGTCTCGCAGAGACCGGGCCGGGGGCATCTGTGCGGGCATGACGGCCATATGTCGATGGTGTTGGGCGTGGCGCTGGCGTTGCAGAAACAGCGCCCCCAACGCGGTCGCGTTGTTCTGATCTTCCAGCCTGCCGAGGAAACCGGGCAGGGGGCCAAAGCCTTCCGGGCTGATCCGCAATTCGCTGAAATCGCACCTGATTTCGTGTTTTCGCTGCACAATCTTCCAGGGTTGCAGCTTGGCGCGGTCGAGCTGTGCAAAGGCCCCGCCAATTGCGCGTCACGCGGGATGCGTATTGCGCTGACCGGCAAAACTTCGCACGCAGCGGCGCCTCAGGACGGCGTATCTCCGGCCGGCGCATTGGCGGCTTTGATCCCGGCTTTGACAGCGCTTGGTGGCGGCGGCGCGCTGAACTCGGATTACGCGCTGACCACGATCACTCATGCCAGTTTGGGGGAGCAGACATTCGGTGTCGCCCCAGGACAGGCCGAGCTTTGGGTGACGCTGCGCACGGTATCCGACGACCGGATGGCCAAACTGATTGCGGATGCCGAAGCGCTGGTGCAGCAGGTCGCGAAATCCGAAGCGCTAAGCGCTTCGATCACTTGCGAAGACGTTTTCGACGCCTGCACCAATCATTCGGACGCGGTAGAGATTTTGACCCAAGCCTGCGCCGCCCAAAAGGTTGAGTGTAAACGGACCAACACACCGCAACGGTTTTCCGAGGATTTCGGCCAGTTTGGCAAAGGCGCGAAGACCGCGATGTTCTGGCTTGGGGCCGGGCGCGATCATCCGCAGTTGCACAACCCGGATTACGATTTTCCCGATGCGCTGATCCCGATCGGAACCGGAATCTTTCTGAATGCGATCCGTCAGGTTTTGGGTTGAGCCAGCCGCTTACGTGTCTTCGGTAAAGCGCACCTTGCCAATAAAGGGCAAATTGCGATTGCGCTGTGCGTAGTCAATTCCGTAACCGACAACAAACTCATCCGGGATCTCAAACCCGATCCAGTCCGAGCGGAAATCAACCTCGCGTCGGCTGGGTTTGTCCAGCAGGGCGATGGATTTCAGACGCTTGGGATTGCGGCTGTGCAGCAGGTTGGTGACGTGGTTCAAGGTGTGGCCAGTGTCGACAATATCCTCGACCACCAGCACGTCGCGCCCTTCAATTGCGCCGCGCAAGTCTTTGAGAATACGCACTTCCCGGCTGCTCTCCATGGAATCGCCGTAAGACGACGCCTCAAGAAAGTCGACCTCGATGGGCAGGTCCAGCTCGCGCACCAGATCGGCGATGAAGACGAAACTGCCGCGCAACAGGCCCACCACAACCAGCTTGTCGGTATTGCCGAATTCCTCGGAAATCTTGCGACACAGCTCCTCAATCCGCGCCGCGATGGCCTTGGCCGAGATCATCTCATCTATCACATAAGCGCGGTCAGTCATCGCAGCCCCCTTGATCTTTGGCGCGCAACATACGACATGACGCGCCATTGTCACCTTTAAATGCCTGAATGCCATGCCAATCCACTCGGAAACCCGCCACCTGCCATACACCGCCCAGCAGATGTATGATCTGGTTGCGGATGTGGCGAAATACCCGCAGTTTCTGCCCTGGTGCGCAGCGGCCCGTATCCGCAAGACCTATGCGGCAGGCGAGGCCGAGGTGATGGAGGCCGATCTGGTCATCTCGTTCAAAGTGTTTCGCGAGCGGTTCGGCAGCCGGGTGACGCTGTTTGCGGATCAGAAGAAGATCGACACCGAATATCTGGACGGTCCGTTCAAATACATGAAATCCGACTGGCAGTTCGAAGACGCGCCGGACGGGGGCTGCAACGTGTCGTTCCATGTGGATTTCGAATTCAAGAACGCCATCCTGCAGGGCATCATTGGCGTGGTCTTCAACGAGGCCATGCAACGCATCGTTCGCGCGTTCGAGGCTCGTGCCGCCGAGCTTTACAGCTAAGGCTTTACCAACGAACGGCGCACGTTAGACTGCGCCTCATGTCAGATTTCACATCAGCATTGGCGGCTTTTGCCGCGGGCGCGATCTCGACCACCGCGCAGGCACGGATTGTCACGTCGCTATCTGTTCTGGATTGGATCGCCGTTGGCCGCGCCGGGGCGGATGAACCCGTGTCTAATACCGTACGGAATATGGTGCTAGAGGAGGGCGGCGCCGCCCAGGCGCATATGTTCGGCGGGGGGCTCGCGCCCCTCCGCGCAGCGGCTTTGGTCAATGGCAACGTGTCCCATGCATTGGATTATGACGACACCCATTTCGCCCATATCGGCCACCCATCGGTCGCCGTTATGCCCGCTGCGCTGGCGGTGTCGGAATGGGATGATCGTATTCTTGTGGACTTCCTCGAAGCGGCCCTGATCGGGATGGAGGTCTCAATCCGCATCGGCCTGTGGCTGGGGCGCGGCCACTATCAGGCCGGGTTTCACCAAACGGCAACGGCGGGGGCCTTTGGGGCGGCGGTGGCGGTGGGGCGTCTGTTACAGTTCGACGCCGATCAGATGCGTCAGGTGCTGGGCCTGACAGCGACCCGCTCGGCGGGTCTGAAGGCTCAGTTCGGCACGATGGGCAAGCCTTACAACGCGGGTTTGGCAGCCTCGAATGGGGTTGAGGCGGCGCTTCTGGTCAAGCGCGGATTTGAACCCAATGCCGAAGCACTGGAAGGCCAATTTGGCTTTGGCGCGACGCATCAGGGGGCTGCGGATGCCACGGCGGCTCTGGACGGTTTAGGAGATGAATGGCTTTTCGAATCCGTCAGCTACAAGTTCCACGCCTGCTGCCACGGGCTACACGCGGCGCTTGAGGCCGCGCGTAATCTGGACATCGCTGAACCCGAAGTGGCCGAGATCCAGGTCAAAACCCACCCGCGTTGGATGAGCGTCTGCAACCAGATGTCTCCGACCACCGGGCTGGGGGCGAAATTCTCATATCGCACGGTGATTGCAATGCAGGCGTTGGGATATGACACCGCCTTGCCGGGCAGCTACTCTGAGAAGGTCTGCGCCGACCCGCGCATCCGGTCGCTGCAAGATCGCATCACGGTCAAAGCGGATGACTCCCTTTCCGAAACTGAGGCTTGCCTGACCTTGCTGCGGCGCGACGGGGCGCGGCGTGAGGCTACCTATGACCTCATGACCCCAATGTCTCTTCCCGACCGGGAAGACCGGGTTCGTGCCAAAGCCTCGAAACTGATCGGAGGGATTGAGGCGGACGCGATCTGGTCGATGCTGCGCACCGGCGGTCGCGCCCGCGATCTGGCTGCAAAACTGGCGGGTTAGTCCACGCGCCAGTGCAGGGGGAAACCGGGGTCGAATACGGTTACCGGGCCGTCTCCGGTTTCGATCTTGTCGGGGTACTCGACCGGTTCGCCTTTGGTCAGCGTGATCGAACCTTCGTTCACAGGCAGGCCATAGAAGGCAGGCCCATTCAGAGAAACAAACCCTTCCAGCTTGTCCAACGCGCCTTCGCGGTCGAACATCTCGGCCACCAAGGACATGGTGTTCGTCGCCGTGAAACAACCTGCGCAACCACAGGCCATTTCCTTGTTGTCATCCGTGTGCGGCGCGCTGTCGGTGCCCAGGAAATAGCGCGCATCACCCGAGGTCGCGGCCTTCAGCAACTCCAACCGATGTTCTTCGCGCTTGGCGACGGGTAGGCAATAGTAATGCGGCTTGATCCCACCGACCAGTATATGGTTGCGGTTGATGATCAGGTGATGCGCGGTGATCGTCGCGCCCAGATCGGTGTCATTGCCTTTGACGTACTGAACACCGTCATGGGTCGTAATATGCTCCATCACCACCCGCAGGCCCGGAGTAGCTTTGCGGATCGGATCCAGAACGCGATCGATGAACACAGCCTCGCGGTCGAAAATGTCAATCTCGGCATCTGTCACTTCACCATGCACACACAGGGGCAGGCCAATCTCGGCCATGCGTTCCAGCACAGGGCGCACATTGTCGAAATTCCGCACGCCGGAATGTGAATTGGTTGTGGCCCCTGCCGGATACAACTTCACCGCCTTGACCAGCCCGCTTGCATGGGCGGCGGCCAGATCGTCCGGGTCCGTGTCTTCGGTCAGATACAGGGTCATCAGCGGCTCGAACGCCATCCCCTCGGGCAGCGCGGCCATGATGCGCTCGCGATAGGCAGCAGCGTGTGCGCCAGTCACCACCGGGGGTACCAGATTGGGCATGATGATCGCACGGCCAAAATGGCGCGCGGTTTCGGGCAGAACGGCCTGCAGCATCGCGCCATCGCGCAGATGCAGGTGCCAGTCGTCGGGGCGGCGGATCGTGATGCTATCAGTCATGACGCACCCGCTAGCACAGACCCCGCCGCCGGAAAAGACCTTGTCAGCGCGCAGGATCGCCGTACCTCTTCCCCCACCGCAGGCTTGACGCAGACCCCGGCCCATGACCTGTTAGGCCGCAAGGAGAACATGCATGACCCAACCAAGTTCCATTGATGCCGTTCAGCAAACACTGGACGCGCAAGGTTACGTGTGCGGCCGGGCATTGGCGACGGTTGTTTTTCTGGCGCTCAAGCTGGGCCGCCCGCTGTTTCTGGAAGGTGAGGCAGGCGTTGGAAAGACCGAAATCGCAAAGGCACTGGCTGCGGGTTTGGGGCGCCGCCTGATCCGCCTGCAATGCTATGAGGGGCTGGATGCCTCCTCAGCCGTCTATGAATGGAACTTCCCGGCGCAAATGGTCGCTATCCGCACGGCTGAGGCCGCAGGCGGCGCGGACCGCACAGCCCTGCAAACCGAACTGTTCTCGGACGACTACCTGATCGAACGCCCCTTGCTGCAAGCCATGCGACCGGATGAGCACGGCGCGCCGGTGCTGCTCATTGACGAACTCGACCGCACCGATGAACCCTTCGAGGCGTTCCTGCTGGAAGCGCTCAGCGATTTTCAGGTCACAATCCCGGAACTCGGTACCGTCCATGCGCCCGAACCACCCATCGTCATCGTCACTTCGAACCGCACGCGCGAGGTGCATGACGCCCTCAAACGCCGCTGCCTCTACCACTGGGTCGACTACCCCGATTTCAACCGCGAGATCGAAATCCTGCACGCCCGCGCGCCCGAGGCCGCCGAGGCGCTCAGCCGCGAGGTTGTCGCCTTTGTTCAACGCCTGCGCACCGAAGACCTGTTCAAAAAACCCGGCGTCGCCGAAACCATCGACTGGGCCAAATGCCTGCTGGCGCTGGATGTCATCAACCTCAGCCCCGAGGTCATCGGCGACACGCTCGGCGCGATCCTGAAATACCAGGACGACATCCAGAAACTGCAAGGCTCTGAAGCCAAACGCATTCTGGATGAGGCAAAAGCCGACCTCGAACCCGCCTGATGCTTCTTCTGTTCAAAAATACCTCGGGGGTATGGGGGCAGAGCCCCCATGAAAGGTAATGGCCGAACACCTTACGCTCGACACCCCCGCAGATCCGAAACTGGCGCAAAACATCACCCATTTTGCCCGCGCGCTGCGCAAGGCGGGACTGCCCATCGGGACAGGTCGGGTGGTGGATGCCATACGCGCCGTGCAGGCGGCGGGTTTCACGCAAAGGCAGGATTTCTACTGGACCCTGCACGCCTGTTTCGTGAACCGACCTGAACATCGCACCGTCTTTGCACAGGTTTTCCGCCTCTACTGGCGCGACCCGCGTTATCTGGAACACATGATGTCCATGATGCTGCCCGCCATTCGGGGCGTGCAGGAAGAACGCAAGGCCGACGCCGCCGAAAAGCGCGCAGCCGAGGCGCTGCTGGACGGGGTTGAACGTGATCTGCCCGAGCCTGCGGAAGATGAAGGCGAGACCGAGCTCGACATTGACGCCTCGCAAACCGCGTCTTCCGAAGAACGCCTGCGCAGTCTGGATTTTGAGCAGATGAGCACGGATGAAATCGCACAGGCCAAACGCCTTCTGGCGCGTCTAACCTTGCCGGTTCACCCGATTGCCAGCAGGCGGGCGCAGGCCAACCCTCTGGGCCACCGCATCGACCGCGCCAGAACCCTGCGCGCAGCCATGCGTCAGGGTGGTGAGATACGGGACATTGCCCGGCAAAAACCTAGGCCTCGCTGGCCCAATCTTGTGGTTCTTTGCGACATCTCGGGTTCAATGAGCCAATACAGCCGCCTGATCCTGCATTTCCTGCACACCGTCTCGAACGCCAAGGGCGCGGGATGGGCCAAGGTCCACGCTTTCACCTTTGGCACAAGACTTACCAATATCACCCGCCACTTGCACCAACGCGACGTGGACGCCGCGCTGGCCGCCGCCGGGGCCGAAGCGCAGGATTGGGAGGGTGGCACACGGATCGGGGACTGTCTGCACGCGTTCAATCGTGACTGGTCGCGGCGCGTGATGGGGCAGGGTGCCGTTGTTCTGCTGATCTCGGACGGGCTGGATCGTGGCGACCCGGACGCCTTGGCGAAGGAAACCGAACGTCTGCACCTGTCGGCGCGCCGTCTGATCTGGCTCAATCCATTGCTGCGATGGGATGGGTTCGCGCCAAAGGCGCAGGGCGTGGCTGCCATGCTGCCGCATGTGGACAGCTTCCGCGCCGGTCACTCGATTGCGTCGCTCGAAGATCTGGCGACCGTCATTTCGGAACCACAGGATGTGGGCGAGAAAGCGCGGCTGATCTCCGCGCTTTCCGGCTAAGCGTCAGCCCAGCTGTTTTTCATTGCACTCGCGCGCCATTTCAATGGCTTTGTAAGTGCCGGTCAGATCGACGGTGAAACCAAAGGATTTTTCCGGGAACACGATCATGACCTTCTGTTTGGCCAGATCTTCCGCGAATTGCGGATCGTCCGACAGCACGTAGCCGCCTGAATACCCCTTGGTGATGTTTCCCTTCATGCCCGTGGCCTCACCCAGATACAGGTTGTCGCCCAGAATGATCGCCACGGCTTCTTTCTCACCGCGCTTGATGTCCGTTTCGGCTTTGGTAAAGACGCCGACATAGCCCACAGCGCGATCCTCAGTCAGGCCCATCTGAACCACGTTTTCCGAGTCATCGATCGCTTCGATCAGGCAGGATTTCTTTTCATTGTCGATGAAGACCTTCCAGCCTTCGACCTCGCCATAGCGTTCAAATGTATCAGCCCAAGCTGCGGTTGACGCCAACAGCCCAAAAGCTGCGCCGAGTGTAAGAATGCGTTTCAACTCTCTGTCTCCGTTTTGAAAATGGGGGCACGTCCGGGATTGGCCCCGAAGGTAGCAGCAAGCTAAAAGCACGGGCGCAGACAATCAATGCTTTGCTTATGTGAATACGAAAGAACCTTTGCCCCCAAGCAAGCTCGTCCTTGAGCGGGGACTGCCCCCATATGCTTTTCTTCCCGCTTTTCCTGACTATGTTGAGTCCGATGACCTCAGGAGGCTTCGATGGAGCGATTCGACAACAGCCCGGAAACCGCTTTGGACTGGCACCGCAAAGGGCGCGGTGCGGCCCTGGCGACGGTGGTCGAGACCTGGGGCAGTGCACCGCGCCGGGTGGGCGCTCAGTTGGTGATTGGCGGTGATGGGCGGATCGAAGGGTCCGTGTCCGGCGGGTGCGTCGAAGGCGCGGTGATCGTCGAGGCGCTGGAAGCCATTGATGAGGGCGAGGCGCGATTGCTGGAGTTTGGCGTCAGCGACGAAGACGCCTTTGCCGTGGGTCTGGCCTGTGGCGGCACCATCCGGGTTCTGGTTGAACCGGTTGGCCGCGTCCTGCCTGAATCGATGCTGGCCGAACTGGTCGCCGCGCGGGCGGCGCGCGAGCCGCTGGCTTATGAGGTCAATATCAACAGCGGCCACCGCGCCCTGCGGCGCAACAAATACCCCGACCGACTGCGCATGGACCGGTCCGGTTTCGAAGAGGATGCAGAGACCTTTGTCGCCGTCCATAACCCGCCCTTGCGCCTGATCGTCGTCGGTGCGGTTCACATCGCGCAGGCTTTGGTGCCTATGGCGCGGATTGCGGGATATGACCCGGCCATCGTGGACCCGCGCGATGCCTTTGCGTCAGATGCGCGCTTTCCCGGTGAAAAGATTCTCACCGATTGGCCGGACGAAGCCGTTTTGAAACTGGGACTAGACACGCGCACAGCGGTTGTTCTGCTGACCCATGACCCCAAGCTGGACGACCCCGCGCTGCAAGCCGCGTTGGAGGCGGACGTGTTCTACATCGGCGCGCTGGGGTCAAAGCGAACCCATGCCAAACGGGTCGAGCGTATGTCGGCTGCCGGGTTTACCGATGCGCAGATCGGCAGAATACACGGGCCAATTGGTATGGACATCGGAGCCACTGATCCTTCGGAAATTGCCGTTGCGATCCTGGCTCAGATGACTGCTGTTCTGCGAGGCAAGGCATGAAGTTTGGCCCGGTGCCCGTAGCTGATGCCAACGGGGCGATTCTGGCGCATTCGGTCATGGCCTCGGACCGCAAACTGCGCAAGGGTCTGAGACTGACCGAAGATCACATCACACAACTGACACAGGCCGGTTTGACCGAAATTGTCGTGGCCCGTCTGGAACCCGGCGACTGTCACGAGGACGAGGCGGCTACGCTGTTGGCCAAGGCTTTGGTACCTGACCCGTCGGCGGCGAACCTGCGCGTGACCGAAGCATTTACGGGGCGCGTCAACTTGCTGGCCAACGGGCCGGGCGTCGTGGCGCTGGACGTGGCCGCGCTGGAGCAGTTCAATCAGGTCAACCCAATGATCACCGTCGCCACAGTTCCGCAGCATCAGCAGATGAGTGACGGCGGAATGGTCGCGACGATCAAGGTGATTTCCTACGCCGTGCCCGAGGTGGACGTTCAGCGCGCAGCAAGCCTTGCGCAAAGCTCAGTTCAACTGATTGCGCCGGTTCACAAAACCGCTGGTCTGATCGTGACGGATATTCCCGGTGGACCACCGAACGAAAAAGGCATCGCGGCCATGCGGGGGCGGGTCGAACTGTTGGGGATGGAGTTGTGCGACGTGCAGATCGTCGCGCATGACACCGATCCCCTTGCGAAGGCCATTGCCGGAACGCAGGGCGACGTTCTGATGATTCTGACCGCTTCGGCCACCTCGGATGTGGATGATGTGGCACCTTCGGCTGTGCGCTCGGCAGGCGGGGCGGTGGATCGGTTCGGTATGCCGGTCGATCCCGGCAACCTGCTGTTTCTGGGCGCGATGGGGGATCGGCCCGTTATCGGCCTGCCGGGTTGCGCACGCTCGCCTGCTTTGAACGGCGCGGATTGGGTTCTGTCCCGCGTTGCCTGCGGTGTCGAGACCACAGGCGCGGATATTGCGGCCATGGGTGTGGGCGGATTGCTCAAGGAAATCCCGACGCGACCTCAACCGCGCGCCCAGCGCAGGCCGTGACGCCACGGCATTTTGACCTCTATCCCTGCCACTTTAGGTTATGAGTGTTAAGCGACGCTCGGGGTGTTGAACGCGACAAGATTTTTGTTCTCAAACGAAAATTCCCGTGTTTAACTCGGTCGCAAGGGAGAAAATCAAAACTGGGAGGAACTCATGACACAGGTCTCAATGACCGTGAACGGTAAATCCGTTAGCGGTGACGTCGAAGGCCGGACCCTGCTGTCCAGCTTTCTGCGCGACCACCTGTCGCTGACGGGCACACATGTAGGCTGCGATACGGCCCAATGCGGCGCCTGTGTGGTGCATGTGAATGGTGAGGCGGTCAAATCCTGCAACATGCTGGCACTTGAGGCTGATGGGGCCGAGGTGGGTACCATCGAAGGTCAGGCCAATCCGGACGGGTCGCTGAATGTCATTCAGCAGGCATTTCAGGATCACCACGGGCTGCAATGCGGGTTCTGCACGCCGGGTATGGTGATGAGTGCTGCGGCCCTGCTGAAAGACAATCCGCGCCCGACCGAGGCCGAAATACGCAAGTATCTGGAAGGCAATCTGTGCCGCTGCACCGGATACCACAATATCGTCAAGGCGATCATGGCCGCTTCGGGTCAGGACGCCAGCAGCATCGCTGCCGAATGATGCCACTGCGGGCGTAAGGGAGACGCCCGTGGGATGACAGAGGATGCATCCGCATCCGTTTATGGGAGGAGAACAAGCAATGCCCAAAGACAGTGGCATCGGAGCCAGTTCCAAGCGCCGCGAGGACGTGCGCTTTCTGACCGGAGCAGGCAATTACACCGACGACATCAACGTACATAACCAGGCCTATGTGCATTTCCTGAGGTCCGACATCGCGCATGGGCGGATCAAATCCGTCGATACTTCGGCGGCCGAGGGGATGCCGGGTGTGGTCAAGGTTTTCACCGGCAAGGATTTCGAAGGCGTGGGCGGGATGCCTTGCGGCTGGGAAGTGACCGACAAGCACGGCGCGCCCATGCAAGAACCTCCGCACCCAATTCTGGCCCAGGGCAAGGTGCGCCATGTGGGCGATCCGATTGCCGCCGTTGTGGCCGACAGTCTGGAACAGGCCCGCGACGCCGCCGAGGCGATTGAGGTCGATATCGAAGAACTGCCTGCCGTGATCGACATGAAGGCCGCCGCGCAGGATGGCGCGACGCTGGTTCATGACGATCTGAAAAACAACATCTGCTATGACTGGCAGTTGGGTGAGGCCGACGATGCCAAGGTCAATGAGGTGTTTGCCAACGCGGCGCATGTGACCACTCTGGACCTTGTGAATAACCGATTGGTTGCTAACCCGATGGAGCCGCGCGTTGCAGTCGCCGAATACGCTCGGGCGACCGAGGAATATACGCTTTATACCACCTCGCAGAACCCGCATGTGATCCGTCTGCTGATGTGCGCCTTTGTTCTGGGCCTGCCTGAACACAAGGTCCGCGTGGTTGCCCCGGATGTGGGCGGTGGTTTCGGCACCAAGATCTTCCACTATGCGGAAGAGGCGTTCGTGACATTTGCCGCCAAAGCTTGCGGCCGCCCGGTCAAATGGTCGTCCAGCCGGTCCGAGGCGTTCATGTCGGATGCTCATGGTCGCGATCATGTCAGTACCATCGAACTGGCGCTGGATGCCGACAATAACTTCATCGGTCTGCGCACCAATACCTTCGCGAATCTGGGAGCCTACCTGTCGACCTTCTCAAGTTCCGTGCCCACATGGCTGCACGGCACGCTGATGGCGGGCAACTACAAGACGCCGGTCATTCAGGTGAACGTGAAGGCGATGTTCACCAATACGGTTCCGGTGGATGCCTATCGCGGTGCGGGCCGGCCAGAGGCGACGTTCCAGTTGGAGCGCGTGGTGGACAAGGCCGCGCGCGAGTTGGGCGTCGATCCGATTGCCCTGCGCCGTCAGAACTTCGTCACCGAGTTCCCCTATGACACGCCGGTGGCGCTGACTTATGACACCGGCAACTACAACGGGACGATGGACAAGCTTGAGGCCGCCGCCGATCTGGCAGGCTTTGCCGCCCGCCGTTCGGCCAGTGAGGCCAATGGCAAGCTGCGCGGTCTGGGCATCAACTGCTATATCGAAGCCTGCGGGATTGCACCCTCGAACATCGTTGGCATGCTGGGGGCCCGCGCGGGTCTTTATGACGCGGCGACGGTGCGGGTGAATGCCACCGGTTCGATCAGCGTCATGGTCGGCGCACATAGCCACGGGCAGGGGCATGAGACCGCCTTTCCGCAGGTAGTGGCCGACATGATCGGCATCGACGAGTCGATGGTTGAGATTGTGCATGGGGATACGTCCAAGATTCCGTTTGGGATGGGGACCTATGGGTCTCGGTCTCTGGCGGTCTGTGGCTCGGCCATGGTGAAAGCGACCGAGAAAGTGATCGAGAAGGCCAAGAAGATCGCCGCCCATCTGCTGGAAGCGTCCGAGGCTGATATCGAGCTGAAGGACGGCCAGTTCAGCGTGGCAGGCACCGACAAGTCGGTGGCCTGGGGTGATGTGACCCTGACAGCCTATGTGCCGCATAACTACCCGCTGGAGGTGGAGCCCGGGCTGGAAGAGACCGCGTTCTACGATCCGGCCAACTTCACCTTCCCGGCAGGGGCCTATGCGTGTGAGGTTGAGGTCGATCCTGAAACCGGTCAGGTCAGCATCGAAAAGTTCACCGCTGCGGATGACTTCGGCAACATCATCAACCCTATGATCGTTGATGGTCAGGTTCATGGCGGGATCGGGCAGGGGATCGGTCAGGCCCTGCTGGAGAACTGCGCCTATGACGAAAACGGGCAACTGCTGAGCGCGTCTTTCATGGATTACGCGATGCCACGCGCAGATGACGTGCCGTTTTATGGCGTGGATCATTCCAGCCAGACGCCGTGTACGCATAACCCGTTGGGGGTGAAAGGCTGTGGTGAGGCCGGGGCGATTGGCTCTCCGCCTGCGGTGGTCAATGCGGTGCTGGATGCGCTGAACTCGGGCGGCAAGGCGGTCGATCACATCGACATGCCCGTGAGCCCGTCGCGCGTTTGGGCGGCGATGAACAGCTGAGAGGTTGGGGGGCGAGGGGGCAGCCCCTCCCGCTCCCCGGGATATTTATAGCCAGATGAAGGGCGGATCCGCGCCTTTCGGAAAGGAAGACGCAATGTACAATTTCGAGTTTGAGAAGCCCTCGACCATCGCTGATGCGGTTGCTGCGTTAGGGTCTGAAGATGCGCAGGCGCTGGGGGGTGGGCAGACGCTGATTCCGACCCTCAAGCAGCGGTTGGCTGCGCCGTCGAAACTGGTGTCGATGAGCGGGATTGCCGAGATGCAGGGGGTTTGCATCGAGGATGACGGCTCGGTCGCGATTGGCGGGGCGACACCGCATGCGGTGGTGGCGCGCGAGGCTGCGGGAAACTATCCGGCGCTGGCGGCGCTGGCGGGTCAGATCGGTGATCCGGCGGTGCGCAATCGCGGTACCCTTGGCGGGTCCATCGCCAATAATGACCCGGCGGCGTGTTATCCGGCAGGTGTGCTGGGATCGGGCGCGACGGTCGTGACCAATACGCGCCAGATCGGGGCGGATGATTTCTTTGACGGTATGTTCAGCACGGCGCTGGATGAGGGTGAGATCATCACATCGGTCCGGTTCCCGGTGCCGCAGGCGGCGAGTTATCAGAAGTTCCTGCAACCTGCCTCGCGCTTTGCCCTGGTCGGTGTGTTTGTGGCGCGGTTCTCGGATGGTGTCCGTGTTGCCGTAACGGGGGCCAGCGAGGACGGTGTGTTCCGGTGGTCCGAGGCCGAGGCGGCGCTGAACACTGCGTTCCGTCCTGATGCGTTGATGGATCTGAAGGTCAACCCGATGAACATGATTGCCGATCTGCATGGCAGCAAGGAATACCGGGCGCATCTGGTTGGAGTAATGACCAAGCGCGCCGTTGAAGCCTGTATGTGAAGCAGGCAGGTTTTTCTGGAAAGCCCCGGACCGTGCGCCGGGGCTTTTTATGTGCTGCGTATTCTGGGCAGTTTCGGGGCCTGCCAATAGGCGCCGGTATCCTCGCGAGCCTTTTCATAGGCTTCGACCCGGCGTCTGGCGTCTTCGCCACCCGCGGAGAAGAGATGGCTTAGAAGGCATTCCAGCACGGCCATCGCCCCGGAAAAGCTGGAGAAATGGTGCATGGACCGCGTGCTGATCTGTAAGCTGACATCGGGTCGCAATCCCGGCGCGATCACGTCGCTGTCCGAGATCAGGATGATCCGGACCCCTTTGTCCGCGGCAAAACGCATGGTGCGGATGGTTTCTGCCGAATAGGGCCGCACCGTTATGGCCAGCAGGCAATCGTTGCTGTCCGCGTCCAACAGGTCGTCGGTGGCAGAGCCCATGTGCCGTGGCACCAGTTGCAGGCCGGGATGGGCCATGCGGCCCGCGTAGTGGAAATAGTAAGCCAGGGCGTAGCTGGCCCGCGTCGCGGTGATGAAACAGCGCTGCGCGTTCAGAATAAGGTTGGTCGCGTCCTTGACGTCGCCGGGGTCCATCAACCGCAGTGATCTTGTAACCACATTCAACTCGTTGCGGGCGAAATCGGCCTGGGCTGCGCTGAACGGCCCGTCTGCCCCCTGGCGTGACAGCCAGTCCTGATGCAGGCGATCCTCTCCGTCCGTGACCAGAGCTTGCCGGAACGGGTGGCGGAAGGCGTCGTAGCCGTCAAACCCCATACGTTGGGCAAGGCGCACAAGGACGTTTGAACTGACGCCGATTTTCTCGGCTGTGATGCGGATCGGGTCGAGGCCAAAGTCGCCGGGATGGTCGATCACGTATTTGGCCGCCGCCTGCAATTGCGCCGGCATGTGGTCGATCTCGTGTCTGAGAGCGTTGGTCAACTGGTTGAGGGTGTCGGTCATGGTGTGAAAGAAAACATATGTTTTTAAATTATCCAATTGAAAACGTCCGGGGCATGGATAGATCGGCTGTGTGTTTGACGGAGCAACCGATGACCGACCTGCCAAAGCAACCTTACATCCTTGTCGCACCCAATGGCGCGCGGCGCGGGCATGTGGATCACCCGCACTTGCCAGTTACCCTGGAAGAAACGGTCCAAACCGCGCGGGCGTGTCATGAGGCTGGGGCAGATGGCTTGCATCTTCATATTCGGGATGCGCACGGGCAGCATTCGCTGGATGCAGGGCGGTATCTCGAAGCCGTCGCGGAGTTGAAAAAGCAGGTGCCCGATCTGGACATTCAAATCACGACCGAAGCTGCGGGCATTTATGGCGTCGATGCCCAGTATGGGTGTTTGCGACAGGTGCGGCCCGGTTGGGCATCGGTCTCGGTGCGCGAGATCGCGCGGGCGCCCGAGATGGCGGATCGTGTCTATGGGCTGTGTCAAGATCAGGGGACGCGCGTTCAGCATATTCTGTATGATGCCGAAGATGCCGCATTGCTGACCGAATGGCAGCGTGCAGGCATTGTCCGGGACGGGCAGCAGGATCGCCTGTTGGTGCTGGGACGCTATTCGACCGGTCAGGTGTCGTCGCCCGAGGATTTGGATCAGTTCCCGCAGGATCGCTCACCTTGGATGGTGTGCGCCTTTGGGCCACGTGAACATGCGTGCTTGCATAAGGCCGCGCAGCGCGGCGGAGACCTGCGGGTCGGGTTCGAAAACAGCCTGACGAATTCTGACGGACAGCCATGGGCTGACAATGCGGCGTCGGTTGCGGCGCTGGTGTCTTTGATCAAGGGAGTTTCGAAATGAGCCATGTTTTTCCGCGCCACACCAAGGCTGCTTTGCCTGTCGCCGCCGGGGGCGAGGGGTGTTACCTGATTGATGCCGATGGCAAGCGTTATCTGGATTGTGGCGATGCGGCGGTGTCCTGTCTGGGGCATTCCAATCCTGCCGTTATCGAAGCGGTTCAAAAGCAGGTCGAACAGATCGCCTTTGCTCATAGCGGGTTCATGACCTCGGAACCTGCCGAGGCGCTGGCGGATTTGCTGATCGAGCATGCTCCGGGTGATCTGGATCGGGTGTATTTTGTCTCGGGCGGGTCCGAGGCGACCGAGGCCGCGATCAAGCTGGCCCGGCAATACTACCTTGAGATCGGCCAGCCCGAGCGCCGCCACGTGATCGCACGGCGGCAAAGCTATCACGGCAATACGCTGGGGGCTTTGTCGGCGGGCGGCAATGCCTGGCGGCGCGCGCAATTTGCGCCGATGCTGATCGAAATGACCCATATCGCGCCCTGTTATGAATATGCCGAGAAGCCCGAGGGTGAGAGCAGTTTTGACTACGGCCAACGTGTCGCCAATGAGTTGGAGGCCGAAATTCTGCGGCTTGGTCCCGAGACGGTCATGGCGTTCATGGCCGAGCCGGTTGTCGGGGCGACGCTGGGGTCTGTTCCGGCGGTGGACGGGTATTTCAAGCGCATTCGCGAAATCTGCGATCAGTACGGCGTGCTGTTGATTCTGGATGAAGTCATGTGCGGCATGGGGCGGACTGGCCATTTGTTTGCCTGCGACCATGATGGGGTGTCTCCGGATATTCTGTGCATCGCCAAAGGGTTAGGGGCTGGTTATCAACCGATTGGTGCAATGCTGTGCACGGGCAGGATCTATGAGGCCATTCAGAACGGCTCTGGCTTCTTTCAGCACGGGCATACCTATATCGGCCATCCGGTGGCCACGGCAGCGGCTTTGGCGGTGGTTAGCGAATTGACCGGGCGTGATCTGCCCGCGCGCGCTGGTGTGATGGGTGAGAAACTGCAATCGGCGCTGGAAGCTGCCTTTGGCCAGCACCCGAATGTGGGCGATATTCGCGGGCGCGGTTTGTTTCGGGGGATCGAACTGGTTGCTGATCGGGACAGCAAAACCCCGTTCGATCCAGCGCATGGTGTGGCCGGGAAGATCAAGAAGGCGGCAATGGCCGAGGGGCTGATCTGCTACCCGATGTCAGGAACCCGCGACGGCAAGAACGGCGATCATATCCTGCTGGCACCGCCCTTCATCATCGAAGAGTCGCAGCTTGACGAATTGGTTTCAAAACTGGCGAAAGCCATCGACGCGACGCTTCCGGTCTGAAAAAGGGGTCAGAGGGCCGTGTTCTGCATGGCCTTCTGATAATGCGTGTTGAATGCCATGATCGGATGCTCTGACTGGGACGAGCAGGCATTGTCCACCACCAGCGCGCCATGACCAATGGCACCGGTTTCCAATCCGCGCTGTACCGAATCCACAATCGGGCCGTCCTCGGCAAAGGTGGTGGTGCGGTGTTGCAGGATGATCTCGCGCTCGACCGTATTGGGGGTGGCGTCGGGCAGCCACCAGTCGACCTCGATCTTGGTGGAGTTCACGCTCAGCGGTTTCCAGCGATAGGTGTTCACGATGCCACCGGGATAGACCTGCAGCGCGAACAGGGGAAAGAACCACCAGGTCAGGAATTTGTCCGTGCGCGCGGCGGGGTCTGCCACGTATTCATAGGATTTCTGGGAATCCGGCCGAGCCGGGCTTGCGTGGCGAATTCCGTAATCGTGACCGCGCGTCTGGTATTGATCCGGGTCGACAACGCCTGTGGTCAGGGTCTTGTGCACCACGGCGCAGTGGTAGCATTCGTTGAAATTCTCGGCCACGACCTTCCAGTTTGCACTGGCCAAGCGTTCCGTGCGATCGGCGCGCTGGTAGGTGGGCAGGTTGGGGGCATAGTCCGAAATCTCGCCAAGCGCTTCCTGTGCCAGTTCGGCCATCGGGCGAGCATCCGCATCCAGATTGACCAGGATCAACCCAAAAAAGACCTCAATCCGCACCGGGCGCAGTTTGTACTGGCTTTTGTCGAACCCGGGAAAGGCAGTGGCATTTGGGGCGGCGCGCAGCTGACCGGTCGTATCATAGGTCCAGGCGTGATAGGGGCAGGTCATCTTTTTGGCGCAGCCCTTGCCATTCAGCAGCTCATGCCCGCGATGCACGCAGACATTGTAGAAAGCGCGGATTTCACCATTCTGACCCCGGATCACAATCACCGAGATGCCGCTGATATCCTCGACAACATAGTCTCCGAGGTTGGGCAGGTCGGTTACATGGCCAACCAGTTGCCACGCGCGTCTGAATATGCGGCTGCGTTCGGTGGCAAACACGGCCTCGTCGCAATAGGCCTGCGACGGAAGCGACTGATAAACGCCGCCGGCAAAAGACATTTCACCCATCGTAGCCTCCCAAGGATCCGTGGCATTCGGATTGATCCAAACCCCGATCCACATCTTTCCGGATTGCGCCAAGGCGGCGTCGAAATCAGAGCGTCTGAAATCGACCTGTTGTCGCTTTCCGGCTTTCAGGATGTGCGGATTATCTCGATGGGATGCAAATCGCGTTCAATGACGTTCAGGTGAACAAAAAAACCCTGCCAGATCGTCTCTGACAGGGTTCGAATTGGGATTGCTTGCAGGGACTATTTCTGCGGCAGCGGGCCGATCATCATGATCATCTGACGGCCTTCCATCTTCGGCATGTTCTCGACCTTGCCGATATCCTTGATGTCTTCGGCTACGCGTTCCAGCAGTTCGCGCCCCAGGTTCTGGTGCGCCATCTCACGACCGCGGAAACGCAGGGTGACTTTGACCTTGTCGCCCTTTTCCAGAAATTTGAAGACGTTCTTCATCTTGACGTCATAATCATGCGTGTCGGTGTTGGGCCGGAACTTGACCTCTTTCACCTCGATGATCTTTTGTTTCTTGCGGGCCTCGGCTTCGCGCTTCTGCGTTTCGTACTTGTACTTGCCAAAGTCCATAATCTTGCAGACCGGCGGATTCGCGTTGGGCGAGATCTCGACCAGATCGAGGCCGGCATCGGCGGCAAGTTGCATGGCTTTGGCGGGATGAACCACCCCGACATTTTCACCTTCAGCACCAATCAGGCGGATTTCGGGGGCACGGATTTTGTCGTTGACGCGCGGTCCGGTATCTCTCTGCGGCGGCGCGTTGTGGGGTCTGCGAGCTATGGGTTCATTCCTTTGATGATTGCAGAATTTCGAGCCCGGAATTTAGACCGGGCCGGGCAGCGTTTCAAGCAGCATAAACGCCTGTAAGTCGGAAATTCCCGTGAATTATCGCGGGAATCGGCTGGCCGGGTCAGGAAAGGCCCAGCCAGCCGTGTCGATCAGCCGACAAATGCCTTTTCGATCACGAATTCCTTGGGTTCCGAGTTTGCGCCCTCGCGCAGGCCGAACTCTTCCAGGATTTCCTTGATGTCCAGGTTGAAGGCCAGCGAGCCGCAGACCATCGCGCGGTCGGTTTCGGGCTTGATGCCGCCTTCGATGCCCAGATCGGCAAACACGGTGCCGTCTTTCAGCAGTTCCGTAATGCGGCCCATCTTGGGGCTCTCTTCCCGCGTTGTTGTCGGGTAGTAGCGGATCTTGTCGGCAAAGCCTTCGCCCATCAGTTCGGCCAGCAATTCGTCCTGACGAATGCTTTCAATCAGCTGGCGGCCATATTCCAACTCGGCCACTTCGCGGCAGGTGTGGGTGATGATGACCTCATCATAATCCTCATAGGTCTGCGGCTCGCGCAGCAGCGAGGCAAATGGCGCAAAGCCGGTGCCGGTGGCAAAGAACCACAGACGTTTGCCGGGCAGCAGGGCATCATGCACCAGCGTGCCGACGGGCTTGGGCCGCAGGATGATCTGATCGCCGGGTTTGATATGCTGCAGCTTCGAGGTCAGCGGACCGTCCTGCACCTTGATCGAGTAGAACTCCAGCTCTTCATCCCATGAGGGCGAAGCAATCGAATAGGCGCGCAGCAGAGGTTTCTGACGCCCGGTTTTGGGGTCGGGGTCACCCATCAGGCCGATCATCACAAACTCGCCCGAGCGGAACCGCAGCGTCGCAGGGCGCGACACTTTGAACGAGAACAGGCTGTCGGTCCAATGCTTCACATCGGTCACAGTCTGCGCGTCGGGCAGTACGGGGGCCTTTACGGCGGTTGCTTCACTCACGGGTTTCATCTCTGTCATCGTTTCACTGCCGGTGAGGTAAACCGACATCTCCGTTTAATCTTTGATCCAAGTCAGGAAAAGGGGACAGTTTGCCCCCTTCCTTCACAAGCTGGCGATGGCGGTCTTAGCCGCGCAGGCGGGCCTGGTAGTTGTTCTCTTTCCAGTCGGCGCGAGCCAGCCACTGATCTTCGGGCTGACGGGTCGCCAGGGCGTTGTCGATTTCAACTTCGTCAAACCCGCTGCGGCGGGCCATGGCGTATTGGTCGGCCAGAACGTGCCCCTTGGCGCGCAGACGTCCGGTAAAGCCTTTCAGGCGCAGCACGCGCGCGATGGTGAACCCACGCCCATCCGCCGAGGACGGAAAGTCCACGCGCACCATTTTTGCGCTGCCCAGACGGTCAATCAGCTCATCCGGGTCGGTGTCCGAGGCCACATCCAGCGCCACAACATCATTCGCGGCGTCTTCCAGGGTCACAAAGCCGTCGGTCCAGTCATCGGGGGCGAACCCCTCATCCGTTACGATTACGTTCATGTTTTCTCTCCGGCGCGCACCATCTTGCCATCGACAAAATGGATGCCGCATTCTTCCTTGTT
This sequence comes from Ruegeria sp. N4, assembly GCF_056531425.1. NCBI lineage: Bacteria > Pseudomonadati > Pseudomonadota > Alphaproteobacteria > Rhodobacterales > Roseobacteraceae > Ruegeria > Ruegeria sp. N4. Next base: position 255,287 of record NZ_JBQFLT010000001.1, read on the forward strand.
CTGGTCGCGCCAGCGCCCGGCGCGGGGGTCTTCGCCCTCTTTGACCGGCGAGGTGCAGGGCGCACAGCCGATCGACGGGTATCCTTTGGCCACCAGCGGATGCCGGGGCAGGTTGTTTTCTTCCATATAGGCGCGCACATCCTCGGGCGCCCAATGGGCCAGCGGGTTTACCTTGATCCGGCCCGTTCCATCCTCGACCTCAAAGAAATCGAGCGCGGCGCGGGTGCCGGACTGGAATCTCTTGCGCCCGGTAATCCAGCCGCAATACCCGGTCAATGCCTGTTGCAGCGGGAAGGTCTTGCGCAGGTTGCAGCACGCATCCGTATCGCGCAGGCGCAGCGCGCCGTAAGGGTCTTCCTGCTGAATGTCCTGATCATCCGCACGGATGATATGAACGTTTTTCAGGCCCAGCCGCTCGCTGACCTCCTGCTGGTATTCCAGCGTTTCGGTGAACAGCATCTGCGTATCCACAAACAGCACAGGGGTCATCTTGTCGACCACCGCCGCCATATGCAGCAGCACCACCGATTCCGCCCCAAAGCTTGAGACCAGAGCAAGCTCGTCGATCTCTTCGATTGCGCCATGCATGACATCATGGGCGCTGTGGTGGCGGAACCGGTTGTTCAGCGCGTCAACCTTGTCGGTCAGTTCGCGCCTGTCTGCACCCAGTTCCGTCTGGATAAGGTCAAGCGGCATTCGCCTGAGCCTCGGGGTAGAGGGCCGCCTTGAACGGAGCCATACCGACGCGGCGATATGTTTCCAGGAAGGTTTCTTCGGCGCTCTCACGCTGGTTCAGATAGGTGTCTACGATACGTTCGACGGCTGGCACGATCTCGTCATAGGCAAAGCCCGGACCGGTGCGGTCGCCAACGGCGGCTGTTTCGGTCGCGTCGCCACCCAGCGTGATCTGGTAGTTTTCGACGCCTGCGCGATCCAGACCCAGGATGCCGATATGGCCCACATGGTGGTGACCACATGCGTTGATGCAGCCCGAGATCTTGATTTTCAGGTGACCGATATCATGCTCCAGCTTCAGCTCGTCAAACCGGGTCGCGATTTCCTGCGCAACCGGAATCGAGCGGGCCGTCGCCAGCGCGCAGTAATCCATGCCGGGGCAGGCGATGATGTCGCTGATCAGGCCGATATTAGCAGTGGCCAGTTCGTGTTCCTTCAGCTTGGCATGGATCGCGGGCAGGTCCGACTTGTGGACATGCGGCAGGATCACGTTCTGCTCATGGCTGATACGCAGTTCATCATAGGCGAACTCTTCGGCCAGATCGGCCATCACGCGCATCTGCTCAGCCGTGGCATCGCCCGGCGTTGCGCCGTGCTTTTTGATCGAGATCGTGACAATCGCGTGGTCCGCGTTCTTGTGCGGCGCGATGTTGGTATCGACCCACGAGCGGAAGACCGGATCGTTGGTATAGGCGCTTTCGAACGATGCAACCGAACCTTTGCGGAAAGCAGGTGCAGCAAAGTGGCCCTTGATCTCGTCCAGCAGGTTCATGTCGGCACCTTTGAACTGCGGGCGGACCTGCAGGAAGCGCTCGTTCACCTTGGCACGGATGGCGTCGATGCCGTGTTCATGCACGGTGATCTTGATACGCGCCTTGTACTTGTTGTCGCGGCGACCGATCTGGTTCCAGACGGATACGGTGGCTTCGAGGTAAGCCAGCAGGTCGTCAAAGGCGACGAATTCCGACAGTTCCTTGCCGATCATCGGCGTACGGCCCAGACCGCCGCCCACGATGACGCGAGCACCCAGAATGCCGTCACGCTCGACCAGTTGCAGGCCGATGTCATGCGCTTTGATCACTGCGCGGTCGTTTTCGCTGCCGGTGATGGCGATCTTGAACTTGCGCGGCATGAACTGGAATTCCGGGTGGTCGGTGGACCACTGGCGCAGCAGTTCTGCATAGGGGCGCGGGTCGGCGATTTCGTCCGCGGCGGCACCGGCGAAATGGTCGGCGGTCACGTTGCGGATGGTGTTGCCCGAGGTCTGAATGGCGTGCATCCCAACTTCGGCCAGCGCGTCCAGCATATCCGGCACGTCATTCAGTTTCGGCCAGTTATACTGGATGTTCTGACGGGTGGTGAAATGGCCATAGCCCTTGTCCCACTTCTCGGCCAGCAAGGCCAGTTGGCGCATCTGCGCGCTGTTCAGCGTGCCATAGGGAATGGCGACCCGGAGCATATAGGCGTGCAGCTGCAGATACAGGCCGTTCATCAGGCGCAGGGGTTTGAATTCATCTTCGGTCAGCGAGCCGTCAATACGACGCTCGACCTGCGCGCGGAACTGTTTGTTGCGCTCTGCCAGGAATGCTGTGTCGAACTCGGAGTAGCGATACATATCTAGCTGTCCTTAGTTGCAGCCCCGAACTTTGGGGCCTTTGGGGAGAGGAAGAGGGGCCAGAAGTCAGGCCCGGGGCTGCGTTTCAGTTTCCTGCTTGCCATGGGCATAGTTCGAGGGCCCGGTGCGGCGGAACTCCTCGCGGAAATGGGTGGGTTCGGGGCCGTTTGCGCCAGCGGCTGCATCGGCAAGATAGGCACCAACGATCTTGTTGGCTTGGCGGGCGGCGTCCAGCAGACGGACCTGCGCGTGGGCTTCATCAGTGATCAGCTCGGCCTCGGACAGATCGCGCGACCAGCGGTCATCCTCGGTCTGGTAGATCACGTCGCCTTCCAGCAGGTCATTTGCAGTGACAACTTTAGGGGTAAAAGCGCGGGCCATCAGGCAAGCTCCTTATTGAATTCGGTCAGGGCCTCGGCCGCTTGGCGCGGGGCAAGGCCATAGAATGTCAGAACCGGGCCGTCCATTTCGGCGGCACTCAGGTCGGTGGGCAGTTGATCGAGCGTGCTTGCCACAACGCGCTGATCCGGGCGCGAGGCATTTTCGATCATTGTTACAGGTGTGGCGCGGTTCGCGCCGTGCATGATCAGGCGACCCTGGATGAAACGGGCGGATTTTTTGCCCATGTAAATCGCGGCAACCGATCCCTCGCGCGCCAGAGCGGTCCAGTCGTGATCGGCAAAACCCTTCATGTCGTGTCCGGTCAGGAACCGAACCGATGAATTGCGCCCGCGCCGGGTCAGGCTTTGACCGATGCCCGCAACGGCTGCAGACGCCGCCGTGATGCCGGGAACGATGCGCCACGAGATACCTGCGGTTTCAACAGCTTCGATTTCCTCGTCCAGCCGCCCAAAGACAGTCGGGTCGCCGGATTTCAGACGCACGACGCGGTTGCCTTTCAGAGCATAGTCGACCAGCAGCGCATCAATATCGGCCTGTTTCCACGACGGGCCGAACCCGGCCTTACCAACGTCGACCAAATGCGCGCTTTGCCCGGCAAGGGTCAGGACGTCTTCGCCGATGAGACGGTCATGCAGAACGACATCCGCGCGCTTAAAGGCTTTCAGGGCCTTGAGCGTCAGCAATTCCGGATCACCAGGACCAGCGCCGACAAAGTCGACATGTCCTGTGCGTCCTGTTTCGTTCGTAAGCTGCATCAGATCGTCCAGAGCTTGGTTTGACTTGCCCTGCAATATAGGAAATATTCCCACCAAACCGCCATATCGCGGAATAAATAAGAACGTGCGTCTTTTCTAATGACCTGTTTGGGACGAGCGTTTCGAAACTGAAGGAAAAATGGAATGTCGGTGCGGATAGACGATACGGATCGGAAAATTCTGGCTGAGCTGCAGCGCGATGCCAGCCAGTCGCTGGACGAAATAGCAGCCCGGGTCGGCAGTTCCAAGACCCCGGTTTGGAATCGAATCCGCAAGCTCAAAAGCGCCGGAATCATTGGTCAGCAAACGGTATTGCTGGACGCCGAAGCGCTGGGGTTCGAGGCCACTTTTTTTGTTCTGATCCGCACATCCGAGCACGAAGCCGACTGGCAGCGTAAGTTCCTGAAAGCCCTTCGGGATCAACCCGAAGTGCAAGAGGCACACCGGCTGGCAGGGGACATCGACTATATTCTGAAAGTACGGGTTAAAAATGCCCGCGCCTATGATCAGTTTTACCAGTCTCTGATATCAGAGGTTCGTGTCCACAACGTCACCGCATTGCTGTCAATGGAAGAGATCAAGTCCACGACCATGCTTCCCTTGAACGCCTTGGCCAGCACTTAAGGGGGTTGGGGGCGCTGCCCCCCCCGCCCCTGTCGGGGCGACTCCCCCGGGATATTTCCAGCCAGATGAACAGGGGATCCAGACTTCATCTGGCTAAAAATATCCCCGCCGGAGGCATCGCGCGGAACGCGCGATTTGATTTTAGGCTTCAGGCCAGAACCATTAGGTGTTCAAGGCCGTGAAAATGGTAGCTGTCCGAGTATGTTGGCGGCTCGGTCAGGTGCAGATTGGGGCATCTGTCGAACAGGATGGGCAGAGCGATGCGCATCTCGAGCCGGGCCAGGGGCGCGCCAACGCAAAAGTGCAGGCCGCCGCCAAAGCTTGAGTTTGTTTTGACCGGACGCTTTGGATTGAAGATATGCGGGTCCGGCCATGCCTCGGGGTCCCGGTTGGCGGCACCCAGCAACAGCGCAACCTGATCGCCGCGTTTGAAGGAATGGCCAAAAACCTCAACCTCTTCATAGGCATAGCGGGTGAACATATGCAGGGGAGGATCGAAGCGCAGGATCTCCTCCACAGTGCCATCGATTGCATCCGGCCCAAGGACACTGCTACCCAGACCGCATTGAAGAAGGGTTTTTACACCATTCCCAAGTGAGTGGACCGTCGCCTCATGCCCTGCATTGAGCAGCAGGATGCAGGTGGCGATCAGTTCATCGGTTGACAGCCTGTCGCCTTCTTCTTCTGCCGCAATCAGACGCGTGATCAGATCGTCACGCGGGTTGGATCGTCGTTGTTGGATGTAACCGTTCAGAAAGGCGGTGAAATCCTGTGCGGATTGCGCTGCGTTCTGTTCAGTCTCTGACGTGCGGCTTGCCTGATACATCGCGACCATGTCGTGGGACCATCTGAGCAGGTCGGGGGACATGCTTTCGGGCACCCCCAGCAGGCGGCAGATCGTTATGACAGGGACTTGCGTGCAATAGGCATCCAGCAAGTCGAATGGCCGGTCCGGAAACTGATCAACAAGGTCATGGCACAGGGTTTCGATCGACGGGGCCAAGGCGGCAATGGCGCGCGAGGTGAAGGCCCGTGTGACCAAAGCCCTCAGCCGCGTGTGGCGGGGTGGTTCAGCCTCAAGCAGCGAATGAGCCTCGACCGCAAGCCACGGGGCCAGGTGATCCGGGCCGGGTTTTGCAAGCTCAGCCGGGATTTCGCGACCAAACCGGCGGTCGCGCAACAGCGCGTGGACCGCCTTGTGCGAAACGGCGGCGACCATGTTGTAGTCGCTCCAATAAACCAAATCTCCATGCGCGCGGGCTGTATCATAGAACGGATAGGGGTTCTGAACGAAACCCGGATCGGTCGGAGATTGAGAGACGGTCTTCATGCGGCGCAGACTTGCCATCGGGCGGCGTGAATGCAAGACCCTATGTCATGCAAAGGTTTTGGGTCATTTGCGGTTTCCTGATCGCGGTCGGTTTATTGTCGGCGAGCGTCTGGTCCTACGGGTATCGGCAGGCGCTGTCGCAGCTGAGCGAAAAGGCCGAAGCCGATTTGGAGCTGGCGGCCGACAGGTTGAGCACTCAGATGCAGGTCTATCAGGAGCTTGCGGTTCTGATGGCGGGGCATCCAACGCTGGCCGCGCTGGAAACGTCCCAGCAGCAGCAGGAGGCGCGCAAAGTGCTTTTGGATGTGGCCGACAAGACGGCTGCGGTCAACATGATCTATCTGGATCGAGATGGCCGCGTTCTGGCTTCGGCCCAGCCGGTTGCGCAGCGCAGCATGGCGGGGCATCCGGCGTTTGAGCGTGCATTGCAAGGCGCGATGGGCAGTGCGCATGGTGTCGAAACCGAAAGCGGAAACAGGATCTATTCCTACGCGGCCCCGGCTTTTGGCCCGGCCGGGCAAGTCGTAGGGGCCTTGATGGTGTTCGCCGATGTTCAGGATGTCGAACAGACCTGGCGTGGAAGTACCGAAGCGGTTTTCTTTGTTGATCACAACGGCGTCGTCTTTATCTCGAACCGGTCCGATCTGTTGTTCTGGTACCGCGCCGACGGGCAGCGGGGGTTGACGCCGCCCGAGGGCGCGCCGGTCGATTTTGCTTCGTCCTGGGTTGGCGGGCACGAGTTATGGCGGTTGAACTGGGGCCGTTACCTGCCGCAGCACGCGCTGCATCTGACGCTTGATCTGCCGGTGATCGACATGATCGCCGAGGTGCTGGTGGATGTGGCCCCGGCGCGGCGGTTGGCCGGGTTGCAGGCGGCGGCGGTGGCCGCGATCTGTCTGGCCTTTGGCGCCTTGCTGTTTCTGGCCACCGAGCGGCGGCGGACCTTGGCCGAAGCCAATGCCGTGCTTGAAGGCCGCGTGGCAAAGCGAACGCGAGACCTGACGACAGCCAACACGGCCCTGCGGCGCGAAGTGGCCGAGCGGCAGGAGGCGGAAGCCGCCTTGAAGCAAGCTCAGGCGGATTTGGTGCAGGCCGGTAAGCTAAGCGCATTGGGTCAGATGTCGGCGGGCATCAGTCACGAATTGAACCAGCCCTTGATGGCCATTCAACAGTTCGCCGACAATGGTGCAGCCTTCATGGAGCGGGGGCAGGGTGAAAAGGCTGGTAAAAACTTGGGCCGTATCTCGGAAATGGCCGCGCGCATGGCGCGGATCATCAAGAACCTGAGGGCCTTTGCGCGAAATGAAAGCGAGCCTATGGGCAAGGTCGATCTGGTTCAGGTGATCCAATCGGCGATTGAACTGACAGAGGCAAGATTGCGTGAAGAAGGGGTGACGTTGGACTGGACCCCACCGACCCATCCGGTGAATGCGTGGGGCGGTGAAGTTCGTTTGGCGCAGGTCTTTGTGAACCTGATCAACAACGCCATCGACGCGATGAGCGGGCAGGAAGACAAGCGTATCGTGATCGAGATTGAAACCGGAGATCGCGTTGTTGTGGCGATACGCGACAGCGGGCCAGGTATCGAAGACCCCGACAAGCTGTTTGAGCCATTTTATACCACCAAATCCGTCGGCTCGTCCGAAGGCATGGGGCTGGGCCTGTCGATTTCTTACGGGCTGGTGCAGAGTTTTGGCGGCAATATTCGCGGTGCGAACGCCGAAAACGGTGCGGTATTCACTGTCGAGCTTGAGTATTTCAGGGAGGAAGAGGTTGCATGACACGCAGGGTCCTTCTGGTCGATGACGACGCCGCCGTTCGCGAAGCGCTGGCGCAAACTATGGAATTGGCCGAATTCACGCCGGTTCCGGCAGGATCCTTTGTTGCGGCAAAGGATCATATCCGGGCGGATTTTCCCGGTGTCATCGTCTCGGACATTCGGATGCCGGGGCGTGACGGTTTTCATCTTCTGACCTATGCGCGCGATGTGGACCCCGAACTGCCGGTGATTTTGTTGACCGGTGAGGGGGATATCCCGATGGCGGTGCAGGCCATGGGGCAAGGGGCGTTTGATTTTCTGGAAAAGCCCTGCGCGGCCTCGGATCTGCTGGCGGTGCTGGAACGCGCTTTTGCGCAGCGGTCGCAGGTCATGGAAAAGCGTGCGCTGAAGTCCGAGCTTGAGCGCGGCGATCCCGCAGCGCGTCTGTTGTTCGGCCTGTCATCACAGGCCGAGGCGTTGCGCGAGCGGGTGCGAAGCGTCGCCCCGACCGGGGCCGAGGTTTTGGTGACCGGACCGCCGGGCAGCGGGGTGTCCAAGGTGGCCGAAGTTGTGCATCTGATGTCTCCTGTCGCGCAGGGCCCCTTTGTGAAGCGCGCGGGATCCGCGTTGACTACTGAGGAGCTACTGCAAGGGTGCGAGGATGCTGCGGGCGGGTCCTTGTTTCTGGATGAGATCTCGGCAATGCCGCAGGCCACGCAATATGCGGCTCTGGAACGGATTGAACAGGGCACGGATGCCCGGATCCTTGCAGGGACAACGGCGGATCTGGCCGCGCTGTCGGACGAGGGGCGTTTCAACGCCGATCTGTTCTATCGTCTGGACGTGATGCAGGTGCGCATTCCGTCTCTGGCCGAGCGGCCCGAGGATATCCCGGTCATCTTTCGTCACTATGTGGCGCAAGCCGCCGAACAGGCCGGTATCCCCGAGCCCGAGATCACCTCGGACCATCTGGCGTCGTTGATGGCGCGCGATTGGCCGGGGAATGCACGGTCGTTGATGTCTGCAGCGATGCGATTTGTGTTGGGCATGCCCGAGGATGTCGCTCAGGCCGCGGAACTTGGGTTGAGCGATCAGATGGCGCGGGTCGAACGGTCGTTGTTGATTGCGGCTTTGGGGCGGCACAATGGCAAAGCCTCGGACGCGGCAAAGGCACTGAAACTGCCGCGCAAGACGTTCTATGACAAGCTGGCGCGGTATCAGATCCGCCCCGAGGATTATCGCAGATAAGCAGACACTCCCGCCAGCTTTGCCCGCATTTTCATCCGGTCAAAGCTGTTGGGCCGGGCAGCCCGCTGGCGCGGGCTGCGGTGGGTGTGATGGGGCAAAGGGATTGATTCTGGACCGGTGATTCGAAAACCGTGCGGATTTCCGCACATCTTGGTTTTCCGCTGTGCGGATTTCCGCACACCCTTGGCTGGGTGATAAAATACGTGCCTGAAAGGTATAATTTAAGTACCGGTTATTATTATATAAATAACGACCCTTCATCCCCGGAATCAAAACGTTGTGCGGTAAGATTTGATTCGCTTCACTGCCCGGCATGCGGTGCCCCTATGGCATCTGATGGAATGTTTTGAAGTCTGGGAGGAGAACAGATGAGAGTTTTGACAACAGCCGCGACGGCTCTGGCATTGGCGGTAACCGCCTCGGCGGGTATTGCGGCGTGCGACGACGGTGAAATCGTCGTCAAGTTCGCGCATGTGACGAACACCGACAAGCATCCGAAAGGTATCGCTGCCTCGCTGCTGGAACAGCGTGTAAATGACGAGATGAACGGCGTGATGTGTATGGAGGTCTATCCGAACTCGACCCTCTACAATGACGACAAGGTGCTTGAGGCGATGCTGCAAGGCGACGTGCAACTGGCCGCGCCGTCGCTGTCGAAGTTTGAGAAGTTCACCAAACAGTTCCGCCTGTTCGACCTGCCGTTCATGTTCAAGAACATCGATGCCGTGGACGCGTTCCAGGCCTCGGCCGATGGTCAGGCGATGAAGGACAGCATGCAGCGCCGTGGCCTGCAGGGGTTGGCCTTCTGGCACAATGGCATGAAGCAGATGTCGGCGAACAAGCCGCTGGTTGATCCGTCGGATGCGGATGGTCTGAAATTCCGGGTGCAGTCCTCGGACGTGCTGGTTGCGCAGATGGAAGCGATCGGTGGCAGCCCGCAGAAGATGGCGTTCTCGGAAGTCTATGGCGCGCTGCAACAGGGCGTTGTGGACGGGCAGGAAAACACCTGGTCGAACATCTACGGCAAGAAGTTCTTCGAGGTGCAGGACGGCATTACCGAGACCAATCACGGCATCATCGATTATCTGGTCGTGACCTCGGTGGATTGGCTGGACAGCCTGGACCCCGAGGTGCGTGACCAGTTCATGACCATCATGGACGAAGTGACCGAAACCCGGAACAAGGAAGCCTTTGCCGTGAATGAAGCAGCCAAAGCGTCGATCACCGACGCGGGTGGTATCATTCGTGAACTGAACCCCGAACAGCGTCAGGCCTGGGTTGATGCGATGAAGCCCGTCTGGGATCAGTTCGCCGGTGACGTGGGGCAGGACAAGATCGACGCCGCACAGGCCATCAACGCCGGGTTCTGATCCGGTCAGGCCGCGCGTCCGGGGACTGGGGAGTTAACGACGCGCGGCCTTGGCGGGCCGCTTCAAAGGCCCGCCGCAAGTTACTCTCATCACGAAAAATGCGGGGACAGAAAGATGTCTGGTGCGAAATCCGGCCCGGCTGGGCTGGTCGACCATATCGAAGAGACCGTGATTGCATTGCTGCTGGGCCTGATGACGGCCGTGACCTTTGCCAATGTGATCGCCCGGTTCTTTTTTAACTCGAACATTCTTTGGGCGCTGGAACTGACGGTGTTCATGTTCGGCTGGCTTGTGCTGCTGGGCGCGTCATATGCGGTCAAGAAACACGCTCATCTGGGGGTCGATGCGATCCTGAACATGCTGGCCCCCGCGCCGCGTCGGATCCTGGCGCTGATCGCCGTGGCCTGTTGTCTGGTGTTCTCGCTGCTGTTGCTCAAGGGTGCCTATGATTACTGGGCGGTATTTGCTGACCTGCCGCCCACATCGGGTCGCTGGTTCCCGACCGGGTTCAATTTCGACGCCCGCAGCCAGAGTTTCTATGAAGTTGACGATATTCCGATGATCGCACCGCTGCGGTTCCTGGAAGACCTGATCAACTATGGCGAATATTACGAGAAACTGCCCAAGGTCGTTCCGTATTTCATCCTGCCTTTGTCGATGCTGCTGCTGGTGATCCGCTTTGCGCAGGTTGCCCTGCAGATTTGGCGCGGTGAAACGGACCGTCTGGTCGCCAGCCACGAGGTTGAGGACGAGATCGGAGAAGTGCGCGCGCAGCAGGGAGGACATGACTGATGGACGTTGTACTTCTTTTCTCGATGGTCATCGGCCTGCTGCTGATCGGGGTTCCGATTGCGGTGGCGCTTGGCCTCAGTTCGACCCTGTTCCTGCTGATTTATTCCGACAGTTCGCTGGCTTCGGTCGCGGGCACGCTGTTCGAGGCGTTCGAGGGGCACTTTACCCTGCTGGCGATCCCGTTCTTCATTCTGGCCTCGTCCTTCATGACCACGGGTGGGGTGGCACGGAGGATCATCCGATTCTCGATTGCATGCGTGGGGCATCTGCCCGGTGGTCTGGCGATTGCGGGCGTGTTTGCCTGTATGCTGTTTGCTGCGTTGTCCGGGTCGTCCCCGGCGACCGTTGTGGCCATCGGCTCCATTGTCATCGCCGGGATGCGTCAGGTGGGTTATTCCAAGGAATTCGCCGCAGGTGTGATCTGTAACGCGGGGACGTTGGGCATCCTGATCCCGCCCTCGATCGTGATGGTTGTCTACGCGGCAGCCGTCGAGGTCTCGGTCGGGCGGATGTTTCTGGCGGGTGTCATTCCGGGCCTGATGGCCGGTCTGATGCTGATGATCACCATTTACGTTATGGCCAAGGTCAAGAACCTGCCCAAAGGTGACTGGAAGGGTTGGGGCGAGATTTTCACCTCGGCGCGCGAGGCTGGTTGGGGTCTGTTCCTGATCGTGATCATTCTGGGCGGCATCTACGGTGGTATCTTCACCCCGACCGAGGCCGCTGCGGTGGCCGCTGTTTACGCCTTCCTGATCGCCAGCTTTGTCTACAAGGACATGGGGCCGCTCAGCACGGAAGAGGGGACGGCGAATATTCCGCTGTTCAAGAAACCGCATGCGCTGGTCACCGCTTTCTTTCACCCTGACACCAAGCATACGCTGTTCGAGGCGGGTAAACTGACCGTCACGCTGCTGTTCGTGATCGCCAACGCGCTGATCCTGAAACATGTGCTGACGGACGAGCAGGTCCCGCAACACATTGCCGAGGCGATGTTGTCTGCTGGTCTGGGTCCGGTGACCTTCCTGATCGTGGTCAACGTGATCCTGCTGATCGGTGGTCAGTTCATGGAGCCTTCGGGGCTACTGGTCATTGTCGCCCCGCTGGTCTTCCCGATTGCCATCGAGCTGGGCATCGATCCGATCCATCTGGGCATCATCATGGTGGTGAACATGGAAATCGGAATGATCACGCCTCCGGTCGGGTTGAACCTGTTCGTCACGTCCGGTGTGGCAGGCATGCCGATGATGAGCGTCGTGCGGGCTGCGTTGCCGTTCCTGGCGGTGCTGTTCGTCTTCCTGATCATGGTGACGTATATCCCGTGGATTTCGACATTCCTGCCGAACTCGGTCATGGGGCCCGAGATCATAACGAACTAGGAACTGGAAGGCCGGGTGAAACGTCGTCCGGCCTTCCTCTTGAACCCGGGGCAGGGATGCCTATCTCGGGGTCAGAGGACGACCTCCCCATCACGGGCAGATCATGCGGGACGACCCGCGTTGACAATGGGTCATCTCATGGCATGGATCATGCTTGTTTTTGCCGGAATTCTCGAAATTGTCTGGGCGGGTGCGATGAAGCAATCCGCTGGTTTCACGCGGCTTTTGCCAACCGCGATCATGGGCGTTTCCATGATTGGCTCGTTTGGGTTGCTGTCACTGGCGATGCGGGATCTGCCGCTGAGCACTGCTTACATGATTTGGGTCGGCATCGGCGCGGTTGGCGCGTTTCTGGTGGGCGTCACGGTGCTGGGTGAGGCGCTGACGCCCATGCGCCTTCTGGCAGCGGCGTTGATCATTGCCGGGATCGTGACGATGAAGCTGGCCTGATTGTGCGGCCCCGGCTCAGACGCTTTCCAGCGCCTCGATGATGCCCGAGAAATCCGCAGCTTTCAGGCTGGCCCCGCCGACCAGCGCGCCGTCTACGTTCGAAACACCGAAAATTTCGGCCGCGTTGGACGGCTTGACCGAACCGCCATATAGCAACCGGACCGAGCGGCCGACGCCCTCGCCAAACAGGCGTTCCAGACGGGCGCGGATGAAATCGTGGACCTCACCGATTTCTTCCAGCGTCGGAACCTTGCCGGTGCCGATGGCCCAGATCGGTTCGTAAGCGACAATCAGGTTTTCGCCGGTTGACTGATCCGGGATCGAGCCTGACATCTGACCGCCGATGATGTCCAATGTGTTGGCGGCCACGCGCTGTTCGAGGCTTTCGCCGACGCAGATGATGGCTTTCAGGCCTTGATCCATGACCGATCTGGCCTTGGCGCGCACGTCTTCGTTTTGCTCGCCATGATCCACGCGCCGTTCCGAATGGCCCAGAATGACTGCCGTGGCACCGGCGTCTTGCAGCATCTCGGCGCTGACATCACCGGTATGCGCGCCCGAGTGTTCTGCATGGCAGTCCTGCCCGCCGACCGAGACACCAGTACCTTCAACCATCTCGGCGGCGCGGTGCAGCAGGGTGGCCGGGGGGCAGATCAGAATATCGACCGAAGGCGAGGGGTGCTTGGCCGCAAGTTGCTTTAGCTCGGCAAGCGCTGCGCCGGTTCCGTTCATTTTCCAGTTTCCAGCCGCCAGCTTGCGCCGCATATCGAACTCTCCCTGCGAATTTGGTTGTTTGGGCCATCGGATAGCATCGATGATCGGACCTTACAATTGCGGTTGCAGTTCATATCTGTGACGGGCAGTTTCCGCGCTGAGTCTTCCGAGGATGCCATGATCGACAACCTTGATCTTGAAAAGCTGGACAACCGGGACCCGCAAGAGCTTGCACGCTTGCGGCAAGCCGTTGGACAGGTTGGGTTCTTGAAGGTGCGCAACACAGGGCTGACGCGGGAACGCATTCAGAACGTGATCGCGGCCTATCACGACTTTTTCCGCTTGCCTGAGCAGGACAAACGCGCTGTCGACATGGCTGTGACCGGTTCCAATCGGGGCTGGGGCGCGCCGCAGTCAGAGCAGGTTGATCCGACAGCCAATCCGGATTTCAAGGAAGTGTTCGATTGCGGCTATGAACTGCCGCAGGGCAACCCTTACCGAGCCCAGAACCTGAGCGTGTATGCCCCGAACCTGTGGCCCGAGGAACCAGAACACTTTCAAGATACCATTCGCGCGTACTACGCGGATGCCTGCGGTGTATCCATGCGGGTGTTGCGCGCGATTGCTGTCGCCTTGGGGCGGGACGCGGGCAGTTTTGATGCGGCCTTCGACACGCCGATGGCCCTGCTGCGCGGGAACTACTATCCCAAGCGGCCTGTCTGGGCCGGAGACAAAGACTTCGGCATTGGCGCGCATACCGATTACGGCTGTCTGACCCTTTTGGCCACCGACGGCACGTCCGGATTGGAAGTACGGATGCCCGATGGGGCGTGGGAGAAGGTCCAGGCCGAACCGGGTGTCTTTGTGATCAATTTCGGTGAGATGCTGGAGTTCTGGACCGCAGGCCGCGTCAAGGCGACCGAGCACCGGGTAATAGGCGGGTCCCACGAACGGATCTCGGTCCCGATGTTCTTCAACCCAACCTACGACACCAATGTCGCCCCGCCGGGGTCAGGGCAGGTGATTTCCGCAGGCGATCACCTGACGAAACGGTTCAATGAAACCTATCTGCACCTGAAATCAGCTTAGGGCTGCGATGTAAGGCTTTCGTCAAACTTGATCGACTCGCCACAACCACAGGCATCGACCACGTTGGGGTTTTTGAACTTGAACCCGGATTCCAGCAGCGAGACCTCGTAATCGATCTCGGTTCCGAACAGGAACATCTGCGCCATAGGGGCGATCATCACCCGTGCGCCGTCCTGTTCGACCACCTCGTCATGCGGGTCGGCTTCGTCGACATAGTCCATGGTGTATTCCATGCCTGCACAGCCGCCTTTTTTCACACCGATACGCAGACCGGTATGACCGCCGGATTTCATCAGGCGGGTGATCTGCTTTGCAGCTTTGGGCGTTATGGTCACCGCCTGTTTGCCGGGAATGCCGAACATCTGTGTCTCCGTCGTCGCGCGTTACCGCTAATTTAGGGGCGTATCCCGGCAGGCTCAAGTCGGTGCGATTGGATGTTGTGAAATTTACCACCGGCTTGCGCGGGTTGCCTTGACGTGACGGATGCGCGTAGCCTGACCCAAGACAGTTTGCCAAAGTCGGCCAGAGATCAGATTGCGTTTGGGGAGTTATATTGAAATGAACAGGTTACGAGGCAAAGCTAATGCAATTTTTCATGCGGCCTTGATCGGCACCGCAGCCATGATCACGGCCATTCCCGCTTATGCGGACACAACACTCAAGCGGCATCCGATCAATTGTGCCACAGCCGAAGGGGATCTGCGGGCGATTGCATCGGAAAAGAAACACGCTCAGGACCAGCAATTGGAAAGCGTCGCCGCGATCACTCCGGCAGGTGCATTACTGGGTCTTGTGACCGGGACCGAGAACAAAAGACTGCAAATGCTGTCCGGCGATTACGTCAAAGAGTTGGACCAGCGGGCCGCAGACATCAAAGCGACCTGCGGTCTGAGTTAGGCCCCAGCGCATCCGGCAAAAGAAAAGACCGCTCTCGGGCAAGAGCGGTCCAATTTCCGGGCCGGGGATGGGGGATGGCACAGTCGGTATCGGCCCATGCGCATGACAGAATTAAACCTTGGCGGTTGTCGATGCGCCGTATGTGTCCCGCAGAAATGTGACAGCGGGCCTACAGTTAGGTAACGGATGGATTAACCTTTTGTGACAATGCCTTAAGCGCGATCACATGAACCCGAGTTCAAGCCGGGCTTCGTCCGACATCATCTCCATGCCCCAGGGCGGCTCCCACGTCAGTTCAACGTCCACTTCCTTGATCCCCGGAACCGGTTCGATGGCTTCCATGATCCAGCCGGGCATATCGCCCGCAACCGGGCAGCCGGGCGCGGTCAGTGTCATGATCACCTTGACCGCGTTGTCGTCCTTGATGTCGATCGTATAGATCAGGCCGAGGTCATAGATATTGACAGGAATTTCAGGGTCATAGACCGTTCTGCACGCCTCGACCACCTGGTCGTAAAGGGGGTGTTCAATTGTCGAAGGTGCAATCAGCGGTGTGCCTTCTAAGTGTTCGCTCGGGTGCGTCATCTTCGCCTCGGGTCGGTTGCCTGAGTGATTATATAGGGAATGGCTGTGGCAGCGTCCAGTGTGCAAAGGCCGCCGCGCGGCCCTTGACGTTAGTCGTTGATATCATGCTCAAAGGTTTTCACCTGCCCATGCGGGTGCGCAAAGGTTCGGCGCAGGCCCAGCCACGCGATCAGCGACAGCACTGCGAAGATCAGCAGCACAACCGGCAGCGATGGGGCAAGCCCCGGGATAAGCAGCAGCAGCCCGGTCACAGCGGCCCCGATGGCAAAGCCCAGAAAGATAAAACCGGGCAGAACGATTTCGAGGATGCCGAGCGCCAAAGCGCCCGCCAACCAGATCCACCATGTCAGCCAGAAGGGGTCGGCCATCACTTGCCTCCTTTCAGCATCTTGAACGCATCGCCAAAGGCTTCCAGAGCATTTGCAGGCAAGACAATCGTTTGTTTGCCGGTGCCATTGCCCAGCGCGTTCAGCGATTCCACCTGTTTCAGCGCAACCTGATACTGCGCGGCCTCGATCCCGTTGTCCTGAATGGCCTTGGCGACGACGCCGGTGGCATATGCCTCGGCCTCGGCCTGAATGCGGCGGGCTTTGGCGGTTTGTTCTGCGGCATAAAGCTCGGCGTCAGCCTGCAGTTCCACGGCGCGTTTCTGACCTTCGGCTTCGGTCACCTGCGCGCGGCGGGCGCGTTCGGCGTTCAGCTGTTGCAACATCGCGTCGCGGGTGGCCTGATCGAGGTTCACGTCCAAGATCTCGGCCCGGGTCACTTCGATGCCCCAGTCATCCACGGCGGTTTCGACGCTTTCCTGAATCTGAGCGATCAGCTGGGCGCGGTTCGACTGAACCTCATCCAGATCCATTTTACCGATCTCGGCGCGGACGATACCGGCAACGGTGGTGGCAATCGCGCCGTCCACGTCGCGGATACGGTACACGGTCTTTTCAGGCTCAAGAATGCGGTAGAAGACCGAGGTGTCGATCTGAACCAGCACGTTGTCCTTGGTGATCGCGTCTTGTGTCGCATTGGGCAGCTGGCGTTCCAGAATGGATATCTTGTGGCGTGCAACATCCAGAAACGGAACGATAAAGTTGATGCCCGGGCCAAGCACCGAGTGCAGGCGTCCGAACCGTTCAACCACGTATTTTTCGGATTGGGGAACGATCTTGATGCCTTTGAGCGTAACGATGACCACCA
This sequence comes from Ruegeria sp. N4, assembly GCF_056531425.1. Lineage (NCBI taxonomy): Bacteria > Pseudomonadati > Pseudomonadota > Alphaproteobacteria > Rhodobacterales > Roseobacteraceae > Ruegeria > Ruegeria sp. N4. The sequence continues at coordinate 272,222 of NZ_JBQFLT010000001.1, forward strand.
GAATGGCGGCCAAAAAGTAAATGATATTCGACGAAAGCAATCCAATGATCTGCTCTTCTGTCATAACTGTCCTCTTTTATTGTGTACATTAGTATACATTTGGGGATTGAGTCGCCCGATTTCAACTCTGGTATGGCGTGAATGCAGGCGGTTGCAAATAGCGGTATGGCCCATTCGGACGGTTGCAAGCAGTGACAGTGATCGCTTTGCATCTGTGTCTGATTGCGCTATCGGAACGGGATGAAACTGATTATCGACACAGACCCCGGTATCGACGATGCCATGGCCATCGCCTACGCCGCTGCCGCGCCCGAGATTGACCTGATCGGGCTGACCACTGTTTTTGGCAACACGCATGTCCACCAATCCAGCCGAAACGCTCGGTTTCTGGTCGATAAGCTGGACTTGGGCATTCCGGTCGCCCAAGGCGCGCCATTTGCCCACGGGCAGGACAGCCACAGCCCGTCCGAGCATGTGCATGGTCCCGAGGGCTTTGGCGATCTGGCTGATATTCCCGAGATCGGGCAGAACCACGACTTGTCCGCGGCCGAATTTCTGGCCGACATGGCACGTCAACATCGGGGTGAGCTGGTCGTCTGCGCCGTTGGTCCACTGACCAACATCGCCGACGCCATGAAGCTGGATGCCCAGTTCGCGCAGAACCTTAAACGGTTGGTCATCATGGGCGGTGCTGTCTATTGCCCCGGCAATATCACCGAACATGCCGAGGCGAATATCTACCACGACGCCAAGGCAGCCGATGCGGTGTTCGCCGCGCCGCCAGAGACAGTGGTCGTAGGTTTGGATGTCACGCTGAAAACCCTGTACGAAACCGCAGATTTCGAGGCGCTGGCAGATCAGTCACCCAATATGGGCGCATTCCTGCGCGATATTTCGCGGTTTTATCTGAAGTTCTACAAGGATATCGGCGGGTTGGAAGGCTGCGGCCTGCACGACTCGACCGCAGTGATCGCCTGCACCCATGATCATATGTTCGAGATCGTTCAGACTGGATTGCACGTCACCACTGAAGGCGCTGCGCTGGGGGCCACGGTGCCACATGACGGTCGCCCAAGGGTCTCGGTCTGTCGGGATGTGGACGGGGCAGGGGTCGTGGATCTGTTTACCGCCCGCGTCGCCTCGCTGCCCTGACGGGTTGCAAAGCACCGGTGGATCGGGCAAAGCCTGCCCGGTTCCGCGATCAGAGACGATGATATGACCCAGCAGTTTTCTTTTGAGCTGAAAGCCACCGATGGCAAGGCCCGTACCGGCGTGATCAACACGCCAAGGGGCGAGGTGCGCACACCGGCCTTCATGCCTGTTGGAACAGCGGCGACGGTCAAGGCAATGATGCCGGAAAGCGTGCGCGCGACCGGGGCGGATATTCTGCTGGGCAACACCTACCATCTGATGCTGCGCCCAACGGCCGAGCGGATTGACCGTCTGGGGGGCCTGCACAAATTCATGAATTGGGAGCGGCCCATTCTGACCGACTCGGGCGGGTTTCAGGTTATGTCGCTGGCCGGGTTGCGCAAGCTGACCGAGAAGGGCGTGACCTTCAAATCTCATGTGGATGGGTCCAAGCACGAACTCACGCCGGAACGGTCGATGGAAATTCAGCGCCTGCTCGGCTCGGACATTGTGATGTGTTTCGACGAATGCCCCTCGCTGCCCGCCGATCGGGAGCGGATTGCCGAGTCGATGCGCCTGTCGATGCGGTGGGCCGAGCGGTCGCGCAATGCGTTCGGGGATCGTCCGGGTCATGCGCTGTTCGGGATCATGCAGGGTGGTTTGGAGCAGGATCTGCGGGAAGAAAGCGCCGAGGCGTTGAAAGCCATCGGTTTCGAAGGCTACGCCATTGGCGGTCTGGCCGTGGGTGAAGGGCAGGAGGCGATGTTTGACTGCCTCGACTACGCCCCCGATTTCCTGCCCACCGAAAAGCCACGCTATCTGATGGGCGTGGGCAAGCCGGATGACATCGTCGGCGCGGTGGCGCGCGGTGTGGACATGATGGATTGCGTCCTGCCGTCGCGGTCCGGTCGCACCGGACAGGTTTTCACGCGTCGTGGCGTGGTGAACATCAAAAACGCGCGGCATGCGGACGATCCGCGCCCGCTGGATCAGGAATGCTCGTGCCCGGCCTGCGCGAATTATTCGCGCGCCTATCTGCATCATGTGTTCCGGTCGAACGAGATGATTTCGGGTATGTTGTTGACCTGGCACAACCTGCATTATTTCCAGGAGATCATGCAGGGCATGCGGGATGCCATCTCGGCCGGAAGCTTCGATGCGTGGCAGGCCGATTTCCATGCAACGCGCGCGCAGGGCGATATCGAGCCGCTATAACCGTCCCGTTCGGGTGACAATTGCGTGGTTTTCAGGTAGTCTGAGGCCACTTCAAGCAATGCTATTTTTAGTTCGTGACCCGGAGAGTTTTTATGTTTCGCCTTTTTCTCGGCGCAGCAATTTTCTGCGCGACACCTGCCATTTCAGATGTCTGGACCTTTGAAACCCCTTCCGAAAATATTCAGTGTTCGGTGGGCGAAGGCGCTGAGTCTTCTGATATCCAATGCACGATAATCGAAAAGTCTGGCCAGCCCGCGTTGCCGCGGCCTTCCGACTGCCAATCCGACTGGGGCCATGATTTCCTGATGTTCGATACCGGCCCCGTGGAAATGCTGTGCCAGCCGCTGAATCGAAACCGCGGCGGGTTTAACCGTGCGGAATATGGTGTCACGGGCCAGTTTGGTGGGTTTACCTGTAGCTCCTCTCGGAAAGGTCTGGAATGTCGCAATCAGGACGGCCACGGGTTTTTCCTGTCCCGCGCCGTGCAGCGCGTGTTCTGATCTTCTTGCCTGCGTATTTCTCACGCAGGGTGCGTTAATTTCGGTGGATATGTTTCCGGGACGCCTTGCAGTCCGGAAAACCTCGGGTCATGCTGCGCCAGAGACATGATGGTGAGGTTGAAATAGGGTGGTGACAGCCCCACCTTTAACCATCCAAGACAGGAGACGGCCAAGCGTTGCCTCAAGCAGGGACCAGAGCCGTCTTGCCAACGATAAGGATAGAGCATGCAAGAGCCTCTGAATTCCTCATACCCCGTCCTGCCGCTGCGCGACATTGTGGTGTTCCCGCATATGATCGTGCCGCTGTTCGTGGGCCGAGACAAATCGGTCCGCGCGCTGGAAGAGGTGATGCAGGATGATAAGCAAATTCTGTTGTCCAGCCAGATCGACCCCGGTGTTGACGATCCGGAAGTGGACGGCATCTATCAGGCTGGTGTTCTGGCCAACGTCCTGCAACTGCTGAAACTGCCCGACGGCACCGTCAAGGTGCTGGTCGAAGGACAGGCGCGTGTGCAGATCACGGAATTCCTTGAAAACGATCAGTTTTTCGAGGCGCGTGCCGAGTATCTGACCGAAATCCCGGGCGATGTGACCACCACACAGGCGCTGCTGCGTACTGTGGCGGATGAGTTCGAGCGCTATGCAAAAGTGCGCAAGAACATCCCCGAAGAGGCCCTGACCGCAGTCGGTGAAACCACCGAGCCTGCCAAGCTGGCCGATCTGGTGTCGGGTCATCTGGGTATTGAGGTTGAGCAAAAGCAGGAACTGCTTGAGACGCTCTCGGTCAGTGAGCGGCTTGAGAAGGTCTATGGCCTGATGCAGGGCGAAATGTCGGTTCTGCAGGTCGAGAAAAAGATCAAAACCCGCGTCAAATCCCAGATGGAGAAGACGCAGCGCGAGTATTACCTGAATGAGCAGATGAAGGCCATTCAGAAGGAACTCGGCGATGGTGAGGACGGTTCGAACGAAGTCGCCGAGCTGGAAGCCAAGATCAACGAGACCAAACTGTCGAAAGAGGCCCGCGAGAAGGCCGAGGGCGAGCTGAAGAAGCTGCGTAACATGAGCCCGATGTCCGCCGAAGCCACCGTCGTGCGCAACTATCTGGACTGGATCCTGTCTCTGCCGTGGGGCACCAAATCCCGCGTGAAAAAGGACTTGGGCCGCGCGCAGGACATTCTGGACGCTGATCACTATGGGCTTGAGAAAGTCAAAGAGCGGATCGTCGAATATCTGGCGGTTCAGCAGCGTTCGAAAAAGCTGAAAGGCCCGATCCTGTGCCTTGTTGGCCCTCCGGGTGTCGGTAAAACCTCGCTGGGTAAGTCGGTTGCCAAAGCCACGGGGCGCGAGTTCATTCGTATCAGCTTGGGTGGTGTGCGCGACGAATCCGAGATCCGCGGTCACCGTCGGACGTACATTGGTTCGATGCCCGGTAAGATCATCCAGGCGCTAAAAAAGGCGAAAACCACGAACCCGCTTATCCTGCTCGATGAAATCGACAAGATGGGGCAGGACTTCCGTGGCGACCCGGCCTCGGCGATGCTGGAAGTGCTTGATCCGGAACAGAACAGCACGTTCATGGACCACTACCTTGAGGTCGAATATGACCTGTCCAACGTGATGTTCCTGACCACCTCGAACAGCTACAACATGCCGGGGCCTCTGCTGGATCGGATGGAGATCATCCCGCTGGCCGGTTACACCGAAGAGGAAAAGAGCGAGATCGCCAAGCAGCACCTGATCAGCAAACAGGTCAAGAACCACGGTCTGAAAGCCAAAGAGTTCGAACTGACCGATGAGGCGCTGCAATCGATCATCCGCACTTACACCCGCGAGGCGGGCGTGCGGAACCTTGAACGTGAAATCGCCAAGGTCGCGCGGAAATCGCTGACCAAGATCATCAAGAAAGAGGCGGAAACTGTGACGGTGACGCCGGACAATCTGGATGATTTCTTGGGTGTGCCGAAGTTCCGCTATGGCTTGGCCGAGCAGGACGATCAGATCGGCGTCGTGACCGGTCTGGCCTGGACGTCCGTTGGCGGTGATCTGCTGCATATCGAGGCCCTGAAACTGCCCGGCAAGGGGCGGATGAAGACCACCGGTAAGCTGGGCGATGTGATGAAGGAATCCATCGACGCGGCCTCGTCTTACGTGCGGTCGATCTCACCGAAGATCGGGGTGGAGCCGCCTCAGTTCGACAAGCTGGACATTCACGTCCACGTGCCGGATGGGGCAACGCCCAAAGATGGCCCGTCAGCGGGTCTGGCGATGGTGACCTCGATTGTCTCGGTCCTGACCGGTATTCCGGTGCGCAAGGATATTGCCATGACGGGCGAGGTTTCGCTGCGCGGCAATGCGATGCCCATCGGTGGTTTGAAAGAGAAACTGCTGGCGGCGCTGCGCGGTGGCATCAAGACGGTTCTGATCCCGGAAGAAAACGAAAAGGATCTGGCCGAGATTCCGGACAATGTGAAAGAAGGGCTGGAAATCATTCCGGTCAAACATGTCTCGGAAGTATTGAAACAAGCACTGGTGCGCGAGCCGGAGCCCATCGAATGGGACGAGGCTGCCGAGGAAGCAGCTGCTGCCGCGACAAAAGCTGCGGAGAATGCAGGCCCGTCGGCCACGGCGCATTAAGCGGACGTAAAGAACTGAAAAGGCGGGGCAGGACCCCGCCTTTTTTCGTTTCAGAACCCAATAATCGGTTTTTTGGGGTCCAGTATCTCTTCTTCTGCGATGTATTGCTGAAACTTTTCATCCCGTAGCGCGGACCGTACGGCGAGGGTGAAAATTACCGCCGAGAACAGGGTGCAGAGTACAATGTCCCACCCGAACGGAATTTGCTTCATCGCGCCGTCCCCGAACTGACCGAGGTAAGAGATCAGGCCGGTGCCCCCGAAATAGGGCACCAGCCACAGCGCCTCGGTCACGTCCATCTCATCCAGCCGACCCCGGAACCGGACCAAAAGCAGAACCATCCCTGCCGTTAGCGCGATGCCCAGCCGCCATACGGTGTCCCAGCCGCTCCAATAGACGACCAGAGTTGCAACGGCGAAGGCGGTGACGGCCACCAGTTTGACGGCGGGGATGCGGATGGATCTTGGGTGATCGGGCATCAGGCGGCGCAGGCAGACAACGGCGATTGGCCCCACTGCGAAGGACAGAACAATTGCGGCACCGTTCAGGGCGATAACCGTGGTAAAGGGCACCGTCAGCAGAAACACAATGCCGATCACAAAGTTCAAGGCCAGCGCCCAAAGCGGCACGCCAAACGTGGACAGAATCGTCAAGCGCTGCGGCAGGAACCCGTTCTTCGACAGGGCGAGTGCAATCCGGGCATTCGACCCGGTGGCCACAAGCCCGTTGCCGAAGGGGCCAATGACCGATCCCACATTCAGCAGGCTGAGAAACCAGACCATCCCAACGGACATGATGACCGCATCCAGTGGGCCTTCGCCGCCAAAGGTCAGGTTGCTCCACCCGTTTTTCAGCATGTCGGCGTCAAGCGCGCCGATGAATGCGACTTGCAGGCCCAGATAGATGGCGGCGCACAGAATGATCGACAGGATCAGCGCGGCGGGAATATCGAATTTCGGGTTCCGAACCTCTCCGGCCATGTCGACCACGTGGCGGAAACCGATGAACGAAAAGATCACCCCTCCGGTCGATACAGCGGCCATGATGCCTTGCAGACCGTAAGGCGCGAACCCGTCGGGGTGCGAGAAATTCTGCGTGTCAAACCGACTGGCAATCAAAAGCGCCGACAGCACAATCGGAATTGCAACCTTGGCCCATGTCAGCGCGGCGTTGACCTGGGTGAAGAACTTGACGCCCAGCGCGTTGATGGCCACGAACAGCAGCATGAAAAACAGGGCCACTGCAATGCCCGCGCCGGTCAGATCTCCGGTCGCTGCGGTGTGGAGCCACGGGGCATAGGGGGCCAGGTATTTCAACATCGCCTCGACTTCGATCGGGGCCGTGGTGTTGTAGCCGATCCAGGCCGTCCAGCCCATTGCCATCGACACGATGTTGCCGTGCGAGAACTGCGGTACGCGGGCGATGCCGCCGGGGATTGGTAGCATGGCCGAAATCTCGGCGAATGTAATGGCAAGGATGAACATCGCCACCGCGCCAATGATCCATGACAGGATCGCAGCAGGGCCCGCGTGTTGCACCGCCAGCATCGGCCCGAACAGCCATCCTGACCCAATGATTCCGCCGACCGAAATGAAGGTCAGGCCCACAAGGCCAATATCCCGTTTCAGTTTGGCCATGCGTATCCTCTTGTTCACGCGCCGTTAATTCAGCGATTGTGAAAAGGATACGCAGTTACAACGCCCGGTGGCAAGCTGGGCGGGGTCAGATGATCGGAAAGGGGAATGGTGGGTGATAAGAGATTTGAACTCCTGACATCTTCGATGTGAACGAAGCGCTCTACCACTGAGCTAATCACCCATAGGGCGGCCTCTTACCGCAGGTCTTGGTGCTCTGCAAGGGCAGGAAGATCAGTTTTTCCCGGCAAGTATGCGCAGAACGAAAGGCCCCGGAAAACCGGGGCCCTGGTGTTTTACAGACCGGGCAGGCCAGGCAGTTTGGCCAGAACACCGCGACGGCCAAACGTCGTACCGCGATCATTGCCAAAGTTCACACGAACGCCAACGCCCACATAGGCCTCGTTCGAGCTGCCGGAAACCAGCGGGGACGAGATATGTGCGACGCCGATATTGCCGTAAACTTCGGCGTTGTCAGCGGCGGCATAGGTGGCACCGATTGCAAACAGGTTGTAATCCAACGCACCGACAAAGTTGTCGACAATGTCCCAGCTTGCGGTGAAGTCCCAGCGGTCACTCAGTTCGGTTGTGGCCGAAACTCCGAAAATTGTTCCGTCCAGACCAGAGACGTTGCTCAGTTCCTGGCGACCGATATAACCTTCGATCTCTGCCGGACCTGCGTCGAAGCCACCCTCGATTCCGAAAAAGTCGAAATCAGCATCTTCCAACTTTTCCTGACCGTAGAACGCACCAAACGACGCGTTGCCGCTGGTGTGCAAGTTGGCGTGCAGTGTCCAGTTCGTTGCGGTTTCGCCGAGGTCCTGAAAACGATAGCCGCCCAGATCCAACTGGGCGCTGAACGCGCGGGTGAAGGCCAGTTCAGCCGCTCCGTTCAGGTTGTAGACGTCACCAAAATCGGTGTCGGTGAAGGTTGAATACCCCAGATCAAGATAACCGCCCGTAAGTTCGACAGCCTGCGCCGCGCCGGTCGACAGGGTTGCTGACAGGGCGCTGTAGATAAAGAGTTTTTTCAAGATTATGCTCCGTTCTTTTTTTGTTGGCCGGGCCCCGGAATGTAGCCCTTTTTGCGCGCGCAGCATTAGGTTGATTCTGCTTTGGGGTGTATTGATTCACTTGAAATAACTGGTGCTGTTGCCGGGGTGTCACATTGAGGGTGAAGCATGGTGTTTCTGTGCGAAAAACCACGGACAGCCGCGTGCCATTTGACCGTATCCAGAAAACTGACGCCGCCGCCCGAACAGCGGCATGCGTAAATTTCTGGAATTCGAAAAAAACTTCAAAACGCCGCTTGACGATGCCGGGGCGGGGCCATAATACACCCCAACGTTCAGAGCGAACGTGCAGCGGGCGGTTGTAGCTCAGTTGGTTAGAGTACCGGCCTGTCACGCCGGGGGTCGCGGGTTCGAGCCCCGTCAACCGCGCCATCGCTGCAATCCTTGGTCCAGGATAAAGGCCATGAAAATAGATGCGCGGTTGTAGCTCAGTTGGTTAGAGTACCGGCCTGTCACGCCGGGGGTCGCGGGTTCGAGCCCCGTCAACCGCGCCATTTTCTTCTTTCCTTTCCACCTCAGACCATCAGCAATTGCCCTGCAAGGCCCAACTGCGTCGCGCCTTGTCAGTAGGTGTCGGCAATAATTGGTTCGTTCACACTTTGTTCTAACTTTTCTGTTGGAGACTCAGCGCCGCTCGCCTATTTCTAGGACACTTGTCTGGTTGGGGGCCTGAATGGCTGAGCTGAAGAACATCGAAGTGCGCGGCGCGCGCGAACATAACCTGAAAGGGATCGACGTCGATATCCCGCGGGATCAGCTAGTGGTGATCACCGGTCTGTCCGGATCGGGCAAATCCTCGCTGGCGTTTGATACGATCTATGCCGAAGGCCAGCGCCGTTATGTCGAAAGCCTGTCGGCCTATGCGCGTCAGTTCCTGGACATGATGGAAAAGCCTGATGTGGATCACATCAGCGGCCTGTCCCCGGCGATTTCCATCGAACAGAAAACCACATCGAAAAATCCACGCTCGACCGTGGGTACTGTGACCGAGATCTACGACTATATGCGTTTGCTCTTTGCGCGCGCAGGAACTCCTTACAGCCCTGCGACCGGTTTGCCGATTGAGGCGCAGCAGGTGCAGGACATGGTCGACCGGATCATGATGATGGAGGAGGGGACGCGCGGCTACCTGCTGGCCCCTATCGTGCGCGACCGGAAGGGTGAGTATAAGAAAGAATTTCTGGAACTGCGCAAACAGGGCTTTCAGCGCGTGAAAGTTGACGGCGAATTCTACGAGTTGGATGAGCCTCCGACGCTGGACAAAAAATTCCGCCACGACATCGACGTTGTGGTCGATCGTCTGGTTGTGCGCGAAGGGATGGAAACCCGGCTGGCCGACAGCCTGCGCACGGCTTTGGATTTGGCGGATGGTATCGCGATTCTGGAAACCGCCCCGCGCGAAGGTGACCCGGAACGCATTACGTTCAGTGAAAATTTTGCCTGCCCGGTCAGCGGCTTCACCATTCCCGAAATCGAACCACGCTTGTTCTCGTTCAATGCTCCGTTCGGGGCATGCCCGGATTGTGACGGTTTGGGGGTCGAGCTGTTCTTTGACGAACGCCTCGTCGTACCGGATCAGACATTGAAGCTTTACGATGGTGCCTTGGCCCCATGGCGCAAAGGGAAGTCCCCATATTTCCTGCAAACCATCGAAGCCATTGCGCGGCATTATGAGTTCGACAAGAACACGCCGTGGAAGGATTTGCCCGCCAAGGTGCAGCAGGTCTTCCTGCGCGGCTCGGGCGATGAGGAAATCCAGTTCCGCTATGACGAAGGCGGGCGGGTCTATCAGGTCACGCGCAGTTTTGAGGGCGTGATACCGAACATGGAACGCCGCTATCGTGAAACCGACAGCGCGTGGATTCGCGAGGAATTCGAACGGTACCAAAACAATCGCCCCTGCGGCACCTGCGAAGGCTACCGCCTGCGTCCCGAGGCGTTGGCGGTAAAGATCGCGGGCCTGCATGTGGGTCAGGTGGTCGAGATGTCGATCCGCGAGGCGCTGGCTTGGGTTGAGGATGCGCCGAACCATCTGAGCGTGCAGAAGAACGAGATCGCGCGCGCCATCCTCAAGGAAATCCGCGAACGTCTTGGATTCCTGAATAACGTTGGTTTGGAATACCTTACGCTGTCACGTTCAAGTGGCACACTGTCTGGCGGGGAAAGCCAGCGTATCCGCTTGGCCAGTCAGATCGGCTCGGGCCTGACGGGGGTTCTGTATGTGCTGGATGAGCCGTCCATCGGCCTGCACCAACGCGACAATGACCGGCTGCTGGGTACGCTTAAAAACCTGCGGGATCAGGGGAACACGGTCATCGTCGTGGAACATGACGAGGAAGCCATTCGCGAGGCGGACTATGTGTTCGACATTGGCCCAGGCGCGGGTGTGCATGGTGGGCAGGTGGTCAGTAAAGGGACACCAGCGGAAATCACGGCTGACGCCGCTTCGATCACAGGTCAGTATCTGGCGGGATCCCGCGAGATTGCGGTGCCAACTGAACGGCGCAAAGGCAACAAAAAGAAGGTTTCGGTTGTCAAAGCGACGGGAAACAACCTGAAGAACGTGACCGCCGATTTTCCACTGGGTAAATTCGTCTGCGTAACCGGCGTGTCCGGGGGCGGCAAATCCACGCTGACCATTGAGACGCTGTTCAAGACCGCCTCGATGCGTCTGAACGGTGCGCGTCAGACACCCGCGCCGTGTGAGACCATCAAGGGGCTGGAATTTCTGGACAAGGTCATCGACATTGACCAACGGCCCATCGGGCGGACTCCGCGTTCGAATCCAGCGACTTACACGGGGGCCTTCACTCCGATCCGCGACTGGTTCGCTGGCCTCCCTGAGGCAAAGGCGCGCGGGTACAAGCCCGGGCGGTTCAGCTTCAACGTCAAAGGTGGCCGTTGCGAGGCATGTCAGGGTGACGGTGTCATCAAGATCGAGATGCACTTCCTTCCCGACGTTTACGTGACCTGCGAGACCTGCAAGGGTGCGCGCTACAACCGCGAGACGCTGGAGATCAAGTTCAAGGGCAAATCCATCGCCGACGTGCTGGACATGACGGTGGAGGACGCGCAGGAGTTCTTCAAAGCCGTGCCGTCGATCCGCGACAAGATGGATGCGCTGGCGCGTGTGGGGCTGGGCTATATCAAGGTCGGTCAACAGGCCACGACCCTGTCAGGGGGCGAGGCGCAGCGGGTTAAGCTGTCGAAAGAGCTCAGCAAACGTTCCACCGGGCGCACCTTGTATATTCTGGATGAACCGACCACGGGTCTGCATTTCGAAGACGTGCGCAAGCTGTTGGAAGTGCTGCATGAATTGGTCGATCAGGGAAATACGGTTGTTGTGATCGAACACAATCTGGACGTGGTGAAAACCGCCGACCATATCATCGATATCGGCCCCGAAGGCGGTGACGGTGGTGGTGAGATTGTCGCGACCGGCACCCCGGAAGAGGTGGCCGAGGTCGAGCGCAGCCACACCGGGCGGTATCTGAAACAGATGCTTGATGCAAAGGCGGTTGCCGCCGAGTAGACCAGTCACGCATACTGCCAGGAATACGTCTATTGGGGACGGCGCCTGGCAAATCGGCGGTGTCGGTGCGTCCAACGCGAACGGAGGTCGCATGGCCGATCCAGACCCGAACGTGTTCGCCTCGGGAACCTTACCCGGCTCTATTGCACAGCGGCTGAGGCATTTGCAGGATCTGCCGGATGGTTTGGTCGAGCATCGGCAGGGCCAGATCGGGCAGGTGGTCGTTGCAAAGAGCGGGAGCGAGCTGTTTCTGGTGTTTTGCCCCAGCGGAGTTCCTCTGACCAACGACGCGCTCAGCGGCGTCATGTCGCGCATTGATCTGACAAACCCGCTGACTCTGACCGGTGGTTATACGCAGGCGATGCTGTTGTGCCTTGCTTTCGTGCCACGGCCCGAGCGTGTGTATGTTATGGGCAGCGGTGGTGGGCGGATGCCCACGGTTCTTCATGCGCTGCTCGATGATGTCATGATCACCGGCTCGGAGATTGATCGGGAAGTTCTTGACCTGTCATACCGGTATTTCGGTCTGAAGGACGGTCCGCGCCTGCGGATTTCCTGCGCCGATGGCAGCTTGCATTTGGCCGAACAGACAGACGCGCAATTCGACCAAATCTATCTGGATTGCTTCGCGGCGGACGGGCGTGTGCCGCAATCCTTGTCCACGCCCGCGTTCTTTGAAATGTGCGCCAGCAAGCTTCGGCACAGGGGCGTGGTTTGCATGAATTTCGTGGACAGCGACCCTCGGCTGCCTGAGCAGAAAGCGGACTTTCAATCGGTTTTTGCAGATGCCTGCGAGGTTGAAGTCGAGGGCACGCATGTTCTGTTCGGATGCAAGGAGGCGTGTGCCGATCCGGCCAGCGTTTCGGCATCCGCGCGCGCGCTGCAGGCGCGGATGCCGTTTGGGTTTGATTTGTCCGAATACGCAGATCGGCTTTGTATCTTATCCCAAGACGAAAGTTAGATCAGCCGCGACCGCGTTTCTCGAATCGAGGCAGCATGGCACTGAAATCCATACCATTCCCGTCTTCACCTTCGACGAATTGTTCATACAACGCCGTTGCGGCTTGCCCCATCGGAGTGTCCGCATCGGCGCTTTCGGCGGCTTGCTGGCTGAGGCGCAGGTCTTTCAGCATCAGCTCGGCGGCAAAACCGGGTTGGTAGCCGTTATCCGCAGGGCTGGTTGGGCCAACGCCGGGGGCGGGGCAATAGGCGTTCATGGTCCAGCTATAGCCGGAGGACGTGCTGACGACGTCGAACATTTTTTGACGGTCCAGCCCCAGCTTGTCAGCCAATGCAAAGGCTTCGCAAGTAGCGATCATGGTGACGCCGAGGATCATGTTGTTGCAGATCTTGGCCGCTTGACCGGCCCCGGCTTCGCCGCAGTGCACGGCCTTTTGCCCCATGATCTCGAACAGGGGGGCGGCTTTGGCAAAGGCGTCTTCGGATCCACCGGCCATGAAGGTCAGCGTACCTGCCGAGGCGCCTCCGATCCCGCCCGAAACAGGTGCATCGACTGAGAGCAGCCCGGCTGCATTAGCCTGATCAGCGACGGCGCGGGCGCTGTCGACATCGACGGTTGAACAGTCGATCAGAGCGGCACCGGATTGCATATGGGGGATGATCTGATCGGCGACGGCGCGCAGGATGGCCCCGTTCGGCAGCATGGTGATGACGGCGTCCGCGTCCGCTACGGCCTCGGCAGCTGTCTGAACGTTGGCGACACCGTCCACGCTGACCCCAGCGGTATCAAAACCGCGCACCTTGTGACCGGCTTTGGCCAGATTGGCGGCCATGGGCGCGCCCATATTGCCCAGCCCGATGAACCCGATTTGCATGTCTTACTCCTCCTCGAATGTCAGGGCGTCCTTGCCCAGCGGCTGCAACATCTTCGACACCGCAACCGCTGGCACGGTCATATCCGCATATTGCCAGCGGGGATTGCGATCTTTGTCGATGATCTGCGCCCGGATGCCTTCCAGAAAATCACCATGTTGCATGGCGCGGAAGGTGTAACGGTATTCCATTTCCAGCGCCCGACGCATGGTTAGCGAGGCCCCGCGCAGGCGGTGCAGCATTTCCACCGTGCAGGCCGCCGACAGCGGCGCGTTCCGTTCCAGCTTGGCCAGCGCCTTCACCGCGAATTCGGAACCACTGCTCCGCAGATTGGTTAGAATATCGCCGAGTGTCTCACCATCGAAGGTGCGGTCAATTTCGGGTTGCAGACCGGCAAGTTCACCGTTGGGCGGCGTGGCGGCATGTTCGCCAATCAGATCGGCGTTGCCGGACGCCTCTAGCATGTCGATCAGATCAGCCCATTGAACCTGCGGGATGAAATGATCGGCGAACCCGGCAAGGATCGCATCAGCGGGGCCCATGCGGTGCCCGGTGGTGCCCAGAAACTCACCCAATCGACCGGGGCCCAGCGCCAACATCAGCGTGCCGCCGACATCGGGAACCAGCCCGATGGAGCATTCGGGCATCGCGATCTGAGAGGTTTCGCCAACAACCCGGTGGCTGCCGTGGCAGCCGATTCCGACGCCGCCGCCCATGGTGAAGCCTTGCAGGAAGCTGATGACAGGTTTGGGGTATTCGAAGATCAGGGCGTTCAGCCGGTATTCGTCGCGCCAGAATGTCTGACCATAGGCGAAGTCGCCCTGGATCCCGGTCTGGTAAAGTTCGGCAATGTCCCCTCCGGCGCAAAAGGCCTTGTCGCCTTCCGCGTCGAAGATGATCAGATCGACCGCATCATCCTCGCGCCAGTTGCGCAGGGCGGTGTCGACGGCCATGCACATATCGTAGGTAAGCGCATTCAGCGCCTTGGGTCGGGTCAGGGTGATGCGCCCGGCGCGGCCGGCTGTGCGGATGTCGATGTCGGACATGTAACCTTTAGCCTTGTGCAATCATCTGGCGCGCGACGATCACGCGCATGATCTCGTTCGTGCCTTCCAATATCTGATGTACCCGCAGATCGCGCACAAGCTTTTCGACGCCGTAATCGGCCAGATAGCCGTAGCCGCCGTGCAGTTGCAGGCACTGATCGACCACCTTCGATCCGGTCTCGGTCACGAATTTCTTGGCCATGGCGCAGAATTTGGTCGCATCCGGAGCGCCTTGATCCAGTTTCCAGGCCGCTTGACGCAGAAAAGTGCGGGCGGCCTGCAGTTCGATCTCCATATCCGCCAGGCGGAATTGCAGGGCCTGGAACTGATCGATGGATTGGCCAAAGGCTTTGCGTTCGGACATGTATTGCAGGGTCATGTCCAGCCCGGCCTGTGCCGCGCCCAAGGAACAAGAGGCGATGTTCAGACGCCCGCCATCCAGACCCTTCATGGCGTATTTGAACCCGTCGCCTTCAACGCCGACCAGATTGCCGGCTGGAATTTTGCAGTCGTCGAACTGGACCTGCGCGGTGGGTTGGCTTTTCCAGCCCATCTTTTGTTCCAGCGCACCAAAGCTGAGGCCCGGTGTTCCGTCTTCGACATAGACGGTTGAAATACCTTTGGGGCCGTCCTGACCGGTACGCACCATGCAAACATAGGCGTCCGAGTATCCTCCGCCGGAAATAAAGGCCTTTGACCCGTTCAGCGTGTACCCTTCATTCGTGCGTTCGGCGCGGGTTTTCAGCGCGGCCGCGTCCGAGCCTGAGCCCGGTTCGGTCAGACAGTAGCTGAGCACTGTGTTCAGGCTCAGCACGTTTGGCATCACTTGGGATTTAAGGTCGTCGCTGGCAAAGCTGTCCAGCATCTTGGCGCACATATTGTGGATCGACAGAAAGGCCGCGACCGAAGGGCAGGCCATCGACAAAGCCTCGAACACCAGCGTGGCGTCCAACCGGGTCAGGCCCGACCCGCCGCTGTCCTCGGACACGTATAGCGCACCGAATCCAAGTTCCCCGATCTTGGGCCACAGGTCCTTTGGAATGGTGCCGTCGCTTTCCCATTGGCGCGCGAATGGGGCGATGTTTTCCTGCCCAAACGCATATGCCATATCGAAGATGGCTGTCTGTTCCTCGGTCAGCCCGAAATCCATGGCGTACCCTCCCGCAGGTAAAGAATTGAACGCTTGTTTATTTCGCAATCGTTACAGAAATTTTGCAAGATCAGCAATCGTTCACGGGCGGCGCGGCGACTACGCGCCGCAGGGTCACAGATCGGCGTGAAACTCTTCGATCAAATGGCGAACGACCGCCTGACCGGGGTCCTCGCCTTTGGCGACAGCTTCGGCATGCGCGCGCCTTTGGCGTGTGGCTGAGGTCCCGTTTTCGGCAATCTGCCGCAACCGAGCGAGTTCGGTCATGGTGCCCAGCGCCTCGGCATCTTCGGCCAGCATGCCCATCAGTTCGCCCATCAACTCGGCCATCGGTTTGATCGAGCGATCTCCGAAATCGATCAGCCCTTCGCCAACACCATAGCGCTGCGCACGCCACCGGTTTTCACTGATCAGGAACCGATCATACTGACGCCACCGCAGGTTTCGCGCCTTCAGGCGGCACAGCATCCGGGTCAGGGCCTGCACCAGGGCCGCCAGCGAAAGGGTGTGTTCCAGCCGGGGCTGCACATCCATGATGCGGGTTTCAAGCGTCGGGAATCGGTGCGACGGGCGCAGGTCCCACCAGATTTTTGAGGTATCCTCGATCACGCCCAGTTCGACCAGCACGCCGGTGGTACGCTCGTATTCGGACCAGCTGTTATAGTCAGGTGGCAGCCCAGTGCGCGGCAGGTTGTCGAAGACAGTCAGCCGGTAGGAGGACAGGCCCGTATCCTCTCCGTTCCAGAAGGGCGAGGATGTGGACAACGCTAGCAGGTGAGGCAGGAAATAACAGAGCTGGGGCATCAGGTCAGCCCGCAGCGCCGGGTCCTCGACCCCAACATGAACGTGCATTCCGCAGATCAGCATCCGTCGCGCAACACCGCCCAAGGCGTGTTGCAAGGCATCGTAGCGTTCCTTCCGGGTGTGGTGCTGATCCTTCCAATTGGCGAACGGGTGGCAGGATACCGCAATCGGGCTGAGGTTATATGCGGCGGCGTGTTTCGACACACAAGATCGCAGCCGCTTCAGATCCTCACGCGCGCCTTTGATCGTGGTATGAGGGCGCGTTCCGACCTCGATCTGGCATTGCAGGAATTCGGGGCTGACCTGACCTTCGAAATCGGCCTGGCAGGCTTCCATCAGGGCGGCGGGGGCTTCGGTCAGTTGCAGGCTGTCGCGGTCAACCAGCAGATATTCTTCTTCAATGCCCAGCGTGAAATCCTGCTGCATTCACGGACCTCCCTTTGTTTTACGATCTCAGTGAATACGGAAATCGGCGTTTTGCCAAGGGTTTGCCGTTCTGCCGCTTGCGAAGGCCCATGCCGGACAGGTATGGAAATGCAGAAAGCCACCGAACCGGAGCGACGCGCGTGAAACTCAGAAAATTCCCGAAGATCAACGAAGCGCTTGATGAGTTGGGGGTGAAACTGATCGACAAGGCCGCCGAACAGGACGAACGCGCACGGCTTGAAGCGTTCGAGCGGGCAGGGGGGCTGACCAAACCGGCATATGCTCTGTCACCGGGGATGGAGGGGTTCGATATCGAGCCGCTGAAACAGGAGTTTGCGGAACACCGCGACGCCTTGGCCGCGTTAAAGGACCCAGCGCGCAATCAGACCGGTTACCGCATCGGTAATGGCTACTATGACAGCCCTGACGCGGATGCGCTGTATCTGATGATCCGAAGGTTTCAGCCAAAACAGGTTATCGAAGTCGGCTGCGGAAATTCGACCCGCGTCACACGTCAGGCGATCATCGATGGTGGGTTGGAGACCAAGATCACGGCCATCGACCCATACCCCCGCGCGGATATTGCCCATGTGGTGGATGCATTCGAGCAGAAACGGCTGGAAGATGTGGACCCCGCGCTGTTCGACCAGTTGGAGGCAGGCGACGTTCTGTTCATCGATTCCAGCCATGTTGTTCGGATGTCGAACGATGTCGCGCACCTGTTCTGCCGCATCATTCCCAGCCTGAAACCGGGCGTTGTCATCCACGTGCACGATGTTTTTTTGCCCTATGAATATCCCAAGCGGTTCTTCTATGACTGCCCCGGTTGGGGTGAGCAGTACATGTTGCACGCTTTGCTGCAATCTGGTGCGTTTTCAATGCTTTGGCCGGGGTACTACCTGCAACAGGAGCGTCCGGATGCCGTCGAAGCCTTGCCCTTTTTGAAAGAGGGTCGCGCCCAGAGTATCTGGGTTCAGATCAAGGAGCAGTGATCTCAAAGTGATCCGGTGTGACAAAAGGCCCGTACCCCTTTCCATAACAAGCTGGAGAGGAGAAGACAGCCATGTTTCGTCGCACGTTTATGGGCGCTGCCGCCGCACTCGCATTTGCCATGCCGCTGAAGGCCCAGGCTGCTGACATTGTTGATACCGCAGTATCTGCCGGATCGTTCACCACCCTGGTCGCAGCCGTTCAGGCGGCTGGTCTGGTCGATACGCTGAAGGGCAATGGCCCGTTCACCGTGTTTGCGCCGACGGATGAGGCGTTTGCAGCATTGCCCGAGGGGACTGTCGAAAGCCTCTTGCTGCCCGAGAACAAGGATCAGCTGGTTGAAATTCTGACCTATCATGTGGTTCCGGCCAAGGTGATGTCGGGCGATATCGCTGGCAAGCGCGCGAAGGTTCTGACCGTGCAGGGCGACCGTCTGAGCGTGAATGCGCGCAACGGCGTGAAGGTCAACGGTGCCGAAGTTGTTCAGGCCGATATCGAGGCCAGCAATGGTGTGATCCATGTGGTCGACGCGGTGATCCTGCCGAAATAAGCGCCACGACCGCACAAAACAAAAGCCCCGGTCCTGTTGGCCGGGGCTTTCGTGTAACTCATGATCAGATCA
Source organism: Ruegeria sp. N4 (assembly GCF_056531425.1). Taxonomy (NCBI): domain Bacteria; kingdom Pseudomonadati; phylum Pseudomonadota; class Alphaproteobacteria; order Rhodobacterales; family Roseobacteraceae; genus Ruegeria; species Ruegeria sp. N4. Next base: position 290,812 of record NZ_JBQFLT010000001.1, read on the forward strand.
GACCAGACGCACCTGCGTACCGATCTGGACCAGCGGATACAGCTCTTCCACATGCTGGTTATACAGTCCGATGCAACCGGATGAGCTCTGACGACCGATTTTGCGCGTATCATGGGTGCCGTGCACCAGATAGGCGGGCCAGTCCAGATACATGGCGCGGGTGCCCAACGGGTTGCCCGGATCGCCGCCATCCATCCGGACGGGCAGCGAAGGATCGCGTTCCCGCATCGACGCGGTTGGTGTCCAGCTTGGGTTTTCGGCCTTGCGCACAACTTTGGTGTAGCCGCGCTTGGTCAGTTCTTCGCTCATCGGCACAGAACTTGGGTACAGCTTATAGGTCCCGTCCGGGCCCCAGTAATGCACGGCACGGCTGGTGATGTCGGCCAGCAGGCAGCCCGAGCCAAGCTCGTCAAAGTGATCCTGCCAGTTCTGTTGAGAGAACGAGGATACATTGCGGCGCACCGGCAACTGTGTGCTGATCGCGTCTTCGGTCTGCGGGAAGGCATCCGTGCTTTGCGCGCGCAGAAGAGCGGGCGTTGCCAGAACGGACGCGACCCCCAATAGGGCCGAGCGGCGGGTCATGCGGGAATTGGACAAAACGGCCTCCGATATTTTTGAACTGCTCGATCAAAAAATTTGAGAGTAAATTATTTGTGCGGGATGCGAATTTCCAGCCTGTGAAACCTGAATTTATCGTGAGGGCGCAGGTTTTCAGGGGCATTGGCGAGTCTTTGCCACAAAAACCCGGCCAAATGGGCCGGGCTTTAGGCTTTTAGGGCTCAGATCAGTCCATGGCTTTGAAATTGAACTCGCCACCTTCCTTGATGCCCGACGGCCAGCGGGCCGTCACGGTCTTGGTGCGCGTGTAGAACTTGAAGCTGTCCGGTCCGTGCTGGTTCAGGTCCCCGAACATGGATTTCTTCCAGCCGCCAAAGGTGTGGTAGGCCAGCGGCACCGGGATGGGAACGTTGATGCCGATCATGCCGATGTTGACCCGGTTGGCAAAGTCACGCGCTGTGTCCCCGTCGCGGGTGAAGATCGCGGTGCCATTGCCATATTCGTGGTCCATCGCCAGCTTTAACGCCTCTTCATACGACTCTGCGCGCACGGTCGACAGGACGGGGCCAAAGATCTCTTGTTTGTAGATGTCCATATCGGGTGTCACATGGTCGAACAGGTGCGGCCCGACAAAGAAGCCGTCCTCATACCCCTGCAGGCTGAAATCGCGGTTGTCCACGACCAGCTTTGCGCCCTGTTCCACGCCTGAGTCGATCAGGCCCAGAATACGTTCCTTTGACGCGGCGGTCACAACCGGACCCATGTCAACGTCATCACCGGCGGTGTAGGGGCCGACTTTCAGCTTTTCGACGCGCGGCACCAGCTTTTCGATCAGCGCGTCGGCGGTGTCCTGACCCACGGGAACCGCAACCGAAACGGCCATGCACCGTTCACCCGCCGCGCCAAATCCGGCACCCACCAAGGCGTCGGCAGCCTGATCCAGATCCGCATCGGGCATCACGATCATATGGTTCTTGGCGCCACCAAAGCACTGCGCGCGTTTCCCGTTCGCGGTGGCGCGGGAATAGATATACTGCGCGATCGGGGTCGAGCCCACGAAAGACACTCCCTGAATGATCTCGCTATCAAGGATGGTGTCGACCGCCTCCTTGTCGCCATTGACGACCTGAAAGACGCCTTTCGGCAGACCGGCCTCGACGAACAGTTCCGCCAGCATCAAGGGGACCGAGGGGTCACGTTCAGACGGTTTCAGAACCACGGCATTCCCACAGGCTAGTGCCGGACCGACATGCCACAAGGGCATCATGGCGGGAAAGTTGAAGGGCATGATCGACCCCACAACGCCTAGCGGCTGACGCATCGAATACATGTCGATGCCGGGGCCTGCACTGTCGGTGAACTCGCCTTTCAGCATTTGCGGCGCGCCGATGCAGTATTCGATCACTTCCAGTCCACGCTGCAGGTCCCCCTTTGCGTCGGGGATGGTCTTGCCGTGCTCGCGGCTGAGCGCCTCGGCCAGCTTGTCCATGTCGCGGTTCATCAGATGCACCATCGCCATCATCACGCGCGCCCGCTTTTGCGGGTTGGTCGCGCCCCATGCGGGTTGCGCAATCGCGGCTTGTTCAATGGCGGCCGTCGTTTCAGCGGCGCTGGCCATCGGGCATTTGTATTGCACTTCGCCCGTTGCAGGATTGAAGACGTCGTCAAACCGGCCTGACGTGCCGGCCACTTGCGCGCCATTCAGGAAATGGGTCAGGTCTTGCATTGATATCTCCTCCGAACGTTTGGGCGCAGGATAGGCTTGCAAAAATCACCCGAACAGAGGAAATGTTCGAAAAATACGCGCTGGAAAAAGCACGGAAGGCAAAGCATGGACCCAAATTGGGACGATATGAGGGTTTTCCTGGCTGTCGCGCGCGAGGAAAGCCTGTCTTCAGCGGGTCGTATCCTGAAAATCGATCCGGCCACGGTCGGTCGGCGCATTGCCCGGCTCGAGGCCACTCTGGACGCGCCGTTATTTACCAAATCGCAGCAGGGCTACATTCTGACGCGGGCAGGTCAACGCTTACTGGATCACGGTCTGCAAGCCGAAGAGGCGATGCGTGCCGCCGCCGGTGCGGTGGTTGGCTCGACCAAATCGCTTAGCGGTCAGATCCGGATCGGGGCGCCGGACGGGTCGGCCAACTATCTGTTGCCGCAAGTCTGCGCCAAGATCAGCGATGCCAACCCGGATCTGGACATTCAGATCCTCGCCTTGCCCCGGATCATCAACCTGTCCCGGCGCGAGGCCGATATGGCCGTTACCGTGAGTGCTCCGACCGCGGGAAAGTTGCTGGTCAAGAAAATCAGCGACTATCGGCTGCACATGGTCGCCGCGCAGGATTATCTGGATCGCCATGATCCGATCCGAAAGGTTGGCGACCTGAAAGGGCACCGTCTGATCGGGTATATCCCGGACATGATTTTCGACCGGGAACTGGATTATCTGAATGACATCGGCGTTGACCGTGTCGCGCTTGCATCGAATTCGGTCTCGGTTCAGTTGCGGCAGGTGTCGTTGGGCACCGGGGTCTGTGTCGCGCATGATTTTACCCTGCCGTTCCATCCGAACCTGAGGAAAATCCTGACGGACCAAGTACATTTGACCCGCAGTTTCTATCTGGTCCGGCATCAGGGCGATCAGCGCAATGAACGCCTGAACCGCTTTGCCGAGGCGCTGACGCAGGGCATCCGTGAAGAAGTGACGCGGCTGGAAGCCGCCGCCGAAGCTTGACAGGTTGTCCTAATCGCGCAACGCTTTGGAATAAGTTTATTATTCCGGAGGTGTTCTTAATGCTCGTTCAGGCCATTCTGAAGTCCAAGGCCGCAGAAGGCGTAGTCACGGTTCAACCTTCAGCGACGGTCTCTGAGGCGTCAAAAATCCTGGCGGAGAAACGGATCGGGACAGTTGTTGTATCCGAAGACGGCGGGCAGACGGCGGTGGGCATCCTGTCCGAACGCGATATCGTCCGCGAACTGGCTGCCAGCGGCAGCGGGTGCCTGAATCAACCGGTGAGCTCGTACATGACCGAAGATCTGGTCACGACCACAAGGCAGGCGACGGTTCAGGACATCATGTCACGCATGACCGAAGGGCGCTTTCGCCACATGCCGGTCGTTGAAGAGGGCAAGCTGGTCGGCATTGTCACCCTTGGCGATGTCGTCAAGGCGCAACTGGCAGAACTGGCGATGGAAAAGGACGCCCTTCAGGGCATGATCATGGGCCATTGACTTGGTCAGGGGCGTTTCCACCCCTTGCACCTGCGTCAAAGTTATGTTTGCTAGCGCAGAAATAATGTTGCGCAGGAGATCCTGATGCGGGTTGGATTGTATCCGGGAACCTTTGACCCGATTACACTGGGTCATATTGATATCATCCGTCGGGCCTCTGCGCTGGTGGACAAGCTGGTGATCGGCGTTGCGATCAACCGCGACAAGGGGCCGTTGTTCTCTCTGGAAGAACGTGTCGCCATGATCGAGGCGGAATGCGCGCATCTGACCGAACAGACCGGCACCGAGATCGTTGCTCATCCCTTTGAAAATCTGCTGATCGATTGCGCCCGCGACGTGGGCGCCCAGATCATCGTGCGCGGTCTGCGGGCTGTGGCCGACTTTGAGTATGAATTCCAGATGGTCGGCATGAACCGTGCCCTCGACGATTCAATCGAGACTGTGTTTCTGATGGCCGAGGCGCGGCACCAGGCCATCGCCTCGAAACTGGTCAAAGAAATCGCGCGGCTAAACGGGGATGTGTCGAAATTCGTCACACCCAGCGTCCACGCGGCCTTGCGCGACCGCTTAGGCTAGGGCACCCATCGCGGCGGCTGTGTCCAGCATCCGGTTCGAGAAACCCCATTCATTGTCATACCACGCCAGCACCCGCACAAGGGTGCCGTCGGTGACCTTGGTTTCGGCCAGCGACACGGTCGAGCTGTGGGAATCATGATTGAAATCGACCGAGATCAAGGGCCGGTTTTCCGCAGCCAGTACGCCGGGAATTTTCGCAGAAGCATCGACGAACAGCGCGTTGACCTCATCCTCGGTCGTTGGGCGCGACACCTCGGCCACCAGATCGACGACCGAGACGTTGGGGGTAGGGACCCGGATCGCCTGACCGGTCAGCTTTCCGGCCAGTTGCGGCAGCACAAGCCCGACCGCAGCAGCCGCGCCGGTGGTTGTCGGGATCATCGACAAGGCGGCAGCGCGCGACAGGTAAGGGTCTTTGCCCGCCGTATCATGCACCGGCTGGCTGGCCGTGTAGGCGTGAACGGTGGTCATGTTGCCATGCACAATGCCAAGCCCCGCATCCAGCGCCGCAGCAACCGGCGACAGGCAGTTGGTGGTGCAGGACGCGTTCGAGACAATGATATCGTCTGCGGTCAGTTCGCTGTCGTTGACACCAAAGACCACGGTCTTGACCCCACCATCGCCGCGCGCGGGGGCTGAGATCAGCACTTTCTTCGATCCGTTCTTCAGATGACGCTCAGCCGCTTCGCGCGTCCGGAAGACGCCGGTGCATTCCAGCACGACATCGACGTCCGACCAATCCAGCGCTTCGGGATCGCGTTCACTGGTCAGACGGATGGGGCCCGCGCCGACGTCCAGACCTGCGTCGCTTAGGGTGACTGTGTTGGGGTAGCGGCCATGTACGCTGTCAAACTCGAACAGATGCGCGTTCATTTCGGGTTTCGCCAGATCGTTGATCGCCACGATCTGCACATCCGTACGGCCCGATTCCATGACCGCCCGTAAAACTCCGCGCCCGATCCGTCCAAAGCCGTTGATTGCCAGTTTGAGTGTCATGTCGCGCTCCGTTTCATTCGTCAGAGAGTCCCGAATTGGGCTTGGTTAGCGCTAACAATTCCAGATTGGCGCGAATGTCAAGAAAAACCTCGGTCAGCGCCAGAATGCGACCCAGTCCAGGAAGGCGTAAAGCTTCTTGCTGAGGAACACCAAATGCTCGGGTCCGAACAGCGCATAGTCCAGCACGATCGCGCCGAGGATAAGCAATCCGAGCCAGATGGCGAGTTGATTTGTCATTCTGTCCCCGAACGAAAACACCCGCCCAGATAACCTGAGCGGGTGCAAAGCTACAAGCGAAGTCCGAAGGGTCAGTTAAGACGACCCATTGCAACGGCAACGTCTGCCATGCGGACCGAAAAGCCCCATTCGTTGTCATACCAGGCCAGCACGCGGACCATGCGGTTGTCGACAACACGGGTCTGGTCGGGTGCGAAGATCGAGCTTTCTTCGGTGTGGTTGAAGTCGGTCGAGACCAGCGGCGCGGGCTCGTACCCCAGAACGCGCTGCATCGGGCCTTTGGCGGCTTCTTCGACGATGGCGTTGACCTCTTCGACGGTCACATCGCGCGAGGCGCGGAAGCTCAGGTCAACGGCCGAGACATTCGGCGTCGGCACACGGATGGCCGAGCCGTCCAGACGGCCCTTGAGGTTGGGCAGCACTTCACCCAGCGCAGCGGCGGCACCGGTCGAGGTTGGAATCATCGACATCGCGGCAGCGCGGGCGCGGTACAGATCGCTGTGGCGACGGTCCAGGGTCGGCTGGTCGCCGGTATAGGCGTGGATCGTGGTCATGATGCCATGCTCGATGCCGACACCCTCGTCCAGTACCTTGGCAAGCGGGGCAAGGCAGTTCGTGGTGCACGAGCCGTTCGAAACCATGTTGTCATTCGCGGTCAGGGTGTTGTGGTTGACCCCAAATACGATGGTCTTGTCGACATTCTTGCCCGGTGCGGACAGCAGAACCTTGCCGGCGCCACGCTCAAGGTGCGTTTTCGCCTTGATGCCGTCATTGAACTTGCCGGTGCATTCCAGAACGACATCGCAGCCTTCCCAGTCCAGCTCGTTCATGTCGTAGGTCGAGAACATCTGCATCGGGCCGCGACCCAGATCCATGGTGTTTCCGTCAATCGATACATCGCGCGGGAAACGGCCATGAATGCTGTCATACTTCAACAGATGCGCCGAGGTCTCCAGCGGGCCGGTTGCGTTGACCTTGATCACTTCGATGTCGTTGCGGCCAGAGGCGGCGATATGCGACAGGGTACAGCGGCCAATGCGGCCAAAACCATTGATGCCGACCTTAATGGTCATGAGATGTCTCCAGATGCGCTTGCGTTGCAGGCCATATAGCCGCGAAATTGGAATCTCAAAAGGGCAAAAGCGGCATATTTTTAAGGTGTTAGCGCAAACCTCACGCGATTGCGCTAACGCTTGCGCTAGCTGTGAGATCGGGTAGGGTCGCGGTGCGACAGGTGACAGGAAAGGATGCGCAATGAGCGGTCTGTTGGCCCTTTTGGACGACGTGGCGGGGATTGCCAAGGTGGCTGCGGCCTCGGTCGATGATGTGGTTGCAGCGGCCGGTAAGGCCGGGGCCAAGACGGCGGGAGTGATCATCGACGACGCGGCGGTGACCCCGAAATACGTTCAGGGTTTCGCACCTGCGCGCGAGTTGCCGATCATCTGGCGCATTGCACGCGGGTCGTTCTTCAACAAGCTTATCCTGCTTTTGCCGGTCGCGCTGTTGTTGGCCAATTTCGCGCCGTGGCTGATCACTCCGCTGCTGATGCTTGGCGGGTCTTACTTATGTTTCGAAGGGGCCGAGAAGATCTTTCACGTCCTGTTCCCTCATGGCAGCCACGCCATCGAAGAAGACATGAGCGTGCGCGACCCCGGCCACCTTGAAGAACAAAAGGTCAAGGGCGCGATCAAGACCGACTTTATCCTTTCAGCGGAAATCATGACAATTGCACTGGCAGCGATTGAGGCCCCGAATATCTGGATGCAGGCGGCGACTCTGGCGGTTGTGGGCATCGGCGTGACCGTGGCCGTTTACGGATCGGTCGCATTGATCGTGAAGATGGACGATGTCGGGCTGTTTCTGGCGCAGAACGCGCCAACGCCGATTGGGCGTGGGACAGGCCGGGGTCTGGTCAAGGCCATGCCGGTGGTCATGAAAATTCTGTCCATCGTCGGCACGGCTGCGATGTTGTGGGTCGGCGGATCGATTGTCATCCACGGGATGGAGGTTCTGGGCTTTGGCTGGCTTGGTCATCACATTCACGATTGGGCTTATGCGCTTGGTCATATGGCATCCGGCCAGTGGGTCGGTGTGATTGAGTGGGTGTCCAAAGCGACTATGGACGGCGTGTTCGGTCTGGCCTGGGGCTTTGTTCTGATCCCGGTCGCGACCAAGGTCGTTGGTCCAATGATGGGCGCTTTCAGCGGATCAGCCGAGAAGCACTGAAACAGAATCCGAATGTGACGTTGGGTTGTGATGGTGATGTGTTGTCAGGCGGCTAGAGTCGGGTGAGACACAGAAGAATTGGAACCCTCATGCCCAATCAGTCTTTGATCGATGTTCTTGAGGCGCGGGTCGCTAAAGAGAACGGCCTGAGTTTCCCTGTGCCCCAGAACTGGATGCAAGGCCGCACGACCTTTGGCGGGTTTTCCTCGGCCCTGATGCTGTCAACGGTTCACGCACAGCACAACGGCCTGCCGCCTTTGCGATCCGCTCTGATCAATTTCACAGCCCCGATTGGCGCTGCGCCCACGATCAGTACCGAGGTTTTGCGCCAGGGCCGCAATGTGACAATCATCAGCGCCCGCGCCGAGATTGAAGGGCAGGTGGCGGCAACCGCCACTTTCTCGTTCGGTCATGCGCAGGACAGCCATGTTGCATTTGACCACCCCGCAAAACCCGCCCCGGACCCCGAAGCCTGCGATCCCTATTTCCCGCCGGGCTTGCCGCGTCCGCCAATTCCGTTCCTTGAGAATTTCGATGTCAAACGGGTGGAAGGCTCTTTGCCGTTTTCGGGTGCGGAACACGGGTACTTGCGTTTATGGGCGCGGCACCGTGACCCGCGAATGTGGGATCGGATGGAAGGGCTGATCTCGGTCGCGGATCTGCCACCGCCTGCGATCTATCCGACCTTGAAGAAACCCGGCCCGAATTCATCAATGAACTGGATTTTCAACGTGTTGTCCGAGGATGTTCACACTCGCGATGGCTGGTGGCTGCTGGAACATCAACTGACGGCAGGGCGCGACGGTTATAGCTCGCAGGTCATGCGGGTGTGGAATACCGACGGCGATCTGATCGTGGACGGGATGCAGTCGGTTATCATCTTCGTCTGACAAAAAAGCCCCGGCGCTGGCCGGGGCTTTTGGGTTGAGCGCTTGGGTTTAGCCCAGCAATTCCTTGACCTTGGCGACGGTCGCTTCGGCGGTGATGCCGAAATGCTTGTAAAGCTCACCCGCAGGGGCCGATGCGCCAAAGCTAGACATGCCGATGAAGCCCGCTTTGGCTTCGCGGCCACGCTCGCCCAGCAGCCAGCGATCCCAGCCACCGGCGCGAACGGCGGCCTCGATCCCGACGCGCACGGCACCGGCGGGCAGAACGCGCTTGCGATAGGCTTCGTCCTGCTGCGCAAACAGCTCCATGCAGGGCATCGAGACGACGCGGGTACCGATACCTTCGGCTTCGAGCATCGCCTTGGCTTCCATCGCCAGCGACACCTCGGACCCGGTGGCAATCAAGATCGCCTGACGTTTGCTCTTGGCCTCGGCCAGAACGTAAGCACCTTGCGCGGTCAGGTTCTTGGTCTTGTGATCCTTACGGACGGTCGGCACGCCCTGACGGGTCAGAGACAGGACCGAGGGGCTGTCTTTGAAGGTCAGCGCCAGTTCCCAGGCCTCAGCCGTTTCAACGGTATCAGCAGGACGGAACACATAGGTGTTCGGCGTCGCGCGCGAGATTGCCAGATGCTCGACCGGCTGGTGGGTCGGGCCGTCTTCGCCCAGACCGATCGAGTCATGGGTCATCACAAAAACCGACGGGATCTTCATCAGTGCCGCCAGACGCATCGAGGGGCGGGCATAGTCTGTAAACGCCATGAACGTACCGCCATAGGGGCGGATGCCGCCATGCAGCGCCATGCCGTTCATCGCGGCGGCCATACCGTGTTCACGGATACCGTAATGGATGTAACGACCCTTACGGTTTTCGGGCAGGAACACACCCATATCGGCCGATTTGGTGTTGTTCGAACCGGTCAGGTCAGCCGAACCGCCCACGGTTTCGGTCATGATCGGGTTCACGACGTTCAGAACCTTTTCAGACGAGGCGCGTGTGGCCAGTTTGGGCTGGTCTTCCGACACCTGCTTTTTGAACGCACGGATTGCACTGGCCAGTTTCTTTGGAGCCTCAAACGCGTAGGCACGGTTGAATTCGGCCTGCTTGCGCTCGGACAGTTGCGCGAAACGTTCTTCCCATGCGGCCCGTTCAGCAGCACCGCGCGAGCCGATGGCCTCCCAAGCGGATTTGACATTCGCGGGGATTTCGAACGCATCATGCGGCCAGCCATAGCCGTCTTTGGCGGCTTTCAACTGATCCTGATCGGTCAGCGCGCCGTGGCCTTTCGACGTGTCCTGCGCGGCGTGACCCAGCGCGATGTGGCTTTCACATGCGATCATGGTCGGCTTGCTGGATTTCTTCGCGTCCACGATGGCGGCATCGATGGCCTTGGGGTCGTGGCCGTCGATCTCGATCACATGCCAGCCCGAGGCCGCGAAACGGCGCACTTGATCGGTGCGGTCGGCGATGTCGACGGTGCCGTCGATGGTGATGTTGTTGTTATCCCAGAAGACGATCAGCTTGCTGAGTTCGTGACGGCCCGCCAGGGTGATCGCCTCTTGGCTGACACCCTCCATCAGGCAACCGTCGCCTGCGATCACGTAAGTATAGTGATCGACAACCTTCTTGCCGTAATGGGCGCGCTGAATTTCCTCGGCCATGGCAAAGCCTACGGCGTTCGAGATACCCTGACCCAGCGGGCCGGTGGTGGTTTCAACGCCATCGATCAGGAAGTTTTCCGGGTGACCGGCGGTTTTCGCGCCCAGCTGCCGGAAATTCTTGATCTCGTCCAGTGTGACGTCGGCATGACCCGTAAGATACAGCAGCGAATAGACCAGCATCGAGCCATGGCCTGCCGACAGGATGAACCGATCACGGTCGGGCCAGCTGGGATTTGAGGCGTCGAATTTCAGGTGCTTTTCGAACAGTACGGTCGCAACATCGGCCATGCCCATCGGCATGCCGGAATGGCCGGAATTGGCGGCGGCGACGGCGTCCAGGGTCAGGGTGCGGATGGCCGCAGCTTTGTCCCAGTGTTCGGGGTTGGCATTGCGCAGCGCAGTCAGGTCCACGGGCGTTGTTCCTTTGGATTTGAAGCAGATTGCGCGCTCAATAGCATCCACCCCTCAAAGTGCAAGCAGAACCGCGTGTCACAAAGGCCATGCGCTTCAAGAGAGCAGTCCAAGTTGTTGAAACCAAACAGTGGGTATTTCCCGCCGCATTCCGCTAAACTAGTTGCAGGCGGGGATGACGTTGATTCGGGTCACCCTGCAACAGAACGAACCTTGATAAAGAGGTGACAGGGGCATGAGCCAGATCGAGGAATTACAGCATCGCATTATGGCAGCGATGGAGCGCATTGGCGCGGGCGTTGACGCCTTGCAGGACGCAGCCCCCGGCAGTGGCGACGCGGATGAAGGGTTGAAGGCCGAGCTTGAGGATGAACGCGTCGCGAACGCTCAGCTACAGGAACGGCTGAAGTCCCTGAAAGAACGGCATGAACAGGAAGTCGACGGGCTGCGCGCCGAATTGGATCAGGCCCGCGGGGCCTCGGGCGACGGGTCCGAAACCGAGACACTGCGCGAACAACTGGCCGAGGCGACTGCAAAGCTGGCATCGGTCGAAGCAGCCCGTGCGGAATTGGCCGAAGCCAAAGCCGCGTTGGAAAACTCGGAAGAGCTGGACACGCTGAAAGCCGAGAATGAACAGCTAAAGGCCGAGCTTGAGGCGCTTGATGATACCGCGCCCTTGCAGGCCGAGTTGGAACAGCTTCAGGCGCTTGTGGCCCAGGCCAAGCAGATTGAGGCGGAAAACAGCCGGTTGCGGGCGGAACTTGCCGATACGGAACGTGTTGGCGACCTGAGCGCCGAGCTTGAGATGCTGCGCGCCGAACGGGCCAGCCATGGAGCAGCGATGTCTCGGCTGGATGATGATCTGCAACGGATGCGCAAGGCCAACGAACAGCTTCGCGGCTCGGTTGATGAGTTGCGGGCCGCAGCGGAACAAGGCGTGACAGATGCCGAACTTCTGAACCGGGCGACGATCGCGGAATTGGAGGCGACGCGCGCGGCGCAGGCGACCGATGCGGCCGAGGCCCACGCGGTTCTGGCGCGGCTGGAGCCGTTGCTGAACCAGGCAAAACTTGCGGAAGGTGAGGTGGAATAATGCCCGAGGTTACCATTCATATCGGCGGGCGCGGGTTCGATGTGTCCTGTCAGGACGGGGAAGAGGTGTTTCTGCAATCTGCCGCAAAAATGCTGGATGACGAGGCGCAAGTTCTGTCGGATCAGATCGGCCGGATGCCGGAATCCCGGATGCTGTTGATGGCGGGCCTGATGCTGGCCGACAAAACGGCTGCGACCGAGGATAAGGTCAAGGCGCTGGAGGCCAAACTGGCCGAGGCCGAAACCGAGCTGAACACCCTGCGCAACGCCCCTGCGCCCGAGCCGGAACGGGTCGAGGTTGCGGTGGTTCCGCCTTCGGTGACCGATACGCTGGCCGAATTGGCGGCACGGGCCGAAGCCCTGGCCTCGGTCGTTGAGGAGAAGAAATCCCAATGAACAAGCTACGTGTTCTGGCCGGTGGTGCACTGGTCGCGATGTCTGCTTCGGCAGCGTTGGCCGAGATCGACATTCTGTCCGTGACCTTCACCTGCGAAAACGGATTGCCGCTGCCGGTCACCTATTTCAACGCTGCTGACGGGACGGGTGCGGCGGCAACGATTGTGGACAATACTCTTGTTGCGTTGCGTCAGGTCGAAAGCGGTTCGGGCATCCGCTACGAATCCGTCGACACGGAAGGCACCTATGTTCTGCGCTCGAAAGGGTGGGACGCGTCCATCAGCTATCTGGCGGCAAGCGATGCCGCCAGCGAGCAGGTGATCTATCAGAATTGCTCCAGCCGCTAAGGCTGGATCACGCGTTTGCTTCGCGTATTTTGTCTGCGGCTTCCTTGTTGTAGCCGACGCCGTTTTCGTCAAACAGCGTGTCCAGTTCGCCCGACAGGGTCATCTCGGTGATGATGTCGCAGCCGCCGACAAACTCACCTTTGACATATAGCTGCGGCACGGTCGGCCAGTCCGAGTAATCCTTGATGCCCTGACGCACCGCGTCATCGGCCAGAACGTTCACGTCCGCATAATCGACGCCCATATAGTTCAGCACGCCAGCCACACGGGATGAGAAGCCACATTGCGGCATCTCTTTGGTGCCTTTCATATACAGAACCACGTCATTTGCTTTGACGGTCTCATCGATCTGGGTTTTCACATCGGTCATTTCGCGTTTCCTTGTGGTCTTCCCTTTAGGGAATGCATTGGGATCTCTGTTTTCTGCGGAAAACCAAGAGCTATTCTGGGACTTTCGTGGTCAACGCCAGCGCGTGCAATTCTCCGTCCGGCCCGTCCATCTTGCCTTTCAAGGCCGCGTAAACGGCGCGTTGCTGCTGAACGCGGTTTTTGCCGCGAAAGCTTTCGTCCACGACCATGGCGGACATATGCACGCCATCGCTGCCGCCAACCTGAATTTCCGCGTTGGGAAAGCTCTCGCGCAGCAGGGTTTCAATTTCGTGGGCGCTCATCGGCATGTAGGTTTACTCCTGAAAGTCTTTCCCAAGATGTAGAGCGATGGGGCGGGGCGTGCAAGATGGCACGCGCGGACAAAACCGGCAAATCCTGCGCCCGGTTGTGCGCGCAGGATGTCCGTATTTGGGACGAGAAGAAGCCTGTAGGTCAGGCAACAGCCGCCGCAAAGCTGGTGCGGAACGTGTCTTGCAAATCCGCCAGCGATGCCTCGGACGCGCCGATCTTGACGCTGTCGCCGGTGAAACGACCGACCGAGACCAGCGGTACACCGGCCTGACCGGCGGCGATCATCAGCGCCTCGGCCTGATCGAAGTTGCAGGCGACCAGATAGCGGGCCTGATCCTCGCCGAACAGGAACTCGGTCGGGGCCTCGTCGAGTTGGACGCCCACGCCAGCGGCCTCGGCCAGTTCGAACGCGGCCAGCGCAAGGCCGCCATCGCCCAGATCGGTGCAGGCCTTGATCATCTCGCGGTTGGCGCGGATGAAATCCCCGTTGCGCTTTTCCGCGTCCAGATCCACATGCGGGGCGTCGCCGTCTTCACGGTTGAACACTTCGGCCAGCAGGGCGGATTGGCCGAGATGGCCATTGGTCTCGCCGATGATCAGGGCAACATGGCCCTCGCGAACCTCATTGCCGATGATTTCATCGGAATGGTTCAGCAGACCCACGGCACCGATGGTCGGGGTGGGCAGGATCGCCTGACCGTCGGTCTCGTTATAAAGCGAGACATTGCCCGACACGATGGGCATGTCCAGCGCGCCAACGGCGGCGCCGATGCCCTGAATGGCACCAACGAACTGGCCCATGATTTCGGGCTTTTCGGGGTTGCCGAAGTTCAGGTTGTCGGTGGTGGCCAGCGGTTTGGCCCCGACGGCGGTCAGGTTGCGATAGGCTTCGGCCACCGCCTGTTTGCCGCCTTCGACCGGGTTGGCGCGCACGTAGCGCGGCGTCACGTCGCTGGTGAAGGCCAGCACCTTGTCGGTGCCGTGCACGCGGACCATGCCTGCGCCCAGTCCCGGCGTGCGGGTGCTGTCGGCCATGACCATCGTGTCGTATTGCTCATAAACCCATTGCTTGCCCGCGTAGTTGGGCGAGGCGAGCAGGGCGCGCAGACCGTCGATGGGATCGATCTGGGGCACGTCTTCCAAAGGTGCGGCCTCGGGGGTCGGCACCCATGGGCGGTCGTATTCCGGCGCGGTCGAGGAGAGTTTCGACAGGACCAGATCTGCTTTGACTTCACCATTATGCATGATCAGAAAGCGGTCTTCGGCGATGGTTTCGCCAACGATGGCAAAATCCAGATCCCATTTCTCGAACACGGCGCGGGCCTCGGCCTCAAGCTCGGGCTTCAGCACCATCAGCATCCGTTCCTGAGATTCCGACAGCATCATCTCGTAGGCCGTCATGTTCTCTTCGCGCTGGGGGACGTTTTCCAGATCCAGACGCACGCCCAGACCGCCCTTGTCGCCCATTTCCACGGCAGAACAGGTCAGACCCGCCGCGCCCATATCCTGGATCGAGATCACGGCACCGGTCTGCATCAGCTCCAGCGTCGCCTCCATCAGGCGTTTTTCGGTGAAAGGGTCGCCGACCTGAACGGTGGGGCGCTTTTCTTCGATAGTGTCGTCGAATTCGGCCGAGGCCATGGTCGCGCCGCCGACGCCGTCACGACCTGTTTTTGCACCCAGATAGACGACCGGCATCCCGACGCCCGATGCGGCAGAGTAGAAAATCTTGTCGCTGTCGGCCAGACCGGCGGCAAATGCGTTCACAAGGCAGTTGCCGTTATAGGCGGGGTGGAACCGCACCTCGCCGCCGACGCAAGGAACGCCGAAGCAGTTGCCATAGCCGCCGATGCCTTCGACCACGCCGTTCACCAACTGGCGGGTCTTGTGGTGGCCGGGCTCACCAAACGACAGCGCGTTCATCGAGGCGATGGGACGCGCGCCCATGGTAAAGACGTCGCGCAGGATGCCACCCACGCCGGTGGCCGCACCCTGATAGGGTTCGATATACGAGGGGTGGTTGTGGCTTTCCATCTTGAAGACCACGGCTTGTCCGTCGCCGATATCGACCACACCCGCGTTTTCACCCGGACCGCAGATCACCTGAGGGCCAGAGGTCGGCAGGGTGCGCAGCCATTTCTTGGACGACTTGTAGGAACAGTGCTCGTTCCACATGGCCGAGAAGATGCCCAATTCGGTAAAGGTCGGTTCACGCCCGATGATCTCGAGGATCATGTCGTATTCCTCGGGCTTGAGCCCGTGTGCGGCAATCAGATCGGGTGTGATAGCGGGCTCTTGCATCGTCTGTCCTGTGTCCAAGTGGGCCGAGATTGCGCGCCTTTTAGGGCAAGGGGCGGCCTGTGGAAAGGGCCAAGTCAGCGCAGGGCGGTTATGGCAAAGAAAAACGGAACCGACGGTAGGGGCGGTTCCGTGTTCTTTCCTTGCGATTTAGCGGCCAGCCATCAACAGAATGAGGGCTGGTTGCGTATCGTTACGCGGGGTTTTGCGCCTTGTTGGCGGCATCCGCCGCCGCTGCACCTACGGCTGCCTTTTGCTCATCCGTCAGGTTCTCGGCCTCATCCAGACCCGGGATCGCAACACGCACCTCGCGGCGGGCAAAGTCGATACCGTTTTCCTTGAACGACGCCTTGACCCGGTTGAAGATTTCCTTGCGCAGCGTGAACTGCTTGCCCGGCTTGGCCATGAACTTGCCGCGGATGATCATGCCGACATCGTCAAAGTCGAATACACCCTGCGACTTGAAGGGCTGCAGGAAGCCATCCTTGTGGGTCTCGTCCTCCATCATCTCGGCACCGATCTTCTTGAAGATCTTCTTAACCTTGTTGGGGTCGGTGTCGAAAGGCACGGTGAATTTCAGCTTCATGATGACCCAGTCGCGGCTGTAATTGGTCAGCTTTTGAATCTCACCATAAGGAATGGTGTGGACCGGCCCGCGATGGTGGCGCAGCTGCATCGACCGGATCGAGATTTTCTCGACCGTGCCGGTAGTGCCGCCCACATCGACATATTCGCCCACGCGGAAGGCATCGTCGATCAGGAAGAAGATCCCGCCCACAATGTCCGAGACCAGTTTTTGCGCGCCGAAACCGATGGCCAGACCAAGGATACCGGCACCCGCCAGCAGCGGCGTGATATCGAGACCCAAGGCCCCCAGCGCCAGCAGAAGGAAGATCACCGCAATCGCGACCTGAGCCGTGACCCGCAGCAGCGGCAGAACCGTCGCCAGACGCGACCCGCCCGAACCACCGCCTTCGCCAGCCTCTTCATCGGGGCTTTGATCGGCGGTCATCTCTTTCGCCAAACGGCGGTTGATCCACAGCGAGACGACCTCGTTCAGGATGTAGCCGACCGCGATGATGATGAAGAACTGGATCAGTCGGCTGCCTTCTTCCTGCGCGCCGCCTGCGATTTCCTGCAGGTTCAGGTTCCAGGCTTTGGCGATCATCAGGATCACAAGGATACCGGCCAGAACGCGACCAATGCGGATATAGCTGCGTTTGGTCGATCTGTAGGCCTGCTCGGCCACCGGGCCTTCGCCCAGCATTGGCGGTTGCAGGTGACGCACCAGACCCCGGATCAACGTATCCAGCGCAGGCGCGATCAGCAGCCAGAACATCGTGGCGAAATGCGCGCCCTGAACCAGAAGCGCAAGCGACGACGGATCGCGCTGAGCCACCAGAAATTCGACCAATAGCCAGATCGCAGCCGAGACACCGATCGCGAAGTAGGGATAGTAATGCGCCACTTCCTCGTCGAATTTTGTATGGTCCGGGTCGGTGCCCAGCATCATCTGCGACAGGCCCTCACGCGCTTTCCACGCGATGACGCCGATATAGATGTGAATCCCCGCGTTCAGCCAGAAGCCAATACGGGTCTCGCCGCTGGTGATCCCATTCAGCCGGTTGAAGTGCAACAGGAACAGCGTGAAGCCGATCAAGATCAGCAGGCCAATCAGGTTACGATGCAGGTATTTCGCCCAGTGATCGTCAATATTGACCAAACGGTAATGCGGTTTTTTGGGTGCGAGAATGAAACGCGAGGCGGCTGCACCCAGTCGCGGAACCCAGATCAGATAGAATACGAAAGGCGCGGCATAGGTGATTTGTTCTGCAGACAAAAGGCCGCGACCGACCGCGCGGATCACCACATAGAACACCACAAGCCCGGCGATTTCGCGGCAGAAACGACCAAACAGGTAGCGGACAGCGCCCCACAGGTCGCCTTCTTCTTCAACCTCAGCCTGAACATGCCAACGACGCGTCAGCAGCTCAAACAGCTTTTCCGCGATGAAGCCCACGACCAGAACACTCAGGACCAACCCCATAAGTGTAAGCGCCCCGCTGGCGCCAAAAGTTCCCGTGAAATTCGAAACCGCCTCGACCTGGGCATGGAAGATGTTCGGGACGGTCATGATGACCTGCGTCCACGACGTCACCATTTCGGTCCAGATTTCGTTGAGTTCCGTGATCGGATCGTCAACCTCCTCCGCCTCAGCCGCGTTTTTCGCGGCAACGGCATCCAGACGCTCCAACAGGATCGACCTGACCTGATCGTCCGACATGCGGGCCACCAGACCATCTACCTGTTCCGGGGTCAGGTCCTCGGGGATGGTCACTGTGGCAGGTGCGTCCGATGACGACGTTGTGGCGATTTGCGCATGCAATGGCGCGGTCATCAGCACAAATGACAAAAGCGCCGCCAAAAGGCGTAGGGGGTGGAACATTGATTTGTCCTCGATCGCGAAAAATTTAGTTGTTTTTCGGGATCATAGGCACAAGCCGCCAGATTTCCCAGCAGTTTCACCGCCCTGACAACCCGTGAAACCAAAAAAAAGGCCGAGCACTAAGCTCGGCCATAGTCCAACAGGGAGGTATGAAGATGATGAGCGTTTCAGCATCACCGCCTTCGAGTGCTCGTTTAGGGATCAGTTTGTTAACGTTCAAGGAGTTTCAGGCTGTGCATTTGACAACCCTGATATGCCCTGCGCGCATATCTATAGTTTACCCAATTTCTTCAACTGCTTGCGTTGTTCAATGATTTCGGCCTGAACAAAATCGCGGAACGCTGCAACGCGTTTGGAGTGCCGCAATTCCTCGGGGTAGGCCAGATAAACCGGAACATCGGCAGTTTCGATATCGGAAAGGACCGGGACCAGATGCGGGAAATCCTGCGTGACATAATCGGGCAGAACGCCAATGCCCAGATTGTGTAGCACGGCCTGCAGTACGCCGAAGTAGTTGTTCACCGTCAGCAGCGATCCCGGATTATAGGTCATCAAATGGCGCACCATTGACGCGCTTGCCCCGACCTGAGGCGCTGCAGGCGTTTGGCAAATCAGGCGATGATCCTTGATCTCGTCCAGCGACTTCAGGTTGCCGCCATGCGTTTCGATGTACTCCTGCGTGGCATACAGCGTCATCTGTACAGTCATCAGCCGCTTGCGCACCAGATCGGCCTGGCTGGGTTCCTTCATGCGGATGGCAACGTCGGCCTCACGCATGGGCAGGTCCAGAACGCGTTCTTCCAGCATCAGGTCGATGTTCAGATCGGGGTATTGCTCGTAGAGCTTTGGCAGGCGCGGGGCCAGCCACAGGGTTCCAAAGCCGAAGGTCGTGGTCACACGCAGGACGCCGAACACCTCATCCTCGCTGTCGCGGATGCGGGCAGCGGCAGCGTCTAGGCGTTTGGACATGGCCGAGGTCGCATCGAACAGCAACTCACCCTGTTCGGTCAGGATCAGGCCACGGGCGTGACGGTGAAACAGGGTCGCATCGAGTGATTCTTCCAACGCGCGGATCTGACGGCTCACGGCGGATTGAGACAAATTGAGCTTGTCCCCCGCATGGGTCAGGCTGCCTGCATCTGCAACCGCGTGAAATATCCTAAGCTTATCCCAATCCATCGCCGCAACTTTCGTTATCCTCGGGAAGGCCTATATGAAATAGGTAACAAGTTCCACAAACAAACGGTGAAATCGTTAGGTTTCAGTGGATAAACTCTATGCAGGTCAGCCTTTGTGACCTAATATGCGAGAATATGAAGCACACTGATCTGACGAGGGGAGACGTCTGATGAGTCAGCCACAAATATCGCTGAACGACCGGTTCGATCTTGAGAAATCGCCTGTTCTTTTGAACGGAACGCAGGCGCTGGTGCGGCTGATGCTGATGCAGCGCGCGCGCGACCAGAAGGCCGGGCTGAATACGGCGGGACTGGTGACCGGATATCGCGGTTCGCCACTTGGAGCCGTTGATCAGCAGATGATGCGGGCGCAGCGATATCTTGCCGAAAGTGACGTGACCTTTCAGTACGGTCTGAACGAAGATCTGGCCGCGACGGCGTTATGGGGTAGCCAGCAGGCAGGGCTGCGTGGCGATGGGCGCTATGACGGTGTGTTCGGCCTTTGGTACGGCAAAGGGCCGGGTGTCGACCGGTCGGGTGATGTGATGCGTCACGCCAATATGGCGGGCACGGCACAGCATGGCGGCGTGCTGATGGCGATGGGGGATGACCACACAGGCGAAAGCTCGACCGTGTTGCACCAATCCGAGTGGTCTTTGGTCGATATGTATATGCCGGTGGTCAGCCCGGCGGGCGTGCAGGAGATATTGGACTACGGCATCTACGGCTTTGCACTCAGCCGCTTTGCCGGTGTCTGGGTTGGTTTGAAAACGATGAAGGACACGATCGAGGTGACCTCGGTCGTGGATGGCAGGCCGGACCGGGTGGGTCTGGTAATGCCCGAGTTCGACATGCCCGAGGGCGGGCTGAACATCCGACTGGGCGACACGCCACATCTGCAAGAGGCGCGGATCATCGACTATAAACGTTTCGCGGCCGAGACGTTTTCTCATGCCAACAAGCTGGATAAACGTGTCTGGGGCAAGCCGGGCGCGAAGATCGGGTTTGTAGCCGCAGGCAAGAACTGGCTGGATCTGGCGCACGCACTGTCGCTGCTGAACATTGATGAGGCCGAGGCCGAGCGCCTTGGCATTACCACCTACAAGATCGGGCAGACGTTTCCGCTGGATATGGCCGGGTTCCATGACTGGGCCGAGGGGCTGGACCTGATAGTTATCGTTGAGGAAAAGCGCAAGCTGATCGAGGTGCAGGTCAAGGAAGCCATCTTTGACGACCGCCGGGGTCGCCGCGTTTACGGTTGGTACAAAGGCGGGGCCGGGACCTTGCACCGCGAGGAGTTGTTCCCCACGCGCGGCGCGCTGGACCCGATCATGATTTCCGAGAAACTGGGTGAGATCCTGATCGAAGAGGGCCGCGATACCGATGGTGTTCGCGCCGGTCTGGGTAAACTGTCCGAGGCGCGTCGGGCCGACAACGCCCAGGAAATCGCAACGCGTCTGCCGTATTTCTGTTCAGGCTGTCCGCATAACAGCTCGACCAAAGTGCCCGAGGGCAGCCGGGCTTATGCCGGGATCGGGTGCCATTACATGGTGCAGTGGATGGATCGGGAAACGACTGGGTTCACTCAGATGGGCGGCGAGGGCGCGAACTGGATTGGTGAGGCTCCGTTTTCGACCACGAGCCATGTGTTCCAGAACCTTGGCGACGGGACCTATAACCACTCGGGCGTGCAGGCGATCCGGGCCGCTTTGTCGGCGGGCACCAACATCACCTTCAAAATCCTGTTCAACGACGCGGTTGCAATGACCGGTGGACAGGGAAACGAAGGCGACCTGACCGCCGAACGGATCGTGGCCGAGGTCAAGGCCATGGGTGTCCAACACGTAGCGCTGGTTTATGACGAGAAAGAAGACGTGAACCTTGGCGCCTTGCCCTCCGGTGTGGAAACCTTCGAACGGGCCGAGTTGATGCAAGTGCAGGATCGGTTCCGCGAGATCGAGGGTGTCTCGGTCATTGTCTATGTCCAAACCTGCGCTGCCGAAAAGCGCCGCCGTCGCAAGCGAGGGGAATTCCCGGACCCGGACAAGCGCGTCTTTATCAACACGGATGTCTGCGAAGGTTGCGGCGATTGCGGCGTGCAATCGAACTGCGTCTCGATCGTGCCCAAGGAAACCGAACTGGGCCGCAAGCGGGCGATTGATCAATCAAGCTGTAACAAGGATTTTTCCTGCCTGAACGGGTTCTGCCCGTCCTTTGTCACCCTGGAAGGGGCGAAAATCCGGAAAGAGGCGACGAAACAGCTTGATCTGCCCGATCTGCCACTGCCGGAGCTACCGCAGATCAAGGGCACGCATAACGTGGTCATCACCGGGGTTGGTGGCACGGGCGTCGTGACCCTTGGTGCTATTCTGGCGCAGGCCGCGCAGATGGATGGCAAGGGCGCGGGCATGATGGAGATGGCGGGTCTGGCGCAAAAAGGCGGCGCGGTTCACATCCACTGCCGTCTGGCCAACAAGCCGGAAGACATCAGCGCCATTCGCGTGGCCACCGGTGAGGCGCACGCGCTGATTGGTGGCGATTTGGTGGTGTCAGCCGGGGCCAAGACGCTGGGCCTGACACGGGCCGGACAGACAGGTGCGGTGGTCAACAGCCACGAAACCGTAACCGGCGATTTCACCCGCGACACCGAATTCCGCATCCCGGCCGATCAGTTGGAACTGGCCTTGCAGGCGCGGCTGAAAGACGATGTCACGCTATTTGATGCCACCGAGTTGGCAAAGGTGGTGATGGGCGATTCGATCTATTCCAACATGATGGTCTTTGGCGCGGCCTGGCAGCGCGGTGTCCTGCCGGTTACCTACGAAGCCATAATGGGTGCCATCGAACTCAACGGCACAGCGGTTGAGCGCAATAAACGCGCCTTTGATGTGGGTCGCTGGGCTGTTCTGCATCCGGACGAGGTGCAGGCGATGTTATCGCCCTCGGTCACCGAGTTGCCGAAATCTCTGGACCAGATGATTGAGTTCCGGGCGCAGCACCTGACCAACTACCAATCCAAGCGACTGGCCAAACGTTATCGCAAGCTGGTGGATGGGATCGAGGATACCAAAATCCAGGAAGCGGCGGCCAAGGGATACCACAAACTGCTGTCCTACAAGGACGAATACGAGGTTGCCCGGTTGCTGCTCAGCAGCCGCGACAAAGCGGCGGCGGAGTTTGATGGCGACTTCAAGATGACCTTCCATCTTGCCCCGCCGATCTTTGGCGGAGCAGGCGGTAACGGCAGACCGCGCAAACGCGCCTTTGGTGAATGGATGCTGGGGCCGCTTAAGCTGATGGCGAAGTTGAAGGTGCTGCGGGGAACACCTCTGGACATTTTCGGATACTCGGCCGAGCGCAAAATGGAACGCGCTTTGATCCGGCAGTATGAAAAGGACATGAAGCAGGTTCTGCCTTTGGTGTCTCAGGGCACGCAAGAAGCCATTGCCGCCCTGGCGCGTCTGCCGCTGGAGATCCGTGGTTTCGGCCCGGTCTTGCTGGAAAACGAGGCCAAAGCCGCGAAACGGCGTGAGGAGTTGCTAGTGACCATCAAAAGTGGAGGGCCAGAACTACGCGCTGCGGCGGAATGAGGCGTCACAAACCTGTCACGATAGCTAGGCAAAATTGCGCCTCAAACATATAATACAGGCGAACAACCGGAGTCCGTAAATGCCCTCGCGCCGTCATGTCGTTCGTGACATTTCCTACGCCCATTCCGCCGAAACCAAAGGCGGTCGGATGGTTATCAAGCTTATGGAGAATACAACGGGCCGAATGCGCCTGATCAAGCGTGCGGATGGGTATGAAAAAGACGTGGCCAAAGGGCGCGACTTCTGGGCCGTCATGGTCGAACGATATGGGCTGACGCTGGACGTTGTGGGCGGGTCGTTGTCGAATATCCCCAAGGACGGACCTTTGATCCTGATTGCCAACCACCCCTATGGCATTCTGGATGGTCTGATGATGGGGCATATGCTGTCCGAGACGCGCGGCGATTTCCGCATTCTGGCCCATAGGGTGTTCCGCAAGGCCGAGGAATTGAACCGCATCATCCTGCCGATTTCGTTTGATGAGACGAAAGAGGCGATGAAGCTGAACCTGGAAACCCGCAAAACCGCGCTGAACTATCTGGGGGATGGCGGGGCGATTGGGATTTTCCCGGGCGGTACGGTCAGCACGGCGGTCAACCCGTTTGCCTATCCGATGGATCCGGGTTGGCGTGGGTTCACTGCCCGAATGGTGGCAAAATCGAATGCGACCGTGGTGCCGGTGTTTTTCGACGGGCACACCTCGCGCCTGTTCCAGATCGCCAGCCATTTGCACAACACGTTGCGCATGGGATTGCTGATCAAAGAGTTCAAGAAACGCGTCGATACCCCGGTCAAAGTGGTGATTGGCGAGCCCATCGGGCGCGATGTTCTGGACCCGTTGGGCAAGGATACGCGCAAGATGATGGATTTCCTGCGCAAAGCCACGTATGAGCTGTCTCCGACACCGCTGAAGTCGTATGACTACGGCTATGAATTCGAGGAACGGCATCGCGCCTGAAGGGGCAAATGGCAGTAGGCATCTTTGATTCCGGTTTGGGCGGTCTGACCGTCCTGAACGCCGCGCAGAAACACCTGCCGGACGTTGATTTCCTGTATTTTGCGGACAGTGCACACGCGCCTTACGGTGTGCGCGACGCCGAGGATATCTATCAGCTGACCCGCAAGGCGGTGCACGAACTGTGGGATCGCGGCTGCAATCTGGTGATTCTGGCCTGCAATACCGCCAGCGCCGCTGCGCTGCGGCGGATGCAGGAAGCGGGTGTGCCCGAGGGTAAGCGGGTTCTGGGCGTTTTCGTTCCTCTGATCGAAGCACTGACCGAACGGCAGTGGGGCGATAACTCACCCCCGCGCGAGGTTGCGGTGAAGCACGTTGCCCTGTTTGCCACACCTGCCACCGTATCCAGCCGGGCCTTTCAGCGGGAACTGGCGTTCCGCGCGATTGGCGTCGATGTCGAGGCGCAGGCCTGCGGTGGTGTGGTCGATGCCATTGAAGATGGCGACATGATTCTGGCCGAGGCATTGGTCCGCAGCCATGTGGATGCGTTGAAACGGAAAATGCCCGACCCTCAGGCCGCGATTCTGGGCTGCACCCATTACCCGTTGATGGCCGAGACCTTTCAGGCCGCGTTGGGCCCGGATGTTCAGGTCTTCAGCCAGGGCGATCTGGTTGCCGCAAGTCTGGCGGACTACCTGCAACGCCACCCCAATATGCTGGGCGACGGCACGAGCGGATTCCTGACGACCGGCAAGCCGGGTTTTGTCAGCGATCGGGCGACACAATTCCTCCGACGACAAATCTCGTTCGAGGCGGCCTGATTTAGGTCAAGGACGCGCCCCTTCCAATTTTCTAAATCCAAGACCGTCACATCGGCGGTCATGAAATGTGACACATGGAAAGAAGAGGTCTGACATGACCCACAAAATCGCAATTCTGGGCGCATCCGGTTATACCGGCGCCGAATTGGTGCGGCTGATCGCCGAGCACCCGAACATGGACATCGTCGCGCTGGCGGCCGAGCGTAAGGCAGGCATGAGCATGGCGCAGGTCTTCCCGCATCTGCGCCATATGGACCTGCCGGATCTGTGCAAGATTTCGGAAATCGACTTCTCTCAGATCGATCTGTGTTTCTGCGCTTTGCCACACAAAACCAGTCAGGATGTGATCCGCGATCTGCCGAAGACCCTGAAAATCATCGACCTGTCCGCAGATTTCCGGCTGCGGGACGCGGATGAGTACGAAAAATGGTACGGCAATCCGCACAGTGCGTTGGAGCAGCAGGAAGAGGCTGTCTATGGCCTGACCGAGTTCTACCGGGACGAGATCCGCACCGCTCGGCTGGTGGCTGGTACAGGCTGCAACGCGGCGACGGGGCAGTATGTGCTGCGGCCGTTGATCTCGGCTGGTGTGATCGATCTGGACGATATCGTGCTGGACCTGAAATGCGCAGTCTCGGGTGCGGGGCGGTCTTTGAAAGAGAATCTGCTGCACGCCGAGTTGAGCGAGGGGTATAACGCCTATGCCATCGGTGGTACGCACCGGCATCTGGGTGAGTTTGATCAGGAATTCTCGAAACTCGCCGGGCGCACGGTCCATGTGCAATTCACCCCCCATCTGATCCCGGCGAACCGGGGGATTCTGGCGACGACCTATGTAAAGGGCGACCCGCAGAGCATCTATGAGACGCTGGCCAAGGCCTATGAAGGCGAGCCGTTCATTCAGATGCTGCCAATGGGCGAAGCCCCGTCGACCCATCATGTGCGGGGCTCGAACTTCTGCCATATCGGTGTGGTGGCTGACCGGATCGAACGGCGCGCGATTGTGGTCGCTGCGCTGGATAACCTGACAAAAGGTAGCAGTGGGCAAGCCTTGCAGAACGCCAACCTGATGTTAGGTGAGGATGAAACCCGGGGGCTGATGATGGCCCCTCTATTCCCGTGAGGACGGTATGAAAACGCTCAAGAAACGTCGTCGAGTTCAGATCATTCTGGTGGCCGTTGTCGCCCTTGTGGCGTCGACGGCGTTGATTGGGTACGCAATGCGCGACGGCATCAACTTTTTCCGCTCGCCCAGTCAGGTGATCGCGGAACCGCCCGCACCGACCGAGGTGTTTCGTATCGGTGGCCTGGTCGAGGAAGGCTCGATCATTCGCGGGCAGGGCGAGACTGTGCGTTTTGTTGTGACCGATGGCGGCGAAAGTGTGCAGGTGGCCTTTACCGGCGTTCTGCCGGATCTGTTTTCTGAAAATCAGGGCATGGTGGGGACCGGAAGTTACGTGAACGGTGTCTTTGAAGCCACTGAAATACTTGCGAAACACGATGAGACTTATATGCCGAAGGAAGTAATGGATGCTTTGAAAGAACAAGGCGTCTACAAGGGGCCTGAGGAAAGCTGAACGCAGCTGCGCTGCGTGCCTCCGGCGGAGGTATTTTTGAACACAAGAAGCAGGGGCGTTGCGCGTATCAGGCGGCAGCGCCCTGTTTCGTTTGGGGATGTTAACTGTCTTGCGTGACCGTTTTGCCCGGCAGATTGGTCAGGGGAAGATATGCAGACGGTTCGACAGATAGCGGCAGAGATCGTAACGCGGGAAGGCGGGTTTGTGGACGACCCGGACGATCCGGGCGGGGCCACGAAGTTTGGTGTCACCATTCACACTATGCGCAGGCTTGGGCTGGATTTGAATGGGGACGGGCAGATTGACACGGCAGATGTGCGGGCGTTGAGCCATGGGCAAGCCATTGATATTTTTGTGCGCCATTACTTTGAGAAACCACGCATTGCCGCTTTGCCCGATACTCTGCACGCGGCTGTGTTTGACATGTATGTCAACGCGGGCGCGCAGGCGGTTCGAATCCTTCAGCGGTTGTTGCGTGAGATGGGCTTTGATGTGGCGGTTGATGGGGTCATTGGTCCGCAGACGGAACGCGCCTGTGAGGAGGCGTTGCGCCCTGACGCTGTTGCCCTTCGGGATGCATATGGCGTGGCGCGCCGGAACTACTATTTCCGGTTGGCGGATCGACGCCCCGCATCGCGAAAATACGCCCGCAGCCGTGCCGGTGGGAAAGGCGGATGGATCAGGCGGGCCGAGGAGTTTATTTCGCCCAAATACCACATGGGCGACGTTGAGTTTCAAAGGAGAGTTGCGGCATGGGGTTGATTACGGGCGTGTTGGGTTTTCTATTCGGCGGCGGGCGCAACATCGTGCGTGAAACTGCGGAAATATTCAGAGAAAACTCCGAAGAAGGGGCCAGGCGGGCGCTGGCCGTGCAAGGGCAGGCGATGGCGCAATTCCGGGCCGAGTTTCAGGTGCCGCGCAAAGGTGCGTTTGATCGGTTTATGGACGGGCTGAACCGCGTACCGCGCCCGGCGCTGGCGTTGGGAACGCTGGGCCTGTTTGCGGCGGCGATGATCGACCCATTGTGGTTTGCCGCGCGGATGCAGGGGATCGCACTGGTGCCTGAACCTTTGTGGTGGTTGCTGGGTGTCATCGTCTCGTTCTATTTCGGTGCGCGGCATCAGGCCAAGGCGCAGGATCTGCAGCGTGAGATATCTCAGACCATGTTGCGGGCCCCGCAGGTCATGGACAATCTGCGCGCGCTGAGGGAGTTGCGCAGTGACAGCCCGGGCGTTGCCGATACCGGCCCGGATGCCGGGTTGCAGCTTGAGGTGATGCGCTCCGATCCCAATCCTGCATTGGTCGATTGGAAACGGTTGCGCAGCGCCTGAACCGCGACACTATGTGCGCCTGAAATGGGCGAAAGTGATTGGCGATCAGGAAGCCCGCGGAGTATATCCATGGGCATGATTACAGAGCTTGGTCACTTCGCCCTAATTCTAGCCTTTCTGATCGCCATCGTGCAAAGCGTGGTGCCCCTTGTCGGCGCTGCCAAGCGGTGGACCGGGTGGATGATATTTGCGGAACCTGCCGCGATTTCACAGTTCCTGCTGACCGCATTTTCATTTGGGGCCTTGGTCTGGGCGTTCACAAGCTCGGATTTCTCGCTGCGGATCGTGGTTGAAAACAGTCACTCTGCGAAACCGATGATCTACAAGATCAGCGGGACATGGGGGAACCACGAAGGGTCGATGCTGCTATGGGTGCTGATCGTGACTCTGTTTGGTGCCATGGCAGCGGTGTTTGGGGGTGGCTTGCCGCCGACGTTGAAGGCACGGGTGCTGGCTGTGCAATCGGCCGTGGCGGTGGCGTTTTTTGCCTTTATCCTGTTCACTTCGAACCCGTTCGACCGGCTTGCCGTTGCGCCCTTTGATGGGCGCGACCTGAACCCGCTGCTGCAGGACCCCGGTTTGGCGTTTCACCCGCCGTTTCTGTACCTCGGCTATGTGGGCCTTAGCATGGCCTTCAGCTTTGCCGTCGCCGCGCTGATCGAGGGGCGGGTTGATGCGGCCTGGGGGCGGTGGGTACGTCCGTGGACTCTGGCGGCCTGGGTCTTTTTGACCATCGGTATCGCGCTGGGATCGTGGTGGGCGTATTACGAGCTTGGCTGGGGTGGGTTCTGGTTCTGGGACCCGGTCGAGAATGCCTCGTTCATGCCGTGGTTGCTGGCGGCGGCGCTGTTGCATTCGGCCATTGTGGTTGAAAAGCGCGAAGCGTTAAAAAGCTGGACCATCTTGCTGGCGATCATCGCCTTTGGGTTCTCGCTGATCGGGACGTTCATTGTCCGCTCGGGCCTACTGACCTCGGTGCACGCCTTTGCAACGGATCCCGAGCGCGGCGTGTTCATCCTGATGATCCTTGTTTTCTTCATCGGCGGCGCACTGACCCTGTTTGCGGCGCGCGCGCAGGCGATGGAGGCTAAGGGCGTCTTTGGTGTTGTCAGCCGTGAAAGCGCGCTGGTGGTGAATAACGTTCTTCTGGCCGTCAGCTGCTTTGTCGTATTCGCCGGGACCATGTGGCCGATGGTGGCCGAGATGATGTTTGACCGGAAACTCTCGGTCGGGCCGCCGTTTTTCAATGTCGCCTTCACGCCGTTCATGGTGCTGCTGGGTCTCGTTCTGCCCATTGGTGCGATGCTTCCTTGGAAACGGGGCAAGCTGGGCAAGACGGCATGGTCTCTGCGCTATGCCTTTCTGCTGGCCGTGGCCTTGGGGCTGTTGGTTTGGGCAATGCAGACCGGGCGCAGCGCGCTGGGTCCGGTGGGGCTGTTCCTTGGGGCCTGGATCACGCTCGGCGCGATTATTGATCTGTGGAGCCGTACGGGCCGAAAAGGAAATCTGAAACGGCTGTTTCGCCTGCCGGGGGCCGATTGGGGCAAGGCCGTGGCCCATACCGGGCTGGGCGTCACCATCTTCGCCATCGCCGGTCTGACCGCGTGGGAGGTTGAGGATATTCGGGTCGCCCAACCCGGTCAGCCGTTCGAGGTGGGGCAGTTTACCCTGACGCTGGAAGACGTGCGACGCGTGCAGGGACCGAACTATTTTTCGACCACGGCCGATGTTCTGGTTGAATCCGGCGATCGGGTGATTGGCACTTTGCACCCAGAGAAACGAGACTATCCGGTGGCGCGCATGCCCACCACCGAGGCGGCGATTGACTACCGGGTTCTGCGTGATCTTTATGTGGTGATTGGCGATCAACAGGCCGATGGGGGCTGGGTGATGCGGACCTATGTCAAACCTTTTGCCAACTGGATCTGGGCGGGCTGTATCCTGATGGCGCTGGGTGGTGTTCTCAGCCTGTGTGACCGGCGTTTCCGTGTCGCTGCTGGCGCGCGCAAGACGCCCTCGGCCGGAGTACCTGCGGAATGAAGCGCCTGATCTTCATCCTGATGTTGCTGGCGACGCCCGGATTTGCCGTGCAGCCTGACGAGGTGTTGGACGATCCGGTTCTGGAACAGCGCGCGCGTGACCTTAGCACGGGGTTGCGCTGTCTGGTGTGCCGAAATGAAAGCATCGATGAAAGCAACGCGGACCTCGCCCGCGATCTGCGCCTGTTGCTGCGGGAACGGCTGGTCGCGGGGGATACAGACGAGCAGGCGATTTCCTTTATCGTCGATCGCTATGGCGAATATGTATTGCTGAAACCGAAAGTTACGGGATCCAACCTGATGTTGTGGCTGGCCGGTCCGCTGATGCTGCTGGTTGCGGCTGGCATGGGGTGGAGCTTTGTTCGAAGCCGTTCCAAAGTTCAGGCGGCGGGCGAGACAGATACGCTCAGCGACGAAGAAAAGGAACGGCTGCGTCAGATTCTGGAAGATTGACGCGCGGTTCCACTTCCCCTTGTCCTGCGAATACGTCAGGGTTCGCTGAAACTGTCGCCAGGGGAGGCTTTGCATGGATTATGAAACGATCCTGTTGGACATCACGGACGGGCTTGCCGTTCTGACATTCAACCGTCCGGACAAGATGAACGCTCTGACCACGCAGATGCGCGCGGAAATCACCCATGCCATGAAACATGCCGCTCGCCACGCGCGCTGCGTCGTGCTGACCGGGGCGGGTGGGGCGTTTTGCTCGGGGCAGGATCTGGGCGATGCGTCATCGACCGGGAAGATCGATCTGGAACGGTCCCTGCGTGATGAGTATCAGCCGATGCTTGAAACCATCCATGACTGCCCAGTTCCGACCATCGCCGCCGTGAATGGCCCGGCTGCCGGGGCGGGGGCGAATCTGGCGCTGTGTGCCGATGTGGTGATCGCAACCGAAAGTGCGTATTTCCTGCAGGCTTTTGCCCTGATCGGATTGTTGCCGGATGCGGGCGGAACCTGGTTCATGCCGCGTCAGATGGGTCTGGCCAAGGCGATGGGGGCGTCGCTGTTTGCCGAGAAAATCAGTGCCCGTCAGGCGGATGACTGGGGTCTGATCTGGGAAGCCGTCGCGGATGAGGATTTTGCCGCGCATTGGCGCAAGCGGGCCACCTATCTGGCCAACGGCCCGACCGCAGGCTTTGCAGCAATGAAACAGGCCCTGCGCGGAACATACGAAAACACGCTGACGCAGCAGTTGACGACCGAGGCGCATCTGCAGGGCGAATGCGGACGTTCGCGCGACTTTGCCGAAGGTGTTGTGGCCTTTCTGGAAAAGCGCCCCGCAAAGTTCGAGGGGCGCTGATCGCAATCAGGCGCGGCGGCGACGGCGCGTGCGCCGTTCCGGCGCTGCCGCATCCTCGCCCGTGCCGTCCGAGGCCGACGTGAACGGCCCCAACGCGTCGGTGATCTGGTCCAGCGTTGGACGTTCCGTGCGCGGCGTGGTGTCCAAAGCGCGGCGCATCTTTTCCAGATGCGCGGGCATGGTACCACAGCAGCCACCGATGATGGTGGCCCCGGCATCGCGGGCCATCACGGCGTATTGCGCCATCAGATCAGGCGTGCCGTCATAGTGGATGTGGCCATCCACATATTTCGGAATACCCGCATTGCCTTTGGAAATCAGCGGGCGTTCGGTACCCTGAGCCGCAAAGCCCAGAACCGTGCGCAGAATGTCCGACGCGCCTGTGCCGCAATTCGCGCCAAAGGCCACTGGCGGGTTGGGCAGGGTCTCGACCAGCAGGGCCAGATCGGACGAGGTCACGCCCATCATGGTGCGCCCGGCAGTGTCAAAGCTCATGGTGCCACACCAGGGCATGTCGGCCAGTGCAAACGCCTCGGCGGCGGCGCGGAATTCTTCGGGCGCGCTGATGGTTTCCAACCACAAAACGTCAGCGCCACCTTCTTTCAGCGCCTCGGCCTGTTCATGAAACATCTCGACCGCTTCGGCATGGGACAGGCTGCCGACAGGCTCCATGATCTCACCGGTCGGGCCGACGGACCCGGCCACGATCACGGTGCGCCCGGCCTTGTCCGCCACTTCACGGCCCAGTTCGGCCCCGATACGGTTCAACTCACCTACGCGATTCTGCGCGTCGTGCAGTTTCAGCCGTGCGGCTGTGCCACCAAAGGTGTTGGTCAGAAACAGATCGCTGCCCGCATCGACCGAACCCTGATACAGCGCCCTGATCTTGTCCGGCGCGTCAATGTTCCAAAGCTCGGGCGCATCGCCGGATTGCAGGCCCATATTGAACAGATTGGTGCCGGTCGCGCCGTCTGCCAGAATGGCATCGACGGTGTTCAGAAGTTCAGTCAGCGCGTTTGTCATTGGGGTATTCCGAAGCAAGGCGTAATGCGCCTGTAAGAAAAAAGAGACGCCCCGTGTCTCATGACAGGGGCGTCGAATCAAATTCATATTACTCATGAAGATCATGAGCAATTCTGTGAGAAGGGTCAGATATCGGCCTCGGCCATGACCTGTTCTTTGGCCTCAACCAGCAGTTCTGCCATTTTGGACCGGATCTTGGCTTCATCCGCCAGATCGCCCAGATAGCCTTTGACCGCGTTGATCACGTCATCTTCGCTGACATTCTGCAGGTCCGTATGAACCAGTTCCTGCCCGTATTTGCGCGCCTGTTCAACGGTCTCGCCCTTCAGGGTCGAGGCCCAGACAGCCATAAACCGGTTGCGGCGCATCCGGGCGATGAACTGCATCTTTTCGTCATGTGCAAATTTCGATTCAAACGCAGCTTCACGCTCGTCAAAAGTGGTCATGGGACAGGGGCCTCTTGGGTTAGGATGTCTGCATTGATGATATGACCATACGGGACCATCGGTGCAAGGTATTTGCGCTGTGTCAAAGTCTCGCTGGTCTGTAAACTTGCGGGAAGAGGGGGCTTGGACTATGAGGACGCCAACGTGAGGGGACTCGATCCCTCTGATCAGTCTGGAAAGGTCGCTTATGGCGCGTCGCAAGAAAATCTACGAAGGCAAAGCCAAGATTCTGTATGAAGGCCCCGAGCCGGGCACGATTGTGCAGTATTTCAAGGATGACGCCACCGCGTTCAATGCGGAAAAGAAGGACGTGATCGATGGCAAGGGCGTGTTGAACAACCGCCTGTCCGAGTTCTTCATGAACGGTCTGAACCAGATCGGCGTACCCACGCATTTCATCCGCCGCCTGAATATGCGCGAGCAACTGGTGCGCAATTGCGAGATCGTGCCCCTGGAAGTGATCGTGCGGAACTATGCCGCAGGGACGATGTCCAAACGTCTGGGCATTGCCGAAGGCACGCAGCTGCCGCGCCCGATTGTCGAGTATTGCTACAAGGATGACTCGCTGGGCGATCCGCTGGTCACCGAGGAACACATCGCCGCCTTCGGGTGGGCCAGCCAGCAGGACATGGACGATATTCTAAGCCTTGCGCTGCGCGTTAATGATTTCATGAGCGGCCTGATGCTGGCTGTCGGAATTCGCCTGATCGACTTCAAGATCGAAATCGGGCGCGTTTTCGATGGCGATTACCAGCGCTTGATCGTGGCCGATGAAATCAGCCCCGACAGCTGCCGGTTGTGGGATATTGAAACCGGTCAAAAGCTGGACAAGGACGTATTCCGCCGTGATTTGGGCAATCTGACCGATGCTTATTCCGAGGTCGCGCGCCGTCTGGGTGTGCTGCCGAAAAGCAACGTGACCAAGCCGACTTTGATCAACTGATCCTTCCGGCTGATTGAAAACAAGTGCCGCCGCGAAACCGGTGGCGCTTGTTTTTTGGGAATTGACGGCCTCCGGCGTGGTCGCGCCCGGCAGATGCGGGGCTGGGCGTAGTGCCCGGCTTTGTCGTAGAAACCTGTCGGTGGCGGTCAGAAAACGGCCTGCGTCAAACTGCAGTGCAAACAGGGTTGTCCCAAGGCCGCAACCACGCTATCCCCCGCGCAACGAAATGGGCCCTGACGCGCGGCCCGCAGGTGGAGTTGCGAAAATGAAAGCACGGGTGCATGTGATGCTCAAGAACGGGGTGCTGGACCCGCAGGGCGAGGCTGTGCGGCACGCATTGGGCGCCATGGGCTTTGATCAGGTCGAAGGTGTGCGCCAGGGCAAGGTGATCGACCTTGAGCTGGCAGACGGCGCGACCGAGGCTGACGTGACCGAGATGTGCGAGAAGCTGTTGGCCAACACGGTCATCGAACGCTACGAGATCGAACTGGTCTGATATTACCCGCAAAGGAGGGTCTGCCATGCGTGCTGCCGTCATCGTATTCCCCGGCTCGAACTGCGACCGGGACCTTGCCGTGGCTTTCGAGCAAGCCGGTTTTCAGGTCGATATGGTCTGGCACAAGGATGCGGCATTGCCCGACGGGATCGACATCGTCGGCGTTCCGGGCGGCTTTTCCTATGGCGACTACCTGCGGTGCGGCGCGATTGCGGCCCAGTCGCCGATCTGCAAGGCGGTGGTCGAGCATACCGAGCGTGGCGGCTATGCCGTGGGTATCTGCAACGGCTTTCAGATCCTGACCGAAACCGGTATCCTGCCGGGCGCGCTGTTGCGCAATGCGGGGCTGAAATACATCTGCAGAACCGTCGGCCTGAAGGTCGAAACCAGCAACAGCGCCTTTACCGAAGGCTACAATGCTGGCGATGTGATCGGCATTCCGATTGCGCATCACGACGGCAACTATTTTGCGGATGACGCCACATTGTCCACGTTGCGCGATCAGGATCGGATTGCGTTCACCTATACCGAGAACCCGAACGGCTCGGTCGGGGATATTGCTGGTATTCTGTCGGAAAACCGTCGTGTTCTCGGGATGATGCCGCACCCGGAACGGGCCGCGGATGAAGGTCACGGCGGCACCGATGGTACGGCATTGTTCCGCGCATTGTCGGGCGTGCTCGCTCCGGCGTGACTTGAGGTTGGGCCCTAGCGCGCGTACCTTCTGGGGATGAGTACCGAGGTTCGCACAGGCTGGTCCAAACTGGCACGACCCTTTCGCGGGGCACCTCTGGGGTGGCGGCTGCGTCTGGCCATCATCCTGCTGCTTTTGGTCACGGTAGCAACGGTCTGGATCA
The DNA here is from genome assembly GCF_056531425.1 of Ruegeria sp. N4. Taxonomy (NCBI): domain Bacteria; kingdom Pseudomonadati; phylum Pseudomonadota; class Alphaproteobacteria; order Rhodobacterales; family Roseobacteraceae; genus Ruegeria; species Ruegeria sp. N4. The sequence continues at coordinate 325,415 of NZ_JBQFLT010000001.1, forward strand.
CCAACCGTCTGCTGACCGACCGCTTCACCGAAGACACCCGCAACAGCGCCGAACTTAGGCTGGCGCTGGATTCCGGCAACTTGCTGAGCGAACTGCGCCGCAACGCCATTGTGCCGCAATTGCTGTCGCGCGACCCGACGCTGATCTCGGCGCTGCAATCCAGTGATTATACGCTGTCCACCCAACGCCTGATTTCATTCGTCGAGGAAATCGGTGCCGCGTCGCTGATGCTGCTGGATGGAGACGGGCGCACGGTTGCCGCCACCGACCGAAACCGACTGGGTGAGGCGCATCGCAACGCGCCTTATTTCGTGGATGCAATTCGGGCCAATTCGACCTTGTTTTCGGTCATACCAAGGGAGTCCGGCGGCTACAGCTTTGTCTATTCGCGCCGGATACAGGGTGCGGCCGAAATCCTCGGCGTGATCGTGGTCGAGGTCGATTTGCAGAAATTCGAGCGGGCCTGGGCCGGTATTTCGCACGCCGTTCTTGTGACCGACAGCACCGGCAACATCATCCTGTCCACCGAGCCGCAATGGCGCGGTCTGGATGAGGCGTCGGCGATGCTGCGGCAACCACCTCAGGGCGCAATTCAACGTGCGATCCGGGCCACGACCGATTGGACGGCGCTTCCGCCCGACGCCTACCTTCAGGGTGAGGCGGTGATGCGAATGGAAAAACGCATCCCGTTCCGCGGCTGGCAGATGACCTCGTTCACCTCCTATGAGTCGGTGCGCGAGCGGGTGAACAGCGTGCTTGCGCTGGAAATCATGGGATTTGCGATTCTTCTGGCGCTGACCTTCTATGCGCTCAGCCGTCGGGCCACCTTGCGGATGGCCCTGTTCCAGCGCGAGTCGGCAGAGCTTCGCGCATTGAACACAAGGCTACAGCGGGAAATCGCTGAGCGGGAAAGGGTTGAAAAGACGCTGGATTTGGCCGAGCAGACCCTTGCCCAAAGCTCGAAACTGGCGGCGTTGGGCGAGATGTCTGCGGCGGTGAGCCACGAGCTCAATCAACCGCTGGCCGCGATGAAAACCTATCTGGCTGGCGCGCGTCTGCTGCTGCGTCGCAACCGCCCCGAAGAAGCGTTGGCCAGCTTTGGTCGCATCGATGGTCTGATCGAGCGCATGGGCGCAATCACGCGGCAGTTGAAATCCTACGCCCGCAAAGGGGCGGACGCGTTTTCACCTGTAAATCTTGGTGAAGCACTGGCCTCGTCCCTGTCGATGATGGAACCGCAACTGCGCCAACGACATGTGAAGATCACTCAGATCCTGCCGGAAGAACCTGTGGTGGTGATGGGTGACCGGATGCGGATCGAGCAGGTGATGGTCAACCTCTTGCGCAACGCGCTGGACGCCACCAAATCGGTGGCAGAGCCGGATGTGGAAATCATCCTGGCAGCGGGTGACATGGCGGTGCTGACCGTGCGCGACAACGGCTACGGGATCGAGGATATCGAGAACCTGTTCGAGCCGTTCTACACCACTAAGCAGCCCGGCGATGGCGTCGGACTGGGGCTTGCCATCTCGTCCGGGATCGTGAACGACCATGGTGGACGGCTAACCGCGCGCAACGGACAACACGGCGGCGCGGTGTTCGAGATGCAATTGCCGATACTGGGAAGCGACGGCCTTGAGGCCGCAGAATAAAAGGGAAGACTATGGCACAGGCCATGAAGATCGCCATTGTGGATGATGAACAGGACATGCGCCAGTCGATCAGCCAATGGCTGGCATTGTCCGGATATGACACCGAAACCTTTGCCAGCGCCGAGGATGCGTTGAAGGTGCTGGGGCCGGACTATCCGGGCATTGTGATCTCGGACATCAAGATGCCCGGGATGGATGGTATTCAGCTTTTGAAAAAGCTGATGGGGGCGGACAGCACTCTGCCGGTGATCATGATTACCGGTCACGGCGATGTACCCATGGCGGTTGAAGCGATGCGGGTTGGGGCGTTCGATTTCCTTGAAAAACCGTTCAATCCGGATCGCATGTCGGAACTGGCCAAACGCGCCAGCAATGCGCGGCGTCTGACGCTGGACAACCGGGCGCTGCGGCGCGAGCTGTCGGGCGGCACCCAAATCATGAACAAACTGATCGGGGCCAGCCCGGTCATGGAACGCCTGCGCGAGGATATTCTGGATCTGGGGCAGGCGGACGGCCATGTACTGATCGACGGCGAGACCGGAACGGGTAAGACGCTGGTGGCCCATGCCCTGCACGCGGTTGGCAGCCGGGCGGGTAAAAAGTTCGTTCTGGTGTCCTGCGCGGCACTGGAAGAAGAGGCTTTGTCCAAGCGCCTGTTTGGCCCCATGATGCCCGAAGACGCTCAACTGCCTGCGATTGAGGAAGCCCGTGGTGGGACGCTGGTACTGGAGGATGTGGAGGCCCTAAGTGACACGCTGCAAGCGCGGTTGCTGAGCGTGATGAACGAACAGGGCACCCCGGCGGAAACACGCATCGTTGCGATTTCGAACCTGCAAGAGGCCGGAAAGACCAGCGAAGACGTGCTGCGCCCGGACCTGTTCTATCGGCTTGCCGCGTTGCGGATCACCATGCCGCCGCTGCGTCAGCGAGGTGAAGACATTCTGACCCTTTTCACCCGCCTCAGCGAGCAATTTGCCGAGGAATATGGCTGTGATGCGCCGCAGGTCAGCGCTCAGGAAGCGGCGCAGCTGTTGCAGGCCCCGTGGCCGGGGAATGTGCGTCAGTTGATCAACATCGCCGAACGGGCCGTGCTGCAATCGCGGCGTGGGTCGGGGACGATTGCATCCTTGCTGATGTCGGATCACGAGGAAATGCAGCCGGTAATGACCACCGAAGGCAAGCCGCTGAAAGAATATGTCGAGGCATTCGAGCGGATGCTGATCGACAACACGATGCGGCGACATAAAGGTTCTATTGCCTCGGTCATGGATGAGCTCTGCCTGCCTCGTCGGACGTTGAATGAGAAGATGGCGAAATACGGGCTTCAACGGTCGGACTATTTGTGAGGCCGGGGAGGGGGACCAGCCCCCCTCTTGAGCCATAGGCTCAATTCACCCCCCGAGGTATTTTTGAACAGAAGAAGATGGGCGCGGCGCGTTTGAGATGGACGGGATGCAGTTTGCCCATTGTGTTTTCCACAGGACTGCTTTTATTGTGTCCGAACGGGCCGGGCCATTTTTGCGCCTTTAAGCCCCGAATCTTTGAGTTTCGCTGCGTCGCAACAGGTGATCTTTGGTTTTCACCGCGAAGCAGACCGATTGTGCCCCGATCCATGGGGCAGTTGAGTACCTGAGCCCGATGCGTTGGGTGAAAGGAATAAATGGGCAGGCAGCGATCCTAATCGCGCCTGTCGGAGAAGAACCGCGATGACGCGCGCGCAACGATTGAGAGACCGGGCAGGGGGCCAAAGCGCCAGACCCTGCCGCGCGCCGTCTGATATCGCCCTGACAAGACACCTCCCCAAAAGCGCCTGTCCGCCTGGACGGGTCAGGACAACGCGTTTGGCGCGGTGCACCAAGGACACATGGCTAAGAAAATGCTTATCGATGCCACCCACGCGGAGGAAACCCGCGTCGTGGTGGTCGACGGAAACAAGGTCGAGGAGTTCGATTTTGAATCCGAAAACAAACGCCAGCTTGCTGGCAACATATATCTTGCAAAAGTAACCCGGGTCGAGCCGTCGCTGCAGGCGGCCTTTGTGGATTATGGCGGGAACCGGCATGGGTTCCTGGCGTTTTCCGAGATTCATCCCGATTACTACCAGATCCCCGTCGCCGACCGTGAGGCGCTGATGGAAGAAGAACGCGCTTATGCCGAGGCCATGAAGGCCCGGGATGAGGCGGAAGAGGCCAAGCCGAAAAAACGCCGGTCGCGGTCGCGGACCAAGGCGGCGGATGTGAAATCCGATGATGCGGTCGAGTCGATTGAAGTGTCGTCCGAACCGAGCGGCATGGAAACCATCGATCTTGAAGACGGGGAAGAGGCGGAACTGGCGGTGCCCGAGGGGACCTCACCGGTTGATTTGGTTGCAGACACTCCGGTGGAAGAGCCGGCGGATGAGGAAACGCCTGCAGAAGACGCGGCGGATGTAGCGGTCGAGGCCGATGAGCAGGCCGCGGAAGAAACTGACTCTGCGGCTGAGACGCAAGCAGAGGGTGAGGCCGATGCAGAGGTGGACGCCTCGGCAGAGGACGCTGCGGACTCGTCGGACGAGGTGAGCGAGCCAGAGCAGGCTGAAGAAGAAGCCAAGGCCGATGCCGAAGGTGAGAACCCCGAAGACGGTAACGCACCATCGGATGCAACTGCCAAGGATGCTTCGATCGAATCGGTTGCGGATGAAGATGACAGCGAGGATATTCGCCCTCCGCGCAAGCCGCGGCCGCGTCGCTACAAGATTCAGGAAGTCATCAAGGTGCGCCAGGTTCTGCTGGTGCAGGTCGTCAAGGAAGAACGCGGCAACAAGGGTGCTGCGCTGACCACATATCTGTCGCTGGCCGGGCGCTACTGCGTTCTGATGCCAAACACCGCGCGCGGTGGCGGGATCAGCCGTAAGATTACCAATTCCCCCGACCGCAAGAAGCTGAAAGAGATTGCAGCCGAGATCGACGTACCGACCGGCGCGGGCCTGATCATCCGGACCGCCGGGGCCAAACGCACCAAATCCGAGATCAAGCGCGACTATGAATATTTGCAGCGTCTGTGGGAGCAGATCCGCGAGCTGACGTTGGAATCCATCGCGCCCGCGAAAATCTACGAGGAAGGCGATCTGATCAAACGGTCGATCCGCGACCTCTATAACCGCGATATCGATGAGGTTCTGGTTGAAGGCGAGGGCGGCTATCGCATCGCCAAGGACTTCATGAAGATGATCATGCCGTCGCACGCCAAGAACGTGAAACGGTATGAGGACGCGCTGCCGCTGTTCGCGCGCTATCAGGTGGAAAGCTATCTGGCGGGGATGTTCAACCCGACTGTGCAGCTGAAATCCGGTGGCTATATCGTGATCGGCGTGACCGAGGCGCTGGTGGCGATCGACGTGAACTCAGGCCGGGCCACCAAGGAAGGTTCGATCGAGGAAACGGCGCTCAAGACCAACCTTGAGGCGGCTGAGGAAGTGGCGCGGCAGTTGCGTCTGCGTGACCTTGCCGGTCTGATCGTCATCGACTTTATCGATATGGACGAGCGCAAGAACAACACCGCTGTTGAGAAGCGCCTGAAAGACAAGCTGAAAACCGACCGTGCGCGCATTCAGGTTGGCCGCATCTCGGGCTTTGGCCTGTTGGAGATGAGCCGCCAGCGCCTGCGCCCCGGTATGCTGGAAGCGACCACGCAGCCGTGCCCGGCCTGTCATGGCACCGGCCTGATCCGCTCGGACGACAATATGGCGCTGTCGATCCTGCGTCAGATCGAAGAGGAAGGCACCCGCCGCCGCTCGCGCGAGGTGTTGGTTCGTTGCCCGGTGAGCATCGCAAACTTCCTGATGAACCAGAAGCGCGAACATATCGCTCAGATCGAGGCGCGCTATGGTTTGTCGGTACGGGTCGAAGGCGATCTGCATCTGGTCAGCCCCGATTTCTCGATGGAGAAGTTCAAGACCGCCAGCCGGATCGTGCCCGAAGCGACCGCGCCTGTTGTGTCTGCGGATGCCTCGCTGATGGATCTGGTCGATGCGACCGATGAGGATGAGGCTGAAGAGGAAACCGTTCAGGCCGACGAAGAGACCAAGCCCAAGCGCAAGCGTCGCCGTCGCCGTCGGAAGAAGGGTGGCAATGCGGGTGAACAGCAAGACGCCGGGGCAGATTCTGATGCCGTGAGCGAGGAGGCGGGTTCTGACGAGGATGCCTCTGACGATGCCAAACCCCAAGAGGGTTCCGACGCGTCCGAAGATGAGGACAAGCCTGCGAAGCCAAAACGCCGCCGTGCACCGCGCCGTAAGAAGAAGGATGCGGAACCGGTTGCGGCCGAAGCTGAGGCAGAAACCGGTGACCCGGAAGCAGCGACTGAGGAAGCCCCCGCTGAGCCTGTTGCAGAACCCGAAGCCGAAGAGGTTGCTGCGGAAGCCGAAGCCCCTGCGGTGTCTGAGCCCGAAGAGGTTCAGGCCGAGGCTGTTGAAGTTGCCGAGACGGTGGAAGAGCCAATCGAAGCCGCAGACGCTCAGGAAGACCCTGTTGAGGCGGAAGTGGTTGCAACCGAACCCGTCGTCGAAGACACGCCTGCCGAGCCGGTTGCAGAAGAAACCGCAGCCGAACCGGTCTTGGAAACGGTGGCGGAAGAACCGGAAAAACCCAGCGAACCACCCAAGCCAAAACGGCGCGGATGGTGGTCTTTGGGCCAGTAGACAAAAGAAAGGCGGGCCAGGTGCCCGCCTTTTTCTTTGACTCGATCCGATCAGGCTGATTTTTGGATCAGATAGACCTGATGGCCATTCTCTTCTTCCTGCGACAGCAAGTTATGGCCGCTTTCCATGCAGAAATGTGGAACATCGACGATTGCGGCCGGGTCATCCGCCAGCACACGCAAAAGCCCCCCGGCAGGTAAGGATTTCAGCCGCTTTCGGGCTTTCAGAACGGGCAGGGGGCACAAAAGCCCTAGCGCGTCGAGTATCTCGGGTTCGTCAGTCATGTTGATTGAGATATTTCCAACGGGCGACGCTGTCCAGCATGCAACATACGACCACGAGGATGTGACTGAATGGCCCCGTGACGAAATCCACCTGATACCATATGTGCTTAGTCATGTTCGGAATTGATATCATCGACGCGGGGCTGCTGCCCGCCATGTTCATCGCCATGATCGGCGGGCTGATCAGTTTTCTGTCGCCCTGCGTTCTGCCGATTGTGCCGCCCTATCTGGCGTATATGAGCGGCGTGACGATCAATGAGATGCAGGATGAGGCGCGCGCGCGTCGCAAGGCGACCCTGTCGGCGCTGTTCTTTGTTCTGGGCCTGTCGACCGTCTTCCTGCTGCTGGGCTTTACCGCCTCGGCGTTTGGGGCGTTTGTGCTGAAGAATCAGGTGCTGTTTTCCAAGCTCTCGGGCGCGGTGGTTATCGTCTTTGGTCTGCACTTTCTGAACGTTTTCCGCATTCCGCTGCTGGATCGCGAGGCGCGGGTTGAAACCGGCGATTCCGGAGGCTCGGTGTTCGGCGCTTATATTCTTGGTCTTGCCTTTGCATTTGGCTGGACGCCCTGCATTGGCCCTCAGCTAGGGGCCATCCTGTCCCTGGCCGCGTCCGAGGCGTCAGTTGCGCGCGGCACGCTGTTGCTGGGCGTTTATGCCGCCGGGTTGGGCATTCCGTTCCTGCTGGCGGCGATGTTCCTGAACCGCTCGATGAGTGTAATGAACCGGATCAAGCCATACATGGGCACGATTGAGAAGGTGATGGGCGGTCTGCTGCTGTTCGTTGGGATCATGCTGATCACCGGTCTGTTCACAGAATTCAGCTGGTGGCTGCTGGAAACCTTCCCGGCGCTGGCGGTTCTGGGCTGATCCACCTTACCTTGGCTGCAATGCTGCGTTAACCTGCGCAGCAGAAGGTAAGGCCATGAGCAGTCATACAAATCAGCCTCAGGTGCGTAATCGCCGGGTGTTCTACATCCCCGGCTACGACCCGATTCCGGCACGCCGGTACCGTGAGCTATATCGGACCGAGTCGCAGACGCAGGCCGAAATTTCGGGCTATGAGATTGCTATGTCTCCCAAACCTGTCGAAGGACCATTTGGTTGGCAGGTGACATCGGTTCAGGATGGCATGGAGGTCCAGACGGACATAGACGTTCTGGTCTGGTCCGACATCGTGCGCGACAGCATGTCCGGGTCGATTTTGGCGTCCTATCTTCAACTCGGGCGGACGGCGTGGACCTATATCTCAACCGGCACGCTGAAACAGCTCAGTCAGTTGCGGAAAGGGCCGGTGATCGCGGCGCTGTATCCGGTTGGGATGCTCTTACTGCAATTGGCGGCTGCGATGATCGTCGTGGCGGTTGCGGTGGCTACTCTGGGTTGGTGGGGTCTGTTGCCCTCATTGGCTTTAGCTTACCTGCTGCTTCAATGGTTTCGAAAGATCGATAACCGGTTGTTCGCCTACTACCTCATGCACGATTACGCCTATTCCGCACAACTGAACGGGGAAACTCCAACCGGGCTGCAAGATCGTCTGGATGAGTTTGTGCACCTGATTGATGCCGCGCTGGACACAGATGCGGATGAGGTTCTGGTCGTCGGCCACAGCTCTGGCGCGCATCTGGGCGTGTCCGTTCTGGCCGATCTGATCCGCGCGCGGGGCGATCTGCCGGGCAGGCCGGTTCTGTCCTTTTTGACGCTCGGGCAGGTGGTTCCGATGGTCTCGTTTCTGCCCCAGGCCACAAAACTGCGGGGTGATCTGCGGTTTCTGTCGTCGCAAAAGGCCGTGACCTGGGTCGATGTTTCAGCGCCGGGCGATGGGTGTTCCTTTGCCCTTTGCGATCCGGTTGCGGTTAGCGGGGTGGCCGGGCCGGACAAGATTTGGCCTCTTGTCCTGTCGGCGGCGTTTACTCAGACATTGTCATCCCAGCGGTGGCGGGAATTGCGGTGGAAATTCTTCCGGCTGCATTTTCAATACCTTTGCGCTTTTGACCAACCCGGAACCTATGACTACTTCCGCATCACGGCGGGCCCCCAGACACTGGGCGCACGGTTCAAAGGGCGAACCCCGTCCAAAACCCGCATCGAGACCGCTGTTTCGAAACATACGAGCATCAGCGCATGACCCCGCCCAAGCCGCGCTCTCGTCCTGATCGTGTTTCGCTGTGGCGCTATCTCAAACTGTTCCGCCGTGACCTACTGTCCGCGCAGCCCGAGCGGTTGTACCGCGCCTGGATGGCTGAGTTTCGAACGCCCTTCTTCCGGTCCTATATGATCAACCAGCCGGACCTGGTTGAAACCGTTCTGAAAAAGCGCCCCGACGACTTCCCTAAATCCGGCCGTATCAGTGAGGGGCTGCACCCATTGTTGGGCAATTCGGTCTTCCTGACCAATGGCGAGGTCTGGAAACGCCAGCGCCGCATAATCGACCCTGCTTTCGAGGGCGGACGTCTGAAAGACACGTTTCCCGCCATGCTGGCCGCCGCCGACGCCTGCGTTGAACGGCTGCGCGGTCAGGCCGGGGCTGAGGTCGAATGCGAAGAGGTGACCAGCCACGCCGCTGCCGATGTGATCTTTCGGACGCTGTTTTCCGTACCGATCGAGCACGAAATCGCCGCCGAGGTGTTTCGTAAGTTCCGAACCTATCAGCGCGAACAACCGTTGTTGAATCTGGCGGCCTTTGTGCCGCTGCCACGCTGGCTGCCCCGGTTTCATTCGAAACGCACCCGTCAGACGGCTCGGGAAATCCGCGACCTGATCGCCAGGCTCACGTCCGAGCGGGCTGTGGCGATTGCCCAAGGTCAGGCCCCGGATGATCTGGCAACCAAGATCATGACGACGCCTGATCCCGAAACCGGCGCATGTTTTGACACCGAAGAGATGATCGATCAGGTCGCGATCTTCTTTCTGGCGGGCCATGAAACCAGCGCCTCGGCGCTTGCGTGGACGTTGTACCTGATGGCGCTGTACCCTGAGTGGCAGGGGAAAGTCGCGCAAGAGGCCGAGGCGTTGGACGACCCCTCATTTGCGGTCATGTCCAAGCTGAAGCTCAGCCGCGATGTGTTTCGCGAGGCGTTGCGGCTGTACCCACCGGTGCCGATGATGGTGCGGCAAGCCTCTTGCCCTGAAAGATTTCGCAATCGAGAAGTGCCGAAGGGGTCCCAGATCGTGATCAGCCCGTGGCATCTGCACCGCCAAGAACGGTTGTGGGATAACCCCGACGCATTCGATCCGGCACGCTGGCACACCGAAAATGGCAAGTCTTGTCAGCGCGACGCCTATATCCCGTTTTCCACCGGCCCGCGCGTCTGTACCGGGGCGGGGTTTGCGATGGTCGAGGGGCCGTTGATCCTGTCCACGCTGCTGCGCAGGTTCAGATTCGAAACAATCGCCGAAAAAACACCGGTTCCGGTGGCCCATCTGACCGTCAGATCGAAAGACGGCATTTGGTTGCGCGTGGTTGAGCGCTAACAAACTATCATCGCCCAACGCCGTGCTGTATGCGAAGAATGAAATCGGAATCATTCTTGAACGGGAAAACATTATGTCCAAAGCAGAACAGCGCGCGCAGATGTCCAATGGCGCAGGGTTTATCGCAGCACTGGATCAAAGCGGCGGATCGACTCCCAAGGCGCTGGCGCTTTATGGCGTGGATGCCTCGCAATATGGTTCGGACGAGGAAATGTTCGGCGAAATCCAGCAAATGCGCGCACGGATCATTCTGGCGGATGACTTCACCAAGGACAAAGTGATCGGCGCGATCCTGTTCGAACGCACTTTGGGCGAGGAAATCGAAGGTCGCAAAGTGGCCGATTATCTGTGGTCGGTCAAAGGGATCGTGCCGTTCCTGAAAATCGACAAAGGGCTGGAAGATCAGACCAATGGCGTTCAGATGATGAAGCCCATTCCGGGGCTGGCTGAAACCCTGGGCAAGGCTGAGGGCGTGTTCGGGACCAAGGAACGCTCGGTCATCCACGAAGCCAACGCCGAAGGCATCGCCGCTGTGGTCGCGCAGCAATTCGACGTTGCGCGCGAGGTTGTCGCCGCAGGCATGGTTCCGATCATCGAGCCTGAGGTGAACATCAACTCGGAAACCAAGGCCGAGGCCGAAGATATCCTGAAGGGTGAGTTGCTGAAAAACCTCGACCAGTTGGACGAGGGGCAGGATGTGATGCTCAAGCTAACCATCCCGAGCAACGCGAACCTGTATGACGAGGTTGCAGATCATCCGCGCGTCGTGCGTGTCGTGGCGCTGTCGGGCGGGTATTCGACCGAGCAGGCCTGTGATCTTCTGGGTCAGAACGGCAAGATGATCGCCTCGTTCTCGCGCGCATTGACCGAAGGACTGTCGAAGCAGCAATCAGAAGCCGAGTTCAACGCGGCTTTGGGCGGCAATATCGACAAGATCTTCAACGCGTCCTGCTAAGCCTCAGACCGGTTTGACAAAATCGCGGCGCATCTGCGCCGCTTTTTCCCGGCATATGCAGCCCTCGGCATGGTCATTGACCAATCCCATCGCCTGCATGAAGGCAAAGACCGTGGTGGGTCCGACGAATTTCCAACCGCGTTTTTTCAGGTCCTTCGACATGGCGATGGATTCAGCCGAGGTTGAGGCGCTGCGTGGCGGCGGCGGGATTTCCGGCTCATACCGCCAGACATAAGCGGCCAGAGAGCCTTCCGAGGCGACCAGTTCTTGCGCGCGGCGGGCATTGTTGATCACCGCTTCGATCTTGCCGCGATGGCGGATGATGCCTGGGTCCTGCAACAGGTGTTCGACATCTGCATCGGAAAACTCGGCCATCCTGTTGAAATCAAATCCACAAAAGGCCGCGCGAAAGTTTTCGCGCTTGCGCAGGATCGTCAGCCAGCTGAGGCCGGACTGAAAGCTTTCAAGACACAGTTTCTCGAACAAACGCTGGTCATCGGCCACCGGGTATCCCCATTCATTGTCATGATACTCCGGGAACTCGGGCGCGGCCAAAGACCACGTGCACCGAGGTTTGCCGTCTGGTCCAATGGCTGTGTCCGTCATGCATGTACCCTTTTTGTTCTCAATTCACGTTACACGCATTGAGCACGCGCTGACAAGGGTCAAACCTTGTTGCGATACCAATCTAAAATGAAAACCCGAATAGCGGATGCCAGCCCTGTTTCGGGATCACGGGCCACATCAATCTCTGCCGCCAAAGCATTGATTGGTTGATCTTTTTCCTGCGCTATGTCCCGAAAGGCCCGCCAGAACTCATCTTCCAGAGACACCGATGTGCGATGCCCTTTTAGCGTCAGGGACCGTTTGACGGGACGGCCGCTCATTCATCCAGCTCGTGATTGTCCAGGTCGCGCTTCTGCTTGTCCTGCCGCAGTTTCACGACGTCTTTTTCGGCCTTGGTCCGCCCAAAGGCGACAGCGTTCTGATCTGCGCGGGCCTTCTTTTCGGCCCGCGCCCTTTCTTTGCGAAACCGGTTCAGATTGACCGGCTTGCCCATCAGTCTTTCGGGCCGATCATCTGCTCGGGCCGGACAACGGCGTCAAAGGTCGCCTCATCGACAAAACCCAGCGCGATGGCCTCTTCCTTCAGGGTCGTGCCGTTCTTATGCGCGGTCTTGGCAACGGTGGTGGCGTTGTCATAACCGATGGTCGGAGCCAGCGCCGTAACCAGCATCAGCGATTCCTTCATCAGCTTGTCGATGCGCGGTTCGTTGGCCTTGATGCCCAACAGCATCCGTTCGGTAAAGCTGTCGGCGGCATCGCCCAGCAACTGGATCGACTGCAGCAGGTTGTAGGACATCATCGGGTTATAGACGTTCAGCTCAAAATGCCCCTGCGACCCGGCAAAGGTCATCGCGGCGTTGTTGCCCATCACATGGGCCGCGACCTGAGTCAGCGCCTCGGCCTGAGTCGGGTTCACCTTGCCGGGCATGATCGACGAGCCGGGCTCATTCTCGGGCAGGATCAGTTCACCAAGACCAGAACGCGGGCCGGAGCCCAGGAACCGGATATCGTTGGCGATCTTGTAGCAACTGCCTGCAATCGTCGCCAAAGCACCAGACAGGAAGACCATCGCGTCATGGGCGGCCAGCGCCTCGAACTTGTTCGGCGCTGTGACGAAGGGCAGGCTGGTGATCTCGGCCATATGGCCTGCGACCGCTTCACCCCAACCATTCTGGGTGTTCAGGCCGGTGCCGACGGCTGTGCCGCCTTGCGCCAGTTCATAGATCCCCGGCATCGCCGCGTGCACACGGGCAATCCCCTGACGGATCTGGTGGGCGTAGCCGCTGAACTCCTGACCCAGTGTCAGGGGCGTTGCGTCCTGCGTATGGGTCCGGCCGATCTTGATGATGTCCTTGAACTCTTCGGCCTTCTGTTCCAGCCCCGAGGCCAGTTTTTCAAGACCCGGCAGCAACACGTCGCGCACGCTCATCGCGGTGGCGATATGCATGGCGGTGGGGAAGGTGTCGTTCGAGGACTGACCCATGTTGCAGTGATCGTTCGGGTGCACCGGGTCTTTCGAACCGATCACGCCGCCCAGAATCTCGATGGCGCGGTTTGCGATAACTTCGTTCGAGTTCATGTTCGACTGCGTGCCCGAACCGGTCTGCCAGACGACCAGAGGGAAGTTGTCGTCAAACTTGCCCTCGAATACCTCACCAGCGGCCTGAATGATCGCGTCAGCGATTTTGGCGTCCAGCTTGCCGGTCGCCTTGTTTTCCATGGCGCAGGCTTGCTTGATCACGCCCAGCGCGCGCACGATGGCCACGGGCTGTTTCTCCCACCCGATGGGGAAGTTCATGATCGAGCGCTGCGTCTGCGCGCCCCAATACTTGTCGGCAGGAACCTCGAGCGGGCCAAAGCTGTCGGATTCGGTGCGGGTCTGAGACATCTGTCACTCCGTCTGGTATGCAGTCGTATGCCGTTTAGCGGCCACAACGCTGTGACGCAATCGGCCAGTTGCGCGCACCTTAGACATACGGTCCCGAAAGGTATAGCCGCCGGATGACAACATTTTAATTTGCACCGCACAGGATTGTGCCATTGTGCGCACCGCGCGCATGTTTAGAATAAGGTGGCTGCGGTCGAGGAGGTTTAAATGCCCGAATCTGAACGGATATCGCCAATCAAAGCCATCGCGGTGGCTTTGGCCGCAACCTTGTGGATCGCAGTTCTAAGCGTGTCGGCCCGCGCCGCCGACGTAACGCCGTTTGTCGGAGATTATATCGGTTCGGCAAATGTGGTGGACGCGGACGGAACAAGCACGCCCCGAGACATGAGCGTTTCGATTCACGAGACCAAGAACGGCTTTAACGTCAGTTGGAAAACAACGACCTACAAGCTGGACGGGCGCGTTAAGGAACAGGCGTTTTCTATCGATTTCCAACCGTCTGACCGTCCCGACGTGTTCGCCGCCGCGATGAAGCGCAATGTCTTTGGTCATGAGGTTCCGTTGGACCCCATGAAAGGCGAACCCTTTGTCTGGGGCCGCATCGACGGGGACACGATGACCGTGTTTTCACTGTTTATCGATGAGACCGGCGGATATGAATTGCAGCAGTTCGACCGCACTCTGGCCGAGGGTGGCCTGAACCTGTCATTCTCGCGCTTTATCAACGGCGAAAAGTCCCGCTCGGTCGAAACGTTTCTGAAGAAACAATAAACCCCGCGTGGGTCGCGGGGTTTCAGGGCCTATTTGCGGAAGCTGTCCAACGAGACGACGTCTGCGTCGTGGTGTTCCTCGGGCTCTTCAACCTCAATCGATTCTTCGATGAAATTGTCTTCTTCCAGGTCATCTTCGGGGCTTTCGAACCGCAGGCCGAACTCGACGGACGGGTCCACGAAAGTTTTGATGGAGGTATAGGGGATATACAGCGGCTCGGGCGCGTCACCGAAGTTCAAAGTGATGGCAAAGCCGGTCTCGCCAACCTCAAGGTTTTCGAACCAGTGCTGCATGACAATCGTCATCTCTTCTGGATACCGCTCGCGCAGCCAATCCGCGATCTGGACGCCGGGTTCACGGGTGTCGAAGGTGATGAAAAAATGATGGGTGCCGGGCAGGCCGGTTTCGGAAACGCCGGTCAGAACCGTTTTGATGAGACCGCGCATGGCGGTGTGCATCAGGTTTCCATAGTCGATGTCTTGCGACATGTGTGATCCTCGAAAGTGGTTATCCCCAGCATAGGCGTTTTAACTGGAAACGAAAGAGCAGGTATGGCCGGATTGATCAGAATAGATGGATGGCCATGCCAGCCAGGGCCATCAGCGCCAGCACCGTTGCCATCCCCAATTTTGCTTTGAAAATCAATAGTCCTGCGGCAAATGTCAGGGCCAGAGCAGTATAATTTGCGGATAACACGTCCGGAACAGGAGTTGACAGCGGCCCCCAGCTTGCCTGACCGACCACATCAAAGAGAACGTTTAGGGCGAACCACACGGACAGGTTGAGAATCACGCCGACCACCGCCGCCGTGATGCCGTGCAGCGCGGCTGTCAGCCTTGGCCTTGTCGCAAGGCTGTCCAGATAGGGTGCGGCCAGAAAAATCCAGAGGAAACAGGGAACAAATGTCGCCCATAGCGACACAGCACCCGCCGCCAGCGCCAATGTGACGCCACCGTCTAGCTGCCCGGTCAGCATGGCAACGAACTGCGTCACCAGAATCAGCGGCCCCGGCGTTGTTTCGGCAAGGCCCAGCGCGTCGATCATCTGGCCTGTGCTGATCCAGTTGTACTGGTCGACGACCGTCTGCGTCATGTAGGCCAGAACCGCGTAAGCGCCGCCAAAAGTCACAACCGCCAGACGGGCAAAGAACCAGCCCAGATCGCTGAGCAGTTGGTGCCCCGACAGTGTCAGCAGGACCAGCGGCCCCAGCCACAGGGGCAGCCAAATGGCTATCGTACGAAACGGTTTTGCGAAGGTCGGCGCAGCGATGGGTTCGGGTGCGGGCACCGCGCCCTTGAAACTGAGATACCCCCAAAGAGCAGCCGTCAGGATGATCAAAGGGAACGGAATGTTGAACAGGAAAATGCCCAGAAACCCGAGACCCGCGAGGATGCGGTGTTCCACATCTGACAGCGCCTTGCGGGACAGTTTAAGCAAGGCTTGAATAACAATCACGATGACCGTGGCCTTGATCCCAAGAAAGGCCGACTGAACCAGGGGCAGGGTGCCAAATGCTGCGTAAAGCATCACCAAGGCCGCGATCACAATCGCGCCGGGCAGCACAAACAGGGTTCCGGCAATCAACCCGCCGGTCACGCCGCGCAGACGCCACCCCGCATAGGTCGCCAGTTGCATGGCTTCGGGGCCCGGCAGCAACATGCACAAGGACAAGGCTCGCAGATAGGCTTGCTCATCCAGCCAGGGCCGATGTTCAACCAATTCGTGATGCATCAGCGAAATCTGGGCGGCCGGGCCTCCGAAGGACAGAAGGCCAATCCTGCCGAACACCTGCATCATCTCTTTGAGCGATGGTGTCATGACTTGCGATCCATTGGCCAGTCGTGGGTTTCCTCAAACCCGTCGCGCGCCCAGCGGTACAGGGCATCGTAGAGATGCATCCCGGCCTCAAGGTTTTCGTGATCGTCACGGTATTGTCGGGACAGGCCGACCGAGATGGCCAGTAATCCGGCGGCCTCAGAGGCAAGGTCGTGGCGATTGGTGTCGGCTGCCCGCACTACGGTTGCAAGCCGATCCAACGACTCGGAGCGTAGGCACAGCTCATCCAGCAGCGTATCAAATGTGCAGGCGTCGCCTCGGTGGCTCCAGAATGCGTTTTCGATGTCAAAGGGCGTGGCGTTGAATTTTTCTGCGACGCTTTCCACCTCGGCTGGCGCGACGAACAGAAATTTGGCCTTGGGGTCGACAAAGCGACGGATCAGCCAGGGGCAGGCGATACGGTCAATCTTTGGACGGTGCCGTGTGACCCAGAGTGTCTGCCCGTTAACCGGCGACGGCACAGACGCGGCCGGAATGCGCAGGCTGTCGCGCAAGTCGCGCCAACCATACATGCCGCCATCCAGATACTCAGCGGCGCAGCCTTCACTGCGCAGCCAGGAAACGACACCTTGGCTGAGTTTCTTTCCTTTTTGACAGATGATGACGCTGCGGCGATCCGAGACCAGCCGTGCAAGCCCCGCAATATCGGCGGCCGGGTGCCGGAATGAACCGGGGATCAGATACGGATCCTCCGCAAAATCTTCGTCCAGACAAATATCCACCAGCATCGGAGCCTGAGGTGTTCCGATCAGACGCGACAATTGCTTTGGGGTAATGGAGTTTGGCGATGCCATGGCATGTTCCTTGTAGTCTCGGATACATGCGAAACTTGGGCTGACGCCTCACGGGGCGTTCGCAATCTTACCCCATGGCTCTAGCTACCGTGCAAGCCGCCCATGGGTCAAGATTGCACCGCCTTTGGATCAGGCCCAATCCAGCCTTTGCCCCGTCATACAAACGGGCAGCGTGTCCTGCGGAAACTGACCCAGTTGTTCGAAAAGCGAGACGAAATCGAACTGATTATAGGCTTCGACCATCTTGTCACCTTTGAATCGCGCCATGACCTGCCCGGTGACCTCCAGCGGTGCCCCGTTATCGGCGCGGAAGGTTTTGACGTGAAGAATTGCTGAAACCCAATCGCCATTTTCGATGATTTTGGGCATCTCAACGGTGATCTCGCCAAGGATATGACGGAAGGCCATGACCAGATCGCGGAAATCGTCGGCGCCCACCTGCATTTCGGGGATCAACCCCTCGGCCATCGTATCGGGCGCAAAATACTGATCGATCGCTTCGGTGTTTCCCTGTTCCCAAACCTCGGCGTACCATGCTTTTAGGATATCTGTGTGTTTCATCCCGGCTCTCCTGTCTGACTGGGATGACAGTGGACAAAAGGGATGAACAAACTCTAAATCTGCACAGAAAAAGAATTAAACTCAGACATTACAATGTGGAAATGCAGGTTTCTGTTGCCAGGTACCTGCGAACCCCGCCTTACGCGGCTAGGCGCAAGGGCTTAGATTTCGGTCTTGTTACTGCTTACGCAGCAACTGCAACCGGAGCACGATTGTCGTTTGCAATTGTACTATTTTCGCCGGTAACGGTGGCAGACAGCCGAGACAAAGCTAACCCCTTTAGACGTTCGTCGATCCTGTTTCGGCCCCAAAATCCCCAAACGAAGGATGGTTGGTGGAGCCGCCGGGTACCGCCCCCGGGTCCGATCCGCTTATTACGAGCGCGTTTATGTCCATAGTCCCGAAGGACATACCCTATATAGGTGAGGCGGCGCTGGGTTGCAAATCCAGATTTTTGGATGCGAATACGTTCAAAAGCAGCGTGTTATGTGGTTTTGTTGAAGTTCGCCGCAATCAGCCAGACGGCCAGAACAAGTTCGATTCCACCAAAAGTGGCCGCTTTGACGAATGGCGGGTTGTCCAACGCCAGCGACACGAACCGTCCAAGCGCCGCCCCTGCGTAGACCACGCCCAGCATTGTGTATGCCATCGGCGCGTTCAGCCAGATCACGGCAATGCCGGTTACAACAAACAACCCTCCGACCGAGGCGCGCAATTCACTTAGGCCCATTGTGCTGTCGGTCGGGGCCAGATCCAGCGCGTTGGCGGTGTGGGCGGGGGCCAGAAAGCCGAAGAGGCCGAATCCGATGGTCAGCAAAGCGACGATTACATTCAGGGTTGTTACCATTTCGGCCTCTTCCAACTTGCTTATCCGTCGACAACGGTAATCCGTTGTTTTCCGAAGAAAAGCACTAAATCGCCGACCACAGCCCCAGAACTCCGACCAGAATCAGACTGAGCGCCCAGATCAGTTCCAGATTGAACCAACTGCGGGACAGGAATTGCAGGCCCAGCCAGCGATAGACGGCATAGGCCAGAAGACCCCCGCCAAGGATCATTGCGGCGGTATGCAGCGCCGCCACGCCCAGAACCAGCAGGCCATTCGTTGTCATAATCTGCGAGATTGCCTGATGCCCGGCATCCAATTCATCCAAGCCGCACAGGCCCAGATAGATCGGAACCAGCATCAGCGCGGCCCCATGCGCCAGCGCCACCAGAAAGGACCAAAGCGCCAGTTTGCTTGGTGGGACGCGCGACAGGAATCGCGGGTGGCGCTGGGTGAGGGCGATATACAGACCCATCGCGATGACGATCAGTGCGGCCCCGATGCGAATCTCGCGTTGGTAGTCAACCAGAACGGCCATCAGGGCAAAGGGCAGCAGGACACCCAGCATCGCCACAAAATGTCCGCCTGCCAAGGCGGCCAGCGCGCGCCACAGGGCGGATTGGCGCTGCTCCATCAATGCCGAAGAAACAGCCAGCGGCCAGCCCATTCCGGGGTTCAGCCCGTGATACGCACCGCTGAGAACAACGGCCAGCCAGAGACCAGCCGTTGATGTCATCAGAACCTCCAACTCAGACCGAGGGGTAGCAGAAGCTGTCGGTCGAGCAGTCTCCGCCCTCCAGCCGGATCTGGTGGCTGCGGTAGCCGTCGGGGAATTCGACCCAGAAGTTCGGGTCCAGCGTCAGGCCACCGTTTTCGCCGACATCGGCCTTGACCATCGCCGCGCCGCGTTCGCCGGGATAGAACTGATCATCCCATGTGGAATAAAGCGAGTTGGTCCAGTAAACGCGCTTGCCGTCCCGGCTGATCTCGACCATCTGCGGGCCGTAACCAAAATCCTGACCGTTTGGATGTTTGGTTTTCTTGACGATACCACCGATTTCAACCTTGCCCGCCAGCGTCGGGTTCATCGGGTCCGAGACATCGTACTGATGCATCTCACCCGTACCCCAGCAAGCGACATAGAGATACTTGTCGTCGAGGCTCAGGTCGATATCAGTGACCAGCGGCGGAACGGCCGAGAACCCCTTCAACAGATCGGGCAGGTCATCCGGGTCGGCTGGTTGCGGGTCGATGGTGATGGTCTTTTTGGCCTCGAACGTGCCGTCCTCATTGCGCCACCACGTGAAAATCGCGCCTTGCAGGTTGGTGGTGTCCACAACCACGCCGCAGAACCCGTATTGCTTGACCGGATCATGGGCCGGGCGGATCTCCAACGCCATCTGGTGGTTTTCGCCCAGATCGATGGTCTGGATATTGGTCCGGTTGCGCAGGTTCCAGAAGTGGATGCTGTGTCCGTATTTGTTGGACAACAAATCCTCGGCCACGATGCCGTTTTCGAACTGAGGCGGAAGGCCCCATTCAGAACTGACCATGTAATCGCGCGGCAGGTTCCACCAGAAATCATAGTGCTTGTCCTGCACGCCGCGCTCGATCTCATACCGCCCTATGATCTCAAAGCTTTGGCAATCCATGATGAAGATACCCGGAGGGCCATCGGTCCCATCTTCACCGCCGCCACCCAGCGTGCTGACATAGATGCCCTCGGGGCCGCAATGGATGGTGTGAGGGCGGGAATATCCTGTCTTTGCAAAGACTTCCTCGGGTTCGATGATCTTGTGGATCTTGGCCTCAAGCGGGTTCTTGACGTCGATCACGTAAATCCGGCTGGACCGAATGCCCGGGATAATCAGATAGCGCCGTTCCAGAAAGGCGTGCCCGGTCAGCGGTGACAAGGCCGAGGAACAGGCGTTCCAGCCAAAATGATGAAACTCATCGCCTTTTTCCGGCATCATCACCTTGTGGACGATCTTGCCGAAATCGTCGGATGTCGGATCGACATTCACAACCGCCAGCCCGTCGGGTTGCGAAAAATCCGGGCTCAGCATCAGCGTGAAAGCAAGCGTCTCGGCGGGGCCCTCCATTGCCAGCTTGGCGGATGGATAAAAGGTTGGGTCCGGTCTTGTGTTCATAACGTCCTCCCGTAAGCAATTGATATTCAATTTGTATTGAGAGTTCCGGTCTTGGCGCCGGGTGACATCCTGCCTGCTCTGTCTTCCTTGTGCCTGTTCGTCTGCGTCAATCCTGGGGCCTGATCGGGATCAGGCGGGTTTGCGTTTGCGCTCGGCCACGTCCTGGGCCAGTCGGCGGGTGTAGGCTTCCAGCTCGACCAAGGTGGCATCGACCGTTGTGGCGTCATTCGCTTCAAGGGCGTCGGCGATCTTGGTGTGAAGCAAGATGATCTCTTCGCGTGACCTTGCTGTGAAGGTGATCATGTTCATCAGGGGCTGCATTGCCTCGACCGCGCCTGCCAGTTGATAGGACAGAACCGGATTGCCGGCGCCATCCACCAAAGCCCGGTGAAAGGCGACGTCCGAGGCGCAGAACGCCTCATCCGTCAGACCGGGCTGCGCCTGTCGGAAAATCTCGGCCCGCATGGTGGCGAGTTGATCTGCCGTACGACGCTGCGCAGACAAGGGGGCGCAGGCGCGTTCCAGCGCGTATCGCGCCTCACAGGCCGTATCGAAGCGCACCGCGTTCATAGACAACAATAGGGTCGACGTGGTGATCTGTTGCGAATACGCGTCTTCAAAACTGATGCGGTTCACAAAGGCCCCGCCGGTTGCCCCGCGCTGGGTGCGGATCAGGGACTGTGCCGCCAGACGTTTCAGCGCCTCACGGACCGTTGGGCGTGAGACCTGAAATTGGTCGGCCAATTCGGCCTCGGACGGCAAACGCTCATCCACGATCAACTCACCCGAGACAATCGCATCGCGAATGGCCTGCGCGATTTGCGCGGACAGGTCTGCGGTTTTCTGTGGGTTAATCTTCATTTTGCACGCGGCTTTACGATTTTATTTGTCTGACATTTAAAAGTCTGACATTTGAAAAGCAAGGGAGTTGAGTCGGAGGGGATCACATGAGTCGCGCAATGCTACGCAGCGGGATGTGGCTGGCGTTCTATGTGCTGATCCTGTGGGCCTGGTGGGTCATGTTCTCGATGAGCCGCGACATGGACCTGGATTGGATCGGTCGTCCGGGTCCGATGGGGCAGGCCATGGCGGCGATGGACCCGCGTATGGACATGTATATGCCCATGGCCGAGTTTGGCCCGCTGTTCTGGATGTGGGCGATCATGATGGCGGCGATGATGCTGCCGACTCTGGTGCCAACCCTGCGCAGCTATGACGACCTGATCCACAGCGCGAATGGCTCGCGCGGCGGATGGCTGGGCGTTCTGACCGGATATTTCATCGTCTGGGTGGGCTTCGCGGCGCTGATCACCGGCGTTCAGCTGGCTCTGTTGTTTGGTGGGGTCGTCGACATGCTGGGCATCGCCAAGTCCAACTGGGTGGCCGGAGGGTTGCTGGTCGTCGTCGGTGCCTTCCAGTTCACCCGCGTGAAAGAGGTCTGCCACGGCGTCTGCCACGCACCTATGACCTATTTCCTGGGCCATTGGAAAACCGGTTTCACTGGCGGCGTGAAAATGGGGCTGGGCCTTGGCGCGTTTTGCGTGGGCTGCTGTTGGGGCTTCATGGCACTTGGCTTTGTCGGTGGTGTCATGAGCCTTTTGTGGATGGGTCTGGCCACCTTGTTCATGGTTTTGGAAAAACTTCCCCAGATCGGGCATGTTGTGACCCGACCCATGGGGTTTGCGTTGATTGCAGGCGGTCTTGTCCTGCTGATCTATCCCTTTGCATACGGAGGATAAGCCGATGGCAAAAAACAGAAAACCCGAAGCGGACAGGCTTCCCATAAGTCAGCGGATCGACAGCCGTATGCCCAACCCGAAGCGGCGCGAGATGAGCCCGACGGAATGGGCCATCAAGGGCGAGCTGATCCTGAACTGCTCGTGCGATGTGTTTTGTCCCTGCGTTGTCTCGCTGGGCGCACACCCTCCGACCGAGGGGCATTGCCACGCGTGGATGGGCGTCATCATTGATGAGGGGCATTACGAGGGTGAGGACCTCTCCGATCTGTGCGTCGGCCTGCTGGTCGACATTCCGGGCCGTATGGGCGAGGGGCAATGGAAAGTCGCCGCCTATGTGGACGAACGTGCCAGCGGCAAGGCGTATAACGGGCTATTGCAGATTTTCAGCGGTCAGGCGGGCGGCACCACCGGCCTGTTCACCATGCTGGTGAGCGAGATCATCGGGGCCGAGCGGGCTCCGGTCGTCATCGAGCGCGACGGCACCAAGCGCCGGATCGTGATCGGTCGCAAAATTCAGGGTGAGATCGAGATGCTGGCAGGCAAGGACCCCGAGCATCCGGTGATGGTCTCGAACTCGAAATACTGGATGGGACCGGACATCATCGTGGCGCGCGGCACCAAGTCCAAGGTGCGCGATTATGGCCGCGTCTGGGATTTCGGCGGCAAATCGGCCGAGATTTGCCCCATCGATTGGCACGGGCCAAAGTGATGATTACCGGAGCCTATGCGCGTGAGATGTCGCGCTACAATCAATGGCAAAACAGTCAGTTGGCCGAGTTCCTTCAAGCATTGACCTCAGAGGAACTAACACGCGAACGCGGGGCGTTCTTTGGCTCGATCCTGGGCACAGCGAACCATTTGCTGTGGGGCGATTGGATCTGGATGTCCCGGTTCGACAAAGGGCCGGGCCCGGAAAGCAACATCCATCGCAAAGGCTGCGGCATCCATGAAAGCGTCTATCTGTGTCCTGATCTGGCCAGTTGGTTGTCTCTGCGTAAGACCGTGGATACCCGGATTGCCGATTGGGCGAACACGTTGGGTGATGATCTGATCACCGGCCCGTTCACCTGGTATTCAGCGGCAAAAGAAGGCGATATTACATTGCCTTACGCGAAATGCATCATGCATTTTTTCAACCACCAGACGCATCATCGCGGTCAATTGCACAAAATGCTGACCGAGACCGGGTCTGAGGCTCCGGTCAGTGATCTGGTTTTCCTGCCGCAGGAGGGCTGAATGCCGCAAATATCCTTGTCTCGCCGCTTGCGGCGCACGCCCTTTTCCGACGGGGTCGAGGCTGCGGGGGTCAAAGGCTATACGGTTTACAATCGCATGTTGTTGCCGACGGTTTTTGAAAGTGTAGAAGCCGACTATCGCCATCTGAAAGAGCATGTTCAGGTCTGGGATGTATCCTGCGAGCGGCAGGTGGAACTGCGCGGCCCGGATGCGGCGCGGCTGATGCAGATGCTGACGCCCCGTGACCTGCGCGGGATGCTGCCGGGGCAGTGCTATTACGTGCCCATCGTGGATGAAACCGGTGGGATGCTAAACGATCCCGTTGCGGTGAAGCTGTCCGAGGACCGCTGGTGGATTTCCATTGCCGACAGTGATTTGTTGTTGTGGGTCAAAGGATTGGCAAATGGGTATCGGTTGGACGTTCTGGTGGATGAGCCTGACGTCTCGCCTTTGGCAGTTCAGGGGCCCAAGGCCGATGAGTTGATGGCGCGTGTCTTCGGGGATCGGGTGCGTGATATCCGGTTTTTCAAGTTCGACATGTTCGAGTTCGAAGGTCGCGATCTGGCTGTTGCGCGATCAGGCTATTCAAAACAGGGCGGGTTCGAGATCTATGTCGAGGGCGGCGATATCGGGATGCCGCTATGGAACGCGCTGTTCAAGGCGGGCGAGGACCTTCAGGTGCGGGCCGGGTGTCCGAACCTGATCGAACGTATCGAAGGCGGCTTATTGTCTTATGGCAATGACATGACCGACGACAACACGCCGCATGAATGTGGACTGGGCAAGTTCTGCAACACGCACACGGCCATTGGCTGCATCGGGCGCGATGCCTTGTTGCGCGTGGCCAAGGAAGGCCCGGTGCAGCAAATCCGTCCGATTGCGATTCAGGGCGACCCGGTGCCGCCCTGCGATCGACCATGGCCGGCTTTTGTGGATGGGAAACAGGTGGGGCAGGTGACCTCGTCTGTTTGGTCGCCCGATTTCGAAACGAATGTCTCCATCGGCATGATCCGCCTGAGCCATTGGGAACCGGGGACCGAACTGGATGTTGAAACGCCGGATGGCACGCGCTGCGCGCAGGTGAAGGCGCATTTCTGGGTTTAGAGGGGGAAGGGGGCTCTGCCCCCGTCGCTGCGTGACTCCCCCGGGATATTTTTAGCCGGATGAAGACTCGGATCTGGTTTTTTGGAAACGAAAGGAACTGCAAATGTTCAATGCGTTGGTAATGGACAAGGATGAAGAAAGCGGGCTGGCGAGCGCTTCGGTCAAGCAGCTTTCAGCAGATGATCTGCCCCATGGTGAGGTGACGGTTGCCGTCGAATACTCGACAGTGAACTATAAGGACGGTCTGTGCATGTCGCCCAAAGGGGGCGGGTTGGTGCGGTCGTACCCACATGTGCCGGGCATCGATTATGCGGGTACGGTCGAGGCGTCCTCGGACGATCGGTACGCGCCCGGCGACAAGGTGGTATTGACCGGTTGGCGCGTGGGTGAGGCGCATTGGGGCGGGTATTCGCAGAAAGCCAACGCTTTGGCGGATTGGCTGGTTCCCTTGCCGGACGGGCTGAGCGCGCGGCAGGCGATGGCGGTTGGCACTGCTGGTTTCACGGCCATGCTGGCTGTCATGGCGTTGGAGGATCATGGTCTGTCCCCGGACAAAGGTCCGGTTCTGGTCACCGGTGCCGCAGGCGGCGTTGGGTCCGTGGCGACCGCCATTCTGGGCAACCTGGGTTACGAGGTCGCCGCCGTGACCGGGCGGCCCGAGACCGGGGACTATCTGAAATCACTCGGGGCCACGACCATTGTGCCGCGTGAGGAGTTGAACGAGACCACCAAACGCCCGCTGGAAAGCGAAACCTGGGCGGGTTGTGTGGATGCTGTTGGCGGAGAGATGCTGGCGCGGGTGCTGGGGCAGATGAAATACGGCGGCTCGATCGCGGCTGTGGGTCTGGCCGGGGGGGCGGCGCTGTCGGCAACGGTGATTCCCTTCCTGTTGCGCGGTGTGAACCTGCTGGGCATCGACAGCGTGATGCAGCCCTATGACAACCGCGTGCGCGCGTGGCAGCGGATCGCGACCGACCTGCCGATGGATAAGCTGGAGGCGATGATGCATCCCGCCGCACTGTCCGATCTGCCCGGACTGGGTGCGGATATTCTCAAAGGTCAGGTCAAAGGGCGCGTGGTTGTCGACGTGAACGCCTGATCTGACATGGCAGCCGGGGCGTGCCTGTCCCGGCTGATCAAAACCTGGCGAAAAGGACCGAAACAACTCTGGTCATTGGCACAATTCCTGATCATGATTGCTATACATCCCAAGTGCGATGGCGTAAGACCCATCCAAACAGCACCTGAAGACGGGGAGTGAGCAGCATGTCTGACGACTTCGAACTGGACACCGATGATCTGAAGCGCCGCATGGAAGGCGCGATGTCCAACCTCAGAACCGAATTTGCCTCGTTGCGGACCGGGCGGGCCTCGGCCTCGATGCTGGAGCCGGTGATGGTGGATGCCTATGGCTCGATGACACCGATCAATCAGGTGGGAACGGTCAACGTTCCGGAACCCCGGATGGTGACAGTTAATGTCTGGGACAAGTCATTGGTCGGGAAGGTGGAAAAGGCGATCCGCGAAAGCGGGCTGGGGATCAATCCTCAGCTGAACGGCACGATCATCATGCTGCCAATCCCCGAGCTGAACGAAGAACGCCGCCGCGAGTTGGGCAAGGTCGCCGGGCAGTACGCCGAAAGCGCCCGTGTTTCGATCCGGAATGTGCGCCGCGACGGGATGGATCAGATCAAGAAAGCCAAGGCTGACGGCATGTCCGAGGACGATCAGAAGTTCTGGGAAAGCGAAGTGCAGGACCTGACGGATGAGATGATCAAGGCCGTCGATGCCGCGCTTGAGACCAAGCAGTCCGAAATCATGCAGGTCTGAGCCGGTCTCATGCCCAAAGATCCCCACACCGAGCCCTGTGCTGGTCCGCGCCATGTGGCCATTATCATGGATGGCAATGGCCGTTGGGCGCAGGCGCGCGGTCGGCCCCGGCTGTTTGGGCACCATGCCGGCGCGCGGCGCGTGCGGGAAGTGGTCGAGGCCTGCCCGGGACTGGGGATCAAATACCTGACAATCTTCGCCTTTTCGACCGAGAACTGGAAACGGACACAGGTCGAGGTCGCAGGGCTGATGAGCCTGTTTCGCCGGTATATTCTTAAAGAAACCAAGACATTGGCGGATAACGGCATTCGTGTGCGGTTCATCGGGGATCGGGTGCGGCTGGATTCCAAGCTGACCGACCTGATGGATTCCCTTGAGGACGAGACCAAGGACAATGACCTTGTCCATCTGACGGTGGCGCTGAACTACGGCGGTCGGGATGAGGTTGCGCGGGCCACCAAACGTCTGGCCAGTGATGTCGCCGAGGGGCGGTTGAAGCCTGAAGATGTGGATGAAGAAACTCTGCCGAAATATCTGGATACCCGGGTTCTTCCCGACCCTGATCTGGTTATCCGCACCAGTGGTGAGGCGCGGATTTCGAACTTTCTGCTCTGGCAATCCGCTTATTCCGAATATGAGTTCATCGACACCCTGTGGCCCGATTTCACCGCCGCTGAACTGGAACGCCTGTGTCGCAACTACGGCTCGCGCGAGAGACGCTTTGGGGCAGTTCCGGCATGAGCGAAGGCCGATGGTCTGATCTGACGACGCGGGTTCTGTCCGCCATTGTGCTTGTGGCCATTGGCTCGATCGAGGTGTGGCTGGGCGGTCTGTGGTTCGAGGCGTTCATCGCCATCGCCTGCGCCATCATGACATGGGAACTGGTTCGGATGATCGAACCGCAGCGCATGGGTGTGGCGGTTCAACTGGGCATTCTGACGGGCGTCGCGGTGGTTCTGAGTTACCATGTGCCGCCGCTTTACAAACTGCCGATCTTGCTGGCCCCGGCGCTGGTAGGGGCCGGGCAGGTCAGCCGCTCTAAGGGGCTGTACGCCATCTTTGTGATCTGGATCGCCGGGGCAGGGCTGGGCTTTATCTCGATCCGCGAGAATATGGGGTTCGGCTGGATGATCTGGCTGATCGCCATTGTGGTGGCCACCGATGTCGCGGGCTATTTCGTGGGCAAGGCTATCGGCGGGCCGAAGTTCTGGCCAAAGGTCAGCCCCAAGAAGACATGGTCTGGTACGGCGGGCGGTTGGGTCGCCGCTGCTATTGTCGGGGTCGCGTTTGCCGCCCATGGCGGGTTTGGTGTTCTGTTCGTAGTGGTCTCGGTCTTTGCGTCCATGGCCAGTCAGGCGGGCGATATCGTGGAAAGCGCGGTCAAGCGCAGGTTTGGGGTCAAGGACAGTTCGAGCCTGATACCGGGCCATGGCGGGTTTCTGGACCGGTTTGACGGTATGATGGGTGCGGCCCTGTTTGTCTTGCTGGCAGGCCTGCTTTATTCACCCGGGGCAATGTGATGCGCAAAGTATCGATTTTTGGCGCGACCGGTTCTGTCGGTCAGAACACGATTGATCTGATCGCACGGGATCCGCAGGCCTATGACGTTGTCGCGTTGACAGGTGGCGCGAATATCGAACAGCTTGTCGCGGACGCCCGTCGCTTGAATGCCGATCTGGCCGTCACGGCCTTTGAGGATCGCCTGCCGGACCTGCGCGATGCGTTGCAGGGGTCTGGTGTCGAAGCTGCCGCAGGATCTCAAGCGCTGACCGAAGCGGCGGCGCGCCCGGCGGATTGGGTCATGTCTGCGATTGTCGGAGCCGCCGGTCTTGCGCCGGGCATCGAAGCGTTAAAGCAAGGCGCGACACTGGCGCTGGCCAATAAGGAAACGCTGGTCTGTGCCGGGCCTTTGGTCCTGGAGACGGCCAAGACCCACAATGCCCGCCTGCTACCGGTGGACAGCGAGCATTCGGCCGTGTTTCAGGCACTGGTGGGGGAAGAGATTGATGCGGTCGAGCGCATCATCATCACCGCCAGCGGCGGCGCCTTCCGAGACTGGCCACTGGACGATCTGGCCAAGGCGACGGTCGAACAGGCCTCGAGCCACCCGAATTGGGATATGGGGCAGCGGATTACCATCGACAGCGCGTCGATGTTCAACAAGGCGCTTGAGGTCATCGAAACGAAAGAGTTCTTTGGCGTCGCCCCGGATCAGATCGAGGTTCTAGTCCATCCCGAATCCATCGTTCATGCGCTGGTCGGGTTTCGCGACGGTGCGGTAATGGCCCATATGGGCGCGCCGGATATGCGTCACGCCATTGGATTCGCGCTACATTGGCCCAAGCGGCAGGACTTGCCCGTTCAGCGGCTGGATCTGCCCGCCATTGGGCAGTTGAACTTTCAAGACCCCGATCTGGCCCGCTATCCGGCGCTGAAGCTGGCGCGGGACGTGATGGCGCGCGGGGGCTTGTCGGGGGCTGTGTTCAACGCGGCCAAGGAACGGGCGCTGGATCACTTTATCGCGGGTCAAATCGATTTCCCCAGCATGGCGGATATTGTCGCAATGGTTCTGGACAGATTCGATGCGGGACATAGTCTTATTGATGCCGCTTTGACTCTTGATAACGTACAGCAAACGGACCATCTGGCACGGCAATGGGCGGATGAAGCCGTAAGCAAACGAGCAGGATAGACATTTGGACCTACTTTCCCTGATCCCGCAATTTGGCAATTTGCTTTGGACCATTGTGGCCTTTGTCATCGCCTTGTCCGCCATTGTCGCGGTGCACGAGTACGGCCACTACATCGTCGGACGCTGGTCAGGCATTCATGCCGAGGTGTTTTCCATCGGGTTCGGCCCGGTGCTGTGGAGCCGCATGGACAAGCGCGGCACCCGCTGGCAGGTCGCTCTGTTGCCATTTGGCGGCTATGTGAAGTTTCTGGGCGATGCCAACGCGGCGTCGGGCAAGGACGAAGAGGCGATGGAAGAGATCGCCGAACAAAAACCCGAAGAACTGCGTCGCACGATGCACGGCGCGCCGCTCTGGGCGCGGGCGGCCACTGTTGCGGCCGGTCCTGTGTTCAACTTTGCAATGTCGATCATCGTCTTCGGGTTGATCTTCTGGTCCCAGGGCGTGTCGCGCGAACCTTTGACCGTGGGTGAGTTGCAGCCCTTGCCGGGCACCGTTCAGGGTTTGCAGGTCGGTGATGAGATCGTCGCAATCGCAGGCATCCAAACACCGGATTTCGATGAGGAAAGCACCTGGAGCGAGTTCACCGACTCGCTGCCGGTTGAGCCAGTGCTGGACTACACGGTCATTCGCGATGGGCAGACCATCGATGTTGAAGCCCCGTGGCTGTTTCCGCCGCTGATCCGTCAGGTCGCGCCGCGCAGCGCGGCCATGGATATCCAGCTTGAGCAGGGGGACGTCATCACCTCGGTAAATGGTGAACCGATCTTTGCGTTCGAGCAGCTCAAGGACTTTGTCGAAAGTTCGGATGGTCGGGTTCTGTTGCTGAATGTCTGGCGCGATGGGGCCGATCTTGAGTTTGCATTGGCCCCGCGCCGCACGGATGAACCGAAGTCTGATGGCGGGTTTCAGACCCATTGGCGTATCGGGATCGTCGGTGGAATGATGCTGGAACCTGCAACCCAGCCTGCGGGTCTGTTTGACTCGCTAACGGGTGGCGTCAATCAGACGATCCGCATCATCGAAGGATCGCTGTCGGGGATGTGGCATATGATCACCGGCGCGATCAGCACTTGCAACATATCCGGCCCGATTGGCATCGCCGAGACGTCGGGCGCAATGGCCAGCCAGGGCGCGCAAAGCTTTATCTTCTTCATCGCGGTTCTGTCCACCGCAGTCGGGTTGCTGAACCTGTTCCCGATCCCGGCTCTGGATGGTGGTCATCTGCTGTTCTACGCCTATGAGGCCGTGACCGGAAAACCGCCCAGCGACATGGCATTGCGGATTCTGATGACCGTCGGAATCACGGTTATTCTCAGCCTGATGTTGTTCTCGGTGACCAACGACCTGTTTTGCTGATTGTGGCGCAAGCCGCACAGGAAAGCCGCATTCTTGCCGCATTCCGACGGTAAGGTTTGCGCGACGTTGAGGGGCGATCATGACCAAAGCACTGCGCAAATCCTATCGGAGTTTTAGCTTCCTGTTCATGCTGAACTGGGATGTGTTGCTGAGTTTTGCCGTCACCGCTCTGGCACTGGCCGCTGGTGCCTATCTGGCGGGATTGTGATTCTGACCAACCGTCTTTTCACGCCCTAAAGGCCATCAAATGCCGGATGCGCTTTTTGGCCTTTTGACAACCCCATCCATTCCCGCTACTCAGCATTAAAGTCTTAAAATTCTGGGTTGAGAAAAAAATGACCGACGGGCGAGGCGCGGGCACATCCTGCGGGGGGCGTAAGTCTACAAACAAGATTTTGTGGCAATCGCTGACGTTTCTTTTCCTTTTTGTTGCCGCCAGCTTACTGGCATTGCCGAATACGGCACAGGCGCAAAGTTTCACCATCAACTCGTTCGAGGTGGAAGGAAACCGCCGCATCGAGACGGGGACGATCATCGCCAGAACGGGGATCGAACCGGGGCAAACCGTCACAACCGGTCAGTTGAACGACGCGTTCCAGCGTTTGCTTGACAGTGGTGTTTTTGAAACAGTCGAACTGACCCCGCGCGGCACAACCCTGCTGATCGAGGTACAGGAATACCCGACGATCAACCAAATCAGCATCGAAGGGAATCGTCGCGTCAAAGACGATGTCCTGCTCGAAGTGATTTCGTCCCAGCCACGACGCGTTTTCACCCCTCAGGTCGCGGAAACCGACGCGGATCTGATTGCCGAGGTCTATTCGGCCCAGGGCCGGGTCGCCGCAACCGTAATCCCGCGCATCATCCGCCGCAGCGACAATCGCGTGGATCTGGTCTTTGAGGTCGCCGAAGGCACAACGATCGAGGTTGAGCGTGTCAGCTTTGTCGGCAACCGGGCCTATTCGGACCGCCGCCTGCGCCGTGTGCTGGAAACCAAACAAGCGACCTTCCTGCGCACCTTCTTCCGCAGCGACACTTTCATCGGTGACCGGATCGAGTTCGACAAACAGGTTATCCGCGATTTCTACCTGTCGCGCGGCTATATCGACTTCCGCGTAAACAGCGCAAATGTGGAATTCACCCGCGAGCGTGATGCCTTCTTCCTCGTCATGAATGTGACCGAGGGGCAGAAATTCTCGTTCGGCAAGATCACGACTGTCAGCGAAATTCCCGGCGTCGATCCGGCCCCGTATCAGGAAGCGCTGAAGATCAAACCGGGCGTGACCTATTCCCCCACACTGATCGAGAACTCGATTGCCCGGCAGGAGCGTTTGGGGATCCGGCAAGGTGTCGATTTCCTGCGGGTCGAACCTCGGGTGACCCGCAACCCACGCGATCTGACGCTGGATGTCGAATTTGTCCTTAGCAAAGGCCCGCGCATTTTTGTTGAGCGGATCGATATTGAAGGCAACACCACCACGCTTGACCGCGTGATCCGGCGTCAGTTCGACACGGTCGAAGGCGACCCCTTCAACCCGCGTGAGATCCGGCAAGCAGCGGAACGCATCAACGCACTAGGCTTCTTTGCCGTTGCAAATGTCGAACCGCGCGAAGGGTCCTCGCCCAGCCAGGTTATTCTGGATGTGGATGTCGAAGAGCAACCGACCGGATCGCTCAGCCTTGGTGGTAGCTTCTCGGCCTCGGATGGCTTCGGGATTGCGATTGGCCTGAACGAATCCAACTTCCTCGGTCGCGGCCAGAACCTGGGTTTGACCCTGTCGACGGCGCAGGATTCCGAGCAATACACCATCAACTTTACCGAACCTTATCTGTTGGGACGTCGGCTGCGTTTCGATCTGGGCCTCGGTCTGGCCGGTACGAACTCGGGTTTTGCAAGCTACGATACCGAGCGCGTGTTCTTTAACCCGCAGCTGACCTATGCGATTGGCGAGCTGTCCTCGCTTCGCCTGCGGTACGGCTGGGAACGCAGCGAGATGACGCAGCAGGATGATGAGATCAACGGCGCGGTCATTTCCTCGGAAATCGATCAGGGCAAGCGGACGACCAGTTCGATCGGTGTGTCTTATGTCTATGACAGCCGTCTTGGCGGCCTGAACCCGAATGCCGGTGTGCTGTTCGAAGTTGGTGTTGATGCGGCTGGTCTGGGTGGCGACAACGAGTTCTTCAGAACAACCGCGCGCGGTATCGCACAGACCCGCGTCCTAAGCGAAGAAGTGGTATTGCGCGCGACACTGGAACTGGGTGCCTTGCATTGGACAGGCAACGATTTCAGCCGCACAATTGACCGCTTCCTTCTGGGGCCGAACACATTCCGCGGGTTTGAACCCGCGGGTCTTGGCCCGCGTGACCTGTCCAACGGTCAGGACGATGCCATCGGCGGCAACTACTACTGGGTTGCCCGGTTCGAGTCGGATTTCCCGCTGGGCCTGCCAGAGGAACTGGGTCTGCGCGGCGGTGTGTTCTATGACGTCGGGAACCTCTACAACATCGACAACGTGAACACGGCGGGGGCGAACATCGTCGGTGCCAACGGATCGATCCGTCACGTTATCGGCGTCTCGGTCCTGTGGGAAACGCCCTTCGGCCCGCTGCGGTTCAACTTCTCGAAAGCTCTGAAAAAAGAAGAGTTCGACAACGAGCAGAACTTTGACCTGACCGTTCAAGCCCGGTTCTGATCCGCGATGCGGTGGATTTGCAAACGTCTCATTCAGGGCCCTTTGGGGGCCCTGTGTGTTTTTCTGGCTCTGTTTGGCGTGACATCAGCGGCGGCGCAGCAATTGGGCGTCACGCAGACCGTTGTGCTGACAGTCTCAAGCGATCGCTTGTTCACCGAATCCGAATTTGGCCAGCGGGTGCTGCGCGAGATCGAGCAGGAAGGCACGCTGCTGTCCGAGGAAAACGAACGGATCGTTGCCGAGCTAAGCACTGAAGAAAAGGACCTGACCGAGAAACGTGCCGAATTGGCGCCCGAAGACTTCCGTCCTCTGGCCGAGGCATTTGATCGCAAAGTGCAGTCGCATCGCGAGGGTCAGCGCGCCAAACTGGATGCCCTGGGCCGCATCAGTGAAGAAAGCCGACAAAAGTTCTACGAATTGGCGCGCCCGGTCCTGATCGATCTTATGCGTGAAAACGGGGCGTCCATCATCCTCGAACGCTCCAGCGTGCTGCTCAGTTCGGACACTTCGGACATTACCAGCGCCGCGATTGAGCGTATCGATGCTGCAATCGGTGATGGAACCGGCTTGCAGGACGGGACAGGCGAATAGGTTTGCTTGCCCTTGCGGGCCTGTATTGCTAACCACGCTGAAACTGAGAATGCAAAACGGGACATTTGAGTTATGACCACGGAAACCAAAAGCGCTGACATTCAGCTGATCCAGCGGATTTTGCCGCACCGCTATCCGTTTCTGCTGGTCGATAAGGTGGTCGATATCACCGATTACCACTCGGCCCGTGGCATCAAGAATGTCACCATGAACGAGCCGCATTTCCAGGGCCATTTCCCCGGAACCCCGATCATGCCCGGCGTGACCATTGTCGAGGCGATGGCTCAGACCGCCGGTGTTATGCTGGGTGTTGGCATGGATGTGATCGACACCGAACTGCTGATCTATTTCATGAGCATCGACAAGTGCAAATTCCGTCGCAAGGTTGTTCCGGGTGACGTGCTGGAAATGCATGTCGAGACGATCCGTGGCAAGAAGGGCGGCAAACTGTTCAAGTTCAGCGGTCGGGCAACCGTTGAAGGCGAGGTTGCCGCCGAAGCTGAGTTTTCGGCCTATGTTGACTGGGACATGGAAAAGACAACATGAGCGGCATTCACCCCAGTGCAATCATCGAAGAAGGCGCCCAGATCGGGCAGGACTGCGTCGTTGGGCCGTTCTGCTATGTCGGGGCGCAGGTCCGATTGGGGGACCGGGTCGAGCTGAAGTCACATGTGGTTGTCACCGGCGAAACGTCGGTTGGCGACGACACGGTGATCTTCAATTTCTCGGTCATCGGTGAGATCCCGCAGGACCTGAAGTTCGGCGGTGAGAACACGCGGCTGGAAATCGGTCAGCGCAATCGGATCCGCGAACATGTGACCATCAACACCGGCACCGAAGGCGGCGGCGGTGTGACCCGCATTGGCGATGACTGCTTGCTGATGGCCGGTGTTCACGTGGCTCATGACGTTCAGATCGGCAATCGCGTGATCATGGTAAACCACGCCGGTGCGGCAGGTCATTGCATCATCGAGGATGACGTGATTGTGGGCGGAATCTCGGGCCTGCACCAATGGGTACGTGTGGGTCGCGGTGCCATTATCGGCGCGCTGACCATGGTGCCCAACGACGTGATTCCCTACGGGCTGGTACAGGCACCGCGCGGTGAGTTGGATGGTCTGAACCTGGTGGGCCTCAAGCGTCGCGGCGTGTCGCGCGCTGATATCTCGGCTTTGCGGGCGGCGTTCCGCGAATTGTCGGGCGGCGAGGGCACCTTTCAGGAGCGCGCCCGGCGCGCGGGTGAAGATACCGAAAGCGAATATGTGCGCCGTATTGTCGACTTTGTGACAGGTGACACGGACCGGTCGTTCCTGACCCCAAGGAAGTAACCCCATGCTGGCATTGATTGCGGGAACGGGTGTTTTACCGGAGGAGGTTGCGTCTGCGCTGGCAGAGCGGCCTTTGATCTGTGCAATGGAGGGGTTCGAGCCCGATAACCTGACACCCGATCTGGTGTTTCCGCTGGAACAATTGGGCAGTTTCATCGCCGACCTCAAATCGCGCGGCGTGACCCAAATTTGCATGGCAGGCGCAGTTCGGCGGCCCAAGGTGGATCCCGCGCGCATCGATGCGGCGACGCTGCCTTTGGTGCCGATCCTGCAGCAGGCAATCATGTCTGGCGACGATGGTGCCTTGCGGGCGGTGATCGGCATCTTCGAGGATGCTGGCTTGACCGTTCAAGCCGCGCATGACATTGCGCCCGATTTGCTGCCTCCGCTTGGTTGCCTGACCGAAGCGCAACCGTCCGAGGCTGATCTGGCTGACGCTGAGCGCGCCGCAACTGTTCTGCGCGCAATGGGCAACGCTGATATCGGACAGGCTTGTGCGGTTTCGCAACGGCAGGTGCTGGCCGTCGAAAGCATCTTTGGCACCGCCTGGATGCTGCAATCTCTGACTCAGCGGCCCGATGCTGGCGGCGGTGTGTTGTTCAAAGGCCCCAAACCCGATCAGGATCGTCGGGCCGATTTGCCTGCGATCGGACCCGATACCGTGTCCGGCGCGGTGGCTGCGGGCCTTGCGGGGATCGTCATCGAAAAGGGCGGCGTTCTGGTGCTGCAACGCGAACGCGTGATTGCCGAATGCGACCGTCTGGGGCTGTTCCTTTACGTGCGCGAGCGGGCCTCCTGATGCGTGTTTATCTGGTCGCCGGGGAACCTTCGGGCGACCGGTTGGGCGGCGCGCTGATGGAGGGACTACGGACCCTTGTCCCCGAAATCGAATTCGATGGGGTAGGCGGGCCCCTGATGCAGGCGCAAGGGTTGGAAAGCCGCTTCCCGATGGCCGAACTGAGCGTCATGGGGCTGGTCGAGGTCCTGCCCAAGTTCTTCCACCTCAAACGCCGGATCGCCGAGACTGCGCAAGCGGTGCTTGACACGCAGCCCGATGTGCTGATCACTATCGACAGCCCCGATTTCTCGCTGCGTGTGGCAAAACTGGTGAAGGCGGCCAGCGACATTCGCACCGTGCATTACGTGGCTCCCAGCGTTTGGGCCTGGCGTCCGGGGCGGGCGGACAAGATGGCCAAGGTGATCGATCACGTTCTGGCCCTGCTGCCATTCGAGCCGCCTTATATGGAACGCGCGGGGATGGAGTGCGACTTTGTCGGCCATCCGGTCGCCAGCGAACCAATTGCGACCGAGACGGAAATCCGCGATTTCCGGGCCGCCTATGATCTGGGCGATGCGCCCATTCTTCTGGCCTTGCCGGGCTCGCGCCGGGGCGAGGTGGACCGGCTGGCCCCCGTCTTTGGGAAGGCGCTGGGGCAGTATCTCAGAACCCGACCAGACACGCGCGTCGTGGTGCCCGCCGTGACCCATATGGTTGATACAGTGGCCGAGCATCTGCGCGACTGGCCCGGATCGCCAGTTGTGATCGACCCGCGTGATATGCCCTCGGATCAGGCGGTGGCCCAGAAACGAGCAGCCTTTGCGGCGGCCGATCTATCGCTGGCTGCGTCGGGGACGGTCTCGCTGGAGCTGGCGGCGCAGGCGACACCAATGGTGATTGCTTACAACCTGAACTGGCTAACGACCCTGATCGCCAAACGCATGGTGCAACTGGACACCGTGACTCTGGTCAATCTGGTCTCGGAAACCCGGACGGTTCCCGAATGTCTGCTGGATGACTGCCAACCGGACAAGATCGCCGCTGCGTTGACGCAAGTTGCGGATGCACCGGATGCCCAGCGGCAGGCCATGGAGATCACAATGGAGCGTCTGGGCCGCGGCGGCGAAGCGCCAGGTCTGCGGGCGGCAAGGGCGGTTTTGCAGCGCATGACGGCCGCAGATGGGTGAATACCTGCTCTTTGCGGTGTCCGCCGGGATCGCGATGGTGTCGACCAATCTCGATAATCTGGCGGTGCTGCTGGGGCTGATGCTGGTCATGGATCACAAGCGGGCCGTGGCAGGGTTCGCCATGGCGCAGGCGATTGTGCTGTCGCTGGCTTTCGCGGTGGCCATCGGTGTCAGTCAAAGCGGCCTTCCGGGCTGGATCGGGTATCTGGGGCTGATCCCCTTGGCCTTGGGGCTTCGCGGTATCTGGCAGCAGTTTTCGGGGGCCGAGCGACAGGCGGATGGACCCAAAGGGGCGGTGACTTCGGTTGTGACCCTGTTTCTAAGCCTGTCAGTGGACAGTTTCGCAGTGATGACGCCACTGCTGGCGGATTCGGCCCCGGTTTTCCGGCTGGTCGCCCTGATCGGAGCGATTTGCGCCGCGGTTCTGTTGGCCTCGGTCGCTGCGTGGGGGGCGCCTTACGCACAGAACCTTGGGCCTCGTGTTGCGCGTCTGGATCGGATCGCGCCGTATATCATGGTCTGTGTCGGCCTTTACATCCTGCTCAATTCGCCGACCGACGTGCTTTGATCCGCCGTCTCGGCGTTGTGATCGCCGCGCTGTTGTCGCGGCGATCTGGCCCTGCAATACCCTGCGGCCAAAGGAGATCGCAGATGACCCGCATTCCCCCATTGACCGACGATCAGATGACTCCGCAGGCCCGCGCGGCCCATACCGAGCTGGGTGCATACGGCCCGTTCGACAACTGGGCGCGGGTGGCGGCCCATTGCCCGCCGGTGTTGGAACACGTGAGCGGTATGCTGACCGCATTGCGCGCGCAGGAAACTCTGCCGCGCCGGGCGCTGGAACTGGCGATGGTGACAGTGTCCAAGCTGAATGCCTGCGACTATTGCGTGTCGCATCACGCGCCATTGCTGACGGTTGCCGGGCTTAGCCCCGAAGGCGCGGCGCGGTTGCCCGATGTTGAAGATCACCCCGAACTGGACGCCTGCGACAAGGCGGTCGTGCTCTACGCTCAGGCGGTGACAACCCGTTCAGGCCGGATGCGCGATGCCGAGATTGCGGACCTGCGGGAATGGTTCAGCGATGCGCAGATCGTCGAACTGACCTGGCGCATCGCGCTGTGCGGCGCGTTCAACCGGTTCAACGATGCGCTGCAAATCCAGATCGAACCCGAGGTCGAGCCGGTCTCGGCTTAATACCCGCGCCAGATCCAGCCGCCGCCAAAGATGCGGCTGCCTTCATTGGCATAGAACACGCAGGCCTGACCCGGAGAGATACCTTCTTCGGGTGTCAGCAACTCGACCTCAGCCGTGGTGTCCGACAGGGGGCGGATGATCGCCTCACGCGGGGGACGGGTCGAGCGAACTTTGACCGACAAGTGCCATTCACTGCGTGAGGTGAAGGGTTCATCGCCCAGCCAGTTGATCTCGCGCACGGGAACGGTGCGGGTGGCCAGCATCTCTTTTGGGCCGACAACAACCTGTTTCTTATCCACGTCCAGCTTGACGACATAAAGTGGCTCGCTCAGCCCACCGATGCCAAGACCGCGCCGCTGACCAATGGTGTAGTGAATCACCCCGTCATGCTGCGCCAGAACACGGCCATCGGCGTGCACAATCTCACCCGGTTCCGCAGCACCAGGGCGCAGCTTCTCGATCACGCTGGCATAGTTGCCGTTGGGCACGAAACAGATGTCCTGACTGTCGGGCTTGTCGGCCACTGCCAGCCCATATTGCGCCGCCATTTCGCGCGTTGCGTCTTTGGAGGGCAGGTGGCCCAGCGGGAAGCGCAGGTAATCCAGTTGTTCGGGCGTGGTCGAGAACAGGAAGTAGGACTGGTCGCGGTTTGCATCCTCGGCACTGTGCAATTCCGGGCCGTTCGCGCCCATCTTGCGCTGAATATAGTGACCGGTGGCCATGCAATCAGCTTCCAGATCCTTGGCGGTTTCCAGCAGATCCTTGAATTTCACCCGTTCATTGCAGCGGATACAGGGCACCGGTGTCGCGCCGGCCAGATAGCTGTCGGCGAATTCGTCGATCACCGCGTCCTTGAAGATGTTCTCGTAATCCAGAACGTAATGCGGAAAGCCACGTTCCTCGGCCACGCGGCGCGCGTCGTGGATGTCGATCCCTGCACAGCATGCACCTTTCTTGGCCAGCGCCGCGCCGTAGTCGTACAGCTGCAAGGTCACGCCCACCACGTCATACCCCTGATCGGCCAGATAGGCTGCCACGACGGAGCTGTCGACGCCGCCAGACATGGCAACAACCACCCGCGTTTCCGAGGGAGGTTTGGCAAAGCCAAGCGAATTGAGTTGGGTCTCGGCGGCGAGGGCCATGGCGATTCCAGTCCGGGTTAAGAAAGACCGGCAGAATATAGGAAAATTCTAGACACTCTCAAGGGGCGGTTTCACCCGGCATTAAGTAGGCTGGTGCCAGCTTTGATGCAGCAGGAAAAGGGTTGAAAGATGTATTTGCACAAAGTTGAAGGACCGCGGTCCGTAACCCTGCCGGATGGAACGATTTTGTCCCGCGCCGATCTTCCGCCTTCGGACACGCGGCGCTGGGTGGCCTCGCGCAAGATCGTAGTCGTACGCGGGGTGCTTTATGGGCTGATTACGCTGTCAGAGGCCAAGAAGCGCTATGGCATCAGCGATGAAGAGTTCAACACCTGGGTCGCAGCGGTTGCCGAGCACGGTGTTGAGGCGCTGAAAGTCACCGCCTTAAAAAAATATCGACAACCTAAAGGAGAAAGTGAATAAATGATTCAACGGTAACGTCAGATTAACCATTCTTGGTCAGGTTTAATTTTAATTGGAATATTTGACCCGAATTGGAGCAGTGAAATGAGAATACTTCTTGTCGAGGATGATCCGACCACGTCCAAAAGCATCGAACTGATGCTGACGCATGCAAACCTGAACGTGTATGCGACGGATCTGGGGGAAGAGGGGATCGATCTGGCAAAACTCTACGATTACGATCTTATTTTGCTGGACCTGAACCTGCCGGACATGAACGGGCACGAAGTTTTGCGGCAATTGCGGATCGCGCGGGTGGAAACTCCGATTCTGATCCTGTCCGGTGCCGATGACACTGAAAGCAAAATCAAAGGGTTTGGCTTCGGGGCCGACGATTATCTGACCAAACCGTTCCACCGCGAAGAACTGGTGGCACGTATTCACGCGATCATCCGTCGGTCCAAGGGGCATTCGCAATCGGTGATCCATACAGGTCGCGTTGCGGTAAACCTGGATGCAAAAACGGTCGAAGTGGATGGCAAGACGGTTCATCTGACCGGCAAGGAATACCAGATGCTGGAGCTGTTGAGCCTGCGCAAGGGGACGACTCTGACCAAAGAGATGTTCCTGAATCATCTCTATGGCGGCATGGACGAACCCGAACTGAAAATCATCGACGTTTTCATCTGTAAGCTGCGCAAAAAACTCAGCAACGCGACCGGCGGCGACAATTATATCGAAACCGTTTGGGGCCGTGGCTACGTTCTGCGCGACCCGCAAAGCAACACGGTGGACGAGACCCGTATGGCCGTCGGCGCCTGACACAAGAACACCTGTGCCGCCGGTGGTCCAGGGCGGCACCCGCACTCACGGATCAGCACGTCTGGACCTGGCCATGGCCTCGCCCTATCACTGATGTCCAAGAAGACGTGACAGGGCGAGGCCATGAGCAACTCCATTACACCCGCAGACATGACCGAAGACCAAGCCCGCGCCGAGCTGCAGCGTTTGGCTAAAGCGCTTTTGCGAGCCAACCGGTTGTATCACGCCGAAGATGCGCCCGAGATTTCGGACGCCGAATACGATTCGCTGAGACGCCGCAATGCCGAGATCGAGGCGCATTTCCCGCACCTGAAACGCGCCGACAGCCCCAGCGAACAGGTCGGCGCCCGGGCCGCAGACGGTTTCTCCAAGGTCACCCATGCGATGCGCATGATGTCATTGGGAAATGCCTTTGATGACGAGGACGTAGGCGATTTCGACCGGTCGATCCGAAAATACCTCGGGTTGGCCGCAGGCGCGCCGCTGGCCTTTACGGCGGAACCCAAGATCGACGGTTTGTCACTGTCCTTGCGTTATGAGGACGGTGAATTGGTTCAGGCCGCAACGCGTGGCGATGGAGAGGTGGGCGAGAATGTCACCGCAAACGCCCGCACGGTTTCGGACATCCCGCAAAAGATCAAAGACGCGCCAGCCGTGCTCGAGGTTCGCGGCGAGGTCTATATGTCCCACGCGGATTTCGATGCGCTCAATCAGCGCCAGACGGAGAGCGGAGGGAAGACATTCGCCAACCCCAGAAACGCGGCGGCCGGGTCCTTGCGACAACTGGATGCGGAAATCACCCGAGCGCGCCCGCTACGGTTCTTTGCCTATGCCTGGGGCGAGGTGTCAGAGCCGCTGGCAGATACTCAGATGGGCGCAATTGAACGGCTGAAGGATTTTGGGTTTTCGACCAATGCGTTGACGCGTCTTTGTGATACGACAGAAGATATGCTCGCGCATTACCGCGATATTGAAGCGCAGCGTGCAACCCTTGGATATGACATCGATGGGGTCGTCTACAAAGTGAACGATTTGGCGCTGCAAGCGCGGTTGGGGTTCCGGTCCACGACGCCTCGCTGGGCCATCGCCCATAAATTCCCCGCCGAACTGGCCTGGACCCGGTTGGAAGCGATCGACATTCAGGTCGGGCGCACCGGCGCCCTCAGCCCCGTGGCGCGCCTGCATCCGGTGACAGTGGGCGGCGTCGTCGTGTCGAACGCCACCTTACATAATGAGGATTATATTGCGGGTCGGGACGCCAAAGGCGGGACGATCCGCGACGGCAAGGACATCCGGGTCGGCGATTGGGTTCAGGTCTATCGCGCCGGGGACGTGATCCCCAAAGTGGCCGATGTCGATCTGACCAAACGCCCGGCAGACAGTATCGCGTACGCTTTCCCGCAAGAATGCCCCGAATGCGACAGTGCCGCCATCCGCGAAGATGGTGATGCCGTCCGGCGCTGTACCGGCGGGTTGATTTGTCCTGCGCAAGCGGTTGAAAAACTGAAACACTTCGTATCCCGGAAAGCGTTCGACATCGAAGGCCTGGGGGCCAAACAGATTGAGATGTTTCATGGCGATGAGGTTCTGCCGATCAACACTCCGGCAGATATTTTCACGCTGCAGGCGCGCGACGCAGGCAATCTGGCTTGGCTCAAGAACCGGGATGGATGGGGTGAGACGTCGGCCAGGAACCTGTTCGACGCCATTGACGAAAAACGAACCATCGAACTGGGGCGCTTGCTGTTCGCCCTTGGCATTCGCCATGTCGGAGAGGTTGGCGCGCGCGACTTGGCGCTACACTACCTGACTTGGGAGGCTATGGCGCAGGCGATTGACATGGCCCGCCCGGGCGCACTGGCGCAGCGACGCGCCGATCAGGCCGAAGAGGCCGAGCGCATCGCCGCCACCGAAGAAAACCGTCGGGCCCGCGTGAAAGAAGCACGCGACGCTGCAATCGCAACTTCGGATGTACCCGAGGCCGCTGCCACGGCCTGGTCCGATTTGATTGGCATCGACGGCATCGGCGCAACGCTGGGCCTGTCCCTGTCGGATGCCTTTGCCAATTCGGATGAGCGCCGCGCTTTCGATGACCTGATCCGGCATTTGACGATCATATCACCCGACGCCCCTGCATCGGACAGCCCGGTTGCAGGCAAGACGGTCGTCTTCACCGGAACGCTGGAAAAGATGACCCGCGCCGAGGCCAAGGCGAGGGCTGAGGCTTTGGGTGCCAAAGTCTCAGGCTCGGTCAGCAAAAAAACCGATCTGTTGGTGGCCGGGCCCGGGGCAGGATCCAAGGCCAAGAAAGCCGCAGAACTGGGCATCGAAACGCTGGATGAGGATGGCTGGCTGCAGCTGATCGACGGCGCATGAGCGGACGGCCCGAACAACTTTTCCCGCTGTTTGCCGGGTTGGAAACGCTGGAGGGTGTCGGCCCCAAAACCGCACAGGCCATGATGCAAAGCGGGATCGAAAGCCCGCGCGATGTGCTGTTTGGGCTGCCATATGCCGTGGTTGACCGGCGCAGGCGTGACACGATCCAAGGGGCTGATCTGCCGACAACTCTGACGGTTGAGGTGACTGTTGGCCCGCACCGTCCGCCCCGAAACAAAGGCGGGGCCTATCGAATTCATGTCGAGGACAGTCAGGCCGATTTTCAACTCGTGTTCTTTCACGCGCGGGGCGAATACCTGAAGAAGGTGCTGCCGCATGGATCGCGCCGGGTGATCTCGGGCAAGTTGGAGCTGTTCGACGGGATGGCGCAGATGGTGCATCCCGATCACATGCTGCCGGTTGAGCAGGCCCGGGACATTCCCGAATTCGAACCGGTCTATCACCTGACGCAAGGGGTGACGCAAAAAATGGCCTACAAGGCCGCGCGCAATGCGTTGGCCCGCGCGCCTGAATTGGCCGAATGGATTGATCCGGCTCAATTGGCTCAGAAAAAATGGACAAGCTGGCATGATGCGGTTCACGCCGCCCATCATCCGCAGGGCGCTGATGATGTGGCCGCGTTCTCTCCGGCCCGGGAACGTTTGGCCTATGATGAGCTGTTGGCGCATCAGTTGACCCTGGCTTTGGCGCGGCAGATCGAACGCAAGGCGCGGGGGATCTCCAGTGTCAGCACCGGGGCGTTGCAGTCCAGAGTTCTGCGCAGCCTGCCGTATCGGCCGACCGGGGCGCAAACCCGCGCGATTGAAGAAATCTCGGCCGATATGGCCTCGGACTTGCGGATGAACCGGTTGCTGCAGGGCGATGTGGGAGCGGGGAAGACACTGGTCGCGTTCATGGCGCTTCTGATCGCGGTTGAGGCTGGCGGGCAGGGCGTGATGATGGCCCCGACCGAGATTCTGGCCCGTCAACATCTGGAAGGCCTGCGCCCCTTGTCCGAAGAGGCCGGAGTTGTTCTGGAAATCCTGACCGGACGCGACAAGGGGTCCGCGCGTCGCGCCAAGCTTGAGGCTTTGGCGCGTGGCGATATTCAGATTCTTGTCGGTACCCATGCAGTATTCCAAAGCGACGTGGCATTCAGAAACCTTCGGCTCGCCATCGTTGACGAACAGCACCGGTTCGGAGTGCGTCAACGGATGGAATTGTCTGAGAAAGGGCAGGGCGCCGATGTCTTGGTGATGACGGCGACACCGATCCCCCGCAGCCTGGCGCTGGCGCAATATGGCGACATGGATGTTTCAGTTCTGGACGAAAAGCCGCCCGGGCGAAAGCCGATCAAAACCGCGATTGTCAGCACTGGGCGCATGGATGAGGTCGTCGCCCATCTGCGTCGCGCGATTGATGAGGGGCGACAGTGCTATTGGGTGTGTCCCTTGGTCGACGAATCTGAGGTGTCGGATCTGACCGCGGCCGAAGAACGGTTCAAGCGTCTGCGGGCGGTGTTGGGCGAAGGCATCGTTGGGCTGGTGCATGGTCAGATGCCGCCCGCCGAAAAAGACGCGGCCATGACAGCGTTTCAGAACGGGGACACCAAGGTTCTGGTGGCCACGACGGTCATTGAGGTTGGTGTGAACGTACCCAACGCTACGATCATGGTGATTGAACGGGCCGAGATCTTTGGTCTGGCGCAACTACACCAGCTGCGCGGTCGCGTTGGTCGGGGCGACGCGGATTCGACCTGTTTGCTGATGTATCAAGCGCCGCTCAGCGAAGGCGGGCGCAAGCGGCTGGAAGTGCTGCGCGAGACCGAGGACGGCTTTCGCATCTCGGAAACGGATTTGCAGATGCGCGGCGCGGGCGATCTGATCGGCACGGCGCAAACCGGGTTGCCGAAATTCCGCATTGCCGATCTGGAGCGGCAGGCCGGGTTGATGGCGGTTGCGCAATCCGATGCCCGCGCGTTGTTGAATGCGGACCCGAAACTGACCTCGGACCGGGGCAAAGCCGCG
Organism: Ruegeria sp. N4; assembly: GCF_056531425.1. Taxonomy (NCBI): domain Bacteria; kingdom Pseudomonadati; phylum Pseudomonadota; class Alphaproteobacteria; order Rhodobacterales; family Roseobacteraceae; genus Ruegeria; species Ruegeria sp. N4. The sequence continues at coordinate 370,350 of NZ_JBQFLT010000001.1, forward strand.
CGTGTTCTACTGTGGCTTATGAAACAGGATCAGGCGATCCGTTTGATTTCAGTGGGTTAGATTATAAATCCCTTAAAGTTCACAAATGTTCTCAAAAAGTTCTTTACCGACTCGGCAAAATATGAGAACAAAAGGTCAACAAAGGATTAAATCCCTGACCGGAGGTGACCCATGCTGACCCAGATCAAGACAGTCTTTACCCGCTCGCAACCGACCATCCTGCAGGATGCGGTGGGTGTGGCTTCCTTGGTCGTTATGCTGATGGTTGCCCTTCACCTTCCGATTGGATTCTAAGCCTTTCTGCCTGCGCTCTCGTGCCGATCAAACCGCGCCTGTCATCCCCAATACGATCAAGGGTGACCTGCCTGTCCCAAACCCCTTGAAGGGGCCATGCCTCGGCCCCGCGCGGTGTCCCGGACCCCAGACGAGAAACGCATTGCCTGCCGCCGCCCTTTCCGCCCGGAAGGTGCGGCGGTTTTTTTATAGCTGGCCGGTTTTCATGATTTCCAACATCGCCGACAGCACCGAATTGACTGCGACCGAGGCCAGAATCATTCCCATCACCCGGCTGATAATCGCAGCACCGGAATGTCCGATCAGGCGAATGATCGGCTCGGCCAGCAACATCAGGACAAAGGCAATCACCAGAACCGACAGCATGACCAGCGCGGTAATGCCCTGATCTGCCGCGCTGTAACGGTTGTTGTCGGTCAGGATCACAATCGCCAGCATCGCGCCCGGTGAGGCGAGGGACGGCACGGCAAGCGGAAAGATGGCCGGGTTATGCGTGTGGGTTTTGTCGTCCTTATCATCCTCGGCGGCGCGTTGTTCCATGTCCTGCTTGCTTTCGCCAAAGATCATGGTCAGCGCGAAAAGGAACAGGATGATCCCGCCGGCCACCTGAAATGAATTCAGGCCGATATCCAGCGCCTCGATCAGCAACTGGCCGAACACCAGGAAAAACAGCAAAACGCCGGCGCTGATCAAGGCGGCCAGAACAGCGGTGCGCCGTCGCGCGGCAGCCTCAAGCCCGGCGGTTACGGCAATGAACACAGGAATCGTCCCGATGGGGTCAATCACGACCCACAATGTCACAAAATGTTCGAGTAAATTGTTCACACCCATCTCTCCGCCAAATTGTGACTGACGTTAGACGGGATTGCCGCAAAACGCTATGATCAGGCGCAGTTGGCCTGTTCAGCTTGCGCAATTGCTTCGGCGGTGGCGTCAAGACACAAAAGGATCGAGGCGTGGCGGTTCTTATAGTCCCGCGCGGGTATCAGCACCTCTAACCCGTCAAAAGGCGCGTCGGGGACCGGCCCGTCTTTTTTCAGCATCGCAGCCAGTTGATCCCGAGCGGTTTCGATCTGCGCCCGCGTGGCACCCAATACCGCGTCTCCGACAACCGAAGCCGATGCCTGACCCAAAGCGCAGGCTTTCACGTCCTGCCCGAAAGCGGCGACTCGGCCATCCTGTACCTTCACGTCAACGGTCACGGTCGAACCGCATAGCGGGGACCGTTTTTTGACCGTCGCATCGGGGTTATCCAGCCGATCCAGATGCGGAATATCCGCCGCGAGCGCCAGAATGCGTCCGGAATAGAGCTTTATCAGATCGTTCTCGCCGCTCATGGCTTTCCCTCGTTGCGTGTTCCCCATACATAGTGACCAGCCCCCGGGATGCAAAAGGTTTTTGTCATGTCTGACCCTGTCGTGTTTGACCCATCGACTTTGAAATATAACGAGGCTGGGTTGATCCCCGCCATCGCGCAGGATCACACATCCGGCGAAGTGCTGATGATGGCCTGGATGAATGCGCAGGCGGTGGAACGCACGTTGGAAACAGGGCGCGTCACCTATTGGTCGCGGTCGCGGCAGTCCTTCTGGATCAAGGGTGAATCTTCGGGACACACTCAGGAACTGGTCGATTTCCGTGTCGATTGTGACAGAGACTGCCTGTTGGTTCTTGTTGATCAGAAAGGTCCCGCTTGTCACACCAACCGACGCAGCTGTTTCTACACGGCCATTCGGGACGGAGATGAGACCGAGTTGATGAAACCGATGGAGTGAATGGCGCAAGCGCCATGCCTTCGGCGAGAGTATTTTAGAAAAGATGAAGCGCGGTCAGAGGCCGACCATGGCGCGGATGTCCTGAGGGGACGCACCTTCGGATCGGTATTTTGAGATCGCGCGCGCGTCGTCGCGTTTTGCCAGACGTTTTCCGTTTTCGTCCCGGACAAGGTCGTGGTGCAGGTATTCAGGCGTCGGCAGGCCCAGAAGGGCTTGTAGCAGCACGTGGATGCGCGTTGCTTCGAACAGGTCCTGGCCGCGGATTACCTTTGTGATGCCTTGGTCGGCATCGTCCAGCACGACGGACAGATGGTAGGATGTGCCCATTCCCCGGCGCGCGAGGACCACATCACCGATACTCTCGGTCAATTCCTCGGGTGTGAAGATGACAGTACCCGTTTCGCCGTTTGGCCCCTGGCCGAATTCCTTAAATTGACCTGCAGCGGGGTTTTTATCAAAGACGTGGCGCGCGGCTTTGGCCATGTCCAGTCGAAGTGCCTCGGTCCTTGGTCGGGGCGATGTTCCACGTGATTGGGTGCGGTTCCGGCAGGTTCCGGGGTAGATCAAACCGTCCGGACCAAGCAGCGGCGCGCCCTCTTGCGGGGCACTCACCGCCGCAGCGATGTCCTTGCGATTGCAAGTGCAGGGATAAAGAAAGCCGCGTTGCCAGAGGCTGTCCAAGGCCGCGTCATAGATGGATTTCCGCTGCGACTGGCGCAGGGTCGGCTCGGGCCAGTCAAGGCCCAGCCAGCGCAGGTCGTTATAGATCTGCTCTTCCCAGTGAGGCCGGGATCGGGATTGGTCGATATCTTCGATCCGCAGCAGGAAAGCACCGCCCTCGGCAGCCGCCATGTCGCTGGCCAGCAGCGCCGAATAGGCGTGACCCAGATGAAGGGGACCCGTCGGAGAAGGCGCGAAGCGCGTGGTAAAAATCACGTTTTTTCTAATACATACACGTCAGATTTCATGTCCAGACCAGGCAAATGCGGGCCATGTTCCCGGAACAGAAGACGCGCAGCCCCCATATCGAGCCAGTCGTTCAATCGTGACGTGTAGCTGTGATCCGCAAGCGTATGATCGTTAAAGGAAAAGGCCAGCTTTCCACCCTTGGGAAGCGCGTGCATGAGCATGTCCAGAGTTTCCGGCGGGGCGGCCCCCGAACCAATCACACCGATAGCCGTGATCGCCGCATAGGTATCCGGGGTCAACGGTGCAGGTTCGGTAATTTCAAAGCTCTTGAGATCCCGGTACACAGCTTTGCCGCGCGCAACTTTCAGCATGTTTTCGGTTGGGTCCATGCCATCGATCACCTCGAACCCGGCTTTTCGAAGCGCCACACCAGACAGGCCGGTACCACAGCCGTAATCCAGAATTGGCGTCAGGGCTTCCGGCATTTTTGACCAGAGCGCCTGGGCCACACGGTCGGGGGTGGCATAGCCTAGCTCGGCCACCTCGGCCTCGTAGGTCGCGGCCCATTTCTGATAGTGGGCTTCGGTTTGTTCGGGTGTTTCCAGATCGTAGGTGCTTTTGAAGAATTCGTCGCTCATAACCGCATGGTAGGCTGATCAACGGCGTCGCGTCCAGTCAGCACGCGGCCAGCCAGTTGGTCCATTCTTCTTTGGCGCGATCTGTGTAGGCTTTGTAACGGTCCTTGCGTCCGCGACGGCCGCCTTTCAGGCCATCGACAGGGCGGAACAAGCCGAAATTCACATTCATGGGCTGAAAGGTCTTTGCCTCGGCCCCGCCGGTGATGTGGTGGATCAAAGCCCCCATGGCACTGTCTTGCGGTACGGTGGGCAGGGTGCGTCCCAAGATTTCGGCGGCAGCCAATCGGCCCGCCAGCAAACCCATCGCGGCGCTTTCGACATACCCCTCGACCCCGGTGATCTGACCGGCAAAGCGGATATTCGGTTTCGATTTCAACCGCATCTGCGCGTCCAGCAAAGTGGGCGAGTTGATAAACGTGTTGCGGTGAATACCGCCCAAACGTGCGAAACTGGCGTTTTCAAGCCCGGGGATCATGCGGAACACCTCGGTCTGTGCGCCGTATTTCATCTTGGTCTGGAAACCTACAATGTTGAACAGCGTGCCCAAGGCATTGTCGCGACGCAATTGCACCACCGCATGAGGTTTCACGTCCGGCTGATGCGGATTGGTCAGGCCGACAGGCTTCATCGGACCGTGGCGCAGGGTTTCGCGACCACGCTCGGACATCACCTCGATCGGCAGACAGCCGTCAAAGTAACCTGCCGTCTCGCCTTCGTGGAACTCGGTCTTGTCGGCGGCCAGCAAGGCATCAATGAAGGCCTCATACTGGTCGCGGTCCATTGGGCAATTCAGATAGGCTGTGCGTTCCTCTTCCGTCTCGCCCTTGTCATAGCGTGACTGCATCCAGGCCTGGCTCATGTCGATGCTGTCAGCATAGACAATGGGGGCAATGGCATCGAAGAAGGCCAGCGAGTCCGCACCGGTTTCGGCCCGGATTGCCTCACCCAAAGTCGGAGAGGTCAGGGGGCCGGTGGCAAAGACCCAATGCCCATCATCGGGAAGGGTCGTGACCTCTTCGTCCGTCACGGTTACACGGGGATGGGCGCGCAGCTTGGCGGTGACATCCTCGGCAAACGGATCGCGGTCGACGGCCAGTGCGCCCCCGGCGGGCAGGCGGTGCGCATCGGCGGTGGTCATGATTAGGCCGTTCGCGGCACGCATTTCCCAATGCAGCAGGCCCACGGCGTTTTGTTCGTCATCGTCGGACCGGAAGGAATTCGAACACACCATCTCGGCCAGATTGCCAGTCTGGTGCGCGAATGTACCGACAGTGGGGCGCATTTCATGGATCACAACATCCACGCCCATCTCGGCGGCTTGCCATGCGGCCTCGGACCCGGCCATGCCGCCGCCCACGATATGCAAAACTTGTGTCATGCGCTGCCACATAGGGCAGGGGGCAGGCAGACGCAACTCAACCCTGTCAGTGGCTTCGAATTTTATGGGAGGGTCTTGGGGTCGCCGCTGCGGGAATGTCAACGCCGGTGAGAGAAACCAGCTTGGAGGGACCTTCCGCCCACGGCGACCCAAAAGTGTACCTGAGGCCTCAGCCTCGTCTCAGCTTTGCCACAGTGTCGCCCTTTTGAAAAGTGCAAAAATGAAAACAGTGGCAAAAAATGTACCTAACAATTGCGTCATTGCGTCCAATTCGGGGGGCGTTTCTCAATAAAGGCGGAAATGCCTTCTTCTGTGTCCCGATGCAGCATATTCTGCGCCATTACCTCTCCGGTATAGGCATAGGCCTGATCCAGCGGCATCTGAAGCTGTTGATAAAACGCCTCTTTTCCGATTTTGACGGCCGTTCCCAGCTTGCTGCCCAATTGCTCGGCCAATGAGATCGTTTCATGCTCCAGCAGCATTTCGGGTACAACACGATTGACCAGACCCAATTCCGCGGCCCGTTCAGCCGAGATGAAATCGCCCGTTGTCAGCATCTCAAACGCATGTTTTCTAGGGATATTGCGGCTGAGCGCGACCATGGGGGTCGAGCAGAACAGCCCGATATTCACACCATTCACGCCAAATCGCGTGCCCTCGGCAGCGACCGCCAGATCGCAGGTTGCCACCAACTGACAGCCCGCAGCCGTGGCGATGCCGTGCACTTGCGCGATAACCGGTTGCGGAAGGGTCTGAATGGACATCATCATTTTGGCACAGCGCGCGAACAGGTCCTGGAAATAGGCCTTGCCGCCATCCTCGGACTGGCGTCCTGCGGTCATCTGTTTCAGGTCGTGCCCGGCACAAAAGGCCTTGCCCGCGCCCGACAGCGTGATCGCTCGAATCGAGCTGTCCTCGCGCAGCGCGTCGAACTCGGATTGAAGGGCCGCCAGCATCTCATCGCTCAGGGCATTCAGCCTGTCAGGTGCGTTCAGTTTCAACTGAGCTACCGCGCCTGTGTTGTTACGTTCCAAAATTGCCATCTTGCCCTCCCGCTGGCTGTTGGTCCAACTCTAGGGCGCGACGTTCAGGAGGGGAAGTATGGGTTTAGCGCTGCAGAAGGACGAACTGTCACAATACCTTCACCAGGTATTTCCGCAGGTGAAACAGGATTTTGTTGTCGAGGACCTGACCGAAGACAGCGTGACCATGCGGATGATGGTGGCCGAGCGTCACTTGCGCCCCGGTGGCACCGTATCTGGCCCGTCCATTTTCAGCCTGGCGGATGTCAGCGTCTATGCGATGGTTTTGGCGCGCAAGGGGCGTCAATCCCTGGCTGTAACCACCAACGGATCACTGGATTTTCTGCGCAAACCGGAAGGCGGCAAGGATCTGATCGCCGAATGCCGGTTGCTGAAACTGGGGCGCAGCCTTGCGGTCGGGGATGTGCTGATCTTCTCGGAAGGGTCGAACAAGCCTGTGGCGCGGGCCAATATGACCTATTCCATCCCGCCCGAAGGCTCGGCTGCGGCGAAATTCGGTTGAAAAAGGGCCGGGGACGAACCCCGGCCTAGGAAGAGGTCCCGTGATGGGACTGGGGATAATTCAAAGCTGCCAGAAATAGCGTTTTACTTCGCGTGTGGCTTGCATGCGGGTCAAACCCACATCTTCAAGCAGCCTGTCATCCAGATAGCTCAGGTTAATACGACTGCGACGACGGCGTTCCCATTGAGTGACCGCCGCCGCAAACCGCACGGCCAGCGCGGCGATCAGCGGCAGCCGAGGGCTGTCGTTCAGCAGCAAGAGGGCGGGGTTGTGCATTGTGCGTGTCATCTCAGTATTCCTTTCAAATTGTATTGACACAAAGCATTGTTGTTCGGTACAGTTGCTTGATACATTCGATATTGTGTCAAATGCAAAGGAAGAATTGTAATGGATACAATTTGGCCAGAAGCACTGCCGAAATCCAAGGGGCCAAAATATACTCTGGTCGCCGACACAATACGAAAAGCCATCGAAAGCAAAACGTTAGACATCGGAACCAAGCTGCCGCCGGTGCGCGAGCTGGCGTATCGATTGAAAATCACTCCGGGCACAGTTGCGCGGGCTTATACGATTTTGACGGACGAAGGCTTGCTACAAGCCGAGGTTGGGCGTGGTACATTCGTGGCCCCGCCAAAGTCACCGATTCTGGACGATGTCTGGGCACGGCAGCTGCATCTGCGGGACGACAAGTACAATGCCAATGTCAGCCTGTTCAGCCCGCGTTTGGCTGATGCCGGACAGGTGGCGTTGATCCGGGAGTGTCTGCAAAAGGTCTCGCAAGCCGATCCGGGGCTGTTTTTGAATTATCCAACGCGCGATGCCTATCAACCGATGCGTCAGGCGGTTGTCGATTGGCTGTCGGACTTGCCCCTGGGCGCCGTCTCGCATGACGACATCGTGCTGACTCATGGCGGCCAGAACGGGCTGTGCCTTGTGTTCCAGACAATCCTGCGCGGCCCAAAGCCGACTGTTTTGGTCGAAGACCTGTCCTATGCCGGGTTCCGACGGGCCGGAGAGCTGATGCGGGCCGAGGTCATTGGTGTGAAAATGGACAAATGGGGCATCGACCCGCAAGCGATGGAGCATGTGCTGCGGCAGAACCAGGCACAGGCTGTTTGCGTCTCGCCCGAAGTGCAAAACCCAACCGGCGCACATACGCCATTGGAGCGGCGCAAAGAGGTTGTCGAAGTGGCCCGCCGTTTCGATCTGCAAATCGTCGAGGACGATTGTTATCGTATGGGCGACGCCCGCGAACCCAGCTATCGCGCTTTGGCACCGGAACGGGGTTGGCATGTCTCGTCAATCTCGAAAACCCTGACCCCGGCCTTGCGGGTCGGGTTTGCCATTGCTCCGAAGGAACGCAGCGTAGATCTGCGACGCTCGGCCGAATACGGGTATTTCGGTCTGGCCCAGCCGCTGGCGGAACTTACCCGGTTGATACTTTCCGATCCCCGCACTCGTCAGATCGCGCAGGACGTACGGTCCCGTATGGGCGAATATGTGCGGGTAACGGTGAATGCGTTGGGGGGCTTTGACCTCAACTGGGCACCGGATGTGCCCTTTGTCTGGCTGAACCTGCCATCCGGCTGGCGCGCCGCCGCGTTCAGCCGCGCGGCTGAGCGGGAAGGGATACAGTTGCGATCCGCGGATGAGTTCGCCCTGCGTGACGGGCGCGCGCCGAACGCTGTGCGTATCGCAATGAACGGTCACGTCTCATTGCAACGGTTCGAGGATGCCATGCTGCGGCTGCGGGCACTGCTGGACAATCCGCCTGAACAAATCAGCGTCTAAGCGGTTACAACTCGTCCAGGTAATCCTCGGCCAGATCGGCGATTTCCTTTTGCTTGTCGGTGCCATTGATGACCCGTCGCGCCTCAAGGAAATCGGTCTTACCTTTCGAGACATAATCTTCCAGCTTTCGCCCCGTGAATGTGCCGATCTTCATGCCGTGGGCGATGGTGAACAGGGACGCGTCGTGCCGAAGGGCCAGATCGGGATCACCGACCAGATCAAGCCCCAGAATGCTGGAATACACCTTGTAGTTATTCTCCCACGTCAGTTGCACATAGCCGCGTCCGTAATAGGGATAGTAGCGAAAGTTGTCCCTCCGCCACTTTTCGCTGAGCCAGTAGGCTTCCTTTACCGGTTCGAAAGTGTGCCCGGTTTCCCACTGCGCGGTTGCAAGGCCGTAGGCGATCTGGGTCTTAAATCCCAAACCGATAAAGCGGAACATGGCGGCGATGCTGTCTTTGACGTCATCTTTGCTGTCGGCGGGCATTGCGAAAATTGTGCGCAGCCGCTTGGCCTTTTTCTTCAGGTGATCGATCACAGCATCAGAGACAACCGAGGGATGGCCATTTCCGATGTCCTGCACCAGTTCGGCAAAGGCGTTTCGGGTTTTGGGTCCGATCAACCCATCTGCTTCGCCAAGGGGGTGGGCGCAGATGGCCAACCCTCTTTGAACGGCGGCCAGTCGGGTTTTGTTCAGGTCATCCAGTCGTGTACCCGGATCGATTTTGTCTAACGCGGACAGGTCCAGCATGTTCCCCTCCTGAAATATGTGCTTGCGATGCAATCGCGTTTTGGAAACTGTCAGAAATTGAAAAATAGGGCAGCAGGATACTGCGCGAGGTGGAATTAAGATGGGGTAAAATAATACCTATTTTTTAACACTTTGTAATTACGTCATAAAATAAGGTTTTCGGTTGTTGACGCGGCATTCCCGCGCGACTAAAACCCGTCCATCGAATTCGGGCCGCTCCGCTGGGGCGGTCTTTCACATCAAACAGGACTATCCTGCCATGAAAACCTTTTCTGCAACACCTGCAGACATCGACAAGAAATGGATCCTGATCGACGCCGAGGGCGTTGTTCTGGGCCGTCTTGCCTCGATCGTCGCCATGCGCCTGCGTGGCAAGCACAAAGCGTCGTTCACCCCGAACATGGACATGGGCGACAATGTCATCGTGATCAACGCTGACAAAATCCAGATGACCGGCAAGAAGCGCGAAGAGAACTTCTACTGGCACACTGGCCACCCGGGCGGCATCAAGTCGCGCACCAAACAGCAGATCCTGGAAGGTGCACACCCCGAGCGCGTTGTGACCCAGGCGGTCAAGCGCATGCTGCCGGGCAACCGTCTGGCGCGCCAGCAGATGACCAACCTGCGCGTTTATGCCGGTGCCGAGCACCCTCATGAGGCGCAAGCGCCCGAAGTTCTGGACGTCAAGTCCATGAACAAGAAAAACACCCGGAGCTAATGACCGATGGCTGATCAGATCAATACTCTCGAAGAGCTGAGCGCCGTCGCAGGCGTCGAAACCGTAGTCGAAGAAGTCATCGCACGTGAACCCGTGCGTGACGAACTGGGCCGTTCGTATGCCACCGGCAAGCGTAAAGACGCTGTTGCCCGCGTTTGGATCAAGCCGGGTTCCGGCAAGGTCACCGTGAACGGCAAAGACCAGGACAAGTACTTCGCGCGTCCCGTTCTGCAGCTGATCCTGCGCCAGCCGTTCCAGGTTGCCGGCGTGGAAGGTGAGTTTGACGTTGTTGCAACCGTCAAAGGCGGTGGCCTGACCGGTCAGGCCGGTGCGGTCAAGCACGGCATCTCGAAAGCGCTGCAACTGTACGATCCGTCGCTGCGCGGCGCTCTGAAAGCCGCTGGCTTCCTGACCCGCGACAGCCGCGTTGTGGAACGTAAGAAATACGGTAAGCGCAAAGCGCGTCGTTCGTTCCAGTTCTCGAAGCGTTAATCGCTGCGGAATACGACATTCGAAGGGCTCGCATTTGCGAGCCCTTTTTCTTTGCGATTACTCTTCGTAGACCAGTTTCCACGCCCCGTTTTCGACCACGTTCACAAAGACCGTGTCCGCGCCCTGATGGTCATCCGGGCCGTAGGTGATGTGGTTACCGACCAGTTCGTCGGTGTAGTCCAGCGACTCCATTGCCGCGATAAAGCTTTCATGGGTCAGGTCCGGACCGGCGGCCTCTAGCGCCTTGACCATCATTTCCGCAGCGGAATAGCCCAGCATCGCAAAGCCAACCGGATCTTCACCCGTTGCGGCCTTGTATTCCTCGATAAACGCAGCCGGCGCAGGTTCGTCGGCGCGTGCCCAAAGATCCTTCCACGACGCCGCCGCGTAGAAACCGTCGGTCACACCGCCCGGCACCTGCGCGACAACGGTCAGGAAACTGGCCGAGGTGCCCAGGAATTTCATGTCGGTCAGGCCCATTTTCTTGGCGGTCCCAACGACCGTGATCGCCTGCCGCACGCCAAGCGCCATGGTGACGATGTCGCAGCCTTCTTCCTTGAGTTTGCTTAGCGAGCCGACAAAGTCCGTCTCATCAGGCTTGTGGGTGGTTTCGGCGACAAAGGAAATCCCGGCCTCTTCAGCTCCGGCTTTGCTGCCTTCCAGAATTTCCTCTCCAAAATCGGTGGGAAGATACATGGTGCAGACAGATTGTGATCCAAACTCACCGTTGAGGTATTTCACGCCAACCCGGGCCTGATCATAATAGGTCGAGAAGGATGTGAACTTGTTGTCCATCGGTTCCTGCAGCATCTGCCGCGCGGCGGTCAGAGGGGCAACGTTTGGAATACCCTTTGGATCCAGCAGCTTGAACCCGGCCAGGTTCATCGGTGTGCCCAGCGATTGCAGCATGGCAAACACCTTGTCGCGGTTCAGCAGCTTGTTATAGCCCTGCATCGCGCGCGGCATCTGATAGCCATTGTCCTCGACCACATAGCGGATCGTGCGACCATGCACGCCACCTGCCGCGTTCACCCGATCAAAGACCACATTCGCGCCTTTGGTGGCCGGAACACCCACGGCGGCGAAAATACCGCTCAGATCATTGACCGAGCCGATCACGATCTCATCGTCGGTGACCCCTTGCGTTTGCGCCCAACCCATCGTTGCCGCTGCAGTCAGCGCCGCAGCAAGAGTTAGCCGGTTTCTCAGCTTGCTCATCTTTCTCCTCCCGTTTTATCCCTTGGTTAACTGTACATATCTTCAATCAAATGTGCGTGTTTCTTTTCCACCAGCCCGCGTTTCAGTTTCATCGTGGCGGTCAGTTCGTCATCCTCGGCCGTCAGCAAAACGTCGATCAGGCGGAAATCCTTGATCTGCTCTACCCGCGCGAAATCGGAATTGACTGAGGCGACTTCGGCACCGATCAGATCCTTGATTTCGGTTGCAGCGCAAAGTGATGCAAAGTTCGAGAAGGGGATTTTGCGGTCTTGCGCGAATTTCTCGACGTTTTCCTGATCGATCATGATCAGCGCGGTCAGGTATTTGCGCTGATCACCCACGATCACCGCGTCCGAGATATAATGGCTGAACTTCAACCGGCTTTCGATTTCAGCCGGGGTGATATTCTTGCCGCCCGCCGTGATGATAATGTCCTTCATCCGACCGGTGATCGAAAGAAACCCGTCCTCGTCAATTTTCCCGACATCGCCGGTGCGCAGCCAACCGTCGGTGGTAAAGCTTTCAGCGGTTTTGGCGTTGTTGCGCCAGTAGCCCTGAAAGACATTCAGGCCCTTTACCTGAATTTCCCCGTCGTCCGAGATACGCATGGCACACCCCTCGACCGCGCGGCCAATGGTGCCGACGCGGTTGTCTTCGATCGTGTTCAGGGATGCCAGACCCGAGGTCTCGGTCATGCCAAACCCTTCGATCAAAGGAACACCGATGGCCCAATACCATTTCAGCAGATCAGGTGAGATCGGTGCCGCCCCGGACCCGCCGCGGCGCATTTTGTCCATGCCCAGCATCCGCCGCAGATTGCGCAACACCAGATGATCCCAGACCCAGAACCGCGCGGCAATGCTGGTCGGGACAGGCTGGCCCGTCGTCAGGTACTCGGCCCTTGCCAACCCGGCCTTTACCGCCAGACCAAAGGCCAACCGGCCCAGCGGCGTGGCATCCTGCGACATGATCTGGACCTGCGCATAGATCTTCTCCCACACACGGGGAACAGCGGTGAATGTGGTGGGCGAGACCTCTTGCAGGTTGGCGAACACCGTTTCCGGGCTTTCGGCGAAATTGACGGTGCAGCGGGCAGCCAAGGGGAAAAAGACGGAAACATCCCGTTCGAGAATATGGCACAGGGGCAGGAAGCAGAGTTGCTCGTCGCTGGCCAGGGTCGGCAGTGCCCGTGCACCGCATTCGATACCGGCCAGAATGTTCTCGTGACTCAGCATCGCGCCTTTGGGTTGGCCAGTGGTACCCGAGGTGTAGACCAGCAAGGCGGTGTCCTGCGGTTTAGCAAGGGAAATTTCGGCCTCGAACCGGCCCGGATCTTCGGCTTCGGCCTGTTTGCCAAGCGCATAGAGGTCTTCGATCATCATGCAGCGGGGATGATCCAGATCGTGCAGACCTTCGTCTTCCAGAATGATGACCTTCAGTAGCCCCGGAACCTCGTCTTCGACCTCAAGAAACTTGTCCAGTTGTTCTTCATTCTTGACAACCAGAAACCGGCTATCGCTGTCATTGATCAGGTATTGTACCTGTTTGGCTGCGTCAGTGGTGTAAATGCCGGAGGAAATCCCCCCAACGCCTTGGATGCCCATATCGAACCAGGCCCATTCCTTGCGGTCCTCGGACAGGATCGAGACCACTTCGCCACGCTTGAGCCCAAGTTTTCGCAGCGCCAGACCGATCCATTTGGCGTGTTGCCAATAGTCAGCCCAGGAATAGGACTTCCAGATGCCCAGATCCTTTTCCCGATGGGCCGTGCGATCACCCAGTTCCGCGCAACGGGTTTGGAAAAGGTCCGAGATCGTGATGCAGCCATCCACGCGCACGGGGCGCTGACCGGGCGTTGCGTTCAACTGCACGCCGTTGATCGTGATCTGAGGGGGCAGGGGGGTGCTGTCCATCCGTGTCACCTCCACGTCTTTTTCCGCTTCCAGCGGCGGTTTTCCCGCGCGCCTTCTTCCTGCACGCCCAGATAGAAATTCTGGATGTCCTCGGATTGCAGCAATGTGTCGGCAGCCCCGTCCATGACGATGCGCCCGACCTCCATCACATAACCATGATGGGCCAGTTCCAGCGCCGCATGGGCGTTTTGTTCGACCAGCATCATCGTCATGTTCTGTTCGTCGTTCAGCCGCTTGAGGATGCCAAAGATTTCCTGCACCAGCAGGGGTGATAGCCCCAGCGAAGGTTCGTCCAGCAGCATGATCTTTGGACTGGCCATCAGGCCCCGGCCAATCGCCAGCATTTGCTGCTGACCGCCTGACAGGGTTCCGGCCTCTTGCCCGCGACGTTCCTTCAAAACCGGAAAATAGCTGAACACCATCTCGCGATCCTGTTCGATCTGGGCTTTGTCCTTGGCCGTGTAGGCCCCGAGGCTGAGGTTTTCGTTCACTGTCAGCAAGGGAAATACCTCGCGGCCCTCGGGGACATGAACGATGCCTTGTTGCACAACCTTATGCGGCTCGGACCCCTGAATATCCCGCCCGTCGAAGGTGATCTTGCCTTTTTCGGGGTCCATGACGCCCGAAACGGTTTTCATCAGCGTGGTCTTGCCCGCGCCATTGGCCCCAAGGATCGAGACGATCTGACCCGGATGCACATCCAGCGAGACTCCGCGAATGGCCATGATCGGGCCATAGAAGCTTTCGATATTGCGTATTTTCAGGATCGGCTCGCTCATGAGGCTTTCCCCAGATAGGCCTCGACCACGGCGGGGTGGGATTGCACCTCGGCGGGTGTTCCAAGGGCCAGTTTGGCCCCGTCCGCCATGGCCAGAACGCGGTCAGACACGCCCGAGACCAGACCCATGTCATGTTCGACCATAAGCACGGTGATCCCCATCTGCCGCCGGATGTCATCGATCCACCAGCGCATATCCGTGGTTTCCTCGACCGACAGGCCTGAGGCTGGCTCGTCCAGCAGCAACAGCTTTGGATCGGTAGCCAGCGCGCGCGCCACCTCGACCACTTTGCGCACACCATAGGGCAGGCCCGAGATCATTTTGTCGCGATAGGCCTGCAGGTCGAGGAAGTCGATGATCTGTTCGACCTTCTCGCGGTTTTCCAGTTCCTGCCTGCGGGCCGAGGGCAGGAACAGAACCTCGGACAGCAGGTTGGTTTTGCGGTGCCGGTGCCGACCGACCAGCAGGTTTTGCAGCACGGTGGCATGTTCGAACAGCTCGATATTCTGAAAGGTCCGCGCCACGCCAAAGGCGGCCACGCCTGAAGGTTTCACCCGCAACAGATCATGCCCGTCAAAGCGGATCGAGCCCACGACCGGGTCATAAAAGCGTGAGATCAGATTGAACACGGTGGACTTGCCCGCGCCGTTGGGGCCGACGATGGCAAACACCTCGCCCTCCTCGACCTCAAACGACAGATTGTCGACCGCGGTGACGCCGCCGAATTTCAGGGTGACGTTCTCGAACTCCAGCAGACTCATCTCAGACGCTCCGTCTTGAGATAGGATTTCTGCCGTTTGAACATGTCCTTGCGGTAGAAGGGGAACAGCTCGAACCAGGTGCGGATTTTCAGCCAGCGGCCATACATGCCCAAGGGTTCGAACAGGATGAAGGCGATCAGGATCATGCCGAAGATGCCGAATTCCAGCCCCGGAATGGCGACTGTATTGCCGCCGAACAGGACACCCACATATTCCTTTGAGATCGACAGGAATTGCGGCAGGAATCCGATCACGATGGCCCCCAGAAACGCGCCGTGGATCGAGCCCAGCCCGCCGATCACAATCATCATCAGCAACTGGATCGAGATCAGAACCGAGAAGGTCTCGTTATTGAACGCTCCGGAAAACATCCCCATCAGCGCGCCCGCCCATCCGGTCACGGCGCAGGACAGGGCGAAGGAGATCATCTTGGTCCGCGCAATATCGACACCCATGGCTTGCGCAGAAACTTCTGAATCCCGCACTGCGATGAAGCTGCGCCCCAAAGGCGCGCGCAGCAGGTTGATATAGCCCAACGTGACCAGAACAGCGACGCTCAGCACCAGCCAGAAGAATGGGGCGGGGGTGCCCCAGCGATCCACACTCAGGCCAAAGATGTCGACGCCGCCGATGAACTTGCCCGCCACGCCGCCTGTCAGGGGCTCGGCCAGAACGATCACGTCATCCATCAGGATGGACAATGCCATGGTAAAGATCGCCAGATAGATCCCGTGCAGGCGCAGGGCAGGGATGGCGACGGTGACTCCGGCTATTCCGGTCAGGACGCCGGCCAGCGGGAAAGCGATCAGGAAGGGTACGCCAGCCTCGATCAGGATCACATTGGCATAACAGCCAAAGGCCAGAAATGCAGCGTGGCCGAGGCTGACCTGCCCGGTATGTCCGGTCAGGATCATCAGTCCCAGACCGGCGATGGCCCAGATCAGGACATTGGTCAACTCACCCAGATAAAAGTCATCCAGCCACCACGGGGCAACCGCGACGACGACTAGCAGGAGCAGATACAGAACCAGTTGGTAGCGGTCCTTCCAGGGCCGAATATCCTGCATGTAGTTGGTTTTGAAAACGATGCGCATCGATCAGACCTTCTTGACCCGAACCTGGCTGAACAGGCCGTTGGGCCGGAAGATCAGCACGGCCAGCAGCAGCGCATAAGGGGCGATCTGGCTGTAGCCTGCGGCGATATAACGGCTGGCAAACGGCTCGATCACGCCGACGATCAGACCACCCGCCAACGCGCCGGGCAGGCTGCCGAAGCCGCCAATCACGGCGGCAGCAAAAGCCTTGATCCCCAGCAAGCCCGTCGTTGGATCGACCGAGCCCTTCGCGGCGAAGAGAATACCGGCGATCCCGGCCACAACTCCGGCCAGCGCCCAGATGAACCCCTGCACGCGCTTGACCGGAATGCCCATGTAATAGGCCGCCAACTGGTTCTGTGACGCACCCTGCATCGCCAGCCCCAGCTTGGTTCTGCTGAAGAACACATAAAGACTCCAGGTCAGCAGGATGGTGACGACGATGACAGCAACGTCCTCCATCCCCAGAACAAGCCCGCCAAAGCGGACCTCTTTTCCGGCCAGTGGGTTTTGCAGTGTCTGCGGCTCGTGCCCCCAGATCAGCCCGGCGACAAAGCGGATCACAAAACCCAGAGCGATGGTCAGGATGACGACGGCGGTCTGGCTTTGACCAAACATGCGACGGATAATGAGGCGATCCAGCAGATACCCCAGCGCCCCCATGATCCCCAGAGAAATCGGCAATGCCATCCAGAAAGGCAGGCCCATATATTCGGTGTTTGTCAGGCCGATCGTGACAAAGGCCCCCAGCATCATGAAATCGCCCTGTGCGAAATTCACCGCTTCGGTCGCCTTGTAGATCAGAACAAAACCAAGCGCGATCAGGCCGTACACACACCCGTTCGCCAGCCCGCTGATCAGCAGCTGCGCGTTATCCAAGCTCACCCTCCCCATGCCGGTTATCCGGTTCATGTCCAACCCGCACAGCAACGGTGCGGCGTTCGTTCTACTATGGCGTGATAATCACCTTCCCGTCACTCATTTTTAGCGCATCGGCAAGATTTGGGATCAGATTCCTGAGTGTAAGCCGTTCTGACACATCGGTTTTCCATCGCCCATCGGCAAACCGGGCCTGAACTTCGATCACGACGCGCATCTGGTCTGCGGGCGGCGTGGACATCATCCATTGCGTCAGCCAGAAGCCTTCGATCCGCTTGCCCATAAAGATCAACTGACCGGTTTGCGTCAGCGTCGGGGCCTCGCTGCCCAGCTTGCCATAGCACACCCACTGCGCCTTGTTTGGCATCGCACAGAACACCTGTTCCGAGAGTTGATCCATCACCGCATCCAGAAACATGCGCGGCTTTAATGTGCGGCTCAGCTCGGCAAATTTCTGGCCCACATCAGGGTCGGAGGTGACCAGCACCTCGGACGCGCCAAGGTCTTTGAGCACATCGACAGTCTCGGCCCGCCGGACCAGAGCGATGGGTTTCAGACCCAGATCGCGCCCCAAGCTGCACATCAGCTTGCCCAGTTGGCTGGTCGCGGCCGAGATGACAAAGGCGTCGCCTGCCTCTTTCGCCATGTCGACCATTGCCATCGCGGTCAGCGGGTTGACGATCTGAGCCGCGCCGTCATCGTCTGAAATATCCGGGCGCAGCGGGATGCACATCTGCATCTGGGTCACCACATACTCGGCCCACGCGCCGGAACCTGCCGCCACAAAGGCCACGCGCTGATCCTGTAACGACTCGGCCCCTTTGCCGGTGGCCACCACATCGCCGCAGCCCTCAAACCCTGCCGCAGCCCCCTTGACCCGAGGTTGTCCGTACTCGCCCTTGATAAAATGCAGATCCGATGGATTGACCGAGGCCGTACGCAGCTTGATCAGAACCTGTCCGGGGCCGGGCTGGGGAACGGGCAGTTCCGCTTCGACCAGCCAGTCACCGGCATCCTCGATCACCGGGCCAGTCATGGTGCCGGAATACCCCTCATGCCTGAGGATGGTTGCGAACATGGAAGAGGGGATATCGGTCACGGTTACGTCCTCAAAATTGTCGCCGTTGTATCGCTTGAATCCGAAGGACCCTGCGAAATGGCGATGGTTTGGGTGTAACGTGAGCCAAGCAAATGGGGGCTGCTGCGTCAATCGCGCGGATAGCTGACCCAACGGAAGGGACGGTAACGTCCAAAAAGGGGTCAGCCCTAAAAGCTGACCCCCATTTTTTTTATTGCTGCGTCAACAGATTGCGCAGGTCCTGGATCTTTTGCAGAATCGTCTCGGGCGAGGCTTTGATCTCATCAAAGATCTGGATCGCCTGGGTTTTCAGCTCTTCCGACAGCGCGCTGTCCTGAACCGAGGCAACCATGGCGTCATAGTCGAACTGCTGCGCGGTCAGCATTCCGTCCTGAAGCCACGAGTTGAAGAGTTCCTGACCCTGACCTGCCAGCGCTGCGACCTGATCGCCAGCCTGCTCAGCCGCATCCGCGGCTTGATCCGCGACCGAAGACGCGGCCTCGGCTGCCTGATCCGCAGCATTGTCCAACGCTTCCGAGGCGGTATCCTGCGCGGACTCAACCGCGTCAGTCACAGCCTCTTGCGCATCGGCCACCGCGTCGCTTGCCGCGTCTTGTGCCTCTGTCGCCGCGTCGTTCACAGCTTCGGCTGCATCTTGTGCGGCGTCCTGCAATTGCTCGGCCGGGGTGGGCTCGGGTTGGTTCAGGTAGTAATAGCCGCCAGCGCCGATTGCAGCGATGACAATGGCCAGAATAAGAGTACGCGACATGTGAATCTCCTTTGGAATTTGTGTCGCCGGGATGCAGCAAAACTAACTGTTCTCAAAGGGGAATTCCGCGTGTTTTTCTGCAGCTGCGAGATATGCGCCATGCTACGCTGATCCAGCCGGTCCGGCACGGCAATAACACGCCAACCCGCACGATGATTTCGGATTTCTGGCCGCACACCACTTGAACGTTGCTTGCCCAATGACGTCGGAATTTCTGGCTACTCTGATTGAGTGGCGGAGAGACAGGGATTCGAACCCTGGGTGGGCTTGCACCCACAACGGTTTTCGAGACCGCCCCGTTCGACCACTCCGGCACCTCTCCGCGGGGGTCTGTGAGGGGGGGATTTAGTGAGGAACGGGCAGGGGTGCAAGCAGAAAATTCCTCAAATTCAGAAAGCCGTGATTTTCCATTGCCTGCCGGATCAAAACACCTAGGCTGATGGGTATGATACATCATGCCCAACGCCTTGCACTCTCGTTTTTGGCCCCGCTTATCGCACTGTTGCTTTTGCCTTCACTTGTGGCCGCAGCCAATCGAGACCGGATCGAGGCTTTTCTGACCACCACGGGGTTTGACGTTGCCCTGGAAAGCATCGCACTTGCGTCCGGGTCGGCACCGCAAATGCTGGGAATAGACCCGGACGGATTCGGCTCGGACTGGACGCGCCTGACGGAAGAGGTGTTTGACACCGAGGGCATGCATGAAACGGCTGTGTCGATCCTTGAGCAGACCCTGAATGACGAGGCTTTGAACCATGCGGTTGACTTTTATGCCTCGGATCTGGGCCAGCGCCTGGTTGTGGCCGAAAATGCCTCGCACCTGAAAGAAGATGAGGACGGTAAGCAACTGGAAGGACAACAGATCTTTGCCGCGCTGGTCGAGGCGGGGTCGCCACGGGTGGAAAGCTACAAGCGTATGAACGCGGCGATTGACTCGTCGGGGACTGCATTGCGGGCCTTGCAAGAGATTCAGGTGCGGTTTCTGCTGGCGGCAAGCGCCTCAGGCGTTATTGAATTGCAACTGAGCGCGGATGAGTTGCGGGAAATGCTCAAACGCAATGAGGCCGGGATGCGCCAATCGCTGCAATTGTCCGGGCTGGCGGGGGCTGCGTATACCTATCAGGGCTTCTCGGACGCCGAAGTGGATGACTATGTCGCGGCGCTGGAACACCCGCTGATGCAGGAAGTCTACGAATTGCTGAACGCGATCCAATACGAGATCATGGCCATGCGGTTCGAAGTTCTGGCAGCCCGAATGGCTGAATTGCACCCCGCGCAAGACATATGATGCGTCTGCTGACACTTATTCCCGCGCTGCTTTTCTGGGTTGCGCCCGGCTTTGCCAGTGAAAAGGTCGAACGGCTGGCCCTGGCCATGCATTTAATGCAGGCGATGGACATTATTGTCGACGAAGGCGACACCCAACGGCAGGAACTGGACAAGACCCTATTGGACAATTCCGGTGGCGAGTTCTTTGAGGCGCAGGTCGAGGACATCTTTGACCCTGTCTGGATGCGCAACCGGATGACCGACGCTTTCGAGGTCGGACTGACCGATGCTCAACTGGATCAGGCAATCGTGTTTTTCGAAAGTGACCTGGGACAGACCATTATCACGCTGGAAAACTCGGCCCGGCGGGCATTTCTGGATGAGACCATCGAGGATATGGCGCGGGAGGCTTATAAAAACGCCTCGAAGGACGACGTGCATTATGAACTTGTGGACGAGTTCATACAGGTAAACGATCTGATTGACCTGAATGTTCAGGGCGCGCTGAGTGCTGATTACAATTTCTTCAAGGGGTTGGAATACGGCCCCAGCTCTGACGATGCCGAGTTGCTGGCGCAGCTTTTGGCCGAACAGGATGCGGTTACCGCAGATACGACCTCATGGGTCTATTCCTTTCTGCTGATGGCCTATGCCCCGCTGGACGAGACGCAGATGCGCGAATACATTGCCTTTTCCCGAACCGAGACGGGCAAGGCCCTGAACGACGCCTTGTTTGACGGGTTCGACCGGATGTTCGATGGAATTTCCTTCCGCTTGGGCGAGGCCGTTGCACAGGTTTTGAACGCCCCGGATCTTTAGGCCCGGTTGGGTGTTGACTTTGCCCCGCAATCTATGGATAAGCGCGCATCCCGGCCGGTTTTCCGCGCCGGGTCTCGTTATTATTTGATCCATCGGGATTGTCCCGGGGTCGTCACACAGCCCGAAAAGGGCGCGCTGTTCGAGGTGGCGAAAGCCGGCAACACCCATACGGGGACCACAGAACGCGGGTATGAAAAGGAAAGACGCATGTTTGCGGTCCTCAAGACTGGCGGCAAGCAGTACAAGGTTCAGGCGGGTGATATCCTCCGCGTTGAAAAACTGGCTGCCGACGCAGGTGAAAAAGTTCAATTCAACGATGTTCTGATGCTGGGCGGTGACGCTCCGGTTGTTGGTGCACCTTTCGTTGAAGGCGCAGGCGTACAGGCCGAAGTGATCGAACAGATCAAAGGTGACAAGGTCATCAAATTCGTCAAGCGCCGTCGTAAGCACAGCTCGAAGCGTACCGTTGGCCACCGTCAGAAGCTGACTCTGGTCAAGATCACCGACATCCTGTCGTCGGGCGCTGACAAGTCGGGCATCAAAGCTGCAACCGGATCGGCCCCGGCTGGCGAAGCGGCACCTGCTGCAAAGCCTGCCAAGAAAGCCGAAGCCAAAGCAGAGGCACCTGCCGCTGCTGCTGCCGACGATCTGACCAAGCTGAACGGTGTCGGCCCTGCCGCTGCCAAAAAGCTGGTTGAAGCCGGTATCGAGAGCTTTGCCGCTCTGGCCGCCTTGTCGGACGAGCAGATTGCTGCTATCGACACCATCAAAGTGAAACCCGAATGGGTTGAGCAAGCCAAAGAGCTGGCTCAGGGCTAAGGAGAGAGAGAATGGCACATAAAAAAGCTGGCGGTTCCTCCCGTAACGGTCGCGACTCAGCGGGTCGCCGCCTTGGCGTGAAACTCTATGGTGGTCAGGCAGCCATCGCAGGCAACATCATCGTACGTCAGCGCGGCACCAAGTTCTGGCCGGGCGAAGGCGTAGGCATGGGCAAGGATCACACCATCTTTGCAACCACCGATGGCGCCGTGAAGTTCCACAAGGGACTGAAAAACCGCACCTTCATTTCGGTCCTGCCAGTGGCGGAGGCCGCAGAGTAAGCCGAAACCCATAAGGTTAATAAAAAATTCATGGGGGACCGGCAGAAAGTGCCGGTCCCTTTTTCGTTTTAACGCAGTCGTGATTGACCACCCTAATGACAGTCGCAACCACCAGTTTCCTGATTTTTGCCGCCAGCCAGGTCGGCACGCCGGGACCAGCCAATATGGTCCTGCTGGGGACAGGTGCGCGCTATGGATTTCGGGCGGCACTGCCTTTTGTGGGCGGCGTTATACTGGGCAAGCAGTTGATCATCTGGCCTGTTGGGTTCGGGCTGATGCAAATGGCCGATCAGGCGCCGTTGGTGTTTGAGGTGCTGAAATATGCCTCGGCCGCTTATATTATCTGGTTGGCGTGGAAGATTGCCAATCTGCGGCTGACCCGAGGGCAGTCGGACGAACAAGTGCCGGGTTTTCTGGCTGGATTAATCGTTCATCCGTTGAACCCCAAGGCCTGGGCGATGATCATCGCCGGGTTCACAGGTTTTGTGGCCGTGGGGACATCAAGTTTTGAAGCGACGTTAACAATCGCTCTTTGCTTGTTGTTTTGTCAGGTCTTATTGCACCCGGTCTGGACTTTTGCAGGCGATCGGATCGCCCAGACGGTTGAAGGTCGGCCTGCGGAAAAATATCTGATGTGGACGTTAGCCAGTTTGACCGTTGCGTCCGTACTTTTTGTGTTGTTCGGAGGAGGAACGCACTCATGAAACTTGAGACGATAATCAATCAGCCGGTCATCGAAACCGAGCGGTTCGACCTGCGGCCCCTGCGCCGGTCGGATATGGGTCTCATTGAACATTATGCAGGCGATGAGCGCGTGGCGCGGATGACGACGTCGATTCCGCACCCATTGCCGCCGGGCTCGATTGAGGCCTTTGTGACCCGTTCGATGGCCGAAGACCGGGACGAAGACGTCTGGGCGATGGATGCCACCAAGGATGGCGGGCCTGAACTGATCGGCCTGATCTCGCTGCAGCGGCTGGATCGCAACCAGTCCGAGGTCGGCTATTGGGTCGCTCCGGTTTATTGGAACACGGGCATCGCGTCTTTGGCGGTCGAGGCTCTGGTTCTGGCGAATCCGCTGGAAAACTCGACCATGTTCGCCAGCGTATTTCAGGACAACCCGGCCTCGGCCCGGGTGCTGACCCATTGCGGGTTTGAATATCTGGGGGACGCCGAAAGCTATTCGGTGGCGCGCGACGCAAATGTGCCCACCTGGACCTATAGTAAAAAACTCTGACTTGTGGCCGATGGGGCCTTTGCAGTAGGGGACTGACATGAAATTTCTCGATCTTGCAAAGGTCTACATCCGGTCCGGGGCCGGCGGTAGCGGCTGCGTCAGCTTCCGACGCGAAAAATACATCGAATACGGCGGACCCGATGGCGGGGACGGCGGTAAGGGCGGGTCTGTCTGGGCCGAGGTTGTGGATGGGCTGAACACCCTGATCGACTTCCGCTATCAACAGCATTTCTTCGCCAAGAACGGCCAGCCCGGGCGCGGCCAGCAGCGCACCGGCAAGGATGGCGACGACATCATCCTGCGCGTTCCTGTCGGAACTGAAATTCTGGACGAGGACGAAGAGACCGTCATTTGCGACCTGACAGAGGTCGGACAGCGGTTCCTGCTGGCCAAGGGCGGCAATGGTGGGTTCGGCAACCTGCATTTCAAATCGGCCACCAACCAGGCCCCGCGCCGCGCAAATCCGGGGCAGGCGGGGATCGACCGCACCATCTGGCTGCGGCTGAAGCTGATCGCGGATGTGGGTCTGCTTGGCATGCCCAACGCGGGCAAATCGACCTTTCTGGCCGCCACGTCGAATGCCCGGCCCAAGATCGCCGACTATCCGTTTACCACGCTGCATCCCAATCTGGGTGTTGTCGGCGTCGATAACGTCGAATTCGTCGTGGCCGATATCCCCGGCCTGATCGAGGGCGCGCATGAGGGGCGGGGGATCGGCGACCGGTTCCTCGGCCACGTAGAACGCTGCGCGGTTCTGCTGCATCTGGTCGATGGCACCTCGGAAACCGTGGTCGAAGATTACCGCACCATCATCACCGAGCTTGAAGCCTATGGCGGAGAGCTGGCGGACAAGCCGCGCATCACCGTGCTGAACAAGATCGACGCCTTGGACGAGGAAGAACGCGACCTGATCAAGGCCGAGCTTGAAGAGGCCGTTGGTGGCCCCGTCATGACCATGTCCGGTGTTGCTCATGTCGGCGTGACCGAGGTGTTGCGCGCCTTGCGCGCGCAGATCGACGAAAACCGTCTGCGCCAAAAGCCCGCTGAGGAGGCTCAGTCTTGGCAACCCTGACCGCAGCACGCCGCTTGGTGGTCAAGATCGGGTCTGCCTTGCTGGTGGACCGACACACCGGTTTGCTGCGCTCGGACTGGCTGAAATCACTGGCGCAGGACGTGGCGTGGCTCAAGGGGCAGGGCGCGGATGTCATTCTGGTGTCCTCGGGCTCTATTGCATTGGGTCGCGGCGTCCTGGGATTACCGATGGCAGACTTGCCGTTGGAGAAATCGCAAGCGGCAGCGGCGGTGGGTCAAATCAGGCTGGCGCGCGCCTATGAAGAGGCGCTGGCCCCTCATGACATCACCACGGCTCAGGTGCTGGTCACGCTGGAAGACAGCGAGGATCGGCGACGCTATCTGAATTCGCGCGCAACGCTTGAAACCCTGCTGGGTCTGGGTGTTGTGCCCATCGTAAACGAAAACGACACCGTCGCCACGGACGAAATCCGCTATGGCGACAATGACCGTCTGGCCGCGCAAATCGCGGTGACGGTCGGGGCCGATCAGTTGATCCTTCTGTCCGACGTCGATGGGTTCTATTCTGGCAATCCGAACGAAGACCCTTCGGCCACGCGCTATGACACCATCGACACCATCACGCCCGAGATTGAGGCGATGGCAGGCGATGCCGGGTCCGGCCTGTCCAAAGGCGGGATGAAGACCAAGTTGCTGGCCGCCAAAATGGCGACTGCGGCAGGCTGTGACATGGCGATAACCGAAGGATCGCCCCTCAACCCATTGCAATCGCTTGAAAATGGCGCGAACAGCACGTGGTTCACGGCGACGTTGGACCCGCATGCAGCCCGCAAGCGCTGGATTTCGGCCATGAAACCGCGCGGTGAAATCAAGGTGGACGCGGGTGCCGCAAAGGCGCTGGCCAATGGCAACAGCCTGCTGCCCGCCGGTATCGTCGAAGTCACCGGCGATTTCGGGCGCGGCGACCCCGTTGCAATCCTCGACCCGCAGGCGCGGCGTCTGGCGCAAGGGATCAGCCGCTATACCGCGCAGGAAGCGGACGCGATCAAGGGGCGCAAATCCTCGGAGATTGAGGCGACGCTGGGCTATCCCGGTCGCGCGGCGCTGATCCACAGGGACGATTTGGCGCTGTAACGGCGCAGAAAGGCTTATGATATGAAGGACCTCGACAATATCCCCGCCCTGATGGCCGACCTTGGCAAACGCGCCAAAGAGGCTGCGCGCGAATTGGCCTTTGCCAGCGCCGAGCGCAAGCATGCGGCCCTGATCGCGGCTGCTGAGGCCGTTTGGGCCAACCGTGCGGAAATCATCGAGGCCAACAAGAAAGATCTGGAGTTCGGTCGTGACAAGGGCCTGAGCCCCGCAATGATGGATCGCCTGATGCTGGACGAATCCCGCATTCAGGGCATGGTTGACGGGCTGCGCACTGTCGCGGACCAGACCGACCCTGTGGGTGAGGTGATCACCGAATGGGACATGCCCTCGGGCCTGAATATCCAGCGGGTGCGCACGCCGTTGGGCGTGATCGGCGTGATTTACGAAAGCCGCCCTAATGTGACGGCAGATGCCGGGGCCTTGTGCCTGAAATCCGGGAACGCGGTGATTCTGCGCGGTGGGTCCGAAAGCTTCCACTCCTCAACCGCCATCCACGCGTGTCTGGTCGAAGGGTTGAAGGCCGCGAACCTGCCCGCAGATGCGATTCAATTGGTGCCGACTCGGGATCGCGCCGCGGTTCAGGAATTGCTGACCATGACCGATTACGTCGATGTCATCGTGCCCCGCGGTGGCAAGGGGCTTGTTGGGCTGGTTCAACGCGAGGCGCGCGTTCCGGTCTTCGCGCATCTGGAAGGCATAGTACATATCTACATCGACAAATCCGCCGACCCGCAAAAGACGCTGGATGTGGTGCTGAACGCAAAAACCCGCCGGACCGGAATTTGCGGCGCGGCTGAGTGTCTTCTGGTCCATCAGGACGTCGTAGACACGTTGGGGCGTGACGTGATCGCGGCGCTGATTGCAGCGGGTGTCGAGGTCCATGCCGAGGGCGCTCTGGCCACCGAAGGGTCCGTCGCAGCCACCGCCGATGATTGGGGCAAAGAGTTTCTGGACAGCATCATCGCTGCCAAACCCGTTGCCGATATCGACGCGGCGATTGCGCATATCCAACAGTTCGGCTCGAACCACACCGACTGCATCATAACTGAGGACACTGCGGCCGCAGGGCGCTTTTTCGAACGGCTCGACAGCGCGATTTTGATGCACAACGCCTCAACCCAGTTTGCCGATGGTGGTGAGTTCGGGATGGGCGCTGAGATTGGGATTGCTACCGGCAAGATGCATGCGCGCGGACCAGTGGGCGCGGCGCAACTGACCAGTTTTCAGTATCTGGTGCGCGGCAACGGCACCACCCGCGCCTAAAACCGAAGGGCGACGCGGGTTGAGTTGGTTTCAACGCCAACCCGCCGCCCCATCGCGGTCGCCGTCTCGGGCAGAAGGGCAAACTGTACCTGCGCGGGCGTGACCTTTTTGGGAAACCGCCCCGTTGTGACGTTCTTCCAAAGATCAGGGTCGACATTCAGTTTGTCCGCCGTCCCCGTCACCTGCCAGCCGGTACCGTTGACTGAAATCTCGACCTCGCCACCCAAGGGCATCGCGCTTTCGCAACACATCAGGGCGAGAAAGGCCAGCTTGACCTGATTGCGCGGCACCGGCTCGGTCAGGTTCCAGTTCACCCGCACGCGACCGGCGCGTTCGATATCCTTCAGCAATTCGGCGACTTCGGTCTTCCCCAGCGGCTGATCGCTGGCCGACCCGAACGCCACCCGAAAGAACCGGATACGCGCGCCCGCGCTGCCAACACTGCCCGAGATCAACTCCATCTCGGGGCCTTGTACTGCGCCAACCAAGTCCAACAACTCTAACCCGTTGGTAATCGCCCCGATCGGGCTGATCAGATCGTGACAGATGCGCGAGCCGATCAGCTCGGCCAGGTTGACGTCCGTAGCGCCCATGCGTACCTCCTGCTGTATCTGCCACCGGACCGGAGCCCAAATGTCAGACCTCAATGCCATTCTTGCACCGGGCATGTATGTCCGCCACCCGGATTTCCCCGATTGGGGTATCGGACAGGTGCAGTCCAACATCGCAGGCAAGATCACCGTTAACTTTCGCGAGCAGGGGAAAGTGGTAATCGACGGGACACGCATTGCCCTGGTGCCGGTCTTTGATCCGTGAAACTGGTTTAGGAAAGGTTAACGCTGAACACCAGATGTGGCCGTGTTGCCTTTACGTGAAAACCTGCGGTATCAGCCGGGGGCAATTCAAAGGATAGACATGCCGGATTCAGGCCCCTCATTTACCATCAAACTCGCCGAGACCGAGGATGACCTGCGCGCCGCGCAGCGGCTGCGCTATGATGTCTTCGTGCGCGAACTGGGCGGCGGCGGCGAGATGGTCGATCACGACGCGGGTCTGGAACAGGACAGGTTCGATCCATATTTCGATCATATGCTGGCCATCGACGACCTGAGCGGCGAAGTTGTGGGCGTTTACAGGCTGTTACCGGGCGAACGTGCTGCGGAAATCGGGCAGTTTTATTCCGAAGACGAGTATGATCTGACCGTTCTTAAGCAAAGCGGGCGCAAGCTGTTGGAATTGGGCCGGTCCTGCCTGCATGCAGATTATCGGGGTGGCACTGCGATGTATCACCTGTGGAATGGCTTGGCCGCCTATGTGAACGAACGCGGGATCGAAGTTCTGTTCGGCGTCGCCAGCTTCCACGGCACCGATGTTCAACCCCTCGCGCAATCCCTGTCCATGCTGCACCACAACCATCTGGCCCCCGAGGATCTGCGGGTGCGGGCACAGCCGGACGTGTTTCAATCGATGGATCTGGTCGCGCCCGAAGACCTCGACCGCCGCGCCGCGATGGTGCAGGTGCCCGCGCTGATCAAAGCCTATCTGCGTTTGGGTGGATTTGTGGGCGAGGGGGCCTTTATCGATCATGCGTTCAACACCACGGATGTCTGCCTGATCCTGGATACCGCCCGCATGAACGAGCGGCAAAAACGCATCTATGGTGGGGCGTAACGGGCGTGAACGATCCATTGTGGAATAGTGACGAGGCACCTGACCCGATCAATCTGGGTCCGCTGGGCTGGGTTCTTGTCATCTTGCGCGGGGTGCCTCTGGCGCTTTTGGTGTTTGGGGGCCTGATCGTCCTTCTGACCATTCGCCTGTTCGAACTCCCTCTCTTCGGGGTTCGTCGTCCGATTACTCCGTTCATCGCGCAATTTGTGTGCCGCAATGCACTCCGGTTTCTGGGTATCGGTTTTCGAACGTCGGGCGAGTTGATGCAGCAGCGCGGAGCTGTGGTGGCGAACCACACGTCCTGGCTGGACATCTTCGCCCTGAACGCGCGCAAGCGGATTTACTTTGTGTCCAAGGCCGAGGTCGCGAAATGGCCCGGAATCGGCTGGCTGGCCCGTTCGACCGGAACCGTATTTATCGAGCGGAACCCAAAAAAGGCGCGCGAGCAGACCAAAGTGTTCGAGTCTCGCCTGAAGGCCGGACACAAACTGTTGTTC
Organism: Ruegeria sp. N4; assembly: GCF_056531425.1. Taxonomy (NCBI): domain Bacteria; kingdom Pseudomonadati; phylum Pseudomonadota; class Alphaproteobacteria; order Rhodobacterales; family Roseobacteraceae; genus Ruegeria; species Ruegeria sp. N4. Next base: position 399,175 of record NZ_JBQFLT010000001.1, read on the forward strand.
TTCCCCGAAGGGACTTCGACCGATGGATTGCGGGTTTTGCCATTTAAAACAACGCTCTTCGCGGCATTCTTCGCAGATGAACTGCGTGATTTTATGTATGTGCAGCCTGTTTCCGTCGTGTTTCACGCGCCAAAGGAGCAACCGGATCGGTTCTATGGCTGGTGGGGTGATATGGAGTTCGGTCCGCACCTTCTCAAGACACTCGGCGCACTGCGTCAGGGTTCGGTCGAACTGATTTACCACGCGCCCGCCAAGGTCAGCGACTTTGAAAACCGCAAGGCGCTGGCAGCCCATTGCGAAGAGGCCGTGCGGCATGCGCACAGCCTGGCGCGGCTTGAAAAATAAGGGCAAAAGGCCCTTGCACTGCATCAAAACCTGCCGTATACGCGCGCCATTCAAACCCGCAGGCGGGGTTTGGGCTTTTTGAGGGAGACATCCTCATCAAGACCGCCGGTTGGAGCATCCGCTTCTTTCACCCCCGCCCAGGCGTAAACCGGAAAAGGAAAATAGCATGGCTCTTCCCGAGTTCTCCATGCGTCAGCTGCTGGAAGCTGGCGTTCACTTTGGTCACCAGACACAGCGTTGGAACCCCCGCATGGGCCCGTTCATCTATGGTTCGCGCAATGGCATCCACATCATGGACCTGACCCAGACTGTTCCGATGCTGGACCAGGCGCTGCAGGCCGTTCGTGACACCGTTGCAAAAGGTGGCCGCGTTCTGTTCGTTGGTACCAAGCGTCAGGCCGCCGGCCCGATCGCCGAAGCCGCTGAAAAGTCGGCTCAGTACTACATGAACCACCGCTGGCTGGGCGGCACGCTGACCAACTGGAAAACCGTTTCCCAGTCGATCAACCGTCTGAACCAGATCGACGAAGCGATGGAATCAGGCGCCGAAGGCCTGACCAAGAAAGAGCGTCTGGGCATGGAACGTGACCAGGCCAAGCTGCAGGCGTCGCTGGGCGGTATCCGCGAGATGGGCGGCGTTCCTGACCTGCTGTTCGTCATCGACGTCAAAAAAGAAGCACTGGCCATCGCCGAAGCCAACAAGCTGGGTATCCCGGTTGTGGCCGTTGTCGATACCAACTGCTCGCCCGACGGCGTTGACTATATCATCCCCGGCAACGACGACGCAGCGCGCGCCATCGCTCTGTACTGCGATCTGGCAGCCCGTGCCGCGTTGGACGGCATGACCGCTCAGCTGGGTGCCGCAGGCGTTGACCTGGGCGAGTTCGAAGAAGCCCCGGTTGAAGAAGCCGTTGCAGAAGAAGCTGAAGCACCTGCCGAAGCGTAAGCTGCCCGTCACGTAAATGACATATGGGGCAGGGTATGACCTGCCCCAATTCCGTTTGAATTGAGGAGAGCCAAGAGATGGCAATCACAGCAGCAATGGTTAAAGAACTGCGCGACGCAACCGGCGCAGGCATGATGGACGCAAAAAAAGCGCTGACCGAAACCGGCGGCAACATGGACGAAGCCGTTGACTGGCTGCGCACCAAAGGTCTGGCCAAAGCGGCCAAGAAATCGGGCCGTACCGCAGCAGAAGGTCTGGTTGCTGTTCACGTCAACGGTGGCAACGGTGTTGCTGTCGAAGTGAACTCGGAAACCGACTTCGTTGCGAAAAACGCCGAGTTCCAGGAAATGGTTGGCAAGATCGCTTACGCAGCCGAAGGCGTTGCAGATGTTGACGCGCTGCTGGCCGCTGATCTGGGTGGCAAATCCGTTGCCGACACCCTGACCGACAAGATCGCCACCATCGGCGAAAACATGTCGGTACGCCGTATGGCCAAGCTGTCGGGCGACACTGTTGTGTCCTACGTCCACAACGCAGCCACCAACGGCATGGGCAAAATCGGCGTTCTGGTCGCGCTGACCGGTGGCGACGAAGCAATCGGCAAGCAGGTTGCGATGCACATCGCGGCTGTGAACCCGGCGGCCCTGTCCGAAGCGGACATGGATCCGGCTGTTGTCGAAAAGGAAAAGCAGGTTCAGATGGACATCGCCCGCGAATCCGGCAAGCCGGAGCAGGTGATCGAGAAGATGATCGAAGGCCGCATGAAGAAATTCGTCGCGGAATCGACTCTGCTGAACCAGTCGTTCGTTGTGAACCCTGACCTGACCGTTGAAGCAGCGGCCAAAGAAGCGGGCGCAACCATCAGCGGCTTCATCCGTCTGGAAGTTGGCGAAGGCATCGTGGTCGAAAAAGAAGACTTCGCAGCCGAAGTCGCCAAAGCAGCGCAAGGCTAAGCGACCATTCAGGGCCTCGTCAGAGGCCCGACACAACAAAAAAACCGGTTACGCCTAGCGTAACCGGTTTTCTTTTTGGCCAACGTCAGGCCGACGCAAACCAAGAGGAAGAAGGATGGAGGGCCCCGCATGATGGGGATGGTCGAGGCCCCCCAAATTTCCGACCTCGTGACGCGGACAAATAGGCGCCTCAGTGTCAGAGTGACCAGAGAGCTCTGAAATTGCAAAGATCTGATCGATGTGTTCCCTGGCTAAAGCCACCACTCACGGAACAATATCAATCTGCAACTTTATCGCGTGAACCGGAAGTCATGATTTCCTTACCTAAGGTAAATTGACGCAGTTTAGCGTCAGAAATCAACGACATCAGGCCTCCATGATGAACATTTGGTTGTGTAGCGAGGCCTTGAGGACCGCTTGCGCCGTGGTTTCAACCGAAAGCGACTCGCGCGCGAGCCTCAGGTGCTTTTCCACGGTGGCCGAGGTCAGCCCCATCAACAGCGCAATGTCCTGAGTCGTCTTGCCATCCCCGACCCATTGCAACGCCTCGCGCTGTCGTTTGGTCAGCGCCCGGTTCGGGGGATTATACGGCAGGGTCAGGATCTTGAGATGCGCCATGTTGTTCATCAACAGGATGTCTTCGCCATGCTCTGCCCAGATCTCGTCAACTTCATTCTGACTTGGCCCACCTTTTGCGGACAGTGAAATCGCACCCTTCGACCGCATTGAGACGGAATTGAAGCTAACCGTGTAGCCCGTCACAACGCCCATCGACTTGTTGAACTCAAAGACCTTGCGTTCCTGCGCCGTCATACGACCGCTGGACATCATGTCCTGGATCATCCGCCAACTGGCAGCGCCTTCGTTGTCCAGCGCCCATTTGAGCATCGGGGCATGGAAGTACAGTCCGCCCTTCAGAAAACCATCCACGTAGTTGTGGCAGTGATTGGTCAGGATCACGAAATCCTCGGGGTCGCCCAGCGAGGTTTCTGTGCGGAACTGCGTATAGCCATAAATCAGCCGGTCAAAGCCATATTCAGCCATCTGCCGGCAATGCGCGTCCCACAACTCTTCCAGGGTTTTGGCGTAGCTTACGAAATGCAGGTATTCTTTCAGAGTCATCCGGCACCTCTTGACCCCAAATGGGCGGCCAGCGCGTCAAGCGCCAGAACATAGCTCTGCGCCCCGAACCCGCAAATCTGCCCCAGCGCTACCTTTGCGATATAAGACGTATGGCGAAAGGTTTCGCGGGCGTGGATGTTGGACAGATGAACTTCGACCATCGGAAGTTCGACAGAGGCGATCGCATCCATCAGCGCGATAGAAGTATGTGTATACGCACCCGCGTTAAGAACCAGACCGTCCTGCGCGCCCCGCGCCGCATGAATCGCGTCGATCAACACGCCTTCGTGGTTGGATTGGAAATGCGTGACGTTCAGGCCGATGGACGCACCATGTTCGACACACAAATCCTCGACCATCTGCAAGGTGGTGCTGCCGTAAACCTCGGGCTGGCGCGTGCCCAGCAAATTAAGGTTCGGACCATTCAAAACCAGAACGTTATTCATGTCTTTACTATCCCCATTACAGGTTCATAGACATGAATAGGCCAGATTGTCTACCGCGCTGTGTCGCATTGCAGCATAAGCGCCCCGTGCTGTGATCTTGTGCCGCTTGTTCAGCGCGAATTTCAGTCTGAACCGGGTGTTACGACCAGCTTTCCCAGAACCGAACGCCCGGCCAGCAGATCGAGCGCCTGTCCGGCTTTGGCCAACGGGAATCGGGCGCTGATGCGCGGTTTGATGTGTCCCGCAGCATAAAGGCCAAACAGCTCGGCAACGTTTTCCGCGTGCCCCTTTGGGTCACGGAATACGGACGCGCCCCAGAATACGCCAACGACCTGACACCCTTTGAGCAAGGGCAGGTTCAGCGGGATGTTCGGTATCCCAGCCGGGAAGCCGACAACCAGAAAGCGTCCGTTCCACGCCATACTGCGCAGGGCGGGCTCGGCAAAGGGTCCTCCGACCGCGTCATAGACGACATCCACACCATTTGGCCCGGCCAATGCTTTGATCTGGCCGGAGAAGTCCTTTTGCGCCTGTTTGTCCATGTCTTTGGGGTACACGATGGTTTCATCCGCGCCGACCTGACGACAGAACTCGGCCTTGTCCTGCGACGACACCGCCGCAATCACCCGCGCGCCCATGGCTTTACCCAACTCAATCGCAGCCGAACCGACGCCTCCGGCCGCGCCCAGAACCAAGAGTGTCTCGCCGGATTGCAGATGCGCGCGGTCTTTCAGGGCGTGGTACGAGGTGCCGTAGGTGAAAATGAAACAGGCGGCGTCCTCATACGGCATCTCGTCCGGGATCTTGATCGCCGTCGCAGCTTTGAGTGTCAGGTGCGTCGCAAATCCGCCGTGACCAGTCAGCGCCAGCACCCGATCACCCGGTTCAAATCCGGTGACGCCTTCACCGATGGCCAGAACCTCTCCGGCAATTTCTCCGCCGGGGGCGAAGGGGCGCGGGGGTTTCATCTGATACAGATCGCGGATGATCAGCGTGTCGGGAAAGTTCACGCCAGCCGCTTTCACTTCGATCAACAACTCGCCTTTGCCGGGGGTTGGATCGGGCAGGGTGGTCAGTTCCAAAGTCTCGGGCCCGCCGGGCGCGACGCTGAGTAATGCTTGCATGTTGACCCTGATGTCTCTGTTATTCTGTCACAGGAAGCTTTGGTGCAGGATCATGTGTTGTCAACGGGCCATCCCCTTGGTTCCCGCAACGGCACCTGCCCACAGATGTCAGTGAGGAGCAGACCATGACCCCCGAGACCCTATTTTCGCTGCAAGGCAAAACCGCACTGGTGACAGGTGGTGCAACCGGCATTGGGCGCATGGCGGCCGAGGCTTTGGTCAGGGCCGGGGCCCATGTCCTGATTGCCTCGCGCAAAGGCGATGCCTGCGCAGCAGTTGCCGAAGAGCTGAACGCGCTGGATGCACCGGGCGGCGCGGTTGGATTTGGCGGGGATCTGGGAAGCCAGGAAGGGATTGACGCACTGGTTGCGGACATTGATGCGCGCACTGAACGCCTTGATATTCTTATGAATAACTCCGGCGTAAGCTGGGGCGCGCCAATGGGGCAGTTCCCGTATGACGCTTGGGACAAGGTCATGTCCGTCAACGTTGCTGGTATATTTGACCTGACCCAGAAACTGTTGCCCTTGCTGATGAAATCCGGCACCGCCGAAGATCCTGCTCGGGTCGTCAATGTCGGCTCGGTCATGGGTGAGGTCCCGATGGGCGATGGGGCCTATAGCTATTCGGCGTCCAAAGCAGCGGTGCTGCACCTGACCAAAATCTTGGCGAAAGAGTTGTCGCCTTACCATGTCACCGTGAACGCCCTGGCACCGGGGCCGTTCGTGTCGCGCATGACAGCTTTTGCCACAGCGGACGAAGATACTCGCGCCAAGGTCGGCAAGTCCGTCCCTCTGGGCCGCGTGGGCCGGGACGAGGATATTGCGGGCTGTATGCTGTTTCTGTGCGGACGCGGTGGCAGTTACGTGACCGGTGCGGTTATCCCAGTATCAGGTGGCATTAACGTTGTGACCGCTGGCAATATCTTTGAAGCTGCGTTATAAGTGCGAGGGCCAGTTATGAGCACCGAAACCGATCTGGACCTGGATGCTGTCGACGCCTACCTGTCCCAACATCTGGCGGCGTATGAAGGCCCGCTGGACGCCACGAAATTCGCCATCGGCCAGTCGAACCCGACCTTCCGGTTGCGTACCCCAAAACAGTCGTACGTTTTGCGCCGCAAACCCCCGGGTGTGCTGCTGAAATCCGCCCATGCGGTGGATCGAGAGTTCCGGGTGCAACGCGCCCTTGCAGACAGCCGCGTTCCGGTGCCGCGCATGCTGTTACTGTGCGAGGATGATTCGGTGATCGGATCGGCCTTCTACTTAATGGAACATCTGGAAGGCCGGGTTTTTCTTGAGCCGCAGATGGAGGGCGAAAGCAACGATGCCCGCCGCGCGGTCATCGACGAAATGAACCGGGTTCTGGCAGAGTTGCATATGGTGGACATCGACGCCGCTGGTCTGACTGACTACGGCCCGACGGGGAACTATTTCGAACGCCAGATCTCACGCTGGACCAAGCAATACCGCGCATCCGAAACCGCGAACATTGCGGACATGGACAGGTTGATCGGCGCGCTGGAGACGTCGCTTCCGCAGGATGACGGGCAACGGACGCTGGTGCATGGTGATTATCGCATCGACAATCTGATGTTCGCCCCAAATGGCACAGATTGCATCGGTGTTCTGGATTGGGAACTGTCGACCATCGGCCATCCCTATGCAGATCTGGCCGCCGTGATCATGCAGTGGCAAATGCCTCCGGGAAAAGAGGGGCGCGGGCTGGCGGGAATCGACCGGGATGCTCTGGGCCTGCCTAGCGATCGGGCCTTTGTCGCACAATATTGCGAACGACGCGGTCTGCCAGGGATCGACAATTTCGGCTTCTATCTGGCCTTCAACTTCTTTCGGATGGCGGGGATTTTGCAAGGCGTCTACAAACGCGCGCTGGATGGCAACGCATCCGATCCAAAACGCGCCCAAGCGTTCGGAGCCTATGTTCCCATCTTCGCGCAACACGGGCTGGCCGCGCTGGAACAACGTTAGGTTGGGTCGTCAAGCATTTAACTTTTCAGAGAAAGCTCAAGGTCGAGATTGGCAAGGCTGTTCTTGCCAAAAAACATCTCGGACCCCACGAACATGCTGGGAACACCAAAGGCGCCGCGTCTGACGATGTCCTTGGTCTGTTCTTTCAGCAGTTGCTTGGTCTCAGGTGCGGCGATTGCTTCGCGGATCTTGCGGACGGGCAGTTCGGCCTCGCGCAGGATCTCGGACAACACATTCAGCTCATCGACCTTTTGACCGTGCACCCAAATCGCATCAAACACTGCGTCTATATATTTGTTTTCCCATGGCTTTCCGGATGCAAAATACGCGCCGCGCATGGCGAATTTGGTGTTCACCGGAAAATGCGGGCTCATGTGAAAGCTTACGCCGCGACGGCGGGCAAAGCGATGCAGATCATGGGTCAGATAGGATGATTTCTGACGGTTCTCTGAAAAAGCCTCGAACGGGCTTTGGTTATGCGTGGATTTGAAGATAACCGGCAACATCACCGGGACCGGCACGACCGTCGCCTTGTGCCCCTTGGCGATTTTCGGCAGCATTTTATACGCGAGAAACGCGTTCGGGCTGCAAAAATCGTAAACGAAATCTATGGTTTGCGCCATGTCGGTACTCCAAAAGAAGGTGTCGGCAGATCTTTAGAACAGGCACGCAACGAATCTGCGACGGGGGCAGTCTTTCATAGAAAGTAATCGCTTATGGCCTGCACATTGCAAGGGACAAACTTCGCGTTGCTGGCATAGGGTGAGATCAGGCAGCTTTCAGACAGGTTCATCATGACATCCTTCGACCAAAACCGCCTGAACCGCATCCGCACCTGGATGGATCGGTATGTCACGCAGCGCAAATACGCGGGCAGCGCGTTTTTGCTGACACATCAAGGTACCGAGGTGTTCTTTCACGCCTGCGGCCAGCGCAGTGTTGAAAATAATCTGCCGTTTCAGCGGGACACGCTGACCCGGATTTACTCAATGACCAAACCGATCACGTCGGTCGGGCTGATGATGTTGGCCGAGAAGGGGCTGTTCCACCTGGATACGCCTCTGTCCGATTTTCTTCCGGAATTCAGTGGGATGCAGGCGCTTGTTCCCGGTGCCGAACGGTTGGATCAAACCGAGGATGCGCCGACGCCAACGCTTCATCAGTTGCTGACGCATACCAGCGGGTTCAGCTATCCGTTCAATCCAGGCCTTTTGCCCGAAGCGATGGATGAACAGGATCTGTTATTCAAGCCTAACCAAGGGGTTTTGGCAGATCGTGTCCGTGATCTGGCCGCGTTTCCGTTGGCGTTTCAACCCGGTTCGCGGTGGGAATACTCGGTCAGCACGGATGTGTTGGGCCGCGTGATCGAAATCGTGTCCGGCCTGCCGCTGGATCGGTATTTCGCGCAAGAGATATTCGCACCACTTCAGATGACCGAAACCGGCTTTTCGGTGCCTCAAGGGGCAGGGGACCGGTTTGCCTCGCTCTACTCGCCCTTGTCCGGCGACGCCATGGCGCTGAACTCTGCCGAGCGGGGCACGGAAACTCTAAGCCTTGTGGATGAGGCCGGATCATCGCCCTTTGAACGCACGACCACATTTTCCGGCGGCGGCGGGTTGATCAGCACCATCGACGATTATGCGAGGTTTGTCGAAATGCTGCGCAATCGGGGGGCTTTTAACGGTCACCGCCTGCTGGGGCCGAAGACCGTAGATTTCATGCTTTGCAACCACTTACCGGGCGATATTGCCTCTATGGGTCCCAGCAGTTTTGCCGAACAACCGATGGAGGGGATGGGTTTTGGTCTGGGCGGATCGATCGTCCTGAACCCGGGCAGGGTGCGTGTGCCGGGGTCGGTCGGGGATTTCAGCTGGGGCGGCATGGCCTCGACCTATTTCTGGCTCGACCCGCAGAACGATCTGACAGCCGTCTTTTTTACCCAATTGTCGCCATCCAGTTCCTATCCGTCCCGGACCGAGTTAAAGGCGCTGGTTCTGGCCGCCATGATTGAATGATCCGATACCGGCTGATACCCAAAGCACGATCACTTCCGGAGACAGGACCATGACCGAAGCCGAACGTATTCTTCTTGACCTTCTGGATATTGAACGGCTTGAGGTTGATCTGTTCCGGGGCACCGGGTCTGGCGGCGAAACCCCGACCCGCATCTTTGGCGGGCAGGTGATCGCCCAAGCCCTGGCCGCAGCCTATCGAACGGTTGAGGATCGGCTTTGCCATTCTTTGCATGCCTATTTCATTCGTCCCGGCGATCCTTCGATCCCTGTTATTTATCAAGTGGATAGAGCGCGGGATGGAGGCTCTTTTACAACTCGTCGGGTCGTTGCGGTTCAGCATGGGCGGCAAATTTTGAACATGTCGGCTTCGTTTCATGTTCAGGATGAAGGATGGGAACATCAGCATGCGATGCCCGCACTGAACGGGCCAGAAACCTATCCGTCCCGAGCCGGGCTTCGGGGCAAATACCTGGACCGCGTTCCCGAGAGACTTCGCAAGGAACTGATGCGCGAACGTCCTATCGAAGTACGAGAGGTTGGGCATCTGGACCCGTTCAATCCGGCGGTGGCAGATGACCGCAACCAGATCTGGTTCCGCATGGGGGCCGCCGCAACCGCTGATGCCCGAACACAGCACCTGTTGCTGGCATATGCCTCGGATATGGGGCTGCTGAGTTCGGGAATGCGCCCGCATGGGCTAAGCTGGTTCACCGGACAGGTGAACGGCGCAAGCCTTGATCATACAATGTGGTTTCATGCGCCGGTGCGTTTCGAGAACTGGCATCTTTACGCGATGGATTCACCGTGGTCAGGGCAGGGACGCTCGTTCAATCGCGGCTCGATCTATTCGCAGGACGGAGTTTTGGTTGCGTCGGTCGCGCAGGAAGGTTTGATGCGCAAGCCACAGTCGAGGGTTTAGTTATCTTCCACAAACTGTTGATTTAACTTCCGCATTCCGATCAGCCAACGATCATAGTCGGCGGATTTGAGGCGGATGTAATCCAGAACCTGAGGGTGTGGCAGAACAAGAAACTGTTCGGCGCGAATGGCCTCGACACAGGCGTTTGCGACGTCTTCGGGTTCCAGCATTCCGTCTATGGCGGCGACCGAAGCCTCGTGCCCGCGCGTCATCTCGGACCGCACGGCCTGAGGGCACAGGACCGATACGCCCAGGCCTTTATGGCCATAGGTCAAGGACAACCATTCGGCAAATCCGACGGCTGCGTGTTTCGTGACCCCATACGGCGCTGCGCCCGGTTGGTTCAAAAGTCCGGCTGCTGAGGCCGTGATCAGCACATAGCCTTTGCCACGTTCGATCATGCGCGGCACCAGATGACGCGCCATCCAGACATGAGACATAACGTTGATGGTCCAGATCCTGTTCCAGTTGTCATCCGGAACATCCGGGCCGCCAAGCGTCAGGATGCCAGCATTTGCACAGAACAGATCTATCGGCGCGATCTCGCTTTCAACATGATCGATCAAAGCTTTGATCTGCGCTTCGCTGGACACATCACAGGGATAGGCATGGCCGCCGATACCAGCGGCAACGGCTTGTGCGGCTGCAAGATCAATGTCCGAACACACGACCGTTGCACCGTCCTGCGCAAACCGCTGAGCCAGACCTTTGCCAATGCCGCCAGCGGCGCCGGTTACAACAACTGTTTTTCCATTTAGATCCATGGGGCGTTTCCGATGTGGTTCAGTTATGTGCGCTAAGCGTAAGGTTTTGCAGTGTTTTCAAATTAAGTTATTTTACATAATACTGATTATACGCTTACCAGAACACTGCTCTCACTGCCGCCAAACGCGCGGTTGGCGGCAGATTTGGGATTGGGCGCAAGGCTTAATAAAACGCCTGCAACCCCGTCTGAGCACGCCCCAGTATCAGCGCATGGACATCATGCGTGCCTTCGTAAGTATTCACGGTCTCCAGATTGACCATGTGGCGGATTACGTGGAACTCCAGCGAAATGCCGTTGCCGCCGTGCATGTCACGGGCCATGCGTGCAATGTCCAGCGCCTTGCCGCAGTTGTTGCGTTTCACAATCGACACCATCTCGGGCGCGGCCTCGGCCTGGTCCAACAAACGACCGACACGCAAGCTGGCCTGCAGGCCCAAGGCGATCTCGGTCTGCATATCCGCCAGTTTGCGCTGGAACAATTGCGTCTGAGCAAGCGGCTTGTCGAACTGCTTACGGTCCAGCCCATATTGACGCGCCGCGTGCCAACAGTGTTCCGCAGCCCCCATGACGCCCCAGCTGATGCCATAGCGGGCGCGGTTCAGACAGCCGAACGGACCTTTGAGGCCCTGAACATGCGGCAGCAACGCACCCTCGCCCACTTCAACGCCGTCCAAAACGATTTCACCGGTGATCGACGCGCGCAGGCTTAGTTTGTTTTGAATCTTCGGCGCGCTCAGACCTTTCAACCCTTTGTCCAGAACAAACCCGCGAATTTTGCCGTCATGCGCATCGGACTTGGCCCAGACCACGAATACATCCGCAATCGGAGCGTTGGAGATCCACATTTTGCTGCCGGTCAACCGGTAGCCACCGTCGATTTTCTCGGCCCGCGTTTTCATGCCTGCGGGATCCGAGCCTGCATCAGCTTCGGTCAAGCCAAAACAACCGATCCATTCGCCAGAAGCCAGTTTCGGCAGGTATTTTTGACGCTGTTCTTCGCTGCCGTAGGCATAGATCGGATACATGACCAGCGAGCTTTGCACCGACATCATCGAGCGATATCCGGAATCCACACGCTCAATCTCGCGCGCTACAAGGCCGTAGGACACGTAGTTGCCGCCCAAACCGCCGTATTCCTCCGGGATCGTGGTGCCCAGCAGGCCCATCTCACCCATCTCACAGAAAATCTCAGGATCGGTTTCTTCGTTCTGGTAAGCAGCGGTCACGCGCGGCAGCAGCTTTTCCTGAGCATAGGCCCGGGCGCTGTCGGTGATCATCCGCTCGTCTTCTTGCAGTTGGTCAGACAGGCGGAACGGGTCTTCCCACGAGAATTTACCCAGATCCGGCGCGTCCTTGGCCCGCACGGTCGGTTTCGTTTGAGGCGCGTTCATTGTGCTTCTCCGCTTGATCAGATTTGCTGCACCCTAACGTGGGTCTGCCGCAATAAACAGCAAGAGTTTGGCACGTGTCCACAAGCAATTGTCATGGGCAGGAAACCGGTGTCTGAGCTCCCTGCCCTTGATGTGTTATCCCAAAGCGTAACCGGCGCCGCGCACGGTGCGCACAGGGTCTTCACCGCCATGTTGCGTCAATGCCTTGCGCAGCCGACCGATATGAACATCGACGGTCCGCGTATCGACATAGATGTCGCGGCCCCAGACCCGATCCAGCAGTTGCTCGCGGCTCCAGACGCGTCCCGGTTTTTCCATGAAGGTACTCAGCAGCCTGAACTCGGTCGGGCCCAGTTTCAGTGGCTTGCTGTCGCGGCTGACCTTATGCGTCTCGGAATCCAGAACAATGTCGTCGAACTCCAACAGGATGCCCACGGTCGCCGGGCGCACACGCCGCAATTGGGTGCGCACGCGGGCCATCAGTTCGACAACCGAATAAGGTTTGACAACATAGTCGTCTGCGCCCGTTTCAAGGCCGCGCACCTTGTCCACTTCTTCCGAGCGAGCCGATAGCATGATGATCGGGATCGAGCGGGTATCAGGCCGGGTTTTCAGCCGCCGACAAACCTCGATCCCGCTGAGATTGGGCATCATCCAGTCCAGAACGATGATGTCGGGGCTGTCTTCATCCACCAGAAGCAATGCTTCGTCACCGCTGGCGGCTTTGGAAACCCGAAACCCTTCGGCCTCAAGGTTGTAGGCCAGCACTTCACGCTGGGCGAGCTCATCCTCGACAACCAGGACAGTTGGCTGATCTGCGGACATCTTCTGCGTCTCCTAGACGGTTTGCGACGTGGTGTCGGCCTTGGGCCGCGCCTCGGCCGGGCGTTCACCCGTGACCAGATAGACCACCTGTTCGGCAATCGAGGTCACGTGATCGCCCATCCGTTCAATATTCTTGGCGATGAAATGCAGGTGCATACAGGCCGAGATGTTGCGCGGGTCCTCAGCCATATAGGTCAGGAACTCGCGGAACAGGCCGTTATACATCTGGTCGACATCTTCATCGCGGTTGATGACGTCGGTCGCCAGTTCGGCATCGCGCTGGATATAGGCGTCCAGGGCGTCGCGCAGCATCCGTTCGACTTCGCGCGCCATGCGGCGCAGAGCGGCGGCACTGCCGTTGACCTCGCCTGCATCGACCAGAACCGTGGTACGCTTGGCGATGTTCTTGGCATAGTCACCGATCCGTTCGAGGTTGCCGGATACTTTCAGCACTGAAAGAACCAGACGCAGGTCGCTGGCTGTCGGTGCGCGCAGCGCGATCAGGCGGGCCGTTTCCTCATCGATCACCTCTTCCAGCGCGTCGATGGCCTTGTCGCCCTGCCGCACTTCCTGCGCCAGTTCCACGTCGCGGGATTCAAGCGAGCGGGCGGCGCTCATAATAGCGGCTTCAACCAACCCGCCCATCTTCATGATATGCGCCTGGATGGCCTCTAGGTCACGGTCGAAAGCAGATGCAATATGTTGTTCGCTCATATCGGTCATATCTGAATACCTGTGCTCAGCCGATGCGGCCTGTGATGTAGCTTTCCGTGCGCGGATCTACGGGGTTGGTGAAGATCTGGCCGGTTTCTCCGAACTCGACCAGATTGCCCAGATGGAAGAACGCGGTTTTCTGGCTGACGCGCGCGGCCTGTTGCATCGAGTGGGTGACGATCACCACTGAATACTGCGCACGCAGTTCGTCGATCAGTTCCTCGACTTGCGCGGTCGCAATGGGGTCCAGCGCCGAGCATGGCTCGTCCATCAGCAGAACTTCCGGCTCAGTCGCTACGGCGCGAGCAATGCACAGGCGCTGCTGCTGACCACCCGACAGGCCGGTGCCGGGGGCATCGAGGCGGTCCTTGACCTCATCCCAGATTGCACCGCGGCGCAGCGATTTCTCAACGATCTCATCCAGTTCCGCCTTGTTCTTGGCCAAGCCGTGGATGCGCGGGCCGTAGGCTACGTTGTCATAGATCGACTTGGGGAACGGGTTCGGTTTCTGGAACACCATACCGACCTTGGCGCGCAATTGCACCGGATCGACGCGCTTGTCATAGATGTCTTCGCCATCCAGTTTGAAACTGCCCTTAACGCGCGCCACGTCGATTGTGTCGTTCATCCGGTTCAGGCAGCGCAGAAAGGTGGACTTGCCGCAGCCCGACGGGCCGATGAACGCGGTGACGGTTTTGTCTTCGATGTCGACATTCACATCTTTGATGGCGTGGGTGTCGCCGTAGTAGACTTGGCAGTCCCGGCACTCCAGCTTGATTTCATTGGTGTCCACTTGTCTCTCCACTCGCGACATGTCGTTCATAGTATAGCCCCTTTTTACCAGCGGCGTTCAAAGCGGCGGCGCAGGATGATTGCGATGATGTTCATGGTCAGCAAGAACATCAGCAGAATGATGATCCCGCCCCAGGCCTTTTCGTAGAAACCCACATCGGCGCGGGCGGCCCAGGTGTAGATCTGGGCGGGCATGGCCGAGTTTGCTTCGGTAAAGCCAGCAAGGAAGCCGTCGGGGTAGCCACGGGCCACAAAGCCTACCATCCCGATCAGCAGCAGCGGCGCGGTTTCTCCCAAAGCCTGCGCCAGACCGATGATGGTTCCGGTCAGGATACCGGGCGCAGCCAGCGGCAGCACGTGGTGGAACACCGCCTGCATTTTCGAGGCCCCTACCCCAAGTGCGGCATCGCGGATCGACGGAGGAACCGCCTTCAGCGACGCGCGGGTCGAGATGATGATCGTCGGCAATGTCATCAGCGTCAGCACCAGACCACCGACCAGCGGGGCCGATTGCGGCAGGTGCATGAACTGGATGAACACAGCCAGACCGAGGATACCGAACACAATCGACGGAACAGCGGCGAGGTTCGAGATATTTACCTCGATCAGATCGGTAAACTTGTTCTGCGGCGCGAATTCTTCCAGATAGATCGATGCCGCCACACCAATCGGCAGGGACAGGCCCAGAACGACCAGCATCATGAAGAACGAACCCACGACCGAGGCGCCGATACCAGCACCGCCGGGGTTGTCCACGCCCGAGTCTGCGCCGGTGATGAACGGCCAGTTGAAGACCTGCTTGATGATCCCGGCCTCTTCCAGCGCATCCACCAGATCCAGATCGCTTTTCTGCAGGAAGCGGCTGTCCTGAATGCTGTCGCGTGACACGCGGCCTTTGTAATAGCCGTCCACCCGGCTGGACGCCGCCAGATCAAACTCAACCGGTTGGCCCAACTGATCCGGGTTGTCCGCATAGAACGTCCGAATGGTTCCGCCGACTTTACCCAGAAGACGTTCAATCGCGGCCTCGTCGAAATCGACCTCAAGACCGCTTTCCTCCAGCTCTTTGTTCAAGGCCGCGATGAACAGGTCAGAATAGGCCTTGGTCTTGAACAGGGTGCTTTCGGCCTCTTCCTGTTCCTGCTCGGTCAGTGTGAATTCCACGCTGACAACGGTCCGGGTAAAGGCCGGGATCCCTTCGGACAAGATCGAGGCGAACAGGACGAGCAGAAAGAACAGGCCGGTAGCAATGGCCACGATCCCATAAGCGCGAAAGCGTTTTTCGGCATTGGCACGTTTGCGGGTATGTGCGTCTGACGCGGTGAGCGACACAGATTTGCGACGCGGCTCAGAGGTTTGCATGCTTGCGTCGGTCATTCGTACTGCTCCCGGTACTTACGCACGATGTAAAGGGCAAAGACGTTCAGGCCCAGCGTGACAACGAACAGTGTCATGCCAAGCGCAAAGGCAACCAGCGCTTCGGGCGAGGCAAAATCTGCATCGCCAGTCAGCTGGCTTACGATTTTCGCGGTGACGGTTGTCATCGCCTCAAAGGGGTTCAGGCTAAGCCGCGCTGCGGCCCCTGCCCCCAGAACCACGATCATGGTCTCACCAATGGCGCGCGAGGCTGCCAGCAGGATGGCCCCCACGATCCCCGGCAACGCGGCAGGCAGAACCACCTGACGAATGGTTTCGGACTGCGTGGCACCCAATCCATAGGACCCGTCGCGCATCGCTTGTGGCACAGCGTTGATGATGTCGTCGGACAGAGACGAGACAAACGGGATCAGCATGATGCCCATGACCAGACCGGCAGTCATCACAGCCGTACCGGCTTTCATCCAGCCCAAACCTTCATCGCCGAAGACGCCCAGCAGCATCGGGCCAACGGTCAGCAGGGCGAACAGGCCGTAGACGATGGTCGGGATACCAGCCAGAACTTCGAGCAGCGGCTTGGCAATCGAACGAACGGCGGGCGAGGCATATTCGCTGAGGTAAATCGCAGCGAACAGGCCAATCGGCACCGCCACCAGCAAGGCAACGACCGAGATATACAGCGTGCCCCACAGCAGCGGTAGGATGCCAAGATCCGACGCGCCACCCCGACCCGAAAAGCTGGGCGCCCAGGTGGTGCCAAAGAAGAAATCAGAGGCGGGGTATAGTCGGAAGAACTCCCACGTGTTGAAGACCAACGACAGAACGATGCCGACGGTTGTCAGGATGGCGATGGACGCGGCGGCCAGTAGCAAAATGCGAACGCTCTGCTCAACCACATTTCGGGCGCGATAGCTGGCATTGGTTTGCACCAGGCTGACGGCTGCGCCTGCCAATGCAACAAGGATCACAGCGATCGTCATCACCAGATAGCCGCTTGCATTCATCACGCGATAGCGCTGCGCGGCTTGAAGAACCGGTTGCGTGATGGTCGATGTCACAACCTGCCCGGCGTCTTTCAAAAGTTGCGTGATGTCGGCGACATCCGCGCTTGGGTTTTGGGCGACGGCCTCATCCAACTGACCCTGAGTGATGGCGGCATCCAGCCCCGACGCGGTACGGCGCACCTCGGCCATGACCAGCCCGCGCGACGAGCCTTCCTGAATGGCCGAATCCGGGATCATCCCCGAGATCTGAGAGTTCACGAATAACGGCTGCGCCAGCAGCCACACGATCAACAACCCAAAGGCAGGTATGACCACCTTCAGCGCGACATTGGCACCGTAAAAGGACGGAAGGGAATGCAGTTCCCGACTGTCGCCCCCGGCGCTTTGCAAGGCGCGAGACCGCCCCAACACATAACCGACTGCCGCAATCGCCAAGACAATCAGAAAAAGCCAAATTATCGGCATAACGCCCCCACAGGTCTTGATCGGGAAGAGAAGAAACATGGGGGCGGCACAGAATGCCGCCCCCCGCAAATCATATCGAAGGGGGCTTAGCTGCCCGAACCCATGGTGACTTCGTTGGCAATCGCTTCCTGAGTTTTTGTCAGCTCAGGGTCAGCAACCAGACCATAGTTGGCCAGCGGGCTCGACGGGCCAGCAATTTCGTCAGCGGTGAAGAACTGAGCGTATTCTTTCAGGCCGGGGATCACGCCGATATGGGCTTTCTTGACGTAGAAGAACAGCGGACGCGACACGGGGTATTCACCGGTCGAGATGGTCTCGGTCGACGGTGCGATACCGGACATGGTCGCAACTTTCAGCTTGTCGGTGTTGTTCTCGTAGAACGCCAGACCAAAGACGCCGATGCCGTTCGGGTTGGTGTCGATACGTGCCAGAGTTTCGGTGTAGTCACCGTCGATGTCGACCGACTTGCCATCGGTGCGCACGTCCAGACATGCATCTTCGGCATCATCTTCGCTCATGCCGCCTGCAACCATGGCTTCCATTGCACCGGTTGCTTCACAGCCGATCAGCAGAACTTTTTCTTCGAACACTTCACGGGTGCCGTGCTTGGTGCCCGGAATGAAACCGGCGATTTCAACGTCAGGCAGGTCGCCGTTGAACTCGGCCCAGGTGTTGTAGGGGTTGTCGACGATCTCACCGTCTTTCAGAACCTTCGCGCCTAGGGCATTGAAGATGTCTGCAGGCTCAAACGCGGTGAAGGCAGGGCCAGACTGCTGGCTTGCGAAAACGATGCCGTCATAGCCGATGCGGACTTCCATGATGTCGGTCACGCCGTTTTCGGCACAGGCTTTGATTTCTTTTTCGCGGATGGCGCGCGATGCGTTTGCAACGTCGATGGTGTTTTCGCCAACGCCCTCACAGAAACGCTTCAGGCCCGCCGAAGAACCGCCCGATTCGACAACGGGTGTCGGGAAATCGGTGTTTTCACCAAACAGTTCAGCAACGATCGAGGCATAAGGCAGAACGGTCGACGAACCGGCAACCTGTACGTTGTCACGAGCTGCAGCAGTGGTTGCCGAGACGGCAGCGATTGCCAGCGCAGATGCCGACAGTTTTACAAAGGACATTTCAGTCTCCCTGAAAAGTAGAACTTGATCACCCCCATGATGATCTTGCGGGCACGTTTAAGTGAGGTGCGTAAGCCTTTTGTGACAGGTATGTAACAGCTTTATGACAGTCGTTATGAAAACTGAGTGACGTGACGCAAAGCTGCCATGCGCCGTTTACATACCGGCGGGTTCAACCGCGGACCCAGTCATTACCGTGGTAAAATAACAGTAAAGACCGATCCCTTGCCCAGATCGCTTTCCACGCGTAACCGCCCCCTGTGGCGATTGACGATGTGCTTTACAATCGCCAACCCCAACCCGGTTCCACCCAATTGACGCGAGCGGTGGCTGTCGGCGCGATAGAATCGCTCGGTCAGGCGTGGCAGGTGCACCGCGTCGATGCCCGGGCCTTTGTCCACGATCTGAACCCGGACCGCCGGGCCGCGCATGGCTGTGTCACGCTCGGACGGGACAATGCGCACTTCGACACTGCCGCCGCTGCCGCCATATTTGATGGCGTTCTCGATCAGGTTCGTGAACACTTGCCGCAACTGGTCGCTGTCACCGATCAATGACACCGGGTCCTGCGGCGCGTTCAAATTCAGGACGACACTGGCATCCTCGGCCAAGGGTTTCAGCGAGTTCAGCGTCGACTGCAAAAGCCCCGTCAGTTCCAGCTGTTCCTTGGGGCGCACCCTCTCTTCACTTTCCACACGGTTGAGCGACAGCAGATCGCCAACAAGCCTGTTCATCCGGTTCGCCTCATCCGTCATGATCTGAAGAAACCGATCCCGCGCCGCTGCGTCCTCGCGCGCGGGGCCGCGCAGGGTTTCAATAAAGCCCATCAGCGCCGTAAGGGGCGTGCGCAATTCGTGGCTGACATTTGCGACGAAGTCACGGCGCATCTGGCTTGCCTGTTCCAGATGGGTAATGTCCTGAAAGATGGCCAGAACCGCCCCGCCCGAGACGGCACCGACACCGTTCATATAGCGGCACTGAACTTCGAACGTCGTATCCTGCGCGCCGTCATTGGACAGATGCCGGGTTTTGCTGGGCCCTTTGCTGCGCAGGCTCTGCTCCATCGCGTCAATCACCTGCGGTTGGCGCAAGATGGTCGCGAAATGCCGACCTTGCATATTTTGCCCCAGCAGCGTGCGGGCATCGGTATTTGCGGCGATGATGCGCTCGGTCTGATCTACCATCAGCGCGGGCATCGGAATGGCCGACACTATTTCCGTAAGCAGGTCTTCTGACATCGGCTGATTCCGTACTTGTCCCGATCTGTCAGGACACAGGCCTCATGGTTTCGCGAAATTTGCGCATGTTCTGCTTATAATGCAGCGCGCTGAACGTGATCCGCTGGGCCGAGGCATCATCCAACTGGCGCACAACCTTGCCCGGTGATCCCATGACCAGCGAATTGTCCGGGATTTCCTTGTTCTCGGTAATCAGGGCCCCTGCCCCGATCAGACAATTCTTCCCGATCTTTGCCCCGTTCAGAACAATCGCGCCCATACCGATCAGAGTGTTTTCACCGATGGTGCAGCCATGCAGCATAACCTTGTGACCAATGGTGCAGTTCGCCCCGATGGTCAGCGGATAACCCGCATCGATATGCATGACACAATTTTCCTGAACATTGCTGCCTGCGCCCACCCGAATCTCTTCATGATCGGCGCGGATCGTGCAGCCGAACCAGACCGAGGCACCTTCTTCCAGAACGACCTTGCCGATCAGATTGGCATCCGGCGCGACCCAGGTGTCTTCATGGATTTCGGGCACGCGATCACCCAGGGCGTAAATGGTCATGACAGGGCCTCGAATTCGTTTTGCAATGTGCGGACGTGGTCTTGAAGCTTCGGCTGCTGAATGCGGCGCATCCGTTCGGCACTGACGATAGTTTTCAGTTTTTCCTCGGTCGCGTCCAGATCATCATTGACCAGAACATAGTCGTAATAGCCCCAATGGCTGATCTCATCCCAGCTTTTCAGCATCCGCTTTGCGATCACGTCTTCGCTGTCCTGACCCCGGCCTTCCAGACGGCGGCGCAGTTCGGGAATCGAGGGCGGCAGGATGAAGATCGACAACGCGTGTTTTCCAAGGTCCGAATTACGGATCTGAACCTCGCCCTGCCAATCCACGTCGAACAGCACGTCCTTGCCTGCATCGATCGACTCGCGCACCGGGCCAGCGGGGGAGCCATAGAAATTACCGAACACATGCGCGTGTTCCAGCATCTGGCCATTGGCGACCTGCTGTTTGAACTCATCCTCGGTCTGAAAATAATACTCGCGCCCGTGTTCTTCGCCCGGACGCGGGGCGCGGGTTGTGGCCGAGATCGAGAATTCCAGGCCGGTGTCCCAGGCCATTAGCCGACGGGCCAAAGTGGATTTGCCCGCGCCGGATGGCGAAGACAGGATGATAAGTAGCCCGCGGCGATCTGCCATTTCAGTTCTTCCTATTTTCATTCAACATTCTGCACCTGTTCGCGCATCTGATCGATCACGGCCTTGAGTTCCAGCCCGACCGACGTCAGTTCCGCGCTTTGCGCCTTGGAGCATAGGGTATTGGTCTCGCGATTGAACTCCTGCATCAGGAAATCCAGTTTCCGCCCCACGGCCCCGTCCTGCGCCAGCAGATCGCGCGCGGCGGCAACATGGGCGGTCAGGCGGTCAATCTCTTCCGTGATGTCGGCCTTGACCGCGATCAGCGCCAGTTCCTGCGCCACACGATCCGGATCAGCCCCCTGTGCATTATCCAAGACCCGCGCAAGGTTGTCGCGCAGGGCGTCTGCCATCTTGTCCTTGCGCTGTTCGGCCAGATCGGCAGCCTGCGCTGTCAGGGCTTCAACCTGATCCAGTTGAGCCCGCAGGATCTGGGCCAGCGCCTCCCCCTCGGTCCGGCGCATGTCGATGAAAGCCGCCAACAGGGACGCAAACTCGGATGTCAGATGCGCAACCAGCGGCGCGGGATCATCGGCTTCGGTGCCTGCCTCCATCATCCCCTTCAGGGCCAGCAAGTCGGTTGCCTTGGATGGGGCCAAGGTGATCCCCTTGGCTTCGGCCAACTCCTGCGTTTGCTGCAAGGCGTCCAGCGCCGCAGCCATTGCGGCTGCGTTCAAGGCCAGATCGGGTTGCGATTCATCACGGCTGAGGCGCATCGACAGGGTCACATTGCCCCGGCTCAGCGATTTGGACAGGGTGGCGCGCAACGCAGCCTCAAGCCCGGTCAGCCAGTCCGGCACGCGGATGCGCATGTCCAGGCCCTTACCATTGACGCTGCGCAGCTCCCAACTCCAGCTATGCGGGCCAAACTCCCCCGTCCCCGAGGCGAACCCGGTCATGGATCTGATCATGACTGCCCTTTCTGTCCCACACGTCTTTTTCTTGTCTGCCGCACCTAATGCCATTGGCCGGTCCAGAGCAAGAGTTTGCTCAACACGCAATTCATCCGCAGAAGTTAACCATTCGTTAAAGAATTCCTCCAAAATTGTATTAACCCGTGTCAATTTGGCCGTAGCACAGGCTGTCGGGCCGCGAATGCCCCCGATGCACTGCATTTTAGGAAAATGGCGATCAATTGACGGTAGGGTGATGGTAATGAAAACCTTTTTCGGGACTGGCTCCGGCTCAGAATTTGGAAAGATCGTCGCAATGGATCGCTTTGACAGTGGACGCTCTCTTTCGCCGATCCGTCAGGCCGAGGCGTATTGGACCGCGTTGCTTTCGGAAGACGGTGTGCCCATGCGGTCGCAGATCGACCCGCGTGGATTGGAAAACGTTCTGCAATACACGTTCATTCTGGAACGTATTGCACCCGGTCTGGCCCGGTTTCGGCTGGCGGGTACGCATCTGAACCAGCTTGCCGGTATGGAAGTGCGCGGCATGCCGTTCACCGCGTTTTTCGAGGCCGATGCCCGGCCCAAGGTCAAAGACACGCTGGAACAGGTGTTTTCGGCCCCCGCAACGGCCGAGATGGGGCTTGTGTCCGGCGGAGGGTTCGGTCGCACCCGCCTGCAGGCCCGTTTGATCCTATTGCCGTTGAAAAGCGATCTGGGCGATGTCAGCCGGATCATGGGCGTCATGCTTTGCGATGGCACCATCGGCCCTACCCCGCGCCGGTTCACGATCTCGGATCAGCGCATCAAGCCGGTCTCCGAGTTGCAGAGCCCGGCGGCACATGCGGCCAGAGAATCCGCAGGCTTTGCCGAAGATCAGGCCGGGTTCAAACCGGCGGCAAGTCATTTGCGTCTGGTTGTGTCCCGCGACGATTAACGAAAAACGGCGAGCCTTTGGCCCGCCGTTTCGCATTCATATCTGCCGTGTTCAGCCTGCGGCGCGTTTCGAGCCGTTCCGGCGCAGGTTGGTCAGTTCTTCTGCCACCAGGAAGGCCAGTTCCAGCGACTGCGACGCATTCAGGCGCGGATCACAGGCGGTATGGTAGCGGTCGGACAGGTCTTCTTCCGTCACGGCCCGCACGCCGCCGGTGCATTCGGTCACATCCAGACCTGTCATCTCGAAATGCACGCCGCCGGGAATGGTGCCTTCGGCCTGATGCACACCGAAGAAGTCGCGCACCTCGCGCAGGACGGAATCGAACGGACGTGTCTTATAGCCTGTGGCCGACTTGATCGTGTTGCCATGCATCGGGTCGCAGACCCAAGTGACCTTGGCCCCTTCTTCCTTCACGGCCTTGACCAGACGCGGCAGATGCTCGCCTGCCTTACCAGCCCCGAAGCGTGCGATCAGGGTCAGGCGACCCTCTTCGTTTTCGGGGTTCAGCTTGGCCATCAGAACCTTGAGGTCTTCGGCAGTTGTTGTCGGGCCACATTTCAAACCGATCGGGTTCTGAACGCCCCGGCAGAATTCCACATGCGCACCGTCAGGCTGACGGGTGCGGTCGCCGATCCAGATCATGTGACCCGAGCCAGCCAGCCAGTTGCCCGAGGTGGAATCCAGACGCGTCAGCGCCTCTTCATATTCCAGCAGCAGACCTTCGTGGCTTGTGTAGAATTCAACGGTCGAGAATTCATGCGTGGTATCCGCCGTGATCCCAGCGGCATCCATGAAGTCGATGGTGTCCTGAATGCGGTCGGCAATCTCGGAGTATTTCTGCACGTCCTGCTCGTCCGTGAACCCAAGGGTCCACGAGTGAACGCGGCTCATATCCGCGAAACCGCCGGTCGAGAAGGCGCGTAACAGGTTCAGCGTCGCCGCCGCCTGCGTGTAGGCCTGAAGCATCTTGGCCGGATTCGGAATCCGCGCCTCAGGGGTGAACGCCAGTTCATTGATGATGTCGCCGCGGTAGCTGGGCAGTTCCACGCCATCCACAACCTCGGTCGGCGCGCTGCGCGGTTTGGCAAACTGGCCCGCCATGCGGCCCACCTTGACCACTGGAACCTTGGCACCATAGGTCAGAACCATCGCCATCTGCAGCATCACCTTGAACGTGTCACGGATCGCATCCGCGCTGAATTGTTCAAAGCTTTCAGCGCAATCCCCGCCCTGTAGCAGGAAGGCCTCGCCGCGACCGGCGGCACCCAGATGTTGCTTGAGACGCCGCGCTTCGCCCGCAAAGACCAGCGGGGGATACTGCGAAAGCTGAGCCTCGACTTTGGCCAGCGCGGCCGCGTCGGTATAGTCTGGCATCTGAACCCGGGGCTTGTTGCGCCAGTTCGATTTTTGCCATTCGGTCATAGCTTTGATCTCCGCTGAAGTGTTCAGGTCGCCTCTATACAAAATGCATTGCAGAGTGACCATATCCCATTTGCGCCTCTTGACGCCGGAAACAAGCTTTGAGCATGGTGTCTGGCAAATCACACGCGACGGGGGGTTCAGCCGTCGTGGATTCGGGGAAACAACAGCCATGCAAGAGCAACGCCAAGTTGTCACAGTGGACGGCGGGTCGGATAAGCCTGTCAATTTCGTATTCATTTTGCTGGACAAGTTCTCGCTTTTGTCGTTCGCGTCTGCGCTGGACAGCCTGCGCATTGCCAACCGCATGGCCGGGCGCGAGATCTATAGCTGGTCGTTGGTCGGCGAAGGCGGCGAACTGGTGTCGTGTTCCGCCGGAACAACATTCAAGCTCGATTCGGACCTTGAAGAGCTGCATCGCGACGATGTGATCCTGGTGTGCGGCGGGGTGGACGTTCAAGCTTCGACCACCAAGAAGGTTCTGAACTGGCTGCGGCGCGAGGCGCGCAAGGGTCTGAAGATTGGCGGTCTTTGCACTGCAGCGTACACGCTGGCCAAGGCCGGATTGCTGGATGACAAGCGGGCGACAATCCACTGGGAAAATGCCGACAGCTTTTCAGAAGAATTCGACGCGGTCGAATTGACCAAATCCGTGTTCATCGTGGACGGCAACCGCATGACGACGGCGGGCGGTACATCCTCGATCGATCTGATGCTGAAGCTTATTGCGGATGATTACGGCGAGGAACTGGCCAATGCGGTGGCGGACCAAATGATCTATTCCTCGATCCGCACCGATCAGGACACCCAGCGCCTGTCCACCCCGACCCGGATCGGGGTACGGCACCCAAAGCTGAGCCAGGTCATCCTGATGATGGAGAAAAACACCGAAGAGCCGATTTCGCCCTCGATCCTTGCCAAAGATGTCGGCATGTCGACCCGCCAGCTGGAACGCCTGTTCCGCCGGTATCTGAGCCGGTCTCCCAAGCGGTATTACATGGAGTTGCGCCTTCACAAAGCGCGTAACCTGCTGATGCAGACGGATATGAGTGTTATCAACGTGGCCTTGGCCTGCGGCTTTGCCTCACCCAGTCATTTCTCGAAATGCTACCGGGCGCATTACAATACGACGCCATACCGCGAGCGCGGCTCGCAGAGCGGGCGGCTGTCGATCTGATTAACCGGGTGTGAGCCGGTACACAGCGCCCTGCCCGACAGAAATGAACCAGATCGATCCATCCGGCCCTTGAATGATGTCGCGTACGCGTTCGGTTTCCGGGCCTTTGATCTGTTCAACCTCGCGCAAGGGTGAGCCGGACAGGCGTGCGATGTAGTCGAACTTGAGCGAACCTACGAAAATATCGCCTTTCCATTGCGGGAACATGTCACCGGAATAAACCAGCAGGCCTGAGGGCGCGATTGAGGGGTCCCAATACAGCGCCGGTTGCTCCAGACCCGGTTTTGACGTCCCCTCTCCGATTTTCTGACCGGAATAATGGGTGCCGTACGAGATCACGGGCCAGCCGTAATTCTTACCGGGTTGCACCAGATTGACCTCATCTCCGCCGCGCGCGCCGTGTTCGGACACCCATAATGTTCCGCGCGCATCCAGACCGGCCCCTTGCGGGTTTCTGTGGCCATAGGACCAGATTTCTGGTCGCACACCGGATTGCCCGACAAACGGATTGTCCGCAGGAACCGAACCATCACGGTTGATCCGAATGACCGACCCCATATGGGTGCTGGTGTCCTGCGCCGAAGGCCGGTCGCCCCGATCTCCGATGGTAATGAACAGGGTTCCGTCCTGCGCCTCGACCACGCGCGAGCCGAAATGGCGACCGCCAGAGCCGCCCGGTTTGGCCTCGAACACGACCCTGACATTGGTTAGTTTGTCCCCACGCTCGGAAAGGCGCGCAACGGCCAGTGCGGTGCCCGCCCCCCCTGATTGCGGTTTGGAGAAGGTCAGAAAAATCTCTCGGCTGCGGTTGAAGTCGCGGGGAATGGTGACATCCAGCAATCCGCCCTGCCCCGAGGCAGCGACTTTTGGCACGCCCGATACATTCCGGGCCGCGCCATCAGACACATGGATCAGCGCGCCATCCCGCTCGGTCACCAGATAGCTGCCGTCGGGCAGAAGACCCAGCGCCCAGGGCGTATCCAGCCCGCCTAGCATCTTTGTGGCCCGAACCGGGCCGTCGGCTGTCTGCAATGTCTGGGCATAAGCCACACCGCCGGACCAGATCAGAACGAAAAACGCGAAAAGCCGGATCATATGTGACCTCCATCAGTTGGGGTTCAGTCGTCAGGGCAAGCCGATACGTCAAACAGATAGGTGCGCTTTGTCAAAAAGCAGGACCTCTATAAGACTTTTCTTTTCCCGATAGCTTGCCTAGGGTCGTGCCCAGTTAGACTACGACATCAGGGAGTAACCTTATGAAAAAGCTGCTTACAGCAACTGCAGCAACCGCTCTGCTGGCGGGCACCGCCATGGCCGAGGATGTAAAGCTGGGCATTCTGTTCGGTTTCACCGGCCCCATCGAATCTCTGGCACCGGCCATGGGTTCGGGCGCAGAAATGGCGATTGCCGAGGTCAGCGAGTCGGGCAAACTGCTGGACGGCAAGACAGTTGTTGGCACCCGCGCCGATACCGGCTGTATCGACAACGGTCTGGCCACCTCGAACGGTGAGCGCATGATCGCGGATGGCGTTGCCGGTATCATCGGCGGTGACTGCTCGGGCGTGACCGGCGCGATCCTGCAGAACGTGGCGATTCCGAACGGCATGGTCATGATCTCGCCTTCGGCCACGTCGCCCGGCCTGTCGACCATGGAAGACAACGGCCTGTTCTTCCGCACCGCACCGTCGGATGCGCGTGAAGGTCAGGTGATGGCGGACATTCTGAATGACCGAGGCATCAGCTCGATCGCGCTGACCTACACCAACAACGACTACGGCAAGGGCCTGGCGGATGCGATCCAGTCCTCGTTCGAGGCGTCGGGGGGTGAAGTGACCATCGTGGCCGCGCATGAAGACGGCAAAGCCGATTACTCGGCCGAAGTGGGCGCACTGGCCTCGGCCGGTGGCGACATTCTGGTTGTCGCGGGCTATCTGGATCAGGGTGGTCTGGGCATCATCCAGTCGGCGCTGGACAGCGGCGCGTTTGACACGTTCGGTCTGCCTGGTGGCATGATCGGTGACTCGCTGCCTGCAAATGTTGGCCCCGACCTGAACGGCTCGTTCGGGCAGATCGCCGGTTCGGGTGGTGAAGGCGCCGAGAAGTACTTTGCCATGGCAGAAGCCGCGGGCTTTGACGGCTCGTCGCCGTATTCGCCTGAATCCTATGACGCCGCCGCGCTGTTCATGTTGGCAATGCAGGCCGCAGGGTCCACCAACCCGGCGGATTACGGTGCCAAGGTGATGGACGTCGCAAACGCGCCGGGTGAGAAGATCTATCCGGGTGAACTGGTCAAGGGTCTGGAGCTGATCGCTGCGGGTCAGGACATCGATTATGTCGGCGCTTCGGGTGTTGAACTGATCGGCCCCGGCGAAAGCGCGGGCTCGTACCGTGAGATCGAAGTGACCGACGGCGAGAACAAGACCGTCAACTTCCGTTGATCCTGCTCTGAGCGTCATAAAACAAAGCAGCCCGGGCCTTGTGTCCGGGCTGTTTCAATGAAAAAAGGCCGCACCTCGGGTTCGAGGATGGGATAAGAACGCCGAAAACGGCGGCTAGGGGAAAAGATGATCGTCGTCGAGGACGTGCACAAGCATTTCGGCGGATTTCACGCGGTGGATGGGGCATCGCTGGAAATCCAGAAGGGTTCGATCACCGGGCTGATCGGCCCGAACGGTGCTGGAAAAACCACGCTGTTTAACGTGATTGCGGGTGTTCTGCCTCCGACTTCTGGCCGCGTGTTCATGGATGGCGAAGACATTACCGGCCTTCCCCCGCATGATCTGTTCCACAAGGGTTTGCTGCGCACGTTTCAGATCGCGCATGAGTTCTCCTCGATGACCTGTCGCGAGAATCTGATGATGGTGCCGGGCGCGCAGGCTGGGGAATCGCTGTGGAACACCTGGTTCGGACGCAAGCGGATCGCGGATGAAGAACGCGCGCTGAAGGCCAAGGCGGATGAGGTGTTAGAGTTCCTGACCATCGAACATCTGGCCGATCACAAGGCCGGTCAGGTCTCGGGCGGGCAGAAGAAACTGCTGGAGCTTGGACGCACCATGATGGTTGACGCCAAGATCGTGTTTCTGGACGAGGTCGGTGCGGGCGTGAACCGCACCCTGCTGATGACCATCGCCGACACCATTCTGCGCCTGAACAAGGAACGCGGCTATACCTTTGTGGTTATCGAGCATGACATGGATTTCATCGGCAAGATTTGTGATCCGGTCATCTGCATGGCCGA
Source organism: Ruegeria sp. N4 (assembly GCF_056531425.1). Lineage (NCBI taxonomy): Bacteria > Pseudomonadati > Pseudomonadota > Alphaproteobacteria > Rhodobacterales > Roseobacteraceae > Ruegeria > Ruegeria sp. N4. The sequence continues at coordinate 427,584 of NZ_JBQFLT010000001.1, forward strand.
GGGTAAGGTGCTGGCCGAGGGGACCTTGGACGAGATCAAGGCCAATGAGCATGTGATCGAGGCCTATCTGGGGACCGGCTTGAAAAACAAAGACAAACTGGAGGCAGGCGCGTGAATGGAGTGATCCAGATGTGCGCCTGCAGCGCGCTTGAATTGTTTGATTGGGGGCTCTGCCCCCATGACCCCCGAGAAATTTTTTAGCCAGATGAAGAAGGATCCTGTGAATGGCTGAGCCGTTTCTGATCGGGGACACCATGACCGGCGGTTATGGCAAGGGGCCGGATATTCTGCATGATTGTACCATCGCCGTGGACAAGGGCGAGATTGCGGTGATCGTTGGCCCGAACGGGGCCGGTAAATCCACCGCGATGAAGGCCGTGTTCGGGATGCTGGACGTGCGCGCTGGTTCTGTTCGGCTGGACGGAGAAGATATTACGTCATTGTCCCCGCAAGACCGGGTGAACAAGGGGATGGGCTTTGTGCCGCAAACCCAGAATATTTTTACCTCGATGACGGTGGAAGAGAACCTTGAGATGGGGGCTTTCATTCGTCGAGATGACATCAGCCAAACGATGGAGCAGGTCTATGACCTGTTCCCTATTCTGCGCGACAAGCGCAACCAGGCTGCCGGCGAGTTGTCCGGCGGTCAACGCCAGCAAGTTGCCGTGGGTCGCGCGCTGATGACGCAACCGAAAGTGCTGATGCTGGATGAACCGACCGCCGGTGTCTCGCCCATCGTGATGGATGAGTTGTTCGACCGGATTATCGAAGTATCGCGCACCGGGTTGCCGATCCTGATGGTGGAACAGAACGCCCGTCAGGCGCTGGAGATTGCGGACAAGGGATATGTGCTGGTACAGGGTCGCAATGCCTATTCCGGCACCGGAAAGGAACTGCTGGCAGACCCGGAAGTGCGCAAGAGTTTCCTGGGCGGCTGACGCCGGTATCCTGGGGCGCGGAGGATTGAGTGATTCCGCGCCAAAATAAGGCGGTTTTGCGGCGAAGATGCTCGGCGTAACAGATCGTCTTTCAAAGATGCATTGTAAGCTTATGTTATTACACATCTAATCAGCATCACATCGGTTCGATTTAGCTGCCATTCAATCCAAAGATTGCCCGTTTAAGGATACATTCCGGTCAGAATCTTCACCTATCGCGTGCGTGCAGATGGTCCAGTTCCACCTGCGCCTGACATCGCGCTGCTCGGATTGGCGTGCGCACAACATCAATGAAGAACGACAGGGAACAACAAAAATGACAAAATGGATGATGGCGACGCTGTTCGCATTGGTGGCGTCGGGAGCCGCAGCAGAGGAGCATGTTTTTTCATGCGTTTCAAATCTGGACGGAACTGAATTCGTCCTCAACAGCGCGTCGGAAGGCAGCGCGGGCACGATTTCGACCATCGACATCGCTGGCGACACTGTGGCCTTTGACGCCCAGGTGTTGAAAGGTGTGGGCAGTGTCACTTTCCTGTCGATGCAGGAAACGCAGGTTCTGACCTATGTCGTGAACTTTTCCGATATGACTTATGATTTGTCGATCAATGGGGAACACTCGGCAAATGACAAAGGGACGTGCACGGAAGGGCAAGTTTGATCTTGGCACGGTTGAGTAAAATTAACCGCTAAATATCAATGTGATATAATGCTTCATTACACGGAATATTCACCGCGACTCAACTGACGGTGAGAACGGATGTAACACCGTTTCCCAACCGACTTTCTGGCTTAGGTCTATTGATGTGATCCGTGTTTGGATTCGACGCCAAACCTGATCTCATCAGACCTAAGACCAGGCGGTAAGTGGCGTGAAAATCAGCGCCCCGTAGACCGCCCAAAAGTTGGAAATGTGACCGATGAAGAAGATGATCGCCTTGACCCTTTCGCTGCTGATCCCCCAGCTGGCCTCGGCCCAGAATGCAGGCCCACTGGACGGCGCGGATTTTGTCGTCAATTGCGTGTCGGACAAAGACGGCAGCTCGGTGACCCTCGCCCGTTCGGGTGGCACCAACAAGGGCTATATCGTAACCGACGCCATCCGGGGCGAAGCGACCATCCTGTCGGGCATCGGGTCGTTGACATTTCTACACCTGATGGAGCGGGACGTGATCACCTTTGTGGTTGATTTCGACAACCTGAGCTATGACCTGACAATCAAGGGTCCGCACGCCACCCAGGACCATGGTGCTTGTGATTATCCGATAAGCTGACGGATCGTACAATTTTCTCACTGGAACTGTAATTTACGACCCAAAAACGGGCGCAAAATATTGTGCCCGGCAGGCAGGGCATGCCATAAGGCTGCACTCGGACAGTGAGAAGAACTGATGGATTTACTGAACGCGCTTGTTGCGCTTGCGAATTTTGTGATCGTTCCTGCGATTGCCTATGGGAGCCAACTTGCGCTGGGGGCGCTGGGCGTCACTCTGATCTACGGCATCCTGCGGTTTTCCAACTTCGCCCATGGCGATACGATGGCCTTTGGCGCGATGATCGCCGTGCTGGTAACCTGGGGCCTGCAGGCTGCCGGTGTCAGCTTTGGGCCTCTGCCGACCGCCCTGCTGGCGCTGCCCTTTGCGATCCTTGGCTGTATCGTTCTGGTTCTGATCACGGATCGGCTGGTCTATCGGTTCTATCGCGAGCAAAAGGCCAAGCCGGTGATCCTTGTGATCGTGTCGATGGGCGTGATGTTCATCATGAACGGGTTGGTGCGCTTTGTAATCGGACCCGACGATCAGAGGTTTTCCGACGGCGCGCGGTTCCTGATTTCCGCACGGGATTTCAAGGCGATGACCGGGCTGAGTGAGGGTCTGGCGATCCGCACATCCCAAGCGATTACCGTTGTCGTGGCGGTCGTTGCGGTGGCGCTGTTGTTCTGGTTTCTGAACAAGACGCGCACGGGCAAGTCGATGCGGGCCTATTCGGATAACGAGGATCTGGCCCTGCTGTCCGGCATCAACCCCGAGCGCGTTGTGATGATCACCTGGATCATCGTGGCGGCACTGGCGACAACCGCCGGGGTGCTTTACGGGCTGGACAAGAGCTTCAAGCCCTTCGTCTATTTCCAGCTTCTTCTGCCGATCTTTGCCTCGGCCATTGTCGGCGGGCTGGGCAACCCGCTGGGCGCAATTGCCGGTGGCTTCATCATCGCGTTTTCCGAGGTGACGATTACTTACGCCTGGAAAAAGGTCCTGACCTATCTCGCACCAGAGACGCTGGCACCGTCGGGTTTGGTGCAATTCCTGTCCACCGATTACAAATTCGCCGTCAGCTTTGTGATCCTGCTGATCGTCTTGCTGTTTAAGCCCACGGGCCTGTTCAAAGGGAAAGCGGTATGAGCGAAGCAACCAAATACACGCTTTTGTTTGCCGTGGTCGGCGGGCTGATCCTGATGACCGGTTTCACGCAAAGTTGGAATGCGGCGATTCTGATCCTGAACATGGGGCTGATCTCGGCCATCATGTCGATTGGGGTGAATCTGCAATGGGGCTTTGCGGGCCTGTTCAACGTTGGCGTCATGGGCTTTGTCGCGCTGGGCGGTCTGGCTGTTGTGTTGGTATCTACGCCGCCGACGCCCGGGGCGTGGTCCTCTGGCGGGTATGGTATTGTGCTTGCTTTGCTATTGGGTGCGGCGACCGTTGTTGCGGCCGTGATGGCGGCGCAGAAACTGCCCAAGGGCAATGTGCGCAACCTGTCCATCCTCGGCATCCTTGTGGCTGGTTTTTTCATCTATCGCGCGGTGTTTGACCCCAGCGTTGCGGGGGTCGAGGCCGTCGATCCGGCGATTGCGGGAAATCTAGGTGGGCTGAACCTACCGGTTCTTCTGGCCTGGCCTGCGGGCGGGCTGCTGGCGGCGGGCGCGGCCTGGCTGATTGGCAAAACGGCTTTGGGCCTGCGGTCCGACTATCTGGCCATTGCCACGCTTGGTATCGCCGAGATCATCATTGCGGTCCTCAAGAACGAAGATTGGCTGGCCCGCGGCGTCAAGAACGTCTACGGCCTTCCCCGCCCCGCCCCCGTGGTCGGGTATGAGATCGACCTGCAACAGGATCCCGGTTTTATCGCGCGGGCGGAATGGCTGGGGCTTGACCCGGTGACCGCTTCGACCCTGTCGGTCAAGCTGGGTTATTCACTTCTGTTCCTGATCGTGCTGCTGGTGCTGCTGTGGATGGCGCAAAGGGCGCTGCACAGCCCTTGGGGCCGCATGATGCGCGCGATCCGCGACAACGAAGTGGCCGCCGAGGCGATGGGCAAGGATGTCACCCGCCGTCATTTGCAGGTGTTTGTACTGGGCTCGGCCATTTGCGGGATTGCAGGCGCGATGATGACCACGCTGGACGGGCAGTTGACCCCCAGCGCCTATCAGCCTTTGCGCTTTACCTTCCTTGTCTGGGTCATGGTGATCGTTGGCGGCTCGGGCAACAACTTTGGCGCGGTTCTGGGCGCGTTCCTGATCTGGTTCCTGTGGGTTCAGGTCGAACCGATGGGCCTGTGGATCATGAACCTGATTACATCCGGCCTGCCGGACGGCAGCGCCCTGAAAGCGCACCTGATCGAAAGCGCCGCGCATATGCGCCTGTTTACCATGGGGCTGGTGCTTTTGATTGTTCTCAGATTCAGTCCAAGGGGGCTGATCCCCGAGAAATAGGCTGAAATCTTCTCAAATCACAAAGCCGTGTCGGCGAATACCGGCGCGGCTTCTTGATTCTTAAAGATTTTTTGACTAAACCAACCCACCATTCCCGGCATTGGATACGTCTTCATTTCTGTCGACGCTCACTCACACACCCTCTCGCCGGTCTTATAAGGCCAGTTACCCAGTCTAAAGAGTAGATCTTAGAACCATGAAAAAACCACTCAGCAAAGTTGTCATCCTGTTGCCGCTTGTTGCGGCAGTTGCGGCCTGCGTCCCTTCGCCCGAAGATCTGGAAACCACACCGGTCAAGGTCAACACGCCCGAGGGTGTGGTGACCTGTCAGCTCTATCGCCATGACCGCGTGACCTGGGACCGGGCCATTGATTTCCCGGCGACCAAGATGTCGGTGCGTCAGGCGGATGCCTATTGCCGTCAGGAAGGCCAGCGCCGCCTGAAAGGTTAAGCTAGCGGTTTCGGAACAAACCACCCAGGATGCCGCGCACGATGCGGCGACCGGTGGTGCCTTTCAGTTCCTTGATCACGGCCTCGCTCATCGCGGTGGCAAACGTGTCTTTCTTGCGTGTCACGCGCGAGGAAGACCGCCCCACCCGACTGCCCGAATATCTGCGGGCCGAGGCGAATTCGCGCTCCATCGCCGTCTGCATTTCCACGACCTCTTCGGCCTCGGCGGCTTCGGCTTCCTTGGCGGCGGCCTCGGCGCGGGCCTGAAGGATCTCAAAGGCCGATTTTCGATCGACGGGTGTGTCGTATTTCGCAGCCATTGATGACGCGGTCATAACCGTCCGGCGTTCAGCGTCGGAAATCGGCCCCAGCTGGGAACCCGGCGGGCGGATCAGTGTACGTTCGACAATGCCCGGCACACCCTTCTTTTGCAGCATTGATGTGACGGCTTCACCCACGCCGACCTCACGTATTGCCTCTTCGGTGTCAAAAGCCGGATTCTCGCGATAGGTTTCTGCGGCAAGGCGCAGGTTCTTCCGGTCGCGCGCGGTAAAGGCCCGCAGGGCGTGCTGCACGCGATTGCCCAACTGTCCCAGAATATCTTCGGGTATATCGGCCGGATTCTGCGTGATGAAATAGACCCCCACACCCTTGGAGCGGATCAAGCGCGCCACCTGTTCCACCTTGTCGATCAGAACCTTCGGCGCGTCTTCGAACAGCAAATGGGCCTCATCGAAGAAGAAGACCAGCTTGGGTTTCTCGGGGTCACCAACCTCGGGCAGTTCTTCGAACAACTCGCTCAGCAGCCATAGCAGGAAAGTTGCATAAAGGCGCGGCGATCCCATCAGTTTGTCCGAGGCGAGGATGTTCACAACACCCTGCCCGGCCTCATCCGTACGCATGAGGTCGGCAAGGTCCAGCGCCGGTTCCCCAAATAGTCGGGTGCCGCCCTGGTTCTCCAACACCAGCAATCGGCGCTGGATCGCACCGATTGAAGAGGTCGAGACATTGCCGTAACGCAATGAAAGCTGCGCCCGGTTCTCACCAATCCAGACCAACAGCGCTTGCAGGTCCTTAAGGTCCAGCAGCGGCATGCCTTCTTCATCTGCCACACGGAAGGCGATGTTCAGTATCCCCTCCTGCGCTTCGCTCAATTCCATCAGGCGGGACAATAGCAATGGCCCCATCTCAGTCACTGTCGTACGAACCGGATGCCCCTGCTCACCAAACAAGTCCCAGAAGGTCACCGGGCAAGCGGCGTAGGCAAAATCGGTGAATCCGATCCGCGTGGCGCGATCCATGAAAGCCTGATGCAGTTTGTGTGTCTCGGTTCCCGGCAATGCCAGCCCGGACAGGTCACCTTTGACGTCCGACAGGAATACCGGAACGCCTGCCTTGGAAAATCCTTCGGCCAGAATTTGCAGAGTCACCGTCTTGCCGGTCCCGGTGGCCCCGGCAATCAACCCATGCCGGTTCGCGTATTTCAGCGTCAGCCCCTGCGGCTGGCCATAGTCCTGACCGCCACCGCCCAGAAAGATATCTTCGCCCATGTTTTCACTGCCTTATGTCTCACCGATCCGGACCCAGCATACAAAGTTAACCTTTGACTGCGATAGTCATTTTGCGCGCTTTGTGGTGCCAGCCGCAAAGGCGCACTTCCTCCCTGTTGACTGGCCGTGCCTTCGGGCACGGCTTTTTTGCCCGTTCACGCGGATTAAACTGAACTGACGAGTATATTAAAAGTTCAGGTTAGCAGTTGACCACTGCGTTCCCCTCTCGTAACGTCTGCCACATAACTAAGTCGGCCAGTCCGACGGGGAGAAACATTTATAGAAGGGAGCTGCTCCACCAGCTCCCTTTTTCTTGTTTTTAAGGGGTGGAAACCCTACCTGAGTGGCAAGAAATTGTTCATTTTCGAACCGACGCATCGCTTAGTGCCTGACACCAGCCGTGAACGGTGCTAGAGGAAGAAAAAAACTCAATCACCAAATATCGAGGCATTCATGATCAAGTCACTCCTTTCGATCAATACGCTCGCTGCTGTCCTTGTTTGCGGCGCTGTCAGTGCACAGGAAACCTCGGAACCCGAGGCCGATAACGGGCTGGACCTGGGCGAGACCGGTCCGCGTGCGGGTGAACAGTTCGTCAAAGAAACTTCCGGCGATTGGGAGGTGTCCTGCATCAAGGCGCAGGAAGGCGAAGACCCATGCGCCATCGTTCAGGTTCTCAACGGCCAGCAAGGCGATCCGATTGCCGAGGTGTCCATTGGCAAACTGCCCGAAGGTGGGGCCGCCGTGGCCTGGGCGAATGTGATCGTCCCGCTGGAAACCCTGCTGCAGGCGCAACTGGCGCTGTCCATCGATGGCGCGCCGCGCAAGCTGTATAACTATCACCACTGTGTGCCGGTCGGCTGCGTCGCCCAACTGGGTCTGAGCCAGGGTGACATTGATGCCATGAAGGCGGGCAGCAAGGCGACCTTCTCGCTGGTGCCCGCACGCTTCCCGGATCAGGTTCTGACCATGGACATGTCGCTGTCTGGCTTCACCTCAGGCTTTGACAGCCTGAGCGTCAACGTAAACTAAGCGATGCTTTCGTCGCCGCGGTGGAAACGCTGCGGCGACTTTTGGATCGTCTTCAGACCTTCTTCAAAGCCAGAACAGCATTCAGGCCGCCAAAGGCAAAGGCGTTGCTGAGGGCAACATCCACCTTGGCCTCGCGCGCCTCGTTCGGTACCACATCCAGCGCGCATTCCGGATCGGGTTCCTCGTACCCGATGGTCGGCGCAATAACGCCATCCCGCAGAGCCATGATGCAGGCCAGCAATTCGACAGCACCAGTGCCGCCGATCAGGTGCCCGTGCATGGACTTGGTGGACGAGATCATCAGGTCATCCGCATGCGGCCCGAACACGTCTGCAACTGCGGCGCATTCCGTTTTGTCATTTGCTGCCGTTCCGGTGCCATGCGCGTTGATATAGCTGACATCGCTGGCGTTCAGCTTTGCGTCAGCCAAAGCCCCGGCCATGGCGCGTGATGCGCCCTGCTTGCTGGGCATGACAATATCGGCCGCATCCGAGGACATGGCGAACCCGACGACCTCGGACAGGATTTCTGCACCCCGCGCGCGGGCATGTTCGTATTCCTCGAAGACAAAAATGCCGGCACCTTCGCCCTGAACCATCCCGTTACGGTTAGCGCTGAACGGGCGGCAGGCGTCTTTGGACATGACGCGCAAGCCTTCCCAGGCTTTCACGCCGCCAAAACACAGCATCGATTCCGACCCGCCGGTGACCATCGCAGGCGCAGCACCGCTGCGGACCATCTGGAACGCTTGCGCCATCGCATGGTTCGACGATGCGCAGGCTGTTGAAACGGTAAAGCTGGGTCCTTTGAGGTTATGTTCCATTGACACATGGCTGGCGGCCGCATTGTTCATCAGCTTTGGCACAACAAAGGGGTGCACGCGGTTTTTTCCGTCTTCGTAGACCGACCGGTAATTGTCGTCCCAGGTCGAAACACCGCCGCCTGCCGTGCCCAGCACGACGCCGGACCGGGCCGCCAATTCCCCGTGGAATTCGATCCCCGATTGCTCGATGGCTTCTTTGGCTGCGGTCAGTGTGAACTGCGTGAACCGGTCATACAGAGACATCTGTTGGCGATTAAAGCGCCCTTCGGCCTCGAACCCGCGCACCTGACCGCCGATCTTGATGGCCAGACGATCGACATCGCGAAACTCCAGTTCCGAGATACCGCAGCGCCCTTCACGCATGGCCTCCAGCGTGTCGGGGACAGAGTGACCCAGCGAGTTGATGGTGCCCGCGCCGGTGATAACAACCCGTTTCATTGTTCCGGGTCAGACCTTTTCCGACACAAGCTGTTCGATGCCCGCAATGATCGCGGCCACGTTCGAGATGTCGAAATCGTTCGATTCAGGTTCGTTGGCGTTGAAGGGAACCGAGATGTCGAACTCTTCCTCGATCGCAAAGATGCTTTCGACCAGACCCAGACTGTCGATGCCCAGATCTTCCAGCGTGCTTTCGGGTGTCACATCCGATGGCTCCAGCACGGCCTGCTCTGCAATGATTGCGATGACGCGGTCGCTGATGCTCATATCGATCCCCTGATTATCAATCTGAGGATGATTTAATCGCTCGGGGGCTGTTTGGAAACAGCCTTTTTAAGTGCCTCAACGTCGCGGGCCAGACGCGGCAACCGGCGTTGCGCTTTGTAGATGTCGGTATGGGTTTCCATCTTGATCCCCGGATAGCCCATGATCACCCGACCGGCGGGCACATTGGACAGGATTTTGGTGCCGCCGCCCGAGATTACGCCGTCGCCGATGAAAATGTTGTCCACCACGCCGGTCTGGCCGCCCAACACCACGTTGTTGCCAATATCGACCGAGCCGGACACGCCGGTCTGTCCGCACAGCAGGCAGTCACGCCCCACACGGGTGTTGTGGCCCACATGCACAAGGTTATCCAGTTTCGACCCATCGCCGATCCGGGTGTTGCGAATTGTGCCATTGTCTACGGTACAGTTCGAGCCGACCTCGACATCGTCACCAATTTCAACCGCGCCCAGAGAATGAATGCGCAGCCAGCTTTGCGCCTTGGCCTCACCCGGATCCCCCATGGTTTTGCGCGCGTTTTCTGCGCCTGACACTTCGGGAGTGACAAAGCTGAAACCGTCTCCACCAATCCGCGCGCCCGGTTGGGCGATAAAGCGATCCCCGATCTGAGCGCGCGCGCCGATGCTGACCATTTCGCGAAGCAGCGCCTGTTCGCCAAGAACAGCGTCGATACCAATCGTGCAATGGGCGCCAATTACCGATCCGGCCCCGATCCGTGCCCTGGCCCCGACAACCGCCAAAGGCCCAATCGACACATCCGCGCCAATCTCTGCCGTCGGATCGATCACGGCCGAGGGGTGAATGCCGGGCTCAACCCCCTGCCCCCGATCCAGCATCGATGTTATGCCTGCCATCGCCATGCGCGGACGTTTCACAAAAATCGCGGCCCGCAGGCCCATGGCCTGCCAATCCGCACCTTCCCACAGAACCGCCGCGCGCGCCTCACCCCCAGTCAGAGCCTCGGCATATTTCGGTGACATCGCCATGGCCAGATCGGTGGGTCCGGCGTCACCGGGCTCGGCCGCGCGCACAATCGTCAGGCCGGTATCGCCCTGGCACTCGGCACCAAGGCTGTCGGCGATTTGCTGAATGGTAAACTGCATGGCGGGCTTTCTTTCGGCAGGATTTGCCCCCGTGCTTACCCCTGAACGTCCGGCAGGGCTACCCCTGCCTTTTGCAGCGCGTCCCAAATCTTGGCGTCACGATTGTAGATGTCCCGGCGATACTGCACCTCGCCCTTCGGGCCCATATAGGCGGTGCGATAGATCAGATGCACCGGAACCTTCTGATCCAGTTTCACTGTGGTTTCCTTGCCGGTATTCAGCACTCGGTGGAAAAACGCCTTTGGGTCTTCCTCTTGCTTGGCCAGCAACGCATAGGCGAATTCGAACGGTTGCGCCAATCGAATACAGCCATGCGAGAAGGCCCGCACCTCGCGCGCGAACAGAGATTTCTGGGGCGTATCATGTAGATAGATGTTGTACTTGTTGGGGAACATGAACTTCACCAGCCCCAGTGCATTGCTTTTGCTGGGCGGTTGACGCATCGCAAACGGGAAGTTGCGCGCGGTGAATTGGGTGAAGTCCACGGCCCCGCGGTTGACCTGACGGCCACTGCGATCGGTGATCTGGATGTGACCCACGGCATTTGGGTTGGATTGCAGCTTGGGCAGATACTCCTTTGTGATGATCGAGCGTGGCACATACCAGCTGGGGTTGATCACCATATGCTCCATCTCGTCCGAAAACTCGGGACTGCGGCGGTCATGCACGTTCTTGCCGATCACCGCGCGGGTTTCGAACGTGACCTGCCCGTCATCGACGATCTTGGCCGAGAAATCCGCCTGATTCACCAGAATATGGCGGGTCCCACGTTCACGCGGCAACCAACGCTCGCGTTCCAACGCCACCAGAACCGCCTTCAACCGGTCCGATGCCGGGCGGTTCAGTTCTGAAATCGTGCCCTGCCCGGCAACGCCGTCCGGCTCCAACCCATGTGCGGTTTGAAAGCTGCGAACAGCCTCAAGCAGAGTGGCATCAAACGAAGGGCTGGCGGTGGGTTTCAGATAGCCCATCGCCACCAACCGGTTGCGCAGCTTGATGACATTTGGCCCTGAATCCCCAAGTTCCAGCTTGGCCACCGGAACACTCGCGCCCCAGCCACCCTGATCGACCAGAGCCTCCAGTGCGAGTTTTTGCTTCATCAGCGCGCGATACTGACGCGTCTGCGGTGCGAGCTGATCCAGATAGGCCGCACCATGCGTGTTCAGTTGCTGCAGATGTTCCTCGGGGCTGCGCCGTTCCACCTTGCGGACCAGTCCGTCGTCAATGCTGGCCGGGCGCAGGGCACCGGAGTACAGATCGTCGGCGTAAGCCAGAAACACCCGCGTCAGTTCAGCCTCGACCGCGCCCAAATCCCGAACAGATCGCGCCTGCCGCATCTGTTCAACCAGCGCGTCTACATCGTAACCTGCTGCGGGCAGACCGTGCATATGGCTGTTGGACAGCGCTTTGATCAACGCGGCGCGCCGTTCGGCATGATCTTGCGAGGCTCCGACCCAGACCGGCGAAAACCCGTTGGTCCGGTAAAACGCCGCAATATCGCTGGATGTCGGAGTGTGCTCGGCCACAGCCATTTGAAACGCGGTGCCCTGAATCGGGTCAGACGTTGTGTTGGCAATGGCTGCTGTGGCCGCAAAACATGCCGCGACAAGGATACTGGTACTGGTCCGCAATACTGAGAACATGGGATGCCCTTGGTTATTCAATAGTTTGCGCTGATGGGGATGCGCCGAACAAATATCATTTTTGCACTCTGCCTTTGTCTATTCACAAATTCCTTACTCAGCCTCTTCTATTTCGGCCTGATGCGCGTTTGCATCGAAGCGGTGCCGAAACGCCTCAATTGCGCAAAAAATGTGCCGGTTGCCCCATCTGCGCAAAAAACTGCCGAAAATTCCCCCTTGAAAAGGTGAGTATCAAACACTTCTTGGCGACCGAATCCGATTGTGCCATAAATTCGCCATCTGGGATGGGAAAATATTAATACAGCGCGCGTAACATCGTGCGCAGGCAGGAACAGTACGGGACGAAACAAAAATGACCAAGAGCAGTACATCGGGCTTGACCCGGCGTGCCCTATTGGGGGCATTCGCAGCCACAGCAGTCGCTGCAGCACCGACTTATTCCAATGCAGCAGGTTTCCTTCGCGGCGGCGGCGACATTCGTCGTATCCGCATGTATTCCGGTCGCACAGGCGAACGGATCGATATGATATATTGGGTTGACGGCAAATACATCAAGGATGCTGTCAAGGAAGTGAACCATTTCATGCGCGACTGGCGAACCGATCAGGTCAAAAGCATGGATTTGCGCACAGTCGACATCATGGCCGCCGCCCACAATCTTCTGGACGTGAACGAGCCTTACATGCTGCTGTCCGGCTATCGCTCGCCGCAGACAAACGCCATGCTGCGTTCCAGATCCCGCCGCGTTGCCCGGAACTCCCTGCACATGCAAGGCCAGGCGGCAGACCTTCGCCTTGGCTCGCGTTCCGTCTCGCAAATGGCCAAAGCGGCGATGTCGTGCCGCGCGGGCGGTGTAGGCCAATACTACCGGTCGAACTTCGTACATATGGATTGCGGCGTGGTCCGCACCTGGCGCGGCTAATCCGCCTCGTTAAAACCAATTGTTCCGAACCCCCGCAGATCCTCTGACGGGGGTTTGTTTTGCGCAATGCAATCTGACCGGGCGATCCGACCGGAGTGCGGATCCTAAATCTAATGAAAGATGGCGCACCTGAGAGGATTCGAACCTCTGGCCTCTGCCTTCGGAGGGCAGCGCTCTATCCAGCTGAGCTACAGGTGCCTTGGCCGTTAGCTAACCTTGTTCCGGGTCGGGTGCAACTGGAAATCTGCGGGTCCCGGCAAGGTTTCACGCAAACAAATCATGCGCCAGTTCAAGCGCTTCGATCAGCGTGTCGACCTCATCGGTGGTGTTATACAGGCCAAAACTCGCCCGACAGGTCGCAGTAACGCCCAGATGATCCATCAACGGACCCGCGCAGTGATGACCGGCGCGCACGGCGACGCCCTTTTTGTCAAGGATGGTCGAGACGTCATGCGCGTGCCCTGCTCCATCCAGCGTGAAGCTGAAGATCGCGGCCTTGTCCGGGCGGGTGCCCTGGACCTGTAGCCAATTCAACCCGGTCAGGCGTTGCATCGCATAGTCGCGCAGGCTGGATTCATGGGCGGCGATGTTCTCCATCCCCAGATCCATCATGTAGTCCAACGCCACGCCCAAACCGATGGTCTGGACGATGCCGGGTGTTCCGGCTTCGAACTTCATCGGCGGGTCGTTGTACGTGATCTGGTCTTTGCTGACCTCTTTGATCATGTCACCGCCACCAATGAAGGGGCGCATTTCGGCCATACGCTCGGATTTGATGAAGATCGCGCCCGACCCGCACGGGCCGTAGAGCTTATGCCCGGTGATCGCGTAGAAATCGCAGCCAATCTCATCGACGCTGACCGGCATATGAACCGCGCCCTGACTACCGTCCACCAGAACCGGAACACCTTTGGCATGGGCCCCTTTGGTGATGGCTTTGACATCTACAACCGTGCCCAGAACGTTAGAGCACTGTGTGACCGCCACCAGTTTGGTTTTGGGCCCGATCGCATCCAGAACGGCCTGCGGATCAAGGCCGCCATCTGCATCCACATCGACCCATTTCAGAACAACGCCCTGCCGTTCGCGCAGGAAATGCCAGGGCACGATATTGGCGTGATGCTCCATCACGCTCAGCACGATTTCGTCGCCTGCCTCAAGCCGGGGCATGGCCCAGCCGTACGCGACCAGATTGATCCCTTCGGTAGTGCCCGAATTCAGGACGATCTCGTCCTCATTCGCCACCCCAAGGAAACGTGCAATCGTGCCGCGAACGCCTTCGTATTTCTCGGTCGCGAGGTTTGACAGGTAGTGCAAACCGCGATGGACGTTCGAATATTCCTCGGCATAGGCACGGGTCACTGCATCAATCACCGCCTGAGGTTTCTGCGCCGAGGCCCCGTTGTCCAGATAGGTCAGCGGCTTGCCGTTCACCTGCCGCGACAGGATCGGAAAATCAGAGCGGATTTTCTGCACATCATACATAGGGCTGTCTTCCTAGACGGGCGCCACGGGGGCGAGCATAAGGACAAAAGGAACCGCAACCAAAGCGGACAACAAAATCACGCCGAACGATTTCCAAAGCGATCCGAACTGATGCGCCTCGTTCAGGAAATGCAACGTGATGTAGAGACTCAGGATCGCGGTGGCCAACAGCAACACCGCCATCAGAAACGGGATCGTCAGGCTCAGGATCAGAACGCCAAGCAATGCCGCGATCTGCAGGTATTGCACCCAGACGATCAGCACCATCATTCCCTCGAACCGCGCCGTTCCGCCCAGAAAACGGCCGACGAACAGGAAGGCAAGGATGCTGAACATCATCGTACCGGCCGAGCGAACCAATACAATCGGAACGCTTTCCGTAATCGGCCCGGCATCGCCTTCGACAACCGGAATCGACAGATCAATGCCCAACTGGATTATGCAGTTCAGCACAACCGCAAGGAAAAACGCCAGCCACAGCACCTCGCGCCCCGGGTTCAGGGCCAAAAGCTGACGCGCCGCCTCGGCGGGTTGTCTTAGCGTCAGAACCGCCAGTTGACCCAGGTTCGGAGTATTCATTCAGCGGACCTTTGCACTTGTCGCAGTCCGGATAACCAGAACCAGACAAAAACGGCAACCCAAATCAAACCCACAAGGGTCAGCGTTGGACCAGAGCCGATGAACCCGGCAACAAGTCCGTTCAGCAGAACCAAGGGTGCGGAAGACAGCAAGGCCCAGAACAACGCCAGACGCGCGCCATAGGGCGTCCCTTTGCCACCCGCCAAACGCGCGGCCCAATGCGAGATCAGCGCCAGACTGTAAAAGAACAACGGCAGGATAAAGACCGAGCCCAGCAAGGCACCGCCCAGCAGCATGTTCAGCTCCACCCCTTCAAGATGCGCACGGCGCGCAAGGCTTGGCATCTGGGCGATGAAGGACACAATGCAGAAGGCCATGACGAAAATCAGCGCCCGGTCTTCGCGCGGCCCCATATCCAGAAGCCGGCGCACGACACGCCCCGGCCCCCGGTATGTGGCAACGATATCTGACGACACAGGCATCAGCTGCGGCGCGCCAACCAACCTTCCAGACGGCTCACGATGGCCTCGGCCAATGCGCCGTCTTCGATCTCGTCGACGGCCTCGGCCAGGAACGCCAGCGTCAGCATGTTGGTCGCGTCCTTGGTCGGAACCCCGCGCGAGCGCAGGTAGAACAGCGCGGTCTCGTCAATCGCGCCCGAGGTCGAGCCGTGCGAGCAGGCCACGTCGTCGGCGTAGATCTCAAGTTCGGGCTTGGCGAGGAACTGGCTGTCATCGTCCAGAAGCAGCGACTGGCTGATCTGATAGCCGTCGGTTTTCTGAGCACCTTCTTTCACAAGGATCTTGCCCTGAAACACGCCGGTCGCACCGTTGCGCAGCACTTTCTTGAACACCTGACGGCTTTCGCAATTCACCGCGTCATGGGTGATGAAGACGGTGTCATCGTGATGAAAGTCACCATCGCCGACACAGGCCCCCGCCACATGCGCGACGGCGTCATCGCCGGTCAATTCGACAACCTGTTCATTTCGGGTCAGCACACCATTCACGGTCAGGGTGAAGGACTTGTAGACAGACTCGGTGCCCAGACGGGTGAACATATGGGTCGCGGCCCGACGCTCCCAATCTCTGCCCTGCGCGCGGACGTGATGCAGCGTGCCGTTATCGGCAATGTCGATCTCCATGCACTTGTTGAAGCGCGACGCGGCGGGGCCGGTTTCCAGAATGGTCGCCTCGGCACCGCTTTCGACGCGGATTACGTGGTGCAGGATCGCGTCCGAGGTCGCGGACTCGTGCCGGTAGATCAGGTTGATCGGCTTGGAGGGCTTACCCGTCACATGAATGGCAACCCCGTCCGACGCAAAGGCGGTGTTCAGCGCGGCCAGTGGGCGCTGCACGGGAACCTGTCCGCGGGCTTCCAGAACGCCATACAGATCTTTGGCCCAATGGATGTCCTTGCAGCAGATGTCCTCCAGACGATCAATGCTCACGCCTTCTTGCGTAAGATCATCCGATTCCTCGGCGCTGAAAACACCGTCGATAAACACGATCTTGAGGCGGTCGAACTCGTGGAACACCAAGGGTTCATCATCCACGAAGACCGCTGCAGGCATGGCCGCAGGCGCGACCAGAGTGTCGGGCCGTGTGTATTTCCAATATTCGTCGCGACGGTTGGGCAGACCCATCTCAAGCACGCGGGCCAGCGCATCTTCGCGCGCGGCGCGGGTGCATCCGGCATCCGGCATGGTCAGCACTGCCAGCCGCGCCTCGGTTGCGGTTTGTTTGACTTCGGGCAAGGCCATCAGTTCACCTCGGCAAGAATGTCGGCATAACCGTTGTTTTCGACCTCAAGCGCCAGTTCCGGGCCACCGGATTTGACGATGCGACCGTTCGCCATGATGTGCACCACATCGGGTTTGATGTGATCCAGCAGGCGCTGATAGTGGGTGATCACAAGGAACCCGCGCCCTTCGTCGCGCAGCGCGTTCACACCTTCGGCCACAAGCTTCATCGCATCCACGTCAAGGCCCGAGTCGGTCTCGTCCATGATGCACATCTTGGGTTCCAGCATGGCCATCTGCAGGATCTCGTTGCGCTTTTTCTCACCGCCCGAGAAACCAACGTTCACAGGACGTTTCAGCATGTCCGCGTCGATCTTCAGGGTCTTGGCCTTGGCGCGCACCTCTTTCAGGAAGTCGGCGGCCGACAGTTCCTCTTCCCCGCGTGCCTTTCGCTGAGCGTTTACAGCCGTACGCAGGAAGGTCATGTTGCCGACGCCCGGAATTTCGACCGGGTACTGGAACGCCAGGAACACACCAGCAGCGGCGCGCTCTTCCGGCTCCATCTCTAGCAGGTCTTCACCGTTCAGAGTGGCCGAACCGTCGGTCACTTCGTATCCATCGCGACCCGACAGCACATAGCTGAGCGTCGACTTGCCCGAGCCATTCGGCCCCATGATCGCGTGTACCTTGCCGGCCTCGACCGTAAGGTCTACACCTTTGAGGATCTGCTTGTCTTCTTCTTCAAGCTGTACGTGCAGGTTCTTGATTTCCAGCATGTTTTGTCCTTTTGCATCTCGCAAGGGGCATCGTCGCCCCGATAAATCCCTATCCCAGTACCTTGCGGATCAGCCGTGCAGCAATCCAACCCAGGATTACCCCACCACCAACCGCCCAGACCGGGTTGATGAAAGCCATGTGATTGATGTTCACGTAAGCCACCCCCAGCAGGCCGCCCAAAACCGGCAGCGCATAGCCCAGCCAGGTCAGCACATCATCCTTCTGGATGCCGTTCCGGGGTGACCGCGTCATCAGCCGACAGAGCCTTCCAGTGAAATCGCTACCAGTTGCTGCGCTTCCATGGCAAATTCCATCGGCAGCGCCTGCAACACGTCTTTGCAGAACCCGTTCACGACCAGCGCCACGGCCTCTTCCTCATCCATGCCGCGCTGACGGCAGTAGAACAGTTGATCATCATCCACCTTCGACGTCGTCGCCTCATGCTCAACGCGGGACGAGTTGTTCTTGACCTCGATATACGGAACCGTATGCGCGCCGCATTTGTCGCCGATCAGCAAGCTGTCACACTGCGTGTAGTTCCGGCTGTCCTTGGCTTTCGGATGCATCGAAACCAGACCGCGATAGGTGTTCTGCGCCTTGCCCGCACTGATGCCCTTGGACACGATGCGCGACTTGGTGTTCTTGCCCAAATGAACCATCTTGGTGCCGGTATCGGCCTGCTGATAGTTGTTCGCAATCGCGATCGAGTAGAACTCACCCTGGCTTTCATTGCCGCGCAGGATGCAGGACGGATATTTCCAGGTCACGGCCGAGCCGGTTTCGACCTGAGTCCACATCACTTTGGACCGATCACCCCGACAATCGGCGCGTTTGGTTACGAAGTTATAGATGCCGCCCTTGCCGTTCTCGTCCCCGGGGAACCAGTTCTGAACGGTCGAATACTTCACCTCGGCGTCTTCTTCGACAATGATCTCGACCACAGCCGCGTGCAATTGGGCGGTGTCACGCTGAGGTGCAGTACAACCTTCCAGATAAGACACGTACGAGCCCTTGTCGGCGATGATCAGCGTGCGTTCGAACTGACCGGTATTCTCCGCGTTGATGCGGAAATAGGTGCTCAGCTCCATCGGGCAGCGGACGCCCGGCGGGATGTAGACGAACGAGCCATCCGAGAACACGGCCGAGTTCAAAGTGGCATAGAAGTTGTCCGACACAGGGACCACGGTGCCCAGGTATTTCTTGACCAGCTCAGGATGTTCTTTGATCGCCTCGGAGATCGAACAGAAGATCACCCCGGCCTTTTTCAATTCGGCCTGGAATGTCGTCCCGACCGAAACCGAGTCAAACACCGCGTCCACAGCGACCTTGCGGCCTTCGGCGGGCGCATCTTCGGCCCCTTCGACCCCGGCCAGAATCATCTGTTCTTTCAGCGGGATACCCAGCTTTTCGTAAGTCGCCAACAGCTTGGGATCGACGTCATCCAGCGACTTCGGCTTCTCCTCCATCGATTTCGGACGGGCATAGTAATACTGGTTCTGAAAATCGATCGGCGGGTAATGCACCATGGCCCATTTCGGCTCATCCATTTTGGTCCAGCGCTCGAAGGCCGACAGACGCCATTCGGTCATCCATTCAGGCTCTTCGTTCTTTTCCGAAATCAACCGCACGATATCCGGGTTCACGCCTTTGGGCGCATACTCCATCTCGATATCGGTGTCCCAGCCGTATTTGTAGGTTCCGACCTCGCGTACCGCATCCACGGTTTCCTGATCGACACCTTCTTTCACCTGGGTCTGGTCCAAAGCGGCCATAACTTACCCTCCGTCAGATCACGCGGCGCGCGCGCGATGCTTTTTCTCTTTCTCAAGCCACGTTTCAGCGAAACGCAGCACATTCTCTTTTGTTGTCAAAGGACCCAGCGAAACGCGGATCGCGCTGGCTGCTGTGACCTCATCAAATCCCATTGCAGTCAACACCGCGCTGGCACGAACCTTGCCGCTGGAGCAGGCAGAGCCCGCGCTGACTGCAAAACCCGACAGGTCCATCTGCATGACCTGCGTCTCGCCCTTCCAGCCGGGGGTCGCGAAACACAGAGTGTTCGGCAGTCGCTTTTGACCTTTCCCGACAAAAATAGGTGATTTAACTCCGGCCTCAAGAGCGTTTTCTAGAATATTTCTAAATTCTTCGACCTGCTCCCAAACACCGTTGGCCAAATCCCGCGCGGCTGCTTCAGCTGCGGCCCCGAACCCCGCAATTCCAATCACATTTTCAGTTCCGGACCGACGCCCCATTTCCTGTCCGCCGCCCTTGATCTGAGCCGCCAGATCAGTGCCGCGTTTCATCACAACCGCGCCTACGCCCTTGGGCCCGCCCAGCTTGTGCGCCGAGATCAGCGCCATCTGCACGTCCAGCCAATTGAACGCAACAGGCAATTTGCCAAACGCCTGCGTTGCATCCGCCACTGCCAGACCCGACGGCAAGGACTGCACAATACCGGTTTCGGAATTGGCCAGTTGCAGTGTGGCGCGCGACGGATCTTCCAAGGAAACCAGCCCCGCTGATGAAACGGGAATATCCTCATCAATCCAAACCCTTACCGCATCATGTTCAATCGCGGCCCCATGTATATCGCGCCCTGCCAGCGTCAAGGCCGCACCCTCGGTCGAGCCTGAAGTGAACACAACATCCGCTCCGTCCGCCCCAAAGGCCGATGCGACCTGCGCCCGCGCGCGTTCGATCAGCGCCTTGGCGGCACGCCCTTCTGCATGGACCGAGGACGGGTTCCCGCAGACCTCCATCGCCGCGATCATCGCGTCCCGCGCTTCGGGCCGCAACGGCGTGGTCGCGTTATGATCCAGATAAACGCGATTCATGGATACATCTTTTTCCGGTTGCCTGTGACCTGAAACGCCATCGCCTTACTCATCCACCACAGCGAACAGGCTGGGAACAGCAGGACATGGCGCGAGATCGTTCTTGATCACATCCGACAGCCGCGTCTGATGCAGGAATACGTAAACATGTGCGCTCAACCCCTCCCACAGACGATTGGTCAGGGATTGCGCGCGACTGCCCGAGGACGCGCCGGATGCACCTGCCCCCTTGGTCATCGCATCGACGGTTTCGTCAACGGCTGACAGAACCTCGACCACGCGAATGTCCGAGGCCGGGCGCGCCAGTCGATAGCCGCCACCGGGGCCACGGACCGAAGACACAAGCTCGGCCCGGCGCAGTTTGACGAACAATTGCTCTAGGTACGGTAGCGAAATGTCCTGACGCTCCGAGATCTCGCCAAGCGTCACAAGCTGATCCGAGGGCTGCAGCGCAATGTCAGCCAGCGCCACCATGGCGTAACGACCTTTCGTCGAAAGCTTCATTGACAATCCCTCATGGCAAGATGCGCGCGAAATCATTGACGCCGCCGCCGCCAGTGCGTATCTCCGACGGACAGCGACGGTACGCGCCGCTACATATTAGAACCGTTCTAAGGTGCCCGACGATTATCGTCAAGTATATCCGGGCTCTCGGAAGAAAAAGACAGGACCAAAGCACACATGCCCGAGGTGATTTTTCCCGGACCCGAAGGCCGCCTGGAAGGCCGTTACCACCCGCAAAAGGAAAAAGACGCACCGATCGCCATCGTGTTGCACCCGCACCCACAATTTGGCGGGACCATGAACAACAAGGTCGTCTACAACCTGCACTATGCGTTCTACAACATGGGTTTTACCGTGTTGCGCTTTAACTTTCGCGGCGTGGGCCGCAGCCAGGGCGAGTACGACCAGGGCGTAGGCGAGCTGAGCGACGCGGCATCGGCGCTGGACTACCTGCAGTCGATGAACAACAACTCGAAACACTGCTGGGTCGCTGGCTTTTCATTCGGTGCGTGGATCGGGATGCAGCTGCTGATGCGCCGGCCCGAGATCACGGGCTTTATCAGCGTGTCGCCCCCGGCGAACATGTATGACTTTTCGTTCCTGGCGCCCTGCCCGTCTTCTGGCCTGATCATCAACGGATCAGCCGACCGCGTTGCGCCTCCGGCGGATACCACATCGCTGGTGAACAAGCTGCATGAACAGAAGGGCATCACCATCACCCATAACGAGGTCGAAGGTGCAGACCATTTCTTCCAGGACCGCCACATGGACACGCTGATCACCGATGTCAGCGACTATGTGAAACGCCGCCTGACCGAGACCACGCGCTGATGTCTGACACCATCACCACCCTCGCCGCCAAACTGGCCGAGGATACGATGAAGGTTATGGACGAAACCGGCGACGACCGGTTCTTTGTCGAGGTGGGTGAGGTTCTGGGCGCGGCGTCGCAATCGCTGGAAGAGGCATTTCTGACCGAAATCCGCGTCCGGATGGCGGAACGCAAGGCGCGCACCTTTGTGATCAAGCGTCTCAGCGACCACCGCTCAAAAGTGAAAGCTATCGAAAAGCAATGAGTGATCGTCTGTCGGCCCAAATCGCCTTTCTGAAACAGGCCGACAGGTTGAAAACAGTGGAACGGGCAAACGTCCTGCTGGACCTGTCCCGCTGTGAAAACTCGGCCGAGCATAGCTGGCATCTGGCCCTTTGGGCTTTGGTCATGGAGCCATTGGCGGGACCCGAGGTTTCGATTGACCGGGTGATCCGCATGTTGCTGTTGCATGATCTGGTTGAGATCATCGTGGGCGACCATCCGATTCATCTGCAGACCGACTGGCAGGCCGTCGCCAAGGCTGAACAAGCCGCGGCCACGGAACTGTTTGGCCTGCTGCCCGCCGATCAGGCGGCGGAGTTTCAAGGCCTCTGGCAGGAGTTCGAGGCCGATCAATCCCCTGACGCCCGTTTCGCAAAAATTCTGGATCGCTCTCAGCCCCTGTTTCAGGTGCTCTGTGCACAGCATCCTCGGGCCGATCATATTGAGGTCGTGCAAGATAATCTGGACGGTGGGCGCGCAGCTTATCTGGCGCAGGATTTCCCTCTGGCCTTTGATCATGCGCGGGCACTGCTGGACGGCGCGGATACGGACTCTAACGCATTTACAACACGCCTGCCCTTCCTGACCGAGGCTGATCAGTTGAAAACAGTCCTGCGCGCCTCGCGCCTGATGGCGTCGGACCGGTTTGAGAATTCTGCCGAGCATTCCTGGCACATCATGCTCTACGCCTGGGTCTTGTCGGAATATGCCGAGGACGGTGTGTCCGAGGCCCGTGCCCTGCGGATGCTGTTGCTGCACGATATCGTCGAAATCGACGCCGGAGACCACCCGATCCACGGACAAGTGGATCACGCCGCCCAAACCGCCAAAGAGGAGGCGGCAGCAAAACGTCTGTTCGGCCTGCTTCCCGAACCGCAGCAAACGCAATTCGCGGATCTGTGGCACGAGTTCGAGGCGGCGGATACACCGGGTGCCCGGTTTGCCAAGGCCGTTGACCGGTTCCAGACCCCGATTGCCAATCTGGAAACAGGTGGTGGGTCATGGGTCGATTACAACGTGACCTATGCTCAGCTGGAAACACGGGTACGACCGGCGGTTGAAGGCGGTGCCCCGCAGCTTTGGCAGTGGCTACAGCCGCAACTGGCCGCCTATTTTCAAACGCACAGCACAGCGGGCGCATAGCCAGAAATAGAAAAAGGAGCCCAAAGGCCCCTTTTCCCTCTGCTTCGTTCTGATCGGCGCTTAAATTACGCTACCATCCAACTTTTCAACCATATTGGCTGCATCAGTATCGACGGACCCCCCGCCAGCAAGCCACCCAAGCGCTACGATAACAAACGCAGCAAGAATGACGGTTTTTGCAAATAACGTCATGAAACAATACTCAGTAACAAAAAAAACCAATACACGGGGAACTTTACACAAATTCAACTTTACCCATAGTCAGGTATACCTGACCTTCATGTTGTGGGTCGGCACTGCTTTCCAACTGAATGTGCTTGCCGCAGATTGCAAAGTCGTGGTCAAGCTTGCCTGGGTTTATTGAGACAAAGGTATAAAACATGCCCAAAGCCTACCTGATCCTGCTGCTTGCGGTCTTTGCAGAAACCGTAGGGACAACTGCGTTGCAGGCCAGCCAGCAATTCACGCGGCTTTGGCCGTCGGTTCTGGTCGTTGTCAGCTATGGGTTTGCCTTCTACCTTTTGGGCCTGACCCTGAAATTCATGCCGGTTGGTATCGTCTACGCAATCTGGTCCGGATTGGGGATATTCTTCATCGCAATAATTGGCTTCGTTGTCTTTGGACAAAAACTGGACATCTGGGCCGTTCTGGGGCTGACCCTGATCCTGGCCGGAATTCTGATCATTCACCTGTTTTCGAAGACTGCGGGCCATTGAACGCCTGTTAGGGGTGGTAACTTTGCGCGTGCCGCGTTATGCGCGCGGCAACTTCCCGTTCAAAGGCTGACCTCTCATGGACCTGCGCAACATCGCAATCATCGCTCACGTGGACCACGGCAAGACGACCCTGGTGGATGAGCTGCTCAAACAATCCGGCGCGTTCCGGGACAACCAGGCCGTGGCGGAACGCGCCATGGACAGCAACGATCTGGAACGCGAGCGTGGCATCACCATTCTGGCCAAAGCCACCTCGGTCGAGTGGAAGGGCACACGCATCAACATCGTTGACACCCCTGGCCACGCCGATTTCGGTGGTGAGGTTGAGCGGATCCTCAGCATGGTGGACGGTGTGGTCCTGCTGGTCGACGCCGCCGAAGGCCCGATGCCGCAGACCAAGTTCGTGACCTCCAAGGCGCTTGCGTTGGGTCTGCGTCCAATCGTGGTGTTGAACAAAGTCGACAAGCCCGATGCCGAGCCCGACCGGGCGCTGGACGAATGCTTTGACCTGTTCGCCAACCTCGGCGCCGATGACGACCAGCTGGATTTCCCCGCAATGTACGCCTCCGGCCGGTCCGGCTGGGCCGATATGGAGCTGGACGGTCCCCGCAAGGACCTGACCGCCCTGTTCGACCTGATCGTGGATCACGTCCCCGCGCCCAAGCAGGCCGAAAAGAAAGACGAACCTTTCCGCATGCTGGCCACAACACTGGGCAACGACCCGTTCATTGGCCGTATCCTGACTGGTCGCGTTGAAAGCGGCACCCTGAAAGCCGGCGACACCCTCAAGGCGCTCAGCCGCGACGGCACGCTGATTGAGAACTTCCGCGCCTCGAAAATCCTGGCCTTCCGTGGTCTGGCGCAACAGCCCATCGATGTGGCCGAAGCAGGCGACATCGTTACCATCGCGGGTATGAGCAAGGCGACAGTCGCCGACTCGCTGGTCTCGCCGCAGGTTGACGAAGCCCTGCCCGCCCAACCCATCGACCCGCCCACCATCACTGTGACCTTCGGCATCAACGACTCGCCCCTGGCCGGGCGGGACGGCAAAAAGGTGCAGTCCCGCGTCATCCGTGACCGCCTGATGAAAGAGGCCGAATCCAACGTTGCCATCCGCATCACCGACACCCCCGGAGGTGAAGCGTTCGAGGTTGCAGGCCGTGGCGAATTGCAGATGGGCGTTCTGATTGAAAACATGCGCCGTGAAGGGTTCGAACTCAGCATCTCGCGCCCGCAGGTTCTGTTCCGCGAAGAAAACGGTCAGCGGCTGGAACCGGTCGAAGAAGTTACCATTGACGTGGATGACGAATACTCGGGCGCGGTGATCGAAAAAATCACCGGCGCGCGCAAAGGTGAGCTGGTCGAGATGCGCCCCGCTGGTGCGGGCAAAACCCGCATTATCGCCCATGTCCCCTCGCGCGGCCTGATCGGCTATCACGGCGAATTCCTGACTGACACCCGTGGTACCGGCGTACTGAACCGGGTGTTCCATGACTGGGCCGCTCACAAAGGCCAGATCCCCGGTCGTCGCGCTGGTGTTCTGATCTCGATGGAAAAAGGTCAGGCTGTCGCTTACGCGCTGTGGAATCTGGAAGAGCGTGGCCGCATGTTTGTTGGCCCTCAGGCAGAAGTGTATCAGGGCATGGTGATCGGTGAGCATTCGCGCGACAACGATCTGGAAGTGAACCCTCTGAAGGGCAAGAAACTGACCAACGTGCGCGCCAGCGGATCTGATGACGCTGTACGCCTGACGCCGCATGTTCAGTTCTCGCTGGAAGAGGCGATTGCCTATATCGACGATGATGAACTGGTCGAGGTAACCCCCAACGCCATTCGTCTGCGCAAGCGCTTTCTGGACCCCCATGAACGCAAGCGCATGGCGAAATCCGCCTAAATTGTGGCAAATGGTCGATTTCGAAATTGGAAACAATGACACGAGTGTGACATTTTTTCATCCATCCCAAAAATGATGAAAATGGGGAGACCTTCCGTAACGGCAGGTCTAACCCCTGTTTTTCATGGCCGTTCAACTTTTAGTAAAGTTAAAATCAAGTGACTCACCCGATCCGGCCCTTGTAAATTCGGCCAGAGAAAGGTGTATTCATGACTAAAGTGTGACGTCGTTCATACAACGCACGGTTTCAATAGTGCACAAGATCGACGCAGTAAGTAATGAGTTTCAAGGAGTAGCGCCATGCGCATCAAGTCTCGTATACTACCCGTTATATTTGCATCAGCTACACTTCCTTTGCTCGCGGCTGGTCCCGCATTGGCTGATGGGAAATGTACAGTTCGGACCGCCAAACAGTCTGTATCGACGGAAACCCTGTGTGCTTGTACCGTCGTTGAATCCCGTATGCTGCGGTATCTGCAGCGTCGTTCGGATTTCGAAGATATTCTGGCCCGGACGCTTCAGACCTGCCCCGCGTTCGCAGCAGTTCTGACCGACTTCCCGACAGCGTCGATTGGCGCGCCGTCACAACGTTCCGGCGACGGTCCGGCTGACGAAAACGGCGGTGGGTCAAGCTCTGGCGGTGGGTCCAGTTCCGGTGGTGGGTCCAGTTCCGGTGGTGGATCAAGCTCCGGCGGCTCAAGCTCGGGCGGCGTGACGCCTACTGGCGGTTCCAGTGGTGGCTCCAGCTCCGGCGGATCAAGTTCCGGTGGCTCCAGCTCCGGCGGATCAAGCTCAGGTGGCTCCAGCTCCGGCGGATCGAGCTCGGGCGGCTCCAGCTCCGGTGGGTCCGAAGGTGGCTCCAGCTCTGGTGGATCAAGCTCGGGTGGCTCCAGTTCCGGCGGTTCTGAAGGTGGCTCCAGCTCGGGCGGTTCAAGCTCAGGCGGTTCAAGCTCCGGTGGGTCTGAGGGTGGCTCCAGCTCTGGTGGTTCAAGCTCGGGTGGCTCCAGCTCTGGTGGGTCCGAAGGTGGCTCCAGTTCTGGTGGGTCCAGCTCCGGTGGTTCCAGCTCCGGCGGTGGATCTGAAGGCGGCGGAACCGAAGGGGGTGACTCGCCCGAAGGTAACGGAACCGAAGGCGGCGGCTCGCCTGAAGCCGGTGATCAGGGCACGAACTAAGCTCGGGTTAGAATGCAAAAAAGCCAGCGGTTGCAACTGTCGCCGCTGGCTTTTTGCGATGCGTTCTTGGTCTTACGTTAACTGCTACCGTAGACACCAACCCAACGCCGAGGTTGTTTGGGATCCTGCATGCGAAGGAACAGATACTGGGTCGCGGACCAGGGCTTAATTCGATTGGTCAGATTGTCCAGAACCAAATCCCCCTGCGCCGAACGGTAGACCAATACAGCATGTGCATTGCGGTGTTTGTCGAGCACAGTTGCAATCAGCAGTTTTCTGGGATCGATACCTGCGTTGATCAGATCGCGCTTTTTCAGCAACGCGAAATCCTCGCAATCGCCACCGCGCGAGGTCGGAAGCGCCCAACGTTCGCGAGTTCTGTATTGCGATTGATCGGTCACTTCGCGAATGGTGGCGTTTACGTGGCGATTGATGCGCTGAACGATCTGCATCTCTTGCTGGCTGGTCAGGGACCCGGACCGTTTCGTGGTGCACGCCCAATCATACTGGCGGCACAACTGACGTGCGCCGGTTGGCGGAGGGGACGCGGATACACTGGTGATGAAAGCCCCTTCCGAGGCCTGGGAAACGGTTCCCCCAAGGAACGTGCCAAAAGTAATGGCAACGACACCCAAAAAGCGCCCCGAACCTGCCGCAGCGCGCCCTAAGATGGACGTGAATTTCCCGCCATTCGATTTCATGCCTGTCCCTCGATCCAAGTCTCTCCGAGCGATTGTCGTCAAACCGGACCATATTCCGTTTTCAGAAACTATCCGTAAACGTGGCCGATTATGCAATCTAGGTCGAAACTGAAGGGGAAAAAGGGCGGAAATTCGTCACTTATTTTGACCATTTCGGGCAAGAAATGGGTTCAGATGGCCACAATTGTGACGGGAAACCTGATCGGATACTCGCCTGAGCAGGCTTAAGTGTATGACATTTATGAAGTAAAACTCACGCCTTTCGCGAGCCTGCAGTTGCCACAATCATGCCATCCGCGCCTTGGCTGATTTTCGCTTACTTACGGCCCACTTGCACGCGACGCGCCCGAAACGCACCGCGTCTGGTGATTCTCAGTCGGTGATCTCAACCACGACCAACTCACGTTCGCTGGCATCGCGCGCGTGATCCAGCGCCCTTTGGTAGTCATCCGAATTATAACAGTCCACCGCCGCTTCGACGGACGGGAACCGGGCGACCACATTCCGTGGCCGCTCTTTCCCTTCTAACTGAACGTAACGGGCGGCGCGGGCGATGAACTCACCGCCATGTTTGGCGATCGCGGGTCCGGCCAGCTCGGCGTATTTTCCATATGATTCGGCGTCGGTCACCGTTACGTGCGAAATCCAGAGTGCGGGCATGTTACGCTCCTAATACCTGTTCGGCGGCCTTGATCGCCGCGTCGGCGTTGGAGGCATCTTTGCCCCCGCCCTGCGCCATATCGGGACGGCCTCCGCCGCCTTTCCCGCCCAGTTCCACAACAGCGGCCTTCACCAGATCCACCGCGGAAACCGTGTCGGTCAGGTCCGACGTCACACCGGCCGCAACGGCGGCCTTGCCACCAGCATCCGCGATCAACAATACCGCGCCCGAGCCAAGACGGGCTTTGTGTTCGTCTATCAGCGCAGGCAGGTCCTTGCCCGATACACCGCTCAGCGCCTGGGCCAGGAACTTGATGCCATTGACCTCGCGCGCCTCGGCCCCGTTGCCCTGCCCCGCGCCGCCAGCCATGGCCAGGTCACGGCGCAGCTGAGCGACCTCGTTTTGAAGCGCCTTGCGTTCGTCCAGCAAGGATTTGACACGGCTGACCACATCATCCGGCTGTGCTTTCAACTCTGTCGCGATCTGGGCCAGACGATGATCCTGCGCCGAAAGATAGCGAAACGCCTCATCCCCGGTCAGCGCTTCGATCCGCCGGACACCGGCGCTGCTGGCGCTGTCGCCCAGAACAACAAAGGTTCCGATGTCGCCGGTTTGGCGCACATGCGTACCGCCGCACAGTTCAATCGACCAGGTCTCACCATCCTGTCCCTTACCGGTCGGCGCCTTGCCCATCGACACAACGCGCACTTCGTCGCCGTATTTCTCACCAAACAGGGCCTGCGCACCCAGCCCCCGCGCGTCATCCGGGGTCATGATCCGGGTCTCGACGGTCGAGTTCTGGCGGATGAAATCATTCACCTCGCGTTCAACCTTTTGGATTTCGTCCAGCGTCAGCGCTTTGGAGTGGCTGAAATCGAACCGCAGGCGGTCGGATGCATTCAACGACCCACGCTGCGCCACGTGATCACCCAGTGTTTCGCGCAAGGCCTCGTGCAGCAAATGCGTCGCCGAGTGATTGCCACGGATCGCCGAACGGCGCGCGTGATCAACCTCCAACTCAACCGCGTCGCCCTTGGACAAAGCGCCGTGATCCACGGTTACTTTGTGCGCATAGACCTTCCCGTCTGCGAATTTCTTTGTGTCTTCGACGCGCGAAACATCATCGCGCTCCTCCAGCCGTCGAATTTCACCCGTGTCGCCAACCTGACCGCCGGCCTCGCCGTAAAACGGCGTCTGGTTCACCACGACCCAGCCGCTGTTGCCCTGCTCGATCTTGTCGACCAAAGCGCCATCGACGATCAGCGCGGCAACCTGACCTTCGGCTTTCTCGGTATCGTAACCCAGGAAGTCCGTGGCCCCCGCGCTGTCCAGCACGTCGAACCAAACGGCCTGATCCGCTGCTTCGCCCGAACCCGCCCACGCGGCACGGGCCTTGGCCTTTTGTTCGGCCATGGCTTCGTCGAACCCATCGATATCGACGGTTCGGCCTTTTTCGCGCAGCGCATCCTGCGTCAGGTCCAGCGGGAACCCATATGTGTCATACAGCTTGAACGCCGCATCGCCGGGCAAAGCCGCACCTTCGGGCAGGCCTGCAACTTCATCATCCAGCAGTTTCAGGCCGCGATCCAATGTCTGCTTGAAACGGGTTTCCTCAAGCAGCAGAGTCTCTTCGATCAGCGGCTGCGCCTGTCCAAGTTCGGAATATTGCGCGCCCATCAATTGCACCAGGGTCGGAACCAGACGATGCATGACCGGATCTTTTGCACCCAGAAGATGCGCATGGCGCATCGCGCGGCGCATGATCCGGCGCAGCACGTAGCCGCGACCGTCATTGGATGGCATCACCCCATCCGCGATCAGGAATGAGGTCGAGCGCAGGTGATCCGCAATCACCCGGTGGTGCACGTTCTGGTCGCCATAGGGGTCGACGCCGGTTGCATCCGCCGACGCCTCGATCAGCGTTTTGAACAGGTCAGTGTCGTAGTTGTCATGGCTGCCCTGCAGCAATGCACCGATCCGCTCCAGCCCCATGCCGGTGTCGATCGACTGCATGTCGAGTTCCACCATCGAGCCGTCCTCGAACTGCTCGTTCTGCATGAAAACGATGTTCCAGATTTCAATGAACCGGTCGCCATCTTCCTCGGCCGATCCCGGAGGGCCGCCCCAGATGTGATCGCCATGGTCATAGAAAATCTCGGTGCACGGGCCGCAGGGGCCGGTCGGGCCCATCTGCCAGAAATTGTCGCTGGTGGCGATGCGGATGATCCGATCCTCGGGCACGCCGACCTTTTTCCAGATCTCGAACGCTTCGTCATCGGTGTGATAAACCGTTGTCAATAAACGGTTCTTGTCAATACCGAATTCCTTGGTGATCAGCTCCCACGCGAAAGGAATCGCCTCGGGTTTGAAATAGTCGCCGAACGAGAAATTCCCCAACATCTCGAAGAAAGTATGGTGTCGCGCGGTGTAGCCCACATTGTCCAGATCGTTGTGCTTACCGCCCGCACGCACACATTTCTGCGCCGTGGTGGCGCGCTGGTAGTCGCGGGTTTCAACGCCCGTGAACAGGTTCTTGAACTGCACCATGCCCGAGTTCACAAACATCAGCGTCGGGTCGTTGCGCGGCACCAATGGGCTGGACGCGACCACCTCGTGCCCCTGCTTGGCGAAGTAGTTCAGAAAGGTCGATCGGATATCGTTCAGCGTGGGCATCAGGCTCTCTCAGCGCGAAATCATACTCGTTTGCGCAGGTTTACCGCCGCGTCCGGGGAGTGTCCACAGCATAGCCGTTCCAAACGAAACAAGACGGCCCCGATGGACCGCCCTGTTCCCAGTATTCTCAGCACCATCGGGGTGCCGGGGGATTTCTGCTGTTCCCGTCAGCGTCCTTTACGCTTCGAGGATGTCGTCATCCTCGGCAGCGCCGGGCGGCATGTCGAAATCCAGACCGTGGGCTGCGCGAATCTTATCCTCAATCTCCAGCGCGATGCGGGAATTGTCGCGCAGGTATTGCTTGGCATTCTCGCGCCCCTGCCCGATCCGTTCGTCGCCATAGCTGAACCACGAGCCCGATTTCTCGACCACGCCAGCCTTGACGCCCAGATCCAGCAACTCACCCATTTTGCTGATGCCTTCGCCATACATGATGTCGAATTCCACCTGCTTGAACGGCGGGGCCACCTTGTTCTTCACAACCTTCACGCGGGTCTGGTTGCCGACCACCTCGTCGCGGTCCTTGATCGCACCGATGCGGCGGATGTCCAGACGGACCGAGCTGTAGAATTTCAGCGCATTGCCGCCGGTGGTGGTCTCCGGGCTGCCGAACATGACACCGATTTTCATCCTGATCTGGTTGATGAAAATCACCATACAGTTCGAGCGGCTGATCGAACCGGTCAGCTTGCGCATCGCCTGACTCATCAAGCGGGCCTGAACGCCCACGTTGCTGTCGCCCATATCGCCTTCCAACTCAGATTTCGGCGTCAGCGCCGCCACCGAGTCGACCACGACCATGTTCACAGCCCCCGAACGCACCAGCGTATCGGTAATCTCAAGCGCCTGTTCGCCGGTATCGGGCTGCGAGATCAGCAGCTCATCCAGATCGACGCCCAGTTTGCGGGCATATTGCGGATCCAGCGCATGTTCCGCGTCGACAAAGGCGCAGACACCGCCACGTTTCTGCTGTTCGGCAATACAATGCAGCGTCAGCGTCGTTTTACCCGAGCTTTCCGGCCCGTAAATCTCAACAATCCGGCCCATCGGCAGACCGCCGATTCCCAGCGCGATGTCCAGACCCAGCGATCCGGTCGAACTTGCGTCGATATCCTGTTTGGCATCCTCGCCCAGCTTCATGATCGAGCCTTTGCCGAACTGCCGTTCGATCTGGGCCAGCGCACTGTCGAGCGCCTTTTGCTTATCCGCGTTTTTCTTGTCGCTCATCGTCAGAAGATCCGCCATTGTCCTGTCGCCTTCCCTTTTGTCACACCCTTTGCCGGGCGGCAATCGCTGCTTTGTTCGCCTCTTGTTCCTTATGGGACCAAAAAGAGAACATTTCAACTAAAACTTACAGAACTTACTTTTGGGCAATTGTGTTAAAGAGTCGTTTACGACACTCTGCCATCATGGTGAAATACAGTTCGGGGCCGATAAATGCTTGTTTTCTATAAAGAACGCCTTGCGTTTTTATCTGTCCCCAAGACTGGCAGCACGGCTTACCACACCGCGTTGGGTGCGCGGGCCGATCTGGTTGTGACCGGCCCGCCCGAGTTGAAACACGCGCCGGTGCGCCGGTTTGATCGGTTTTTTCAGAACATGTACCGAAAGATGTACGACACCGAGATGGAAATCATGGCCGTCGTGCGCGAACCGATTGACTGGCTGGGCAGTTGGTACCGCTTTCGCAGCCGCGAGGATCGGATCGGCCATCCCCATTCGACCCGCGATCTGAGCTTTGATGAGTATGTTCGCGCCTATATGCAGAACCCGCGCCCCGGGTTTGCGGATGTGGGCAGCCAAAGCCAGTTTTTTCGGACCAGAAACAACGGGGTCGGTGCGACCCATATCTTCAAATACGAACATCAGGACAAGATCCTGAGCTTTTTGCAGGACCGGTTGCAGATGGACATCTCTCTGCCACGCGAGAATGTATCCCCGCCGGGCGACCTGACCCTGTCAGCCGAGACCGAACGAAAGTTCCGCAGCAAACACGCCGAGGAATTCGCAACCCATGACGCCGCCCTTTGAAGCGTGCAACCTTAAATCTGAGACGCGAATACCCTACGGCGCTCGCGGGCCATTCGTGTCGCAGGACAATTCAGGTCAAAGGTCGCACGCTCTAGGCAAGCTGCTGATGCACGGCCTCGGTCAGTTGGTTCAGTGAAAACGGCTTGGGCAAGAAGGTCGAGTTGGCGATCTGTGGCCCTGAATCCCCGAATGCGCCTTCGGTGTAGCCCGACACAAAGACCACCCGCGCATCAGGCCGGGATTCTAACGCCTTGCCCACCCAGGTCGGCCCATCCATACCCGGCATGACCACATCGGTGACAAAGACGTCCACGATCAGGTCAGGGTCTTCCAGAAGGCGCAGGGCATCCTCGGCGGATTCCGCCTCGAGCACCGTATAGCCTTTCAGGCGCAAGGCCCGGGTTGCAAAGGCGCGAACCGGCGCTTCGTCTTCCACCAGCAGCACAACCCCTTCGCCCTGACGCGCTAATTGGACGACCGGTGGTGCCTCTTCCACCGCCTCCGGGGCCGAGGCCGAAGTGCAGACCGGCAGAAACACGGTGAAATCGGTTCCCCGCCCCGGCGCGCTGTCGACAAAAATGAAACCGCCGGTCTGCTTGACGATGCCATAGACGGTGGACAGGCCCAGCCCCGTCCCCTCACCCGTTCGTTTGGTCGTATAAAACGGCTCGAACACCTTTTGCAGTTTGTCAGCGGGAATGCCGATGCCGCTGTCGCTGACCTTTACAGTCACATATTCGCCCGGCGGTACACTCGCACGGTCGCGGCGCAGGGGTTCTGTCAGGGCCAGCACCTCGGTCTCAATCCGAATCTCGCCCCCATCCGGCATGGCGTCGCGGGCGTTGACCACAAGGTTCATCAGAACCTGCTCCAATTGGCGTTTATCGGCGCGCACGGGTTTCAGCACCGGATCATGGCTGAGGGTCAACTGCACCTTTTCCCCCACAAGCCGGTTCAGCAAATGGATCAGGTCCGAGATTGTGTCGCGCAGGTCCAAAACCTCGGGTCGCAGGGTTTGTTTTCGCGAAAACGCCAGAAGCTGACTGACCAAGGCTGCGGCGCGGTTGGCGTTCTGATTGATCTGGACGAGATCGGCATAGTCGGGGTCGTTGTGGTCATGGCGCAGCAACAGCAAATCGCAATGGCCCGAGATGGCGGTGAGCAAATTGTTGAAATCATGCGCGACGCCACCGGCCAACTGCCCGACGGCCTGCATCTTCTGCCCCTGCACAAACTGGGCCTCAAGGGTCTTGAGCTCGGTCGCATCGTTCAGAACGGCAATCAGGCAGACCTGCCCGTCATCGATCACCCGCCTCAGCGTCACCTGCACGAAAATCTCTTTGTCATCGCGGGTGAGGCGCAGGAATTCGGACCGCTGCGTGTCTTCTCCGGCCGCGGTCCTTTCCAACCATTCGAGGATCGGATGGCCCAGCCCCTGCATGATGTGGCTAATGTTGGTGTGGTTCAGATGGCTTCCGCCCAGCAGTTTCAGCGCAAGACGGTTGGCTTCCTGAATCGTTCCGTCCGGCAGCAGGCACATGATCGGAACAGGCAGATCGGCAAAGCATGTTCCGACCCCATGGCTTGGTGTCTCGGCCAAAGGCACCAGCGCCAGATTGCGCCCAATACCCGAGCGCGACAGTTGTGTCACGGCGGCAGGCGTCGTGCCGTTTTGTGTTGTGAGTTGCCGAATTCCGCCTTCGGGCCCAAGGCTATCCGGCAGAAACTGGTCCATTGTTTCGGGCCGAAATCCCAAAAGACGTTCGGCGGCGGCGTTAAGGTCCAGCACCACGCCGTTTCGCCCCTCGGTCAGAACAGGCAGGGACAGATCCGTCCACGGACCGCCGTCATTGAGATGAAACCGCCAGCAAAACAGGCCGTTTCCAAGCCCGAAAACAGAAACCGGGATGGTTGCGTCATGGGTGACAATATCCTCATGCGCGCGCCCCTGAGACTGCGCCTGAGATTGAAGGCGCAGCAGAATCGCGGCGGGATTGGCAAAGACCGATCGCAAACATCTGGCCAGGCCTGCACCCGGATCGGCTTGAAACCTTTTTTGGGCCTGTGCGTTCGCGATAAGGATGTCGCCATGCGCGTTCGCGATCAGGCATGGACACGAGTCTTGCTGCGCAAAGGCCGCCATGATCGACGCCATCTGTTGCGCCGAGCGATTTGCCAGCATCGTCTTTGCGACGACGCCCAGCACGACGACCAGCAAGGACCCACCCGACACCCACAAGCCATACATCCAGTCCGAGGATAAAAGACCGGACATCGGCGCCAAGGTCAGAACAAGCGCTACAACAGCCAAAGAGCCCGCGCGCCACGCGGGCGGTGATTTCTGGTCGGGCGGATCGGGAAAAAACTCGGCAGCGTCGGACATGAACGGTTCGGTCAATTGGGCGTTGGGGTATTTCGACCCCAATTTGGTTAATTCCCGCTTAACGAAAATCGAACAACGGGCTTCTACCCAAGGTTGCTATTCGGTGACGCGCTACCGCGTCAATTGTGCCGTAAAGAATCCGTCCGTTCCGTGCGCCACTCGCCACGATTTGCGTAGCTGTTCACGCCATTCCGGGTTTGCATTCAGGAACGCGTCAACAACGTCTGCGTTCTCGCTATCCAACATCGAACAGGTCGCGTAAGCCAGTACGCCACCGTCCCGGACCAAAGGCGCAATCGTGACCAGAATATCCGCCTGAATGCGGGTCAGTTCTTGCAATCGCGTCTCGGTGAGCGCCCATTTACCCGCAGGCGCGCGCCGCCATGAGCCACTGCCTGAACACGGCGCGTCGGCCAGAACGATGTCAAACGGCTGGTGTCGGGCCAACTCGTCTGACGTCACCAACGTCACCTTGGCCCCGGCGCGTTCGGCCCGGTTGGGCAAGTCGCGCATCCGCGCGGCATTCACGTCATGCGCAAAGACCTCGACCCCTTGATGCGCGGCCAAGGCCAAAGCCTTCCCACCACCGCCGGTGCAATAATCCAGAACCCGCAGGCCCGGTCGCAAGTCCAGCGCCGCGACGACCGCCTGGCTGGCGGCGTCCTGCAGCTCGACCAGACCGTCGAGATAGGCCCGGCTCTGCGCAATCTTGCGCGCGCCCTCGGTTACCTCCAAAGCCGTTGGGCAGATCCCCAGCGGTTGAGCGGTGATACCGTCGGCCTTCAGGCGTTCCGTGACAAGGGACAAGTCGGCCTTAAGAAGGTTCACCCGCAGATGCACCGGCGCCCTGTTTTGCAAAGCCTCAGCCGCCGCTATGGCGCCATCTCCAAGCGAAGCCGAGAACCGAGGCCAGAGCCACTCTGGGATGTCAAAACGTTCCGCTTCCGTCGTGAACGCGCGCGCAGTCTCGGAGGATTGAACAGGTGCAGGGGCATGCCGGTCGCCGGTGAACAGGGTGTCCACATCGCCATCTTTTGCACGGATCGCCCCGATCATCAGCCCGCGCCCGGTGCATGCGCCGCCAAGCGCGGCAAAGGACCGCTTGCAGCGCAGGGCATCAAATACATGATCCCGAACCGCCGCGCGATCTTTTGACCCGGCAAACCGGCTGCGCCGGGCCCAGCCGGTCAAGGCCTTTTCAACCGGCGCGCCATCCAAAATCTGATCCAGAATTTCAATCGAGGCCTGAACGCGGGCTGCAGGTGTCATTGCCTATTCCGTTTCCTGTTACGCGCGGCGCAAATGCAAAACGGCACCCGCTAAAGGGTGCCGTCTGCATCCAAATACCGGATCACATCACCCTGTAGTTCGGGCTTTCACGCGTGATCTGAACGTCATGCACATGGCTTTCCTTCAAACCGGCCCCCGTAATTTTTACGAAATTGCAGTTCTTGCGCATCTCTTCAACCGTGCCACAGCCGGTATAGCCCATGGCCGCCCGCAGACCGCCGACCAATTGGTGAACAACCGCGCTGGCCGAGCCTTTGTAGGGCACCTGCCCCTCGATCCCTTCAGGCACCAGCTTGTCATTGGCGGCGTCCTTCTGGAAATACCGGTCCGCAGACCCGCGCGCCATCGCGCCCAGACTGCCCATGCCGCGATAGGATTTGAACGAGCGTCCCTGATACAGGATCACCTCGCCCGGGCTTTCGTCTGTCCCTGCGATCATCGAACCAACCATGGCGCAGGACGCGCCCGCCGCAATCGCCTTTGCGAAATCGCCCGAGAACTTGATGCCGCCATCGGCAATCACCGGAACGTCCCCGGCAGCCGCCGCACAATCCATAATCGCGGTCAGCTGCGGCACACCGACCCCAGCCACCATCCGGGTGGTGCAGATCGAGCCCGGACCAATGCCAACCTTGATTGCATCCGCGCCCGCATCAATCAGGGCCTTGGTCGCATCCGCCGTGGCCACATTGCCTGCGATGATCTGAACCTCATTCGACAGGGTCTTGGCCCGTTTCACAGCATCCAGAACGCCTTGCGAATGGCCGTGCGCGGTGTCAACAACAATGATGTCCACACCCGAATCGACCAGCAACTCGGACCGTTCAAATCCGGCATCGCCAACCGAGGTTGCTGCCGCGACGCGCAGACGTCCAAGGGTGTCTTTACAGGCAGTTGGGTTCAGGACCGCCTGTTCGGTGTCTTTCAGCGTCAACAGTCCGGTCAGCTTGCCTTCACCATCGACAACCAGAAGTTTCTCGATCCGGCGAGCGCG
Organism: Ruegeria sp. N4; assembly: GCF_056531425.1. NCBI lineage: Bacteria > Pseudomonadati > Pseudomonadota > Alphaproteobacteria > Rhodobacterales > Roseobacteraceae > Ruegeria > Ruegeria sp. N4. The sequence continues at coordinate 465,155 of NZ_JBQFLT010000001.1, forward strand.
CATCAGGCTTTTGGCCTCTTCCAGATCCGCAGGCTCTTGCAGCATCGCCAGATTGTCCGAGGTCATCATCGCGTGGATCGGCGTGTCGTCCGAGGTCGCAAAGCGCATATCGCGGTTGGTCACGATGCCAACAACACGGCCCTGATCGTCCACCACAGGAAAACCGGTGAAATTATACCGCTGCACCAGCGCCTGCGCGTCAGCCAGCGTCTGATCCGCGCGCAGCGTGACCGGGTTGTAGACGATCCCCGATTCGAACCGCTTGACCCGGCGCACTTCGCGGGCCTGTTCCTCGACCGAGAGGTTCTTGTGGATCACCCCGATGCCACCCGCCTGCGCCATCGCAATCGCCATGCGCGCCTCGGTCACCGTGTCCATGGCCGAGCTGAGCAGCGGGATGTTCATGGTGATCTGCCGCGTCACACGCGTGCCGGTATCCGCCGTTGCAGGCAAGACCGAGGATGCCCCCGGCACCAAGAGAACGTCATCAAAGGTAAGCGCCTCACGAATCTGCATCTGTTCACCCCATGCAAAAGCCCGTTTGGCGGTGACCCTATTGCATGGATCAACCCTAAGGAAAAGCCCCTGACCCCAAGTTGTTGCCAAATGTCGGGGAATGCCGCGCCCAAAACGACGCTGGTTGATCAAAACCTGCCGCTGAATGGCCTTTCCCTTTGCGCATAAACTCATATCTTGCGCCGCATACGCGCGAATACAAAGGCAGGCCATTCATGACCACCGACCCTCTTGTCGTCTTCACCCCATCCGGCAAACGCGGGCACTTTCCCGTCGGCACCCCGATTCTGACCGCAGCGCGCCAGTTGGGCGTCGATCTGGATTCGGTCTGCGGCGGGCGCGGTATCTGTTCGAAATGCCAGATCACGCCAAGCTATGGCGAGTTTCCCAAGCATGGCGTCACCGTATCCGAAGACGCGCTAAGCGAATGGAACGCGGTTGAGCAGCGCTACGACGACAAGCGCGGCTTGAAACCCGGTCGGCGTCTGGGCTGTCAGGCATCTGTTCAGGGCGATGTGGTGATCGACGTCCCGCCCGAAAGCCAGGTACACCGCCAGGTCGTCCGCAAGGCCGCCGCCGCGCGCGCCATCACCATGGACCCGGCGACGCGCCTGTATTTCGTGGTGGTCGAAGAGCCCGACATGCATTCCCCCACCGGCGATCTGGAGCGCTTGGAACGCGCCCTGCGCCAGCAGTGGAACATCGACGCCGTGACCGCCGATCTGTCGCTGATGTCTAAGCTGCAACCGGTTCTACGCAAAGGGAAATGGGAGGTCACGGTCGCCGTCCACAAAGGCCACAAGGACACGGTGGGCCGTATCGTCGAGATCTGGCCCGGTCTGCACGAACATGGGTTGTACGGTCTGGCCATTGACCTCGGCTCGACCACAATCGCAGCCCACTTGACCGATCTGGAAACGGGCGAGGTCAAGGCGTCCTCGGGCCTGATGAACCCGCAAATCCGGTTCGGCGAAGACCTGATGAGCCGAGTGTCCTACGCCATGATGAACCCCGGCGGCGATGCCGAGATGACCAGGGCCGTGCGCGAGGCGATCAATGACCTGACCACCTCGATCGCCGAGGAGGCCGGGATTGACGCCGCGCTGATTGTCGAGACGGTGTTTGTCTGCAACCCGGTCATGCACCACCTGCTGCTGGGCCTCGATCCGGTCGAGCTGGGACAGGCCCCCTTTGCGCTGGCGACGTCGGAATCCATGTCCCTGCCCGCGCGCGAGATGGACCTGACCGCGATGAACCCGCGCGCGCAGGTCTACATCCTGCCCTGCATCGCGGGCCATGTGGGCGCGGACTGCGCCGCCGTGGCGCTGTCGGAAGAGCCGGGCAAATCCGAGGATCTGGTGCTGATCGTCGACGTGGGCACCAATGCCGAGATTCTGCTGGGCAACACCAGCCGCGTTTTGGCCTGTTCCTCGCCCACCGGGCCTGCGTTCGAGGGCGCTCAGATCAGTTCCGGCCAGCGCGCCGCGCCCGGTGCCATCGAACGGATCGAGATTGACCCAGTGACGAAAGAACCCCGGTTCCGCATCATCGGGTCGGACAAGTGGTCGGATGAGGACGGCTTTGACAAAGACATCGCCACCACCGGCATCACCGGCATCTGCGGGTCCGGCATCATCGAAGCCGTTGCCGAGATGCGAATTGCTGGGCTGCTGGACGAAAGCGGGCTGATCGGGTCGGCCGAACAAACCGGCACCCCCCGCTGCGTGCCCGAAGGCCGCACCCACGCTTACCTTATCCACGACGCCAGCGCCGAAGGCGGCCCGCGCATCACCGTCACCCAAGGCGACATTCGCGCCATCCAACTTGCCAAATCCGCGCTCTATGCCGGTGCACGCTTGCTGATGGACGAGATGGAGGTCGACCGCGTGGATCGCGTCGTTCTGGCGGGCGCCTTTGGCGCGCATATCTCGACCAAACACGCGATGGTTCTGGGCATGATCCCAGACGCGCCGCTGGACAAGGTCACAAGCGCGGGCAACGCCGCTGGCACCGGCGCACGGATTGCGCTCTGCAACATCGGCTCACGCGCCGAGATCGAACGGGTCGTGCGCGAGATCACCAAGATCGAAACCGCCATCGAGCCGAAGTTTCAGGACCATTTCGTCGCCGCCAACGCCATCCCGCACAAAACCGACCCGTTCCCGGAACTCGGTCAGGTCGTCACCCTGCCCGCGCCCAGCTTTAACACGGGCGGCGCAGACGCCGAAACAGGCGGAGGCCGTCGCCGCAGACGTCGGGGTTAAGCCCAAAAAAGACCACAGTCGCGACCTGCTTCGAATTTCAGGTCGCGACTCCGCGCGCAAATGTACGAGCGGGCGGCAGTATTTTGGTCCGATGGGGAAAACTCTGGAGCGGGTAGCGGGAATCGAACCCGCGCGTTCAGCTTGGGAAGCTGACAGGCTACCATTACATCATACCCGCCGCGTGGAAGTGGATAGCACCACCGGGAACCGGGGTTCAAGCGGGATTGTCACCCGGCTCGCCTCAAAACTCACTCGGTGCGCGCGCGCAGGCTTTCGATCAGCGTCTCATCGACATCAAGCGCCTCGCACGCGGCATCCAGGGTTTCGCTGTCCAGATGGCGCGGGTTCAGGTCAACATCCTTCGAAAATGCATCAACAATAGCCTGCATCGCCCTGATACGCGCATATTTTTTGTTGTTTGCCGGTATCACGTGCCAGGCCGCGTTCTGGGTCGAGGTGCGGGCCAGCATCTCGTCCACTGCCACCTCTGTCTCGGCCCATTTTTCGCGGTTTCGAAAGTCTTCGTAGGTCAGTTTCCAGCGCTTCAACGGATTTGTGAGCCGTTCGGTGAATCGCTCCATCTGCTCATCCTGCGAGATGTGGAAGAACAGCTTGATGATCCGTGTGCCGTCGTCAGTCAGCATCCGTTCAAAGGCGTTGATCTCGTCATAAGCCGCGCGCCAGCGATGTTCCGGCGTCAATTTTTCGATCCGTTCGACCAGAACGCGCCCGTACCAACTGCGATCAAAGGCCGAGATTGCGCCCGAGGGCGGCAGACGCTCCCAGAATCGCAACAGGTAGTGGCGATTGAGGTAATAATTCCGCGGCGCGCCAATGGGCCAGACCTTGAAGCTGCGCGGGTCCAGCGCCTGGCTGATCCGTCGGATCGTGCCGCCCTTACCCGCCGCGTCCCAGCCTTCAAAGACGATCACGCCTTTCAGGCCATGGAACAGAAACGCCTGCTGAACAATGGCCAGCTTGGCCTGCAGATCGATCAACTGGTCGAAATAGTCCTTCTTTCCCAACTTGCTGGTCAGATCCGCGTCCGAGAGTTTCGGGGGGTGATGTTTGGACATAGTGACCACCTTTTTACGTGCCGACGCCGTCGTCACTGTTCCCGGAACAGGTCCATATTGCAAGGAAATGCGCGGCTGTTAGGTGTGGTGGTCACTCAGAGGGTATTCCCGACTTACCTCTGAAACACGTGTTTATCCGGCTGTGGTCAAATCCTGCGCCAACATCAGGGCATTGTTGTCCGGGTCGTAGAATGTTGCGGTGCTGACCATGCCTTCAATGGTTTCGGTTTCGCCATCGAACCGCACTCCGGCCCCTTCCAGCGCAGTTCGGGCCGCTGCAATGTCGGCCACGCCGAATACCGGCACGGTGTTGCCCGGCGCTGGTTCTGCCTGCTCACCCAATCCAAGGGTCACGCCTTGGGTCTTGGTTTGCATTTCGCTCCAACCGGCTTCGTCAATGTGGTGGATCAATTCGAAGCCAAGCTTTTCGCCATACCAATCCGCGCTTGCATGACGATCACGAACCGAGATTGCGAGCGTAATCGTGTTGTCCAGAGAAATCAGGGCCATTGCGCTTTCCTTATGTCTGAAATTATATTAACTATACTTTATGGACATTGCGACACTTGTCAAGCTGACCTCTAGGGCGTGGTCGTTGAACATTCTGGCAGCGCTGCATTCTGGGGTTCCGGGCCGTCAGGCCCCATTGCTTGCCGCGACCAGTGCAAGCCGGACGTCCTTTGCCGCCAGTCTGGATCATCTTTTTCAGTTGGGCCTGTTGGAAAGAAACCCGGGTCACGGTCACCCCCTGCGACCCGAGTTCAGATTGACCGCAGAGGGCGTGAAGGCCGCCGAGATCGCAAGCAGAATTGTGGCGACCGTTCCTGATGAGACCGAATTCACCTTGCTGAGGCGCAGTTGGTCAGTTCCGATACTGGCCTTGACGGAAACCCCGCAGCGCTTTTCGACCATGAAAACAACGCTGGCCTCGATCACCGATCGCGCCCTGTCATCCGCGCTGCATCAATTGGAAGAGCGTGAGTGGATCCAGCGGGATATCGATCTATCCGCTCGGGCACCCTTCCCCACCTATTGCGCAGTGAACACCGGGGGCGAGATCAACCGGGCCATCGGGCTTCGGCATTGACGAAAAAAGGCCGGGCAAATGCCCGGCCTCTGAAATTTGCGATAACTCTTGGATCAGGCGCGGCGGCGACGGCCACCTCCACGGCGTCCGCGGCCTTCGCCCTCGGCGCCGGGCGCTTCGGGCGCTTTGTTGAACCGGATCCACTCGCCGCCGTGGGGGTCATTGTTGGTCAGCAGGTTGGCGGCGCGGATGGCTTCCATTTCCTTACCGGCGCGCGGCAGGGTGGAACCCAGACCGAACATCTGCACGAAGGTCTCATCATCCATGCCTTCGGGCAGGATGATACCAGCGGCAGCGACTGCCTCTTTCTTCTCGGCAATCTTTTTCTGCGTCACCGGCAATGCAACCGGGTTCATGATCGCCGAGGTCATGCCAGCACCCATTGCCATAGGCAGGAAGGCGTTGTTGATACCGTGACGGTTCGGCAGACCGAATGAGATGTTGGACGCACCGCAAGTGGTGTTCACACCCAGTTCCTCACGCAGACGACGGACCAGAGCGAACACCTGCTGGCCTGCGGTTGCCATCGCTCCGATGGGCATGACCAGCGGGTCAACCACGATGTCATGTGCGGGAATGCCGAAATCGGCGGCCCGTTCGACGATCTTTTTAGCGACGTCAAAGCGCACATCAGGGTCTTCCGAGATGCCAGTATCGTCGTTCGAGATCGCCACAACCGGCACATTGTACTTTTTGACCAACGGCAGAACCAGTTCCAGACGCTCTTCTTCGCCGGTGACCGAGTTCAGCAGCGGGCGGCCCTCAGCCGCTTCAAGACCGGCTTCCAAAGCACCCGGAACCGACGAGTCGATGCACAGCGGGACATCGACCAGACCCTGCACCAGCTCGACGATCTTGCGCATCAGCGGTGGTTCGGTCTCGTTCGGGTTGGGGTTCGAGTTGTAGACAACGCCTGCGTTGATATCCAACACGGTCGCGCCTGCCGCAACCTGTGCCAGCGCGTCTTTTTCCACGGTCGAAAAGTCGCCCGCTTCCAGTTCAGCCGCCAGTTTCTTGCGGCCTGTGGGGTTGATCCGCTCGCCGATCACGCAGAACGGTTCGTCAAAGCCCAGAACGGCAGTTTTTGTTTTTGATTCTACGACTGTACGGGTCATATCCGTTCCTTAGGAGTTTGCAGGCTTTGCCGAAGCGCCGCCGTTATTGATCGCCCAGTTGGCGTTGGTCTTGATCCCGCCCAGCGGGAAGAAGTGGACGTTGGTGATGTTGAAATCCGGGTTGGCCGCTTTGTGGTTGGCCAGTTCGGTGATCACATCGTTCGGCTCATAGGGCAGCAGCAGCTTGGACACGTCCATGGCGCGTTTCTGCAGAACCTTCAGCGAGGGGCCAACACCGCAGGCGATGGCAAACTTGATCAGCGTCTGCAGCTTGGCCGGGCCTGCGATACCGATATGGACCGGGATGTCGATCCCCGCCTCTTTCAGGCTGTCGGCCCATGCGATGATCGGCTTGGCGTCAAACGCAAACTGGGTGGCCAGAGCCATTTCGGCGTCGGTGGTTTCGCTGAACTTCTGTTTCCAGCGCAGCGCATCGTCGACATTTTTGGTCGAGCCGTCCGGGTCGATGTCCTTGTTGCCCTCGGGGTGACCCGCGACGTGCAGGCGCTTGAAACCCGCCTTGTCGAACAGACCGGATTCCAGCAACTGCATCGAGCTGTCAAAATCACCATGCGGATTGGCAACGCCCCCAGCCAGCAGCAGCGCCTGCTCGACGCCCGCTTCGCCCTGATACATGGAGATCCAGTTCTCCAGCGTCGCCGCGTCCTTGATGATACGCGCCGGGAAGTGCGGCATGACCGGATAGCCCTCGGCCGCGATACGCTTGGCGGTCTTGACCATGTCTTCGATGGGCGTGCCCTCGATATGGGCGATGTAGACGCGCGTGCCTTCGGGCAGCAGCGCGCGGAAATCTTCGACCTTTTCGGCGGTGCGGGGCATCACCTCGATCGAATAGCCCTGCAAGAAGGCTTCGACGGTCGGATTCACCGGCCCGTTTTCGACCGCATCACGTTTCTTGAAGTTCAGCAAAGCCATTGCGGCCTCCCATAGCTGTCTCGGGCTCATGCCCAACCGTCATTGGCGATCAGCGCTTTGATGCGGTCCTGATCGTATTCCGTTTCCAGACGCACGGCCTGCGCCTCGGCAATCTCGGACGGGTCGCCCTCAACCGCGAAAGGCTCGGCCTTGCGCCATTCGGCCAGATAGGCATCACTGTCCTTGGCGTTCACCTTCATGGCAGCCCGGTCGATGGCTTGCTCGAACCGTTCTTCTAACTGCCGCTTGGCCCCACGACGGCCCTTGCCGACGATGACCTGAGCGGGAATGTCGCGCCAGTAAACGATGGTGACGTCAGGCATTGCTGTGATTCCTCCTAACCCGATGGGGCGGTTCTAAACTTCAATCTGGGCTCGGGTCAGTCGATTTTCGACACCCAACGCTTTCCAAACGACGTTTTTGCCCAGGGTGGTGTACCGGGCTTTTACACAGTGCCCCTGCAATTGCGCATATCATAATCCTCAATTCACTATGAAACCGCTTCATAAAACCAAAAAGCCCCGGACGGGAAACCGCGTCCGGGGCATGTTTTTAAGGGTCCAGAGGGGTTAACCCACCAGCCCGCCATCTTCGCGAGTCACCGCGATGATCGCCGAACGCGGCACTGCATCGCCCCCTTCCGGCCAGTGGCTGTTGCCGTCCTCGCCCGGGTGCTGGATGCCCACGAACATGGTGCGACGATCCGGAGACCAGCTGAGGCCGGTGATTTCGCATTCGTTCGGACCAACCAGGAAGCGACGGATTTCACCGGTGACCGGGTCACCTGCCAGCATCTGGTTGTTGCCCTGCCCTTCGAAATCGCCTTCGTTGCCATAGTTGCCGTCGGTTTGGATCCACAGCAGGCCGTTGCTGTCGAATTTCAGACCATCGGGCGAGTTAAACATATTGTCGGCGTTGACGTTGTCCGAGCCACCATAGGCATCCTGATGCACATTGGGGTTACCCGCCAGAACATATAGATCCCAAGCAAAGCCCGAGGCAGTGTGATCGCCACCGTCCGGGCGCCACCGCACGATCTGGCCGTAATTGTTGGCCTCGCGCGGGTTGGGACCGTTGACCGAGGTGTCGTCACCCCCGGCATTCGGTTTGACGCCCCGGTTCTTGTTGTTGGTCAGACAGCAATACACCTCGGCCACGTTCGGGTTGGCAGCAACCCATTCCGGGCGGTCCATGGTGGTCGCGCCAACGGCGGAGCCTGCCTGACGGGTGTGGATGCTGATCTCGGCTTGCGAGGCCAGACCCGTTGTCTCGGGCGTCAGATCCAGCCACTCACCGGTGCCGTCGTCATTGAACTTGGCGACCGACAGGGTGCCGTTTTCCAGCAGGGCGTTGGTGTCCACGCCAGCGGCATAGACGCCGTCCGAGACAAAGCGATACAGGAACTCGCCGCGTTCATCATCGCCCATGTACACGACAACACGACCGTCATTGTTAACGACCGCTTCGGCGTTTTCATGCTTGAACCGACCCAAAGCGGTCAGTTTGCGCGGGGTCGAGTTCGGATCGGTCGGGTCGATCTCAACCACATAGCCGGCGCGGTTCGGCTCGTTGGGGTTTTTCGACACATCAAAACGGTCGTCGATCTTGGCCCAGCCATAGCCCCAGTCGCTGGCCGAAACACCATAGCGCTTCAGCTCAGCGCTGACCTCGTGGTTTTCGTCTTCTGCCGAGAAGTAGCCGTTGAAGTTCTCTTCGCAGGCCAGGTACGTGCCCCACGGGGTCATACCGTTGCCGCAGTTGTTCCAGGTGCCTTTCGACGTGGTCCCGGTCGGATCAGCAGCGGTTTTCATCAAATCATGAGCAGCTGCGGGGCCGGTGATCGTCATATCGGTCTGCGGCGTGATGCGGCGGTTATACGGGCTGTCCTTGACGATGCCCCATGTACCGTCGGTGTTGGCGATCTCAACCACGGTCACGCCGTGGGCCATCATGCCCTTGGCGACGTCGTCGTCCGAGGCTGCTTTGGCATCGGGGTTGTTGCCCCACAGAATGTCGCGGTTGGTGTATTCGTTGTTTACCACCAGCAACACGTGCCCGTCGTGATAGAACACGTCCTGACCATCGGTATTGTCGCCAAAGGCGCGCTCCTGACTGGCAGCCGTCCCACGGGTCGCGTGATCGAATTCGGGCGCATCAGACCACAGCGGATCGCCCCAACGCACCATGACTTCGGCCTTGTAGCCCGGCGGTACGATCACGTCGTCTGCGGTGGATACAGGGATCGCCTCGAACGAGAACCGGTCCGCCGCTGCGCGCGCGCCAGAAGGAATAAGCGCGCCGCCAACGGCGGTGAAGCTGCCCATGGCCAGAACGCCGCCCAGAAATCCGCGACGCGACAAGGCGCGTTCGACCACGCGATCAAATTCACATTCTTCGGGACGTGGGTTTACGACCTCATCGTATTCATCAAAGGACAGGGTGCGTTCGTCTTTCATGGCAATCTCCGTATCTGGCTGAAAGCTGGTAGAGAATCCCGTATCGGGGATCCCGCGCGGGGATCGCATTCCAGTATGAACGCTGTGTGACACTCACGTTAAATTCAAAATTGAAATCACTTGCGCGTCGGCGATCCCCCGCCTAGGGTCAAATTAACTCGAAAATCGGAGGGCGTGACGAATGGCGCCCAAGCGTCCCAAAGGTGCGGGCGCGTTCCCGAAGGCGGTCGAAAGCCCCGCGCCGGCAAGACCCGATCCAGATGCGCTGTATGCCGCGCTGGATCTGGGGACAAATAGCTGCCGCATGTTGATAGCCCAACCCAAGGGTAGCGGGTTCCATGTGGTCGACAGTTTCTCCAAATCCGTGCAGTTGGGCGCGGGTCTGGAACGGACCGGGCGGCTGTCCCGGGCCTCGATGTCGCGCACCGTTCAGGCGCTGCGCATCTGTCAGCAAAAGCTGAAACGCAACAAGGTCAAACGCATGCGTTTGGTCGCCACCGAAGCGTGCCGCCGCGCCAAGAATTCGCGCGATTTCATCCGTCAGGTGAAGCGCGAAACCGGCCTGACGCTTGAGATCATCCAGCCCGAGGAAGAGGCGCGTCTGGCTGTCATTTCCTGCGCGCCGCTGGTTTCGACCAAGACCGAGCAATTACTGGTCGTCGACATTGGCGGAGGCTCGACCGAGTTGGTGTGGATCGACATTTCCTCGGTTCCGCGCCGCGACCGTCCGGCGGCAATCATGCGCCTGCACAATGGGTTTCACACGGCCGACAGCCCGTTTCCCGCCGCCAAGGTGGTAGACTGGATCAGCGTTCCCTTGGGCGTCGCCACGCTGCGCGATCAGTTCAACGATGTCGAGGATGACTCGGCCCGCTTCGCACTAATGAGCTGGTTTTTCGAGGAAAATCTTGCCGATTTCGCCCCGTACAAAGACGAACAGGCCCGCGCGGGGTTTCAGATCGTCGGCACCAGCGGCACCGTGACCACGGTTGCGGCGTCGCATCTTGGGCTGAAACGCTATGACCGGACCAAAGTGGACGGTCTGCGCATGACCAGCGATCAGATTGACAAAGTCATACGCGGGTATTTAGAACTCGGCCCTCACGGGCGCCGCCGCGACCCCCGGATCGGGGATGACCGGCAGGCCCTGATCATGTCCGGCTCGGCCATTTTGCAGGCGCTGCTTCGATGCTGGCCCACCGACCGCCTTTCCGTGGCGGACCGGGGGCTGCGCGAGGGTCTGCTGTATGCGCAGATGAGTGCGGACGGCGTATTGGAAGACGGACCGTTCTGATGGCGAAGACACCGAGTGGCAAAAACACCTCAGGCCGTGGGCAACGCGACCTGAAGGTCAAGGTGAAGACTGCGCGTGGGCGCAAGCTCAGCTCGACCCGCTGGCTCGAGCGGCAGTTGAATGACCCCTATGTGAAACGCGCGCAGACCGAGGGCTATCGCGGACGCGCAGCGTTCAAGATATTGGAACTGGACGAGAAATTTCGGTTTCTGGTGCCCGGTGCCCGTGTGGTTGATCTGGGCTGCGCGCCCGGCGGCTGGCTGCAAGTGGCCGTCAAACGGGTGAACGCGCTGGGCGAGAAAAGTGGCAAGCGGATCGGAACGGTTCTGGGCGTTGACCTGCAAGAGGTTGAACCGGTGGCCGGAGCCACAGCGCATGTGCTGGATTTCATGGAAGATGACGCCGATCAAAAGGTCAAAGACTGGTTGGGCGGCAAGGCGGATGTGGTGATGTCGGACATGGCCGCTGCGTCCTCGGGTCACAAACAGACCGACCATTTGCGGATCATGGCGCTGTGCGAAACCGCTGCCTACTTTGCGTTCGATGTGTTGGAAGAAGGCGGCACGTTTGTTGCCAAGGTTCTGGCCGGAGGGGCCGAGGGCGATTTGCAGAAGCTGCTGAAGCAGAAATTCGACAAGGTTGCCAACGTCAAACCACCCGCATCGCGTTCAGACAGTTCCGAAAAATTCGTTGTCGCAACCGGGTTTCGCGGCTGACGTTAATCTTCCAGCGAGATCTGGCCGGGCAAACGCTGTTCTCTCAGCGATGCGGTTGCGATGCCTTGCAGCATCAGGCCCTCTCCGTGGTTCAGATCAACCGGCTCTTGCTCGCGCAACTGCGCGATCCGCTGGTCAAGCGAGACCCATTTCCCCCGTGGAATGGGCAGTTTCTTTGAATGCTCCGACATATTGCCACCTTTGACTTCGCCTTAGGCCGACACCCTCGATCTAAGGGGTAACGTCAGAATTTGCCGGGATAATGGCGCTATGCGGGCAGGCAGATGCCAATGTTATGGCCCGATTTGTCTGGACAATTCTTGCAGGTTTGGGTCGTCCGGGATGCGCCCTAGGCCTTCTATCAAGACCTCACGCGCGGCATCCGGCCCCCGGTTGATCTGCGCCAGTTGCACCAGCATCGGCCAGGCCTCGGCCCGTTGCGGATCAAGCGTGACAACCTCGCGAAACGCCCGTTCGGCGGCAGGTGCATTGCGGAAGGTCAAGGCCATGCCGCCCAGCACCATATGGGTCTCGGGGAAATCCAGACGGTTGGCAATTGCGCCCTGCCATTCGGACATCGCCTGCCCGGCCAGGGCCTGCTGATCCGATCTCAGGGCTTGGGGCGGAGTGTTCAGAAACTCTTTCGCCGCCGATATACGCACATTGCGCAACGGATCAGATAAAAGCGGCTCAAGCCGCTGCACCTGTTCGACGAGGGATGCCTGTCGCTGCAAGGCGACCGCATTGGCCCGTATTAGCGGGTCGGCATCCGCCAGCAGCGCAACTGTCGCCTCTGCCACGTCTGCAGAGCCAAACGGTTGCAAAAGATAAGCTGCCGTGGCCCGGACGATGCCCGGCTGTGCGGGGTCGAGAGCAATGGCCAGCAACCCTTCGGGGCTGTCTGCCTGCCCCGCCATCGCCGGGGCAAAGGCCGACCCGAAATGCGGGCCGCGATGCGATGAATTCGGGAACCATTCTTCAATCCGGGCAGCCGCCCAAGGCTGATCCCTGTCCTCATGGCAATCGGTGCAGGCGTCCTGCCCAAACCCCAAATCCGGGCGCGGCACGCGGAAACTGTGATCGCGGCGACCATCGACGCCCATATAGACACGTTCGATCATATGACAGGTCTTGCACTGCGCACCCACGCTGTCCTCGGGGTGGTGGTGATGCGCAGACGTGTCGTATTCCTTGCGCGCCAAAGTCGGAAAATCGGGGTTACCCGCCGGGGAATGGCATTGCGTGCAAACGCCATTGCCATCGGCCCGCAGCTCGGCGCTATGGGGTTCGTGGCAGTTCATACAGCCAACGCCCTGCGCATACATCTTCGATTGCAGGAACGAGCCGTAGACATAAACCTCGTCCAGTATCTGCCCGTCCGGGTGATAGGTTCCGGGCCGCAGCAGGGCCAGATTATAGGCATCGTGATAGGGCGTGCCGGGCAGAGGGTTGCCTTGCTCATGCGCCTCGCGCCGGGAATGGCACCCGGCGCATTGCTGGATTTCCGCCTCGGTCTGGCCCCTGCCCCATGACATCAAAAAGCCAGTGTCGCTTAATCCTTCCGCAACCGACTTCCCGCCAACCCAGTCGATATGCGCCGAGCCCGGACCATGGCAGGCCTCGCACCCGACACCGATTTCGACCTGACGGGACTGATAGGCTCGGGTTTGAACGTCATAGTTCTTTTCGAACCCCGTCGCGTGGCATTCGGCGCAGCGTGCGTTCCAATTCTTATACGGCCCAGTCCAATGCAGCCCGTCATCCGGCGGCAGGTCCTGATCGGGATAGAGGTGGAACCAACGCTTGTTTTCGGTGTCCCAGACCACATCAAAGCTCTGCAGTCGTCCGGGTTCGGTTTCGAACAGATATTGCTGCAAAGGCTCGATCCCGACGACGGAATGCACGTCATAGCTGGTCGTTACGCCATCTTTTTCGGTCACATCCGCATAAGGCGTCGCACCACGATAGCCAAAACGGACCGACATGCCGTCATGTTCGAACACCGTGCCGTCAAAATCCGCGACCAGCGCCCCGTCTTCAACCCCGGTCCAGGCCAATGCGTGATGGGATTGGGCCCAGGCGGCTGTTTCTTCGGTATGACAATCGGCGCATTGCTCGGATCCGACATATGATGGGGTCTGAGCGGTGGCGATCCCGGATATCAACACTGGAATCGCAAAGACGAACCACTTCATGCGCCGATATCCTCGCTATGCAGATCCATCAACGCGCCGTTATATTCCGCGCCCAGGATCAGGATCGCCGCGCAAAGGTACAGGAAGATCAGCGCGGCCATGGCCCCGGCCAGACCGGCATAGGTGGCGCTGTAGCTGGCGAATTGGGCGATATAGATCGAAAAGGCCCAGCCGCCGCCGCCCAACAGCAGCAGGGTCAGCACCACGCCCGGAAGGATCTGCATCACCCGGTGGCGCCGCGTCGGCAGAACAAGATGCGCCAGCAGTATGGTCGCCACCGGCACGGCCACGGTAAAGGTCCAGCGCAGCCGGTCCACCGAAAGCCAAGTCGAGACATCCACGTCCGTATGCTTGGACACCAGCGTTGTGTAGACGGGCAGCACGACCTCGACCGCAGCGACGATCAGAATGGCGGCCCCGCCCAGAATGACCAAAACGATACACAGCAGCCTCGTCTTCCAGAACGGCCAGCTGTCCCGGTCGTGATAGGCCTGATTCATCGCAGCCCGCACCGCCGCCACCCCGTTCGAAGCAAAATACACCGCCAGCAAACCGCCGATCGTGATCACGCCCGAGCTTGACCCCTGAAGAACCGCCCGCAGTTCGGACACAATCGGACCAGCCACATCCTGTGGCCATGCGCCGAAAATCAGGTCGATCAACTCGTCCGTCACATAGCCTTGCGACAACGTCCCTGCCAGCGCCACGGTGAACAGTACAAACGGAAACAACGCCATCATCATCGACATGGCGACATGGCTGCTCATGACAAAGCCGTTTTTCTCGCTGAACCGCCGAAACGCCAGAAACAGCGCTTTGATCAGACGGCCGGATAGTAGAATCGATGGTTGCGACATTCTGAAACCCTAGCCCGCCCGCAGCCCCGGTAGAACCCGGGAAGTCGTAAATCCCGATATATAAATAACTGACTGCATTGCATAAACTTACCCGGCTGTGCAGGATCAGGACAACCCGACACGCTTTGCATGCGCCCGCCCTATCATAGTTCAGGTTTGCGAATGACCCTTGATCCAAACAGCCCGAAAGATCGCTATCGCCCCAGCCTGTCCGTGGTACGCGACAGTTGTATCATCGCAGCTCTGGTTGTTTTGGGGCTGTATGCGGGTGCCGCTTTTCTGATTCCGTTGACGATGGCCCTGTTGATCAATGTTCTGATCATCGCGCTCAGCGACCGGGTCATTGCGGTGACCCGAGCCCCCGTCTGGCTGGCCAATATTGCCGGAGTAACCGTGGTTTTGGCCGGTTTGTTCATGATCATGTATATTCTGGGCAGTCAGGCGACACAGTTCGCCCGCAGCATCAACACGTATGAGACCCAGTTCGATGATGCGGTGAACCGCGTGGCGGGGCTGGTGGGCAGTGATGTCACGACCTTCATTCGCGACAATCTGGTCAGTATCGACATGTCTTATCTGGCGCGGCTGTTGCTGGGCAGCGCGACCTCGCTGCTGAATCAGTTCTTTCTGATCAGCCTTTATGTCGCGTTCCTGATGGCCGAACGACTGGCCTTTCGCAAGAAAATCCAACTGGCCGCAGGCAACCCCGAAACCGGCAAAGAGTTTTCGGCGATGCTGGATGCAATTTCATTCAGCCTGCAGCGTTATGTGGGGGTCAAAACCCTGATCAGTCTGATCACGGCGGGCATCAGCTACACCGTCTTCCGCATCCTCGGACTGGAATATGCCGAAACATGGGCGGTTCTGACCTTTGCGCTGAACTTCATCCCCTCGATCGGGTCGATCATTGCCGTGGTCTTCCCGGCCATGATCGCGCTTGTGCAATTCGAAAGCATCGGCCCGTTTCTGGTGGTGGTTCTGGGCTGCGGCACCATCCAGTTCCTGATCGGCAATTTCGTAGATCCGGCGATGCTGGGCCGGTCGCTGAACATGTCCACGTTTCTGGTCGTTCTGGCCCTGATGTTCTGGACCACCGTCTGGGGCCTTATCGGAGCGTTCCTGAGCGTGCCGTTAACCGTTTGCATCCTGATCGTATTCAGCCACATCCCCGCCTTGCGCCCGGTGGCCATCCTGATGTCGCTGGACGGGCGACTAGGGGATGATCAGCCCTGACCTCAGCTTTGGCAAAGCGCGATCAGAGCCGGGCGGTCCTGTAGCTTGAGGCGCCCATAGCCGCCAGCAATCAGGCCCTGTTTGATCAGCCGTTGCAGCGTCCGGTGCAGCGTCGGCGGGGATACGGCGATCATCGCGGCCAGTTCCTCTTGCGAAACCTGTAGCCAGCCATCGGCGTCTGCGGCAACCTCCTCCAGATGCAGCAACCGCAGGATCAGACGCTTTTCCGTACCCGTTACGCCAAGGTTGGCAATGATCCGCAGGGCTTTTTGCATGTTTTCATGTGACAACACATAGAAATCGCGCAGGTATTCCGGGTTTTGCTGCACCATCCTGTCCAGCATGGCCGACGGAAAAAACAAGGCCTCGGTGTGCTTTGTCGCGACCACCCCAACCAGCCGGTGCGCGTTGGCAAACAGCGCCAGATCACCGACCCAGAACCCACGCCCTTCCTGATGCAGAACGTACTCCTGCCCGTCATCCGCAGGGGTGGTCAGCCTGACACCACCATCCAGCACGCCATGAATGCCGTCTGCCGGATCACCGTGGTTATACAGCGCTTCTCCGGCCTCATACCTGCGGTGTACGGCGCAGGCCATCAACGCCGTTCGGAACCCGGCAGACCGGGTTTGCAGCCAATTTGAATCTTGCAACGGCTTGAGATCAGGTTTGTTTTTTAACATCGGTATATTTGAAAATCATCATGTGATAAGTTTTGGCCCATGCTGTTGGCCTAATTTGGTGCCAAGCGATTCCTGCGCAAGCTGGGCTTGAACAGGACGTTTACAGCTATCCGCAGAGTAGTCGATCCGGCTCTCGACGTTAAAGCACAAAAAATTCTCTCGGGCGGTTCTGCCCGCAAATTCAGGAGCAAGACATGCGACCTTCTATTCAATTGGTGGAACACTGGCGTACTGGGATACGCCGCGCAGCCGTCGGTGCGCTTTCGGTGCTTTTGGCCCTGCCCGCCTGGGCGCAGGATCAAAAGCCAAACATTCTGGTCATCTGGGGTGACGATATCGGTCAATCCAATATCTCGGCCTATACGATGGGCCTGATGGGGTATCGCACGCCCAATATCGACCGTGTCGCCAAAGAAGGCATGATTTTCACCGATTATTATGGCGAGCAGTCCTGCACCGCCGGTCGGTCGTCTTACATCATGGGGCAATCGGTTTTCCGCACCGGCCTGTCCAAGGTTGGCCTGCCCGGCGCGAAAGAAGGCATGCAGGTCGAAGACCCCACCATCGCCGGCCTTTTGAAAGACCATGGCTATGTCACAGGTCAGTTCGGCAAGAACCATCTGGGCGACCGAGATGAACACCTGCCTACAAACCACGGATTTGATGAGTTTTTCGGCAATCTCTACCACCTGAACGCCGAAGAAGAACCCGAACATGAGGACTATCCCGGTGACGCGATCCTGCCTGACGGGCGCACCTTCCGCGAAGCCTATGGTCCGCGCGGCGTAATCCGCTCCTCTGCCGGGGGCGAGATTCAGGACACCGGCCCTCTGACCCGCAAGCGGATGGAGACGGTGGACGAGGAAACGCTGGAAGCAGCCGTTGAGTTCATTCGCGAAGCCAACGCCAACGGGACGCCGTTCTATGTCTGGTGGAACGGGACGCGAATGCACTTCCGCACCCATGTGAAAGACGAGATGCGGCAGCAGGCCAATGAGATCTTTGGCGGTCCGGCGGACGAATACACCGCTGGCATGATCGAACATGACATGCATGTGGGCCAGTTGCTTGACCTGTTGGACGAACTGGGCATCGCCGACAACACCATCGTGCATTACTCGACCGACAACGGACCCCACTACAACACCTGGCCCGACGCCGCCTCGACCCCGTTTTGGGGCGAGAAGAACACCAACTGGGAAGGCGGCTGGCGCGTGCCTTCGATGGTGCGCTGGCCCGGGCAGATCGAGGCCGGTTCGGTCAACAACGAAATCGTGCATCACATGGACTGGCTGCCGACCTATCTGGCCGTTGCCGGGGACCCCGAGATCAAGGACAAGCTGAAAGCAGGCTATTCCTCGCCCGCGATGGGCCGCGACTACAAAGTGCATCTGGATGGCTACAATATCCTGCCCCTGCTGACTGGTGAGACCACCGAAAGCCCCCGTCGCGAGATCTTCTATTTCACCGACGATGGCGATCTGTCGGCGTTGCGCTTTGACGACTGGAAACTGATCTTCCTTGAGCAGAAAGCATGGGCAACCTTCCGTGCGTGGATGGAGCCGTTCACCGAACTGCGCGTGCCGATCATCGTTAACCTGCGCCGCGACCCGTACGAGCGTGGTTATCGCACCTCGAACACCTATTACGACTGGATCCTCGACCGGGCGTATTTCCTGGTGCCGGCGCAGCAATATGTGGGCAACTTCCTGAGCACCTTCCAGGAATTCCCGCCACGCCAGAAAGCCGCTAGCTTCAGCCTGGATCAGGTGATGGAAAAGCTCAGCACACCGACAGGCAACTAAGCTCGCCTGCCACTCAGGGGGCCGCCGATGATGGCGGCCCTTCCTTTATTGACCGGAGTAATTCTCATGCTGCGATTAACCGCTGTTGTGTCCGCACTTGTCCTGCCCCTGATGGCACAGGCTGACCCGCTGCCAAGCTGGCAGGATACCGATGCCCGCACCCGGATTATCGACTTTGTCCAGGGCGTGACCGATCCGGATGGCCCCGACTATGTTACCCCATCCGACCGAATTGCCGTGTTCGACAATGACGGCACCCTTTGGGCCGAACAGCCCGTCTATTTTCAGTTCATTTTTGCCATGGATCGCCTTGCGGACATGGCCGAACAGGATCCGTCGATCCTGACCACCCCAGCTTTGAAGGCCGCAGCCGAAGGCGATCTGGCCACGATCCTGCACGGCGGGCATGACGCGCTGATCGAAGTCGTCAATGCCTCGCATTCCGGCACCAGTGTTGCCGAGTTTCAGGCCGCCGTGGCCCAATGGCTGGAAACGGCGCGCCACCCGGATACTGATTTGCCTTACGATCAAATGACCTATCAGCCGATGGTCGAGCTGCTGCGTTATCTGCGTGACGAAGGGTTCACCACCTATATCGTCTCGGGCGGCGGCATCCATTTCATGCGGGTCTTTGCCGAAGATGCCTATGGCATTCCCCCTCATCAGGTGTTGGGCACCTATGGCAATACCAGTTTCGACCATGTCGATGGCGTGCCCACCGTGATCAAAACGCCGGGCATCGCTTTCATTGATGACAAGGAAGGAAAGCCGATCAATATCGAACGCACCATAGGCAAGCGACCGATCCTTGCGGGCGGAAACTCGGATGGGGATTTTGCGATGATGGAGTGGGTCACCGCAGGCGATGGGCCCAGATTGGGTGTCCTGATACATCACACGGATGCAGACCGCGAATGGGCTTATGACCGCGAAAGCCCAATTGGCACGCTGATCGATGGGTTGGACAAAGGCCCCGATCTTGGGTGGGTGATCGTGGATATGGCGCAGGACTGGTCTCGCGTCTACACTGGGGCGAACTAAAAACCACCCGGATCCTGGAACCTTATGTGGACATTGCTTGTTTCGACCGCCGTTTTTGCCCTGTACGTAACGGCGGTCGTGTTTTCCGTTCGCGCCGCGCAGACCGCCCGAACCCCGCAAGGTGCGGTGGGTTGGGTGGTCTTTCTGGTGTCGGCCCCGTTCTTTGCCGTGCCCATGTACCTGTTTCTGGGCCACCACCGGTTTCGCGGCTATCGCATCGCACGACAAGAAAGCGAGCGTGTGGTCGAAGGCATCAAAAGCTTTGCGGACTATTCCAAGCCCGATCCGTCCACGATGTCGATCAACCCCCGCCCGTTCGAGTTTCTGGCCCACCTCCCGGTGTCGCGCGGCAACGGGGCCGAGTTGCTGATCGACGGGCAAGCCACGTTTGATGCGATCTTTGATGCCATCGATGCGGCCAAAAACTACATCCTGATCCAGTTTTATATTGTACGCGCCGATGATCTGGGTCTGAAACTGCAGCAAAAGCTGATCGCTGCCGCGAAACGCGGCGTGCATGTCCGGTTCATGACTGATGCTGTGGGCAGTTACGGGCTGCCGACCGAGTATCTTGAGACAATGCAGACTGCCGGGATCGACGTTGCCAACCCTAAGGATCAGCGCGGGCCGAATTTCCGGTTCCAACTCAACTACCGCAATCACCGCAAAACCGTAGTGATCGACGGCGAAATCGGGTTTATCGGCGGGCACAATATCGGTGTCGAGTATCTTGGCCAAAGCAAGCATTTCGGCCATTGGCGCGATACGCATATCAAGATGACCGGGCATATCGTCCGCCAACTGCAACTGATCTTTACCGAGGATTGGCATTGGGCCCGCGACGAAGACCTGATCGACGAAGTTGATTGGGCCGGAACCGAGTCCGAGCAGGATATGAACGCCCTGCTGGTCGCAACCGGGCCCGGCGACGATACCGAAACCGGGGCGATGCTGTTCTTTTCCGCCATCGCCGAGGCGAAGGAACGGCTGTGGATCGCCTCACCCTACTTCGTGCCCGATATCGACATCATGACCGCCCTGCAACACGCGGCGATGCGTGGCGTCGATGTGCGAATCCTCGTGCCAGACATGATCGATCACCGACTGCCCTGGCTCGCTGCCTTTGCCTATTTCGATGAGGTTCGCGACTGCGGCGCGCGGGTGTTTCGTTACACCGACGGGTTCATGCACCAGAAGGTGTTTGTGGTTGATGACACGCTGGCCGCGGTTGGAACAACAAATCTGGACAACCGTTCCTTCCGCCTGAATTTTGAGGCGATGGCCCTGTTCTTCGATCAAAGGGCAACGCAAGCCGTTGAACGGATGCTGCTGGCGGATTTCGAGAACTGCTATGAACTCACCCGGTCTTTGCAACAACAACCGGCCCATATCCGGTTCGGCGCTCCGCTGGCCAGGCTGTTTGCGCCCATCCTTTAGGAAAAGAACCGTTCCTGAAACACGCGGGTCATCAGGGCCACCATATAGGCGGTGGACAGGCCAAAGGCCAAAAGCCCCGCGACTGACGCGAACGAGCCGAAAATTCGCAACGCCTCGCCCAAAACGATGTCGCCATAGCCCAGCGTGGTGAATGTGACCAACGAGAAATAAAGCGCCGTGTTCCAGTCGGGCAGCACCTCAAGCAGGACCCACACAACCGCCCAGATCCAGACCTGAATGGTGTGTGTCAGAACAATGAACACTAAAGCCATTGCAATCGGTGCAGCAGTCGCCAGAAAAAGCCCGCTTTTGGACCATTTCGGCTCCATCCTCATGATGACGATGGTGCACCAGGTCAGCAAAAAGATCTCGACCACAAAGCAGAGCCCCAGAAAGGCACTGCCCCATACAATCTGGTGCAGCAAGCTCATGTTTTTTCACCCTGAATTGCAGTAATGACTCTGTCAGCCAGAATGGCCCGTGCCGCGCCTTGGCACAAGCCCGGTTGGCGGATTTTGCCCCTGCGGCGAAACGCACCGGGGGTCGGTCTGCACTGGACATAGGTCAAAACTGTTGCACATCCTGCTGGGAAAAGTGGGTCGGTCGATGCTGTTGACAATAGACAAGGTGCAGAAATCCTATCCCGGCGGGCGGCCGGTGCTGCGCGACGTGTCGCTGGAACTGGATCAGGGGCAGACTCTGGCGCTGACCGGAGAAAGCGGCAGCGGCAAATCCACGCTGCTGAACCTCGCAGCCGCTTTGGATCGGTTCGACGGGGGCGAGATCACGCTGAACGGAGCGCGCCTGTCCTCGCTGGATGATGCTGGACGGGCCGACCTGCGCCGCCGGCATGTTTCGTTGGTGTTTCAGCAGTTTAACCTGATCCCGTCGCTGACGGTTGCGCAGAACCTCTCGTTCCACGCCCGACTGGCCGGGTGCCATGATCCCGACTGGAGCGCCCATCTGGCGGACAGGTTGGGATTGTCCGATCTTCTGGATCGCTTCCCCGAGAACCTGTCCGGCGGGCAACAACAACGGGTCGCCATTGGCCGCGCCATGGGCGCGCGCCCGAAACTGTTGCTGGCAGATGAACCCACGGGCAATCTGGATGAAACCGCCAGCACCACTGTGCTGGACCTGATGCTGTCGCTTGTCGCGGATACAGGCGCGGCGCTGCTACTGGTCACCCATTCCGCCGAAATTGCTGCGCGGCTTGAACGGCGCGTGCATCTGGCCGGTGGCCGGATCCAATGACCGGACCGGTCATACAAGCGTTGCTGTCCCATTGGCGCGCGCACTGGCTGCAACTTGCGACATTGCTGATCGGGATCGCCTTGGCCACTGGTCTGTGGTCTGCGGTGCAGGCGATCAATGCCGAAGCGCGCGCCAGCTATGCCCGCGCAAACGCACAACTGGCACTTGGTCAGTTCGATGAGCTGCGCGATCCCACCGGCCCCATCCCCGTTGCGCGTTATGCCCAACTGCGTCAGGCCGGTTGGCAGGTCGCGGCTGTGCTCGAGGGTACTTTCCGTGTCGGGGGGCGGACAATGCGTCTGATGGGCGTGGATATGGTGGCCTACCCGGCCCTGCCCGCCGTGACCGAGACCGAACAGGGCGCCGACCCACCCAACCCAGCGGATATGTTGACCGCGCCTGGGCGTCTCATAGTGCATCCCGATCTTGCACCTGTTCTGGAACCGATAATCGATCTGCCGCCCATTCTGCTGTCCCGGTCCCTGCCCCCGGATGTCATTCTGACCGACATTGGCGTGGCCGAGACTCTGCTGGGTCAACCCGGTGCGATCTCGCGCCTTGTCGTTCTGCCAAACCAGCCGCGCGGGCGGTTGCCACTGTCGGATGTCGCACCGGAACTGCAACAGATCAGCCCGGATTCGCAGGTCGATACCGCGCAACTGACCGACAGCTTCCACCTGAACCTGACAGCCTTTGGACTGCTGTCCTTCGCCGTTGGCCTCTTCATCGTCAATGGCACGGTCGGGCTGGCTTTTGCCCAACGGCGCGGGATGATCCGAACGTTGCGCGCCCTGGGTGTTTCGATGCGGCGGCTGGTCTGGCTGATCCTGGCCGAGTTGACCCTGCTGGCCTGTATCGGCGGCGCACTGGGACTGATCCTGGGTTTCTTTCTGGCAGGCGCGCTGCTGCCCGACGTGGCCGCAACATTGCGCGGGCTATACGGCGCGCCTGTGACGGGACAGTTGACCCTGCAAACCGAATGGGCGCTTGCGGGGCTGGCCATGGCGCTGCTGGGCACCTTGGGGGCCAGCGGCCACGCGCTTTGGCGTTTGGCCCGGATGCCACTGCTTGAAGGGCCCGGCGTGCAGGCCTGGAGCGGTTCGGGACAGACACACCGATTGGCCGGGGTCATCGGAGTGTTTCTGATTGTCGGCGGTACTCTTTTCTATACCAGCCTCGGTGGCCTGCTTGCCGGATTTGTCTTGCTCGCCGGATTGTTGACCGGGGCCGCCCTGTTGCTGCCCCTGCTTCTGTCTATCGCCCTATCGGTAGGTGCTAAACAAGCGCGCGGCCCTGAATCGCAATGGATCTGGGCCGATATGCGGGCGCAATTGCCGGGGCTTTCTCTGGCACTGATGGCCCTGCTGCTGGCGCTGGCTGCAAATATCGGCGTTGGCACCATGGTCTCCAGCTTCCGGCTAACCTTCATCGGATGGCTCGACCAACGCCTGACCGCCGAAATTTATGTGACTGCCCAAAATGACCAGCAAGCCAGCGAGATGGCCGTATGGCTGGCCCCTCAGGTCAATGCGATCCTGCCGATCCGCAGTGTCGAGTTGCCTCACACCACCGGGCCTTTGTTCTTGTATGGGGTCGTAGACGATCCGGTCTACCGGGATAACTGGCCGTTGATTGCCCGATCCGATGGCGATTGGAACAGGGTGATGGCGGGTGAGGCCATTTTGATCAATGAGCAACTGGCCCGCCGCGCGCAGCTTTGGCCGGGGGATGTTTTGACGATCGCGCCGGACCATCAATTGCCAATCGCGGGCGTCTATTCCGATTATGGCAACCCCACCGGTCAGGCGATTGTGTCCATGACCAAACTGGATCAGATCGCGCCGGGGACAGACGCAAGGCGCTTTGGGATACGTATGAACCCGGGCGCGGCGACCGAGATGGCGCAATCGCTACGCGCGCGTTTCGATCTGCCGCCCCGAAACGTGGTGCAGCAGGCCGCGATGAAGGCGCAATCGCGGGCGATTTTTGAGAAAACCTTTGTCGTGACCTCCGCACTCAACATCCTTACGCTTGGGGTCGCCGGGTTCGCCATTTTAACCAGCCTTCTGACCTTGTGGACCCAGCGCCTGCCTCAGATCGCGCCGGTTTGGGCCTTGGGTTTGAATCGCGCAGAACTGGCGAAATTCGAGCTGTTGCGCAGTGTTCTTCTGGCGGCGTTGACAGCCTGTCTGGCACTGCCTTTGGGGCTGGTTCTGGCCTGGGTGCTGCTTGCTGTCATTAATGTCCAGGCCTTTGGATGGCGCCTGCCGATGTACGTATTCCCGTGGGATTGGCTGTATCTGTTTCTGCTGACGTTGGTTGCCGCACTTGTCGCAGCCGCCCTGCCCGCGCTGCGACTGTTACGCCTGCCCCCCGCCAACTTACTGAGGGTTTTTGCCAATGAACGTTAAGGCCCTTTTTCTGATCCTATTTTGCTGGCTACCGATACCCGCTCTGGCGCAAGGCTACGCGGGTCTGGGCGGCTCGGCGGATGGGTTCGACGTGCCGCAGAGCGACTTTCAATATGTCTTTCCAAGGGATCACGGCGCGCATCCCAGCTATCGCATCGAATGGTGGTACCTGACAGCCAACTTGATGGGCGAAGACGGGCGCGACTATGGCATCCAGTGGACACTGTTCCGATCCGCCCTGAAACCCTTTGACACCGACGGCTGGCAAAGCCCGCAGATCTGGATGGGTCACGCAGCCGTCACCACTCCCGAACGCCATTACTTCGCGGAACGCCTGTCGCGCGGCGGCATCGGTCAGGCCGGAGTAACCGCCCAACCCTTTGCCGCATGGATCGACGAATGGCGTATGAGCGGGCCGGATTTCGACTCGCTGTCGCTGACTGCGAATGGAGCGGATTTCGGCTATACCCTATCCCTGAACGCCCAAGGTCCGTTGGTCTTTCACGGAGACGGCGGATATTCCGTGAAATCCGCAGACGGTCAGGCGAGCTATTACTATTCCCAACCGTTCTACGCCGTCGAAGGCACCCTGCATTTGCCGGACGGAGACATCGCCGTCACCGGTCATGCCTGGCTGGATCGCGAGTGGTCGTCGCAGCCCTTGGCCGAGGATCAAAGCGGGTGGGACTGGTTCTCGCTCAGCTTCGATGATGGTGACAAGCTGATGGCGTTTCGCCTGCGCGGGGCACGGAGTGATTTCACGGCGGCCACGTGGATCAATGCGGATGGCAGCAGCCAGACACTGCCTGATGGATCGGCCCAGTTCACACCACTTGAAACCGCACGCGTTGCGGGTCGGGATGTGCCAATTCGATGGAACGTCACCCTGCCTGACCGCGACATAAACGTCGAGGTTTCGGCCCTGATCCCTGACGCCTGGATGGCGACGCGATTTGAATATTGGGAAGGCCCTGTCACGGTCTCAGGCAGCCACGCAGGGCGCGGCTACCTTGAGATGACCGGGTATTAAAGCGTGCGACCTTAATTCTGAGACAGGAATACCCTGCCACGCCTACGGCGCTCTCGGGCTATTCCTGTCGCATGATACTTCAGCTCAAAGGTCGCACACTCTGGATCAGCGGACGACGTAGACCGAAACCGCCGCGTGACGCACTACGCGCGCAGCGTTGGGGCCCAGAAGGTAATCCTTGAAATCCGGTTTGTGCGCCCCGATCACGATCAGGTCCGACCCGGCGCTGTCGGCGGTTTTCAGGATTTCCTGATAGGCCGTACCAGTTGCGACCACATGACGGATCGAGGCATTGCGGTCCGAGCCCAACGCCGAGACACACAGCGCGGTCAGTTTGTTATGGGCCTCTTCCAGCGCCTTGTCGTGGAAGTCGGGCTCGAAAAAGCCCGACACCCAGCTTTCCCCGAAATCGGGCAGAACCGTGACCACATCCAACTGGGCCCCATCCAAATCCGCCAACGCTGCGGCCTGTTTCAGGACCGGGCTGTCCAGATCTCCGTTACTGATATCGACGGCGCAAAGAACTGACTTTGTCATGCGGGCACCTCTTCTTGTCTGGCGGCACGGCCACGTTGCAGGAAGGCGATCAGACCCAGCAAGAGCATCGCCGGAAGGTAGATCAACTGCTTGGGCGGTTGGCTGGACGGCAGGCTGACCGAGGTCAGGCGCACGGCCTCATCCCCGTAATAGTCGAAGATGCCCAGCTCATCCGCGACCGGCGCGCCAAACAGCGGCTCTTCCAGTTTGATCAGCCCGTCTTCGGGGATCAGCAGCAGGCCCATCGCTTCGACCCGAGCCGCGCCGCCCTCTTCTTCACCCACAGTGACGACGACCGTCGTGTCGACCATTTCCAACGTGTCGAAATCCGGCCCGGACACGACCAGTCGCACCTCGGACCCCGGTGGCGTCTGCCCGATCGTTTCTTCAAACGCGGCGGGTTCCACCGACTGGAACGGGGGTGAGATCCGGTCCATGAAGAAATCCGGTCGGAACAGCGCAAAGGCGACAAAGATCAGCGCAACGCTTTCGTAAATCCGACTGTGGGTCAGGAAATAGCCCATGGTTCCGGCGGTGAAGACCAGAATGGCGATGGTCGCAAATATGGCGACGATTATACCTTCGACCCATGTCACATCGATCAGCAGCAAGTCGGTGTTGAAGATGAACACAAACGGCAGCGCCACGGTGCGCAAGCTGTAGAAGAACGCGGTAAACCCGGTCTTGATCGCATCACCACCGGACACGGCAGCCGCCGCGAAACTGGCCAACCCGACCGGAGGCGTCACATCCGCCATGATCCCAAAGTAGAACACGAACAGGTGCACCGCGATCAGCGGCACGATCAGCCCGCTTTGCGCGCCCAGTTCGACAACCACACCGGCCATCAGCGAGCTGACAACGATATAGTTCGCCGTGGTCGGCAGGCCCATGCCCAGGATCAGGCTGAGAATACCGACCATGATCAGCATCAGGATCAGGTTGCCGCCCGACAGGAACTCGACCAGATCGGCCATCACTTGGCCCACACCAGTCAGGGTCACGGTGCCCACGATCACACCCGCCGTGGCCGTGGCCAGGGCGATCCCGATCATGTTGCGCGCACCGTCGATCAGGCCCTGCCACAGATCGGCAACACCATCGATAAAGCGATTGTAGACATCGCTTTCACCCCGGAAGATCGCCTTGAGCGGTTTCTGCGTCAGAAGGATCACGAACAGCAAGGCAGTCGCCCAGAAGGCTGACAGGCCCGGCGATTTCTGCTCGATCATCAGGAAATAGACCAGCACGATGATCGGCAGCAGGTAGTGCAGACCGGCCTTGTAGATGTCTGCGATGACGGGCAGTTGCACCTCTTTGGCGTTCGGATCATCCGGTTCCAGATCCGGCACTTGCGCGGCCAGATACAAAAGCGCGACATAGACCGCACAGACAATCAGGCTAAGCACCAAACCGGCCGCCGACGGCACCCATGCGGTCACCGCGTCGACCGGGAATTGCGAGCCATAGCAGAGACCGGCAAAGACGATGAAGAAGGAGAACATCCCCACAACGGTCCGCGCCAGATGCACGTCACGGTCGCCCAGCGTGGGCATGTTCCGCTTCACGGCTTCCAAATGCACGATATAGACCAGCGCGATGTAGGAAATCGCGGCAGGCAGGAAGGCGTGGGTGATCACCTCGACATACGAGATGCCCACATATTCCACCATCAGAAAGGCCGCAGCGCCCATCACGGGGGGCATGATCTGGCCATTCACGGATGAGGCAACCTCGACCGAGCCCGCCTGTTCGCTGGAAAAGCCCACGCGTTTCATCAGCGGGATGGTGAAGGTGCCGGTGGTCACAACATTGGCGATGGACGAGCCCGAGATCAGGCCGGTCGCCGCCGAACCAACAACCGCCGCCTTGGCCGGACCACCGCGCAGGTGGCCAAGCGCGCCAAAGGCCATTTTGATAAAGTAGTTCCCTGCCCCGGCCTTATCCAGCAACGCGCCGAACAGCACGAACAGGAACACGAATTTGGTCGAAACCCCAAGCGCGATGCCAAACACGCCCTCGGACGTGATCCACATATGGCTCATCGCCTTTTTCAGGCTGGCACCCTTCCAGCGGATAACCTCGGGCACCCATTCGGACGAGCCGAAGAACACGTAGGCCAGAAAGATCGTCGCGATGATCGCCATTGCGGGACCAAGCGCGCGGCGTGCGGCCTCGAACAGCAACAGCAGACCGCCCAGAGCGACCCATTTGTCCGTGTCATCGGCCAAACCGCCCGCATCGACGATTTTTTGGTAGAAGAAATAGCCGTACAGCGCGACAAACGCGCCCAGCAGGCCCATGATCCAGTCCTGAACCGGAATATAGTTCCGAGGGCTGGACTTCAGCGCCGGATAGGCCGCAAAGGCCAGAAACATGGCAAAGGCCAGATGGAACTGCCGCGAATTGTTCACGATACTGCCGGGCAATATGTAATTCGCCAGCGGCGAGGCCAGAACCACCTGAAAGATCGACCAGATCGCTGCCACAATGGCCAGGAATATCCCGACATTACCGACCGGGTTGCGCCCACCCGCATCGGAGGAAGCAACTAATTCCTGTAGCTCTTCTTCGGATAGCGGACGATTGGATTGTGTGTCGGAACTCATGCAAATGTCTCCCCGTCGCGGCCTTTTGCGGCCTTCTGAATCACCCGTTTGCTACGGGTTTGGGTGGCAGGGCGCCCGTGGGCACCCTGCTTTGGGTCCGGGTTACTGAATCCAGCCTTTTTCTTTGTAGTACTTCTCGGCACCCGGGTGCAGCGGAGCCGACAGGCCGTCCGCGATCATCTCTTCGGGCTTGAGGTTGGCAAATGCCGGGTGCAGCTTTTTGAAGTCGTCGAAGTTCTCGAAGACCGAGCTGACAACCGCATAAACCGCGTCTTCCGACACATCCGCCGAGGTCACGAAGGTTGCGCCGACACCAAAGGTTGCGGTGTCACCGTCCGATCCGCGATACATACCACCCGGGATGGTCGCGGTCCGGTAGAACGAGTTGTCGTCGACCAGCTTGCTGACCGCGTCACCGCTGACATTCACCAGAACGGAATCGCAGGCTGTGGTTGCTTCCTGAATCGAACCCGAGGGGTGGCCGACTGTATAGACCATCGCATCGATCTGGTTGTCGCAAAGGGCCGCCGACTGTTCAGCCGCCTTCAGTTCGGTCGCCAGTTCGAAATCATCGGTGGTCCAGCCCATTTCGCCCAACAGGACTTCCATGGTGCCGCGCTGACCGGAACCGGGGTTGCCGATATTGACGCGCTTGCCTTTCAGGTCCTCGAAGTTGGTGATGCCGGCATCGGCACGGGCCACAACGGTGAACGGCTCGGGGTGAACCGAGAAGACGGCGCGCAGGTTTTCGAACGGACCAGCCTCTTCGAATTTCGAAGAGCCGTTATAGGCATGGTACTGCCAGTCGGACTGCGCCACACCGAACTCCAGCTCGCCCTCGCGGATGGTGTTGATGTTGTAGACCGATCCACCGGTCGATTCGACCGAGCAGCGCACGCCATGTTCCTTGCGGCCCTTGTTCACCAGACGGCAGATCGCGCCACCGGTCGGATAGTAAACTCCGGTCACGCCGCCGGTACCGATTGTGATGAACTCTTCGGCATAGGCTGCCGGTGCCATCATCGCCGCGGTGACAAATGCGCCGAGGCTAAGCTTGCTGCTGTTTTTCATGTAAGAACTCCCATTTTTTATTGTGTGAGCGGGAAAGAACAAAAGCCCCGCGAATGCGAGGGACGCGCCGATACGTCAGATCAGTTCGTCATGCAACCCGTGCAACTTTTGAATTTTTCCAATGTCTCCCAACAATTTCGAGGTTTCATTCCGAGACGCGAGTTGTCAAGTGTGCCTTGTCGATACTTCGCCCATTCGCTCAGATGTGACGCGTCTTTTGGAACTTTCCCCGTGGGAAACGAACCGGCCTTTAGGTGGCGGGACCATGACTTGACAGGCTGGAACGTTCATCTAACGTGATCAAAAGTTTGTGATTACTATTTTACCGAGCATCTGAAACATGCCGATCACCACCTATGAACTCTACCTGAGTACCGATCTGGTGTTTTCCGGCAATACGGTCTCGTTGGTTGGGGGCTATGATGGCAGCAACGATGTCATTCTGGTCGTTGACGATGACGATGACGTGCTGGATGGGGACCTGTTTCGCAACGAAGACGGCAACGACACCAACCAGTTCGGAACCGCCACTTTTGCGGACGGCACGGTTTTGGGTGGTCCGACAACTACGGTATATTCAGAACAGCAATATACCCTGACGGCACCCGATGGCAGCACCATCACGCTGTATCAGATCGAAGTTGACTCGAACCCGAACTCTACCGCTGGCGCTGGGATACTTGCCGGGTATCTGCCGTCCGAACCTCTTGCCCCGGGCGTTGTTTATACAATCACCGTGTCGAACACGATCCCCGGCAACTCGCCTCAATATGACGACATTGAAGGGGCTGTTTGCCTGACGCGGGGCGCGGGGATTGCCACGCCGGGTGGGCTGATTCCGGTGGAAATGCTCAAAGAAGGTGATCTGGTCGAAACCCGAAACGGTGCCAAGCCCATCCGTTGGATTGGGTCTTGCAAGCTGGATGCAAGCGCCTTGTCCCGAAACCCGAAGCTCCGGCCGGTTCGCATCACTCAGGGCGCGTTAGGCAATGGTTTACCAAACCGGGACCTGCTGGTTTCACGCCAGCACAGAATGCTCATCTCCTCGCAAATCGCCAAACGGATGTTCGGGCAAACCGAGGCGCTGGTTGCCGCCGTCAAGATGACCGAATGGCCGGGCATCTACGTGGACAACAGCGTTGACAACGTTGAGTATTTCCACATCTTGCTTGACTCTCACGAGGTGATCTTTGCCGACGGCGCACCAACCGAAAGCCTGTTCACAGGCCCTGAAGCCCTAAGAATGTTCCCCGCCGCCCTGCGCGAAGAAATTCTGACATTGTTTCCAGAGCTGGCACATTCAACAGCACAGATCGAACCCGCCTGCATTGTTCCAA
This sequence comes from Ruegeria sp. N4, assembly GCF_056531425.1. Lineage (NCBI taxonomy): Bacteria > Pseudomonadati > Pseudomonadota > Alphaproteobacteria > Rhodobacterales > Roseobacteraceae > Ruegeria > Ruegeria sp. N4. The sequence continues at coordinate 496,115 of NZ_JBQFLT010000001.1, forward strand.
ACGGCAAACAGCAAAAAACACTGATCAGCCGCCACATGAAGAACAACAAACCGTTTCTCAGCATGTATCAGGGATAAAAATGTGGTGCCCAAGGAGAGACTCGAACTCTCACGCCCGTGAAGGCGGGGGATTTTGAATCCCCTGCGTCTACCATTCCGCCACTTGGGCCACGGACACTGGATTAGCGCCCAGAGCGGGGAAGGTCCAGAGGCAAAAATCAACCTTCGTAGCGATTGTTTGCACCCCAGCGGTTGACGGGTCCACGGGTGCGTGATTTGGCTGGCACGGTCAAAGACCGGAATCTGAGTAAACCATGTTACGATCGCTTTACGATTGGACCATTCGACTGGCCGAGCATCCTCGGGCGATTTGGGCGCTGGCGATTGTCGCCTTTGTCGAAAGCTCATTTTTTCCGATCCCGCCTGATGTGCTTATGATCCCGATGATTCTGGCCCGCCCCTCACGTGCTTGGCTGATTGCCGGCGTTGCTCTGGTGGCCTCGGTTTTGGGCGGTCTGCTGGGCTATGCGATCGGAGCCTTTGCCTATGAAAGCATCGGCCAACCCATTCTTGAGGCGATGGGCAAAGCCCACGCAATGGAAGACTTCAACACCCGCTTCAACGATTTCGGCTTCTGGGCTGTGCTGGCGGCGGGGGTGACGCCCTTCCCTTACAAGGTCATCACCATTATGTCGGGCTGGACGGGCATGCCGCTTGGAACCTTCGTCGCGACCTCGATTCTGGCGCGCGCGTTGCGGTTCTTTCTGGTGGCAGGCCTTCTTTGGAAATTTGGCGAGCCGATCCGGGACTTCATTGAAAAGCGTCTGGGCCTGATGTTCACGCTGTTCATCATCCTGCTGTTCGGCGGCTTTCTTGCGGTGCGATACCTATGACGAAACGCGCAACCTATGTGGTGCTGGCGGCTGGCGGATCAGCCGCCCTGTTGCTGGGGGCCTGGGCCTTTCAGTATGTCGGTGGGTTGGCACCGTGCAAAATGTGCATCTGGCAGCGCTACCCCCACAGCGTCGCCATTGTGATCGGCGCATTGGCGTTGGCCCTGCCAACTGTTCGCTTGCTGCCCCTGGCCGGTGCCCTGGCCGCGCTGACAACTGCCGTCATCGGTCTTTTTCATGCGGGCGTCGAGCAAGGCTGGTGGGAAGGCCCGACCAGCTGCACCTCGGGCGATATTGGGGGGCTATCGGCGCAAGAGCTGATGGATCAGATCATGTCCGCCCCGCTGGTGCGCTGTGATGAGATCCCATGGCAGATGCTGGGCCTGTCCATGGCTGGTTGGAATGCGGTAATCTCGGCGGTGCTGGTTCTGTTCTGGCTCGCCGCCTGGCGCGCGAAGGCTTAGATTTCGTCCAGTTCAGCATCCCAGTACAGGAAATCGATCCAGCTTTCGTGCAGGTGGTTCGGCGGAAACTTTCGCCCGATATTGCGCAGCGCTTCGGCATCGGGCTGACGCGGTGGTTTGCGCAGGGTCATGCCTGCCTGGCGCAGTGATTTGGACCCTTTGCGCAGGTTGCATGGACTGCACGCCGCAACCACATTCTGCCAGCTTGTCACCCCACCCGCAGCGCGCGGCACTACATGATCAAACGTCAGGTTGTCGCGACTGCCACAATACTGGCAGCGGAACTCATCCCTCAGAAATAAATTAAAGCGCGTGAAGGCCACGCGCTTTCTGGGTTTTACATAGTCTTTCAAAACAACGACCGAGGGTATTCGGATCTCGGTGCTGGGGCTTCGGACGACTTCGTCGTATTCAGCCACGATGTCCACCCTGTCCAGCCAGGCAGCCTTGATCGCCTCTTGCCAGGGCCACAGCGACAGCGGGTAATAGGACAAGGGGCGGTAATCGGCATTCAAAACCAGCGCCGGGTGATGCTTGAGCGTCCCCGGCTCTCTTACAAATTCGGTCCTGAAGTCTCCGTCCATAACAGAATCGCTCCTCGCTCTCAGCTGCCCGTTTGTGACACCAGAGCGGGGAGCACCCGCCCCGGCCTTAAGATAACTATATATCGTGGTAAATCTCTGACAAGCCCTGAGTTTCCACAATATCTCGAAGACTGGGTAAGCCTGTTCCGTAACAGGCGCATGACAGTTATCCACAGGTTGCACACAGTGTGTTTTGCAGGCTATGGCGGGGGCATGTCGTGGTTCATTCGATTCAACAAACCTTTTGACGTGCTGCCGCAGTTCACCGATCGCGGCAGCGCCGAGTCGCCACGTCGAACACTGTCCGATTTCATCGATCTGCCGAGGGTCTACCCGGCCGGGCGGCTGGATCGGGACAGCGAGGGGTTGATGCTGTTGACTGATCATGGGCGGCTGCAGGCGCAGATCTCGGACCCCAAGCACAAGATGGCCAAGACCTATTGGGTTCAGGTCGAAGGCGAGCCCGATGCAGCCGCGCTGAAGGCGCTGCGCGATGGGGTCGAATTGAAAGACGGCCTGACCCGCCCCGCCAAAGCGCGTGAGATGGACGAGCCGGATGGCCTTTGGCCCCGCACGCCACCGATCCGCGAACGCAAGTCCGTGCCGGACAGTTGGATCGAGTTGACGATCCGCGAAGGCAAGAACCGACAAGTGCGCCGGATGACGGCGGCGGTCGGGCTGCCGACCCTGCGCCTGATCCGCTATCGCATCGGCGACTGGACGCTGGATGATCTGGAGCCCGGCCAATGGGACAGCCTGCCCCTGCCCGACCTCAACACGGCCCCGCAGCGCAAACGCGACCGCCGTACGCGGCGGTGACACGGGCGGCTCATCTCTGCTAAAATGCGGGTATGAAACTCACGCCGGACATACCTGCCCCGTCGGCCATTCTGGAGGCCGCGCTTTACGTTGACGATCTGGACGCGGCAGAGCAGTTTTATGGTGAGGTTCTGGGGCTGGAGCGCATTCAGCGGATCACCGATCGGCATGTGTTCTACCGTGTCGGCGGGTCCGTCCTGTTGCTGTTCAACCCGGATCAGACCGCGCAACCGCCCCTGAACCCGGACCTGCCCGTTCCGCCGCATGGCGCGCGGGGTCCGGGGCATGTCTGCCTTGTGCTGACACGCGACGAAATCTCCGCCATGCGCAAGCACCTGTTGGACTGGAACGTCCCCATCGATGCCGAGTTCGATTGGCCCAGCGGTGCGCGATCTCTTTATATCCGCGACCCGGCGGGCAATTCGGTCGAGTTTGCCGAAGGTCACTTGTGGGGTTGAACCCGACTAACCAAGCGGCTGCTTCTGCCCACCCGTGATCGTGTAGAGTTCGCGAGAGGTCAGGCCAACCTCACCCAAGGCCGCGCGGAACACGGCCATATGCGGTGTCGCAAAATGTGCCTCTAACGCGGCCTGATCCTGCCATTCCTCATAGACGCGGAAGCGGTTGGGATGTCCCAGCACCTGACTGAATTCATAGACCAGACAGCCGGGCTCTTTCACGGTTTCCGCAACCATCGCCTGAGCGGCCTCGCGGGCCTGTTCAACCCCGGCCTCGTTCACTTCGACAATTCCTGTGACAACCAGCATTACGCTCCCTTCCTCAGATCATAACGTTTCGAGACTCGATTGACCGGGGTGCCGTCGCGCAGCGGAACGCCATACGCGACCGAGTAGTCCCGGAAACCCATTTTTTCGTAATACCTTAGGCCAAGAAGGTTATCCGCCCGGATCGTGGCGTTGATCGCAGAAAACCCCAGCGCGCAGGCCGTCTTCTCCGTCTCGTCAAACAAGGCCCGGCCCGCGCCGCGCAGCACCGGGTTGCGGCGGGTGAAGGTTGCGATATCGGCGCACTCATCGGGCAACGCGTCATAGGTGCCCAACCACTGAAACCCGGCAACCGCGCCCTGGTCGTCCAAGGCAACATGGCAACAGATCTTATCAGCACCATTCAGATAGCTTTGCGCGAACAATGCCTCTGAAAACGGGATTTCAAATGCGGTCGTGCCACCCGCCGCGATGATGTGGTTGAGGATGCGGCAGGCCTCGGCCACATCCTCGGGCATCATCGGGCGGATGGCGATCATCGCTACAGGCTCAGCTTGTCGCGCATGAAGGCCAAAGCGACGCTTAGGCCATCGGGTGCGATACCATGGCCCGTGCCCTTCATCACATGAGCATAGATTTCTTTGAAATCAGCAGCCTGCAACGCCTCGGCGGCTTCGGGCAGCGATTGCGGCGGGACCACATCGTCGGCATCGCCATGGACCAGCAGGATGGGCATTCGGCTAACGGTTTCGTCGGCCAGCAGTTCAGGCTCCAGCAACCGGCCCGAAAACGCCACGATCCCGGCAACCGGGTCTTCGCGGCGGGGGGCCACATGCAGGCTCATCATCGTGCCCTGGCTGAAGCCGAACAGAACGACCTGCTCGGGCAGCACGTCCTCATCTACCATCAGCGCGTCGAGGAAAGCGTTGAAATCCTCGACCGCCATTTCCATCCCACGACGCGCCTCTTCTTCGGACGAGCCATCGATCCACGGGATCGGAAACCATTGAAAGCCGTTCGGCATTCCCGGGATCTGCTCGGGCGCGTCGGGGGCCACGAACAGCGTATCCGGCAGGTGTTCACCCAGCGGGTCGGCAAGGCCCAGCAAATCGGCCCCGTTGGCCCCATAGCCGTGCACGAACACCACGACCGAGCGTGTATCGCCCGAAACCGGCTCTTTCCTGAGCGCGTTCAAAACCCGAGTCATCTGATCCCTTCTCTTTTCTTGGCCACCCGGTAATAGGCCCACAAAACCCGGGCCGCAACCGAGCGCCAGGGCGACCACGCCTCGGCCATCTGGCGAAGCTCCTTGTCGGTCGGGCGCTTGGGCAGATCGTAGAGAACGCGCGCGGCTTCCTGCAGGGCCAGATCGCCCGGCGCGATGACGTCCGCGCGCCCCAGTGAAAACATGGCGTATATCTCGGCGGTCCAGACGCCGATGCCCGGAACCTGCGTCAGCGTGGCAATGACATCTGCATCAGGGACGTCTCGTAACGCTTTGTAATCAATACGCGCCTCAGCCAGAGCACGGGCGTATCGGATCTTCTGACGGCTCAATCCAACAGCCCGCAAATCATCATCCGTAGCCCACATGATCTTGCGCGGCCCGGTCAGTTTTGCGTCCTGCATCCGCTTCCAGATCGCGTTGGCCGAGGCCACGCTGACCTGCTGACTGACAATCGCGCTGAGCAGTTGGGCAAAGCCGTCGGGCTTACGCCGCAGGGGCAAAGGACCGGTCTGCTCCATCGCATAAGCCATGCGCGGGCACGCATTGGCCAGCCACTCGGCCCCTTCCGTCACGCAGTCGGGGGTTTCAATGATGCGCCCTACGGCCATGGGATCTCTGCTTTGTGACACGCTTCGCACGTTAGGGGCCACAGCCGCATATGCAAGCCGCTTGTGCGTCAGCGTTTTCACCGATACGCATTGGCGCATGACGATGACTACAGCCACCCCGGACGACTCGCAAGCCAAACGCAATGTTGCTGTTCTGGTCGCCGCGCAATCGATTCTAGGTGCGCAGATGCCGATGATTTTCATCGTTGGTGGCTTGGCCGGGCAATCGCTGGCCAGCAACCCCTGCCTTGCGACACTGCCGATTTCGCTGATTGTTCTGGGTTCAATGCTGGCCGCTACGCCGATCTCGGCTATCATGCAGCGTTGGGGCCGTCGTGCGGGCTTTCTGGTCGGCGCAACAGCCGGAGCGTTGGGCGGTCTGGTCGGGGCATATGGGCTCTATCTCGGCTCGTTCCCGATCTTTCTGCTGGGAAGCCTGCTGACGGGCATCTACATGAGCGCGCACGGGTTTTACCGTTTTGCCGCAGCCGATACCGCCTCGGACGCGTTCCGGCCCAAGGCGATTTCCTATGTCATGGCGGGCGGTCTGGCCGCCGCGATCATCGGCCCGCAAATCGTCAAACTGACATCGCAGGCCTATGTCATTCCGTTTCTGGGCACATATATCGCGGTGATTGCCGTCAACGTCATTGGCTCGGCCCTGTTCTTCTTTCTGGACATCCCGACGCCGCCAAAACCCAACGCAGACGCACCTAAAGGCCGGTCGCGGCTAGAGTTGCTGAAAACCCCGCGCATCGCCGTTGCGATCATCTGCGCCATGGTGTCTTACGCGCTGATGAACCTTGTGATGACCTCGACCCCTCTGGCGGTTGTCGGCTGCGGGTTCTCGGCCAATGACGCGGCGGATGTGGTCACCAGCCACGTGCTGGCCATGTATGTCCCCAGCTTCTTCACCGGCCACCTGATCGCACGTTTCGGCGTCGAAAAGATCGTGGCCCTTGGTCTTGCCATCCTTGCAGGCGCCGGAGTCGTCGCCCTGCAAGGGGTCGAACTGGGCAATTTCTTCATCGCCTTGATCCTGTTGGGCATCGGCTGGAACTTTGGTTTTATCGGCGCAACCAGTATGCTCGCCGCCTCGCACGAAGTGCATGAACGAGGCCGGATGCAAGGCCTTAACGACCTGCTGGTGTTCGGAGGCGTGACGATTGCTTCGCTGGCCTCGGGCGGGTTGATGAACTGTTCCGGAGGTTCTCCGGTCGAAGGTTGGACGGCCGTCAACCTCGCTATGATCCCGCTGCTGACCCTGGCGGGCGGAGCGCTGCTGTGGCTGGTCCTCAGGCCAGCCGATCCGAAAACAGCCTGATCACCACCGACCCGTCGCAGCGGTCCACATCAGAGACAGCCGCCGCCGCGCCTCACCCTGCGCCAAAGCGCCCGCCGCGACGCGATCCGGGCGAGCAATCACCCGTTTCAAAATCCATTCGGCCTGCCATCCGACATAAAGCGCCGGAAGGGCGTCTGCCAATACCGCATTGCGGTCAGTTCGGGCCCGCGTCAATCGCACCAAAGCTGCCTCTGCCAGCGTCTTCACCCCATCGGGCGTGCCATCCAATAAAGGAATACGCCCGCGCGCCTCAAGCTCGGGGATCGCGCGGAACCAGTTCGCAACGCCTACGCCATAGCCGAAATCGCGCAGCACACCCTCATCCGCAGCCCCAAGGGCCTGTGCCGCGGCCACCAGCAGCGAACCGGAACTGTGATTGATATAGGCGTCAAAGTGGTCCTGATTCTCGAACGGGTCGCGATAGATGTCCCACCGCCGCACCGTCACATATTCGTCGAGCATCCCGGCCAGATGGGGCGACAGGACCCGAGACAAAGGCGTCACAACCTCGTGCCGCCGCACGGTCGGACCTTGCGCAATCTCCTGCAAGGCATCGCGCCACCATTGCAGGCGCATCTCGGCAATCATCGGCTCTTGCGTGACCCAGGGCGCGCGCGCGACCTCGACATTCAGCGCGTAGATCGGAAACAGAATGGCCCGCGCGGGGACCGGAGCGGCCATTGCTGACAAAAACCGATCGGGATCGGCTTTGTGCACCAAAGCGGCACAGGCTTTGACATCCTCGTCAAACGTCGCCGTCACTCTGCCGCCGCCTGCTGAGGGTCACAGTCCCGCACCAGCTTCCACTGGATTGCGTCCAACAGCGCCTCGAAGGACGCGTCGACTATGTTCGCGCTGACCCCAACGGTAGACCACCGCCGCCCCTGCCCGTCTTCGCTGTCGATGATGACGCGCGTGACGGCCTCGGTCCCGCCCTGGGTGATCCGCACTTTGAAGTCGACCAGCCGCATATCCGCCAATACCTGCGAATATTGCCCCAGATCCTTGGCCAGCGCCTTGGCCAGCGCGTTCACCGGCCCCCGGTCGCTGCCCTGCTCGTCCAGAGACTCACTGACCGACAGTTTCTTTTCACCATCGACCTTCACCACAACCACGGCTTCGGACAGGCTGACCATGTTGTTGTACTTGTTCTTACGCCGCTCAACCGTGACCTTGTAGCGCTTGACCTCGAAGAACTCGCGCAACTGCCCCAGCTCATCCCGCGCCAGCAGTTCGAAACTGGCCTGCGCGGTGTCGTAGGAATAGCCTTCGGCCTCGCGCTGTTTGATCCGCTCAAGAATGCGCCCCAATGCCGGGTCGCCTTTTTCCACGGTCAACCCGGCCTCGGTCAGGCGCTTGCGCAGGTTCGACTGCCCGGCCTGGTTCGACATCGGGATGATCCGCGCATTGCCGACCGTTGCCGGATCGACATGTTCATAGGTCGAGGGGTCTTTGAGAATCGCGCTGGCATGCAGCCCCGCCTTATGCGCAAAGGCCGAGGCCCCCACATAGGCCGACTGCTTGCTGGGCACCCGGTTCAGGATGTCGTCCAGCATCCGGCTGATCCGCGTCAAACCGGCCAGAGCATCAAGGCTGACGCCAGTCTCGAATTGCGAAGCGTAAGGTTCTTTCAGCAACAAGGTCGGGATCAGCGCCGTCAGGTTCGCGTTGCCACAGCGTTCGCCCAACCCGTTCAGCGTGCCCTGAATCTGCCGTGCACCTGCATCCACAGCGGCCAGCGAACAGGCCACCGCATTCTCGGTATCGTTATGGGTGTGAATTCCCAGCCGATCCCCCGGCAGCCCGGCATTGACCAGGTCCGCAACGATGCGCCCAACCTCGGCAGGTAATGCGCCGCCATTGGTATCACACAGAACAACCCAGCGCGCGCCAGCCTCCAGCGCGGCACGGCACACCTCGGTCGCATAGCCGGGGTTGTCCTTGTAGCCGTCAAAAAAATGCTCGGCGTCGAACAGCGCCTCGCGCCCCTGCGCCACCAGATGCGCGACCGAGGCGCGGACGTTCTCGACATTCTCCTCCAGCGAAATCCCAAGCGCGTGGGTCACATGATAGTCATGCGACTTGCCGACCAGACAGACCGCCCGCGTGCCCGCATTCATCACCGCCGCCAGCACGTCGTCGTTCTCCGCCGACCGACCCGAGCGCTTGGTCATCCCAAACGCCGTCAACCGGGCCGAGGTCTTTGGTGCGACCTCAAAAAACGCGCTGTCGGTCGGGTTCGCGCCGGGCCAGCCGCCTTCGATATAATCGACCCCCAACTCATCCAGCGCCTGCGCGATCTGCACCTTCTCGGCGGTCGAGAACTGCACCCCCTGCGTCTGCTGCCCGTCGCGCAGGGTCGTGTCGTAGAGGTAGAGGCGTTCCTTGGTCATTATTCTGGCTCTTTGGCTTGTTCGGGCGGTGCCCGACCGAGGGTGGATGCGAAGCGCCCGCCCATGGGGGCGGTCGGGCGCTGCCCGGGCAAGCCCCGGGTTGAACGGTGATCTATATTTTCTCCAACTTCGAAGGATCGAAACCCGGACCGGGGACCAGTTCAACGCCATTCTTGCTCATGCGGACCTCAAGACCGGCGGCGATATAGGCTGACTTTAGACGATCAACCTCCGAGAAATCCTTGTTTTGCATCGCTGAGGCGCGGGCCGTTGCCAATCGATCGGAATGAGAGGTCAGATCAACGGATGCTGCGTCCGCCCAAGCTCCCATTTCGGGCAACAGAAGTCCCATCAATTGTGCAGAAGCCAAGAAGTTCTGCAATAATCCATCCTGCAAATTCACAGGTTCGTTCGATGCGTTTTTTTGACGGCTGATCTGGCGTTCCAAACGGTAGAGTTCTGCAATGGCACCCGCCGTGTTCAGATCATCCGCAAGTGCCGCGATCACCGAGGGTGCCGCGCTGGCGGCGGGCTCGATGCCCGCTGTCAGCGCCCGCCACTTGCGCAGCGTTGCCTCGGCCTCACGCGCCTTCTTTTCGGTCCAATCCATCGGCTTGCGATAATGGGTCTGCAGGAAAACAAAGCGGATCACCTCACCCGGTACGCCCTGTTCCAACAGGTCATGCACGGTGAAGAAATTGCCCAGCGACTTGGACATCTTCTTACCTTCGACCTGCAGCATCTCATTGTGCATCCAGACCCGAGCGAACTCACCCTCGGGGTGCGCGCAGCAGCTTTGCGCGATCTCGTTTTCGTGGTGCGGGAACATCAGGTCGTTGCCGCCGCCGTGGATGTCAAAACTCTCCCCCAGCAGCTCATAGCTCATGGCCGAGCATTCGATATGCCAACCCGGTCGACCCCGGCCCCAGGGCGACTCCCACCCCGGCAGATCATCGGTCGAGGGCTTCCACAGCACGAAATCCATCGGGTTTTTCTTGTACGGCGCAACCTCGACCCGTGCGCCCGCGATCATGTCATCGACCGACCGACCCGACAGCTTGCCATAGCCTTCCTTCCACGAGTCCACCGCGAACAACACATGACCTTCGGCCGCATAGGCGTGGCCCTTGGCGATCAGGTCTTCGATCATCTCGATCATCTGAGGGATAAACTCAGTTGCGCGTGGCATCTGGTTCGGTTCCAGCGTCCCAAGCGCGCCCATATCGTGCAGATACCACCCGATGGTCTCATCCGAGCGTTCGTGGACCAACTGCTCCAGAGACCCTTCGGCCCCGGCCTGTTTGCGCTTCAGCGCGGTCACGTTGATCTTGTCGTCTACGTCGGTGAAATTGCGCACGTAAGTCACATGATCCGCGCCAAAGACATGACGCAACACCCGATACAGCGTGTCGAACACCACCACCGGCCGCGCGTTACCCAGATGGGCCCGGTCATAGACGGTGGGTCCACAGACATACATCCGCACGTTTTCGGCATCGATCGGAACGAAATCTTCCTTCGTCCGCGTCCGCGTGTTGTGCAGCTTGATTGTCGTCATCACTCGGGCTCCTAAAGCTTGCGCGTTGGCGCGGGCTTAGCAACTTGTCTCAGAGATGAAAACGAAAGAAACCGGCCCGCTTGATAAATCAGCAGGTAATGCAGCAGATAATGATGCAGCTCATCCGGTTCATGGCGCTTGGCATAACACGCGTCACGCGCCAAGCCAAGGCTTGAGTTTGCGGACCTTCCTCGGCACTCTGCGACCATGAGCCGGGATTTCGTCAACTCAGTATGCCGCGACCTGCCGGGGGCCGAATGGTCGGACCCCTGGGGTGGCGGCCACGACGCCTGGAAGGTGGGCGGCAAGATGTTTGCCTGCATCGGCACGGCAAATGACGGTGTCTCGGTCAAGACACCGGACATCGAAACCGCCCAGATGCTGATCGACGCAGGCGTGGGCGTCAAAGCCCCGTATTTTCACCGCAGTTGGGTGCGCCTGCCCTTTGATGCGGATGAGGAAGAGATGCGGCATCGGCTGGCCGCTTCGTACGATCTGGTGCGCGCATCGCTCACCAAAAAGGTTCAGGCCACCCTGCCCGCGCGAAGCTGATTGACATTCGCTGGCGGCTCTGCCCCATTCAGCGTCAAGACAAACAGGGGCATTGCATGAAACTGTCAAATCGCATCACGCATCTTACCGGCGGCGGCAGCGACGGGTGGGACGTGTTCTACCGCGCGCGTCGCATGATCAGCGAGGGTCACGCTGTAACCGAACTGACGATTGGCGAGCATGACATCCGCACCGATGCCTCGATCCTGCAAGCCATGGATCTTTCGGCGCGGTCCGGCCATACCGGCTATGCCATGGTGCCTGGCACCGATCTTTTGCGCGACACGGTGGCAGCACGGGTTCAGATGCGGACCGGCGTGCCCACGTCCCGCAACAACGTGCTGATCACCCCCGGCGGACAAGCCGCCCTGTTCGCGGCGCATACCGCAGTCTGTGATCCGGGGGGTTTGGGTCTTTACCTTGATCCCTACTACGCGACCTACCCCGGCACGATCCGCGGTGCCGGAGCCATTGCGCGCGCTGTTCAAACGTCGGCCGACAATGCCTTTCAGCCCCGCGCTGAAGATATTGATGCGGTCGCGGATGGGGCCGTGTCCTTGCTGATCAACTCACCCAACAATCCCACTGGCGTTGTCTATTCCCGCGAAACGATTGAAAACATTTCCGAATTATGCACTCTCCGCGACCTGTGGCTGATATCGGACGAGGTCTATGATACGCAGGTTTGGGAAGGTGAGCACATTTCGCCCCGCGCCCTGCCCGGCATGGTCGAGCGGACGCTGGTCGTTGGTTCGATGTCGAAATCCCATGCCATGACCGGCTCGCGCTGCGGTTGGATCGTAGGCCCGGAAGAGGTGATTTCACATCTGATCAATCTGGCAACACATACCACTTACGGGGTGCCCGGTTTCGTTCAGGACGCCGCCAGTTTTGCCCTGAATGCGGGAACTGAGTTAGAGGCCGAAATCGCCGCCCCTTTCCGCCGCCGCCGCGCGCTGGCCAAAGAGATTCTGGCCCGGCAGCAAACCGTTGGCCTCGTCCCCGCACAAGGCGCGATGTACCTGATGCTGGACGTGCGCGCGACCGGGCTGAGCGGCGAAGAGTTCGCGAATGCCCTGCTGGATCAACACGCGATTGCCGTGATGCCGGGTGAAAGTTTTGGACGCGCTGCTGCTGGTCACATTCGTGTTGCCATGACGGTGGATGATGATCGGTTCGCTTCGGCCTTGCAGATCCTTTGTGAGTGTGCGGCCAATCTGGCGGATCAACGGGCGGCAGAGTAACCGGCCTAGAACCGGAAAGTTGTGCGCAGATTGAAAACGTTCGACCCAAGGCCCCCTTCGGACCGGGTCACATCGTCAAAGTTCTGGCGCAACGCCTCACCGCTGATGATAAAATTCTCGCCAATCGGATAGGCCACGCCAATCCCATAGACAGCTGCCGTATCGCTGTCGGCTGAGGTCTCTGCGCGGGCGGCGCCGACAACAACATATCCCAACGCACCACCAAAATCGTATCCACCGCGCAGCTTGACGCTGGTCATGCTGTCCAGACTGCCCTGATCCTGGCTCAGGTTCAGGGACAAACGGTTATATTCCAGTTCGCCACCCAATACGAAATTGCCAAAATCCTGATCGTACCCGATATGCGCCCCAAAGACGGTGTTGTCGCCGCTGGACCCAGCCGGGCCATCCGCCTCGGCGTATCCGAAACTGAAACCGGCATAGGCCCCGGTCCAGTCCTGCGCAAAGGCGGGACCGACACTGGCGATTGTCATCCAGACAATCAGGGCCGAAAGCGATTTCATCTCCGTCATCAGGACACGCTCAATCCAAAATAAGCGGCAACAGGCTTAACATAACAGGTGGTCTACAGGGACCGAAATTCAATTCACTTCACGAGTTATTCAGCAATAAGTTAATAAACTATAACAGATTTCTTCCCTAACGGGAGAAAATCTGACTCTGACACCTATCTCGCGAGGCCCGCTTCGAAACCTGCCGGTTTTTTACCACCGCGTCGCAAACGGGACAGATCGCGTCGCCCTTCGCTGCAACTATTGCGACCACGAATAGCGAGGTTCCATGCCGAACGAAATTTGGAAAATACGTCTGATCAGCCGCACCATCGGCGCGGATCGCGGGCGTGCGGCGCGCGGGCGTCCGCAGCTGTCTTGATCCTTCACACTCAAGACTGATTCCAAAGACCGGACCCCTGACATGAATGACCAACCCCGTAACACCTCTCGCAGCGGTGGGCGCTCTGCGCGCCGAGCAGCCCGTGCCTCGGCGCTGCCCGAGCATCTGCGCCCGATCCGCCCCGGCATGGAGGGTGGAACCTACAAGCCCCTGACGCAGGCGCAGATCGAGAAAATTCACAACGCCGCGCTGCAAGCCCTTGAAACCATTGGCCTTGCCGACGCCCCGCAAAGCGGAATCGACTATTTGGTTGGTGCAGGATGTACGCTGGGCGATGATGGGCGCATCCGGTTTCCCCGCGCGTTGGTCGAAGATACGATCGCCAAGGCAAACCGGTCGATCACCCTATACAGCCGCGACGGGCAACACGATCTGGATCTGACCGGGACCAAGGTCCACTATGGCACCGCCGGGGCCGCTGTCAGCATGGTTGACGTCCATGGCCGCGAATACCGCGATTCAACCGTGCAGGATCTGCATGACGCGGCGCGGATTTGCCAGCAGCTCGACAACATCCACTTTGTCCAGCGCCCGATGGTGTGTCGCGACATTCTCGACAACATGGAAATGGACTACAACACGGTTTATGCTGCCTGTTCAGGAACTTACAAGCATATCGGCACCTCGTTTACCGAACCGTCGCACGTGGCCCCGGCCATGGAGATGCTGCACATGATTGCAGGTGGCGAGGACAAGTGGCGCGAGCGGCCTTTTGTTTCCAATTCGAACTGCTTTGTCGTTCCTCCAATGAAATTCGCCACCGAAAGCTGCGAAGTGATGGAGGAATGCATCAAGGCCGGAATGCCGGTTTTGTTGCTGTCCGCAGGCATGGCCGGGGCCACCGCGCCTTCTACCATCGCCGGCGCCATCACTCAGGCAACGGCAGAATGTCTCGCCGGTTTGGTTTATGTAAATGCCGTAAAGCCAGGCGCACCCGCGATTTTTGGCACCTGGCCTTTCGGTCTGGACCTGCGGACCGGTGCCATGTCCATCGGGTCCGGAGAGCAGGCATTGCTAAGCGCAGGCTGCGCCCAGATGCATCAGTTCTACGACCTGCCGGGCGGCGCTGCTGCGGGTGCTTCGGATTCGAAAATGCCCGACATGCAGGCCGGGTGGGAGCAGATGTGCTCGAACGTCATGGCCGGATTGTCCGGGCTGAACATGGTGTATGAATCCGCCGGTATGCACGCCTCGCTGCTGGGTTTCTGTTTCGAAAGCCTTATCCTCAGCGACGATCTGATCGGACAGGCGCAGCGCTGTGTTCGCGGGATCGAAGTCAATGACGAAACGCTCGCTCTGGACCAGATTGCTCAGGTCTGCATGGGCGGCCCCGGGCATTATCTTGGAACCGACGCCACGCTTAGCCGGATGCAGGTCGATTACGTCTACCCCACCTTCGGGGATCGGACGTCGCCAAAAGAATGGGCCGAACTGGGCAAGCCGGATTTGCTGGACAAGGCCACCGCACGAAAGGAAGAAATCCTCGGGATGCCTTCGCCTGCCCGCTTTGATCCGCTTCTGGATGCGGAACTGCGCAGCAAGTTCAACATTCACTTGCCCGCGTAACATATTGAAAACAGGCGGTCCGATGGGGATCGGACCGCCTTTTGTCATGCCGGATTACCCGTTGTTGGGCAGCAGTCCGGCCTCTTGTGCGATTGCGACTTCGTCCTGATCCAACGCGCCGTCGCCGTTGGCATCCATGGCCGAGAAGGTATCGGCGTCCACCTCGGGCACGACGGCCTGCACTTCGTCGATGGTCAGCACGCCATCCCCGTTCGTGTCCGCCGCCGATTGCGCCAGTGCCAGCGCGGGCAGCCCGAGTGCGATTGCCGAAATAACGGCCAGATTTTGCGGTTTCATGTTAGTGCCTCCTGAGTGAGTTTTTCGTGTTTGCGTCCGGACAGGTCTTACAAACACCTTCAACCCGGTTCTGGTCACCCCATTGACCTGAACTGCGGGATTTCGCGCCATTATTTGCGACTTTCCCCGAGTCGGGTCCGCAATCCCTTGCTGGACGAAACGCGCAACCCGCCCGTCGGCGATTCTTGCCCGACAAAATGCAGCCGATCCGGCAAGGGCTTGCTGATAAGAGGCGACTCGGCGCAGCAAAAAAGAAAGGGGGCCGAAGCCCCCTGTCAGTTTCGCCTCCCAGGCTCATTTCGTTGACCGCCCGGTATTTTTTGCCTGCGGCCTGGACTGCGCATGGGGCGAGCGCACCCGCCCCGTGAAAGAGTGGAAGGGAGCAAATATTCCGCCCCACCCTGTTTGCGGCCAACACGGGCATGTCGGCCAAGTGGAGAAAGGTCTTTGGTAAGTCTTGCGACCATTCTCCGTATTCGTCGGGGTCGGTACCTGTGGCAGCTATCCGACCCCTGCGCCCCGGGGTGCCGGGGCGCTAATATTTTCCCAACTAAGCGTTGGGAGTGTCTCGCCCATCAGGCTCCTTGGCGACACCCTTGTAGGGTTTGCCATCGTCCTTCACGGGCATGAACTGGCCAGTACGTTCATCACGCTTTTGCCAATTTCCATCGTCTCGCTGAAACTGTGTGCGTCCAGTTACAGCGCCTCGGCGATATCCGTCTCCGGTATTTTTTGCCATTTCGCAGGCTCCTTATTCACAGGCGGTCACGATTTCCTGTTGGTAAGTCTCGGGACAACTCTGTATTTCTAAGCACGCTATTGATCACCAAATACCGATCTGCTTCCTTTTCATCTGTCGACCCTACTTGGGCCGGATTTGGTTTATCTCGCAGCGCGCTAATCGATTGCGAGATCAGCCGGGGATCAGTGTTGCAACCACTGGTCCCCAACCTACAATTCCTTAGCTACACCCGCTTGTCGCGCCGCAGGTGTTGCACTTCATGCAGGTACCGTTGCGCACCAGCGTGTAGTTTCCGCATTCGCCGCACGGGTCGCCCTCGTAGCCTTGCATCTTGGCTTTGGTGCGGGCGTCCATGCCGGTTGCCACGGCTGTTTCGGCGACCGGGGTATCGAAGGCCGCTGCAGTTTCTGCCATGCCGTTCAGTTCGGCCTGACCCGCGTTAAACACTGCCAGATCCTGCGGCAAACGCTTGCGCAGATAGCCGGTCGAGCTGATTTGTTTCAGCACTTCCAAGGACTTGGACGCCGCACTGTCGCTGATTTCCGAGACGTTTGAGACGCCCTCTTCCTCGCCGCGACCAAGATCGTCAAAGCTTGCGCCTTCGGGTTTCACATGGGCCAGATCGGTGCGGTCCAGATAGGACACGGCCAGTTCGCGGAAGATGTAGTCCAGGATCGAGGTCGCGTTCTTGATCGAGTCGTTGCCCTGCACCATCCCCGCCGGTTCGAACTTGGTGAAGGTGAAGGCGTCCACGAACTCCTCCAGCGGCACGCCGTATTGCAGGCCGACCGAGACCGCGATGGCAAAGTTGTTCATCATCGCCCGGAAGCCAGCGCCTTCCTTGTGCATATCGATGAAAATCTCGCCCAGTTTGCCGTCTTCGAACTCGCCGGTGCGCAGATAGACTTTGTGGCCACCCACGATCGCCTTCTGGGTATAACCCTTGCGGCGATGGGGCAGTTTCTCGCGATGGCTGCGGATCATTTCCTTGACCACAACCTTCTCGATCACCTTCTCGGCCAGAACGACGGCTTTTTCCTGCGCCGAACCGCTTTCCAGCACTTCCGCCGCCTCGTCGTCATCCTCGACCAGCGCTGCCGCCAAGGGTTGTGACAATTTCGAACCGTCACGATAGAGCGCGTTGGCTTTCACACCCAGCGACCAGCTGAGCTCGTATGCCTTCTGGCAATCCTCGATGGTTGCGTCATTCGGCATGTTGATCGTTTTCGAGATCGCGCCCGAGATAAAGCTCTGCGCTGCCGCCATCATGGTGATGTGGCTGTCAACCCCAAGGAAACGCTTGCCTTTCTTGCCGCACGGGTTGGCGCAGTCGAAGATCGAATAGTGTTCCTCTTTCAGGTGCGGCGCGCCTTCCAGCGTCATGGTTCCGCACACGTGGTCGTTGGCCGCGTCGATATCCGCACGGGTAAAGCCCAGATGGCGCAGCAGGTCAAAGGTCGGGTCGTTCAGCTTGGTCGCCGGGATGCCCAAAACGCCGGTGCAGAAGTCCTCACCCAGTGTCCACTGGTTGAAGACGAACCGGATGTCGAACGCGCTTTCCAGCGCGGCGTCCACCTTGGCCAACTCATTGGGGCCAAAACCATGACCGGTCAGCGAGGTGTGGTTGATCCCCGGCGCGTTGCCGATGGTGCCGTGACCAACCGCGTAGCCCACAATCTCTTCGATCTGAGACGAGGAATAGCCCAGCTTTTCCAGCGCCGAGGGCACCGAGCGGTTGATGATCTTGAAGTAACCGCCGCCCGCGAGCTTTTTGAATTTGACCAGCGCAAAGTCCGGCTCGATCCCGGTGGTGTCGCAATCCATCACCAGACCGATGGTCCCCGTCGGCGCGATCACAGTGGCCTGCGCGTTGCGATAGCCGTTCTTCTCACCAAGGCTCAGCGCCTCGTCCCAGGCGGACATGGCCAGATCGACCAGACGTTTATCGGGGCAGTTGCCGTGGTCCAGAGGCACCGGCTTGACCGCCAGTTTCTCATAGCCATCCGTCACACCCTGCGACGCACGGCGGTGGTTACGGATGACGCGCAGCATGTGATCAGCGTTGCGCTCATAGCCCTTGAACGGACCCAGTTCGCCTGCAATCTCGGCCGAGGTCGCGTAGGCCACGCCGGTCATGATCGCGGTCAGCGCACCACAGATCGCCCGGCCTTCGTCCGAGTCATAGCTGTAGCCCATGTTCATCAGCAAACCGCCGATATTGGCGTAACCCAGGCCCAGTGTGCGGAAGTCATAAGACAGTTGCGCGATTTCCTTCGACGGGAACTGCGCCATGGTTACCGAGATTTCCAGCGTCAGGGTCCACAGACGCGAGGCGTGCATATAATCCTCCGCCTGGAACTCACCGTCTTTCAGGAAGGTCAGCAGGTTCATCGAGGCCAGGTTACAAGCCGTGTCATCCAGGAACATATATTCCGAACACGGGTTCGAGCCGCGAATCTCACCATCTTCGGGGCAAGTGTGCCATTCGTTAACGGTGTCGTGGAACTGGATGCCCGGATCGGCACAGGCCCATGCGGCGTGGCCGACCTTTTCCCACAGATCACGCGCCTTGACGGTGCGGGCGACCTTGCCGTCTGTGCGGTTGATCAACTCCCAATCGGCGTCTTTTTCAACGGCGGTCAGGAACGCGTTGGTCACGCGGATCGAGTTGTTCGAGTTCTGGCCCGAGACCGAGCTGTAAGCTTCGGAATCCCAGTCGGTGTCGTAGGTCGGGAACTCGATACTGTCGTGGCCCTGCTTGGCGTAATCCAGCACGCGCTTGATGTAAGTCTCGGGGATCGCAACTTTTTTGGCTTCACGCACCGCCTTTTTCAGGGCGTCGTTTGCGTTCGGATCATAGGCATCATCGGCAGACCCGTCCCAGGACCGGATAGCCTCGAAAATGCCGTTCAGCATCTTCTCGTGCATCTTCGAACCGGCAACGATCGAGGCCACTTTCTGCTCTTCGATCACCTTCCATTCGATGAATTGCTCGATATCCGGGTGATCGGCATCGACGATCACCATCTTTGCGGCCCGACGGGTTGTCCCGCCTGATTTGATCGCACCGGCGGCGCGGTCGCCGATCTTGAGGAAGCCCATCAGGCCCGAGGATTTGCCGCCACCTGACAGCGCCTCGCCTTCGGCCCGCAGATGGCTGAAGTTGGTTCCGGTTCCGCTACCGTATTTAAACAGGCGCGCCTCACGCACCCACAAATCCATGATGCCGCCTTCGTTCACCAGATCATCATCGACGGACTGGATGAAGCAGGCATGCGGCTGCGGGTGTTCATAAGCGGATTTCGATTTGGTCAGCTTGCCGGTTTTGTAATCGACATAATGGTGCCCCTGCGCCGGGCCGTCGATGCCATAGGCCCAGTGCAGACCGGTGTTGAACCACTGCGGCGAGTTCGGCGCGGCACGCTGGGTCGCCAGCATATAGCGCATCTCGTCGAAATACGCGCGCGCGTCCTCTTCATCCGAGAAATAGCCGCCCTTCCAGCCCCAATAGGCCCACGCGCCTGCCAGACGGTCGAACACTTGCTTCGAGGACGTCTCACCATCGAATTCAGCACCATCGGCAGGAACCGAGCGCCACAGGAATTCGGGGACGTCTTTCTCTTTTACTTTCTTCAGCTTGGACGGAACACCGGCCTTGCGGAAGTATTTCTGCGCAATGACGTCGCTGGACACCTGGCTCCAGCTTGACGGAACTTCGATGTTGTCCAACCGAAAAACGATGGTTCCGTCGGGGTTCCGGATCTCTGATGTTGCAGACACGAAATCAAGATCTGCGTATGCGTCCTGCCCCGGCTTGGTGAATTTTCTTTCAATTTTCATGTCCGCTGCCTTCGAATTAATGACCGTCTACCCAGCGTCAGACCCATGAAATACCGGGCCCACCACCATGCCGAACCTGACAGACGCAGAAGATCAGGCGTTGCCCGTGGCAACGCATAACCGTCTTAGCGGTTGCACAATTCTTTGGTGTGCGTTCCGTCCCTCGCCCGCGCCGCCCCCGGATTTCATACCAGATGTAGTGGCGTCTTGTTCGGCTCATACAATCTGGCGTATCTCACCATAGATCGTCAACGGCATTTTTAGGTCATTTTTGAAATCTTTTGTGTTGACCCGACCCCCGACAGAGGCCTCGGGGCCCGGTGCTGCGATTCCTCCACAGAATGATCCACGGCGAAATTCCGCCGAACCCAAATCTCTCAAAATGGAATTGTTGTTTTTACCAGCACAGTTATCAGCGTTTGATCAACCAACGCCCGACTGGCTAGGTTGAAACAGAATCATCCCGCGCCTTTGCAATCCGGCAAATCCGGCGCGTGACAAAAACGTAAATGATTGAGGGCTTACAAGAAGATGCAGCCGTTTCGCTTTCTCCCGGCACTGGCCCTGATCGTGGCCTGCACACAACAAGATGTGCCCGATGCGTCACGCAGCGCGCAGTTCGAAACCTACCCCACGCGCCTGTTCGAAACCTTCGAAGCCAGCTGTTCCGGCCCCGGCGAAACCTTTCAAAAACTCGGGGATCGCGGTTTTGCGTGTAGCGAGTTTTTGCCGCCCGAAGCGACCGCGTTCCTGATTCTGAACTACGACGGGGACCCTCAGGACCTGCCCAAAAGCATCATGCGGCTGATCCCGACCAAAACCTCGGGCGGCTACAGGGTCGATGCGTCGCTGGTGTTTGAAGTGCCGCAGAAAAACGGATCAAAAGTTGAGGTTCCGGTGGAAAGCGAAGAATTGGACAAGACGATGAGCACGCTTTACCGCGCGTTGGGTGGCTCGCCGACTTGAAGGGAAGAAAAGTGGTCGGGGCGGCAGGATTCGAACCTACGACCCCCTGTACCCAAAACAGGTGCGCTACCAGACTGCGCCACGCCCCGGACCGTGCGCCTTCCTAACGATGCCGATCTGATTTGAAAAGCCCTAACAGGGCCAAATTGCTGGGCCTTGCGAAAAAATTTCGTGCCGCATCTGGGTTCCCGCCTCGATCCCGTATCGCGCAGACAAACCGGCGTTGATTTCCAACACCGCAAACACGGCATCGCCCCCTTCAATCGGGGTCAAATCGCCCGGAATGGCCCCCTGATGGACGCGCGTCACGGCTCCGGTCTTGTCCAGAAAGATGATGTCGAGCGGTATCAGAGTATTCTTCATCCAGAACACAACCGGCTGCGGCGGATCGAACACGAACAACATGCCCGACCGGTTCGCAAGATGCTCGCGGAACATAAGGCCGCGGGATCGTTCTTGCGGGGTAACGGCAAGCTCGACGTCGAACCGAATCTGCGCCTGATCGTTTTTCAATTCGACTCGGTCAGGCCGGCATTCGGCAAACACGTTCCCGGCCCACATCGTAAGGATCACGGCAGGAACGGTAAGGCAGCGCATCATGAAAGTATTAGTCGTCCAACGCGGCTTCCCAGGCAAGAACCTGTGCCGCCATGCGCCCGCGTTTGCCATCGATCACCCGCATCGCCAGCGCCTCGCCCGGCTGCAGATCCGCAAGGCCCGAGCGGCGCAGAACCTCGATATGCAGGAACACATCTTCGCCGCGACCAAAGACATTGGCAAAACCAAAGCCCTTGCCCTTGTCGAACCATTTGACCCGCGCCGCCACCAGCGGGGCGTCAGAGATCACGTCAGGATCAAGTTCGGCAAAATCAGCCAGCAGCATCGAGTCCGTGCGTGCAGGCGGATCAACACTGATCACCTCGACCGCCTGAACGCCGCGATCGGTGCGATGGGTCATGATCTCGATCCCTGCCCCGTCCGCGACCGAGCTTTGACCGAAATTGCGCAACACGTTCACGTGCAACAGAATATCCGGACCGCCTTCGTCAGACACAACAAATCCGTATCCCTTTGCGGGATCGAACCATTTTACGTGTCCCCGGACGCGATACATGTTGTTCAGATCTTCTGGCACTGTTTTCCCATCGCGAATTTTAGCAGTTCGTTAAGGGTTTGTTGTTTATGGGAATGACCCACAATTTCAAGCTGAAAAAGTCGTTTATTTTCTGATTGTTGCATTTCGCGACACGTGAACGTCATGGATTCAACCTTTCCACATGCCACACCGAATCCGGCTTTTCCCGTTGCCACCTGAATCTGTCGTGCAGACGAAACGCCCCGTCAGCCCAGAATTCGATTTCGGTTGGTGCTAATCTGTACCCTCCCCAAAACGGTGGCCGTGCAGGATTAGGACCGTGCTTTGCCGTCACCTTGGCTACCTCGGCCATCAGCGCGGCCCGACTGCTGAGCGGTTGTGATTGCCGCGATGCCCAAGCCCCCAACCGGCTTTTCAGTGACCTGGATGCATAATATTCATCCGCTTTCGGCCCATCTTCGCGGGTGATTGTACCACGAACTCGGATCTGACGCCGCAATGATTTCCAGTGCATGACAAAAGCGGCCTTCCCTGCACCGTCCAACTCGGACGCCTTTTTGCTTTCATAGTTTGTGTAGAAAACAAAACCGTTCGGTTCAATATCTTTCAACAGAACCATGCGCGAATTGGGCATGCCATCGGCATCGACAGTTGCCAGGGCAATTGCATTGGGGTCGTTTGATTCAGTCTTTTCAGCCTCGCCTAACCACCGAGCCGCTATTTCAAACGGATCGGAGCCAGCAAAGATGCCATCACGCTCGGTCATTTCCATCCCCTGGAAAGTATTGTCCCCGAACCTAAGGCGAGAACCTGCTGCGGGCAAGGGTGCACGGCCTTGATGCAGGGCACCCAATGGCATAAACCAACGCAACACATCGCGAAGACAGGCGGAGAACCAAACATGTCAAATCAGTTGATGGCCGGAAAACGCGGCCTCATCATGGGACTGGCCAATGACAAATCAATCGCATGGGGAATCGCCCGCGCCTTGTCCGACGCCGGGGCCGAGCTGGCCTTTTCCTATCAGGGCGATGCTCTGAAAAAGCGCGTCGATCCATTGGCGGCTCAGTTGGGAAGCGAGGTTGTCCTGCCCTGCGACGTAAGTGACGAAGCATCGATCGATGCGCTGTTCACCGCGCTGGAAGAAAAATGGGGCAAGCTGGATTTCGTCGTTCATGCCATCGGATTTTCCGACAAGAACGAATTGCGCGGTCGCTATGTCGACACCAGCCGGGCGAATTTCAAACTGACCATGGATGTGTCGGTTTATTCCTTTACCGCTGTGATGCAACGGGCCGAAAAGATGATGTCCGAAGGCGGCAGCGCGATCACGCTGACCTATTACGGCGCTGAACAGGTGATGCCACATTATAACGTGATGGGCGTGGCCAAAGCGGCGCTTGAGGCATCGGTCAAATACCTTGCCGAAGATCTGGGCAAGGACGGCATCCGCGTGAACTCGATCTCGGCCGGTCCGATCAAGACGCTGGCCGCCAGCGGCATCGGCGACTTCCGCTATATCATGAAGTGGAACGAGTATAACTCGCCCCTGCGCCGCAACGTGACCATCGACGATGTGGGCAATTCGGCGCTGTATCTGCTGTCGAACCTGTCCGGCGGTGTGACCGGGGAAAACCTGCACGTGGATTCGGGTTATCACATTGTCGGCATGAAGGCCGTCGATGCCCCGGACGTCGAGAAAGGCTAAAGACATGAGCGCCAAGGACCGCCTGCCCCACGAAAAGGGATTTCACATCAGCTGGGATCAGATCCACCGCGATTCGCGCGCTTTGGCGTGGCGGCTGGACGGGCAAGGCCCCGATGACGGCGCATGGCGCGCGGTTGTTGCGATCACCCGTGGCGGCATGGCCCCCGCGATGATCGTCAGCCGCGAGCTTGATATTCGCACCGTCGATACAATCAGCGTCCGCTCGTACCACCATCAGGAACAGGGTGAGGCCGAAGTGCTGAAAGCCCCCGATGCGGCGCTTATGGGGGACGGCGAAGGTGTTCTGATCATCGACGATCTGGTCGACAGCGGCAAAACCCTGGAACTGGTACGCGCCATGTATCCCAAGGCGCATTTCGCCACCGTTTACGCCAAGCCCAAAGGCCGCCCAATGGTGGACACGTTCATCACCGAGGTCAGCCAGGACACCTGGATTTTCTTCCCGTGGGATATGGCCCTGCAATATGTCGAGCCCTATCGCGGCACCGACTGATCCCTTCTTCTGTTTAAAAATACCTCGGAGCGCGAGGCAGAGCCTCGCAAAAGATCGGCACGCCATGACCCAGACCCGCACCAGCGCCACCTTCCCACCCCCGGTGATGGAGGCGCGGCGTTGGCTGGACGGCGTCACATTTCCCGATGATCACCCTCTGATCAATGTCAGCCAGGCCGCGCCGGTGGATCCTCCGCCGCTGGCCCTGCGGCAGGCCATGGCCGACTTCACGGTGCAGCAGGACAGCGCGCATCTCTACGGACCCGTTTTGGGCAATGACGATCTGCGCACCGAACTGGCCAACCAGATCGGAGATCATTACGTAGCCACTGTGATGCCGGAACAGGTTGCGATCACCTCGGGCTGCAATCAGGCCTTCTCAGCCGTCATCTCGGCCATCACCGATCAGGGGGATGAGGTGATCCTGCCAACCCCCTGGTATTTCAACCACAAAATGTGGCTGGACATGGCAGGCGTGCAAGCTATCGATCTGCCCACCGGTGAGGATCTGCTGCCCGACCCGGATCAGGCGCGCGCTCTGATCACCGACAAGACGCGCGCGATTTCCCTGGTCACGCCCAACAATCCCGGCGGGGTCGAGTACCCGGCTGATCTGGTCCGCGCCTTCTATGATCTGGCGCGCAAGGCGGGCATCTACCTTCTGGTCGACGAAACCTATCGCGATTTCGACAGCCGCAGTGGCCCCCCGCATGAGTTGTTCCAACAGCCCGGCTGGGATGAGACGCTGGTGCATCTCTATTCCTTCTCGAAAGCCTATCGCCTGACCGGGCACAGGGTCGGCGCCATTGCGACCAGCGCGGCCTTGCTGGCCGAGATCGAGAAATTTCTGGACACCGTTGCGATTTGCCCCGGCCAGATCGGCCAGTTTGCGGCCCTGTGGGGCATGCAGAACCTGAACCAGTGGCTGGCCGGTGAGCGCGACGAAATCCTAGACCGCCGCGCTGCCATCGCTGAGGGGATGCAGGCACTGACGGCAAAAGGTTGGCGGCTTTTGGGGCTTGGCGCTTATTTCGCCTATCTCGAACATCCGTTCGACATGCCCTCGGATGAATTGGCCCGTCGTCTGGTCCCCGAAGCAGGTATTCTGCTGTTGCCGGGCACCATGTTCATGCCTGCAGGCGACCCTGCCGGGGAACGGCAGGTCCGTGTGGCTTTTGCCAATCTGGACCGGGCCGGAATCGGCCGGTTGTTCGATCGTTTGCAGGCGCTTTCCTTCTAAGCTTGCCCCCCGGCGGCACGCGTCGTATTCAGGGCCCCGACCAACAGGGCAGAGACCTGCCAAAAACACCAAGAGGGCATTATGGCTGCAGGCAAGAACAGTCTTTCAAAAACCTTTGTCTGGATACTGATGGGCCTTCTGTTCGTAGGTCTCGCAGGCATTGGCGCAACCAATCTCAGCGGCACGGTGCGGACCGTGGCGCAAGTGGGCGACGAAAGCGTCTCGGTTGAGGCTTATGTGCGCGAGCTTCAGCGCGAAATCCGCGCGGTCGAGGCGCAGACCGGTCAGCCGCTGCAAATGTCTCAGGCCCGTGAATTTGGGTTGGACCAACTGGCCCTGTCGCGCCTGACTGCGCTGGCCGCTTTGGACAACGAGGTCGCTCAGCTTGGTATCTCGATCGGGGATGAAAACCTGCAGGAAGAGATTGTGGCGATCCCAGCCTTTCAGGGCGTGAACGGCACGTTTGACCGCGAAGCCTATCGGTTCCAGCTGGAACAGATCGGCATGACCGATACCGAGTTCGAAGACGATCTGCGCAAGGAATCCTCGCGCACGATCATTCAGGCCGCAGTGACCGGTGGCGTGAAGATGCCCGCAACGCTGACCGAAACCATGGTCGACTATATCGGCGCGCGCCGCAGCTTTACCGTGGCAACGCTTGGCATTGACGCGCTGACCACGCCGGTCGCCGAGCCGACCGAAGATCAGGTTCAGTCTTACTACGATGAGAACACGGATCAGTTCACCCTGCCTCGTACCAAAAGCCTGACCTATGCCATCCTGTCGCCCGAGATGCTGGTGGACACGGTCGAGGTCGATGAGGACACGCTGCGCCGCCTTTACGATCAGCGCGCGGACGAATTCCAGCAGCCTGAACGCCGTTTGGTCGAACGTCTGAACTTCCCCAGCGAAGAGGCCGCAAATGATGCCAAGGCCCAGCTCGAAGTCGGCGGTACGACTTTCGAACAACTGGTTCGCGACCGCGAGTTGGAGCTGAGCGATATCGATCTGGGCGACGTCACACGCGATGATCTGGGCGAGGCCGCCGATGCGGTGTTTGCCGCCGAACTCGACGCGGTTGTCGGTCCGTTGCCGTCGGTCTTCGGCCCTGCCCTGTTCCGCATCAACGGATCGCTGGCCGCAAACAACACTCGGTTTGAAGACGCCGAACCGGCCCTGCGGGAAGAAATCGCCTCGGATCGCGCCCGCCGTCTGATCGAGGCGCAGTCGGAAGACATCAACGACATGCTGGCCGGTGGTGCGACACTGGAAGAACTGGTTGCCGAGACCGAGATGGAATTGGGCCAGATCGACTGGACCGGCGACAGCGACGAAAGCGTTGCCGCCTATGACGGGTTCCGCACCGCAGCCGAAGCCGTGCGTGAAGGCGACTTCCCCGAGATCGGCTTTCTTGAGGACGGCTCGATCTTTGCCCTGCGATTGGATGAAGAACTGCCGCCGCGCCCTGAACCGCTGGACAGCGCGCGTGATCGCGTCGCCGCCGCTTGGATTGCTGCAGAGACAAACAAAGCACTGCTGGATCAGGCGGCCTCGGTCCTGGTGGAATTGGCAACCGACGGCGATTTCACTGCAACCGGCTTGCCGTTCCGCGTCGAAAACGCCCTGACCCGCACCGCGTTTCTGGACGATGTGCCGCCCAGTTTCATGGCCGAAGTGTTCGAAATGGAACCCGGCGAGTTGCGCGTGATCAGCGGCAACGAAGCGGCCATGATCGTGCGTCTGGATGAGATTCTGCCCCCGGCCGAGACCGACGAACTGCGTCAGGTGCAGGAAGCACTGACCGCTCAACTGGATCAGGCACTGGCCCAGAATATCTTTGACGCCTATGTGCGCGATGCGCAAACACGGGCCCGCCCTGTGGTCGATCAGCAAGCCCTGAACGCCGTGCAGGCAAGCTATTAAACGAGACCAAGATGGCATTGACCCCCGATTTCGACAGTTTCGCCCGCGCCTATGAAGCGGGCGAAAATCAGGTCGTCTACACGCGGCTCGCCGCCGATCTGGATACGCCGGTCTCGCTGATGCTGAAACTGACCGGCGCGCAGAAAGACGCGTTCATGCTGGAATCCGTCACTGGCGGAGAGGTGCGCGGGCGCTATTCGATCATCGGGATGAAGCCCGATCTGATCTGGCGTTGCCGGGGTGAGGCGTCCGAACTGAACCGCTCGACCCGATTCGACCCCGAGGCGTTTACGCCTCAGGACGGCAACCCGATGGACAATCTGCGTGCGTTGCTGGCGGAAAGCCGGATCGCCCTGCCCGATGATCTGCCCCAGGCCGCCGCCGGGCTGTTTGGCTATCTGGGTTATGACATGGTGCGTCTGGTCGAGTATCTGCCGGACGTGAACCCCGACCCGCTGGGTCTGCCGGACGCGATCATGCTGCGCCCCTCGGTCATCGCGGTGCTGGACGGTGTGAAGGGCGAGGTCACCGTTGTCTCGCCCGCCTGGGTCAGTGAGGGGCAATCCGCCAAGGCCGCCTATGCCCAAGCGGCTGAGCGTGTGATGGACGCGGTCCGCGATCTGGAACGCGCCATGCCTGCCGAGACCCGCGATCTGGGGGACGCGTCCGAGGTTGCGCCGCCCGTGTCGAATTTCACCAAATCAGGATATATGGAAGCCGTTGAAAAGGCCAAGGAATATATCCGTGCGGGCGACATTTTTCAGGTCGTCCCGGCGCAACGTTGGACGCAGGATTTCCCGCAACCGCCCTTTGCGCTCTATCGCTCGCTGCGCCGCACAAACCCGTCGCCGTTCATGTTCTACTTCAACTTCGGCGGTTTTCAGGTTGTGGGCGCGAGCCCCGAAATTCTGGTGCGCGTCTTCGGCGACGAAGTCACCATTCGCCCCATCGCAGGCACCCGCCCGCGCGGCGCGACGCCCGAAGAGGACAAGGCCAATGAGGTCGATCTGCTGGCTGACAAGAAAGAACTGGCCGAGCATCTGATGCTGCTGGATCTGGGCCGCAACGATACAGGCCGCGTTGCCAAGATCGGCACCGTACGTCCAACCGAAGAGTTCATCATCGAACGCTACAGCCACGTGATGCACATCGTCTCGAACGTGGTTGGCGAACTGGCCGAGGACAAAGACGCGCTGGATGCCTTCTTTGCCGGGATGCCTGCGGGGACCGTCTCGGGCGCGCCCAAGGTCCGCGCGATGGAGATCATCGACGAGCTGGAGCCGGAAAAGCGCGGCGTCTATGGCGGCGGTGTCGGCTATTTCAGCGCGGGCGGCGATATGGATATGTGCATCGCCCTGCGCACAGCGATCGTGAAGGATCAGAAGCTTTATATTCAGGCCGGTGGCGGCGTTGTTTACGACAGCGACCCAGAGGCTGAGTATATGGAGACAGTCCACAAATCCAATGCGATCCGACGGGCTGCGGCAGATGCTGCCCGGTTCACCGGCAGCGGCAACCAATAAAAGAAGGCGGCGATCCCGGATCAGCCGCCTTTCTTTATCTTACTGCACTTCGCGCATCATGACGGCCGAGATCGGGGCCATGGCAACCCGATTGCCGCGATCTTCCAATCCCCAAAGCAGCAGGGCCGAGATCGTCTCGGGCCGCACGCGACCCAGCATCACAACCGTGCCTTCCTGTCCGGCGCGGAACACGGCCTGGTCCAGGAACCGGCGCATGATCTTGGGGTCCTGACGCGCCCCGTCGATATCGCGGAACACCACGCCCGACGGCACGCCGTTACGGGCCGCGATTTTCTGGACCGTGTTCAACCCGTTATCCTGCGTGATCAGCCCCCGGCCCGTCACACCCGCAATCTCGGCCACCTGATCCGCCAGTTTGCGATTGCCCTGAATGCCGGTATCGACCCCTTCCAGAATACCCACGGTTTCCGGCAGCGCTTCAAGCCACACGGCCATCGAAACCTCGGCATCCTGTGCGCTGGCCGCCTCATGCAGATCAACCAAGGCCATCACCTCGAACCCGGCGGCTCGGTGGCGGGCCATCTTCTCGGCTGCATTCGGGTCGGACGGGCTGACGGCGAAGCTGATCGGATAGGGAAAATCCTGCAGCGCCTCGGCTCCAAATGCGTCCTCGTCATCGATCAGAATGATCGACATCAGCGGTTTGGCCTCGGGGTTATCGAACGACGCGGCGTACGCCTCGATGGGTTTTCCGATCGCGATGGCAGTCGATCCGTCCGTACCTGCCGTGTCCGCGGTCGGCGTATCCGTCGCTGGCGGATCGTCCCGTTCGGTCAGGGGAACAACACGTTTGCCAATGATTGAGCTGGTGCTGGTCTCACCCTCCCCCCCGATCTGAGGCAGAGCTGCAAGACGCGGCAAGGTCCGGGGCAAAACATCCTCGTCGCCTTCAACGGCAATCGGGCTGTTTTCAAACGGGTTCTCTTCGGTGTCCTCGCTGGACGTGCCCGGCAATGGCGTCGGTTCTGGCTGGGGTTCCAGTCCAGCCACATCTTCCTTTGCAGGCGGCGCGGGTGTTTCGTCGATCACCAGCGGTTGGCTATCGTCCTGAGGGGCCTCCGGCGCAGCCCCCGGCAGTTGTGGCGCGGCGGGCGGATCCGTCAGCACCGCGACGTCCTCGGAAACCGCAGGGTCAGGCTGTTCGGCCTGTTGCGCCGGATCCGTGATCACGGGTTGGGCATCTGCCTCGGCCTCAAGACCTGACAGATCGGCTGCGTCTTCTTCTTGGTACTCGGCAACATTTGGCGCAGCTGGGGGCACTTCGACCAGATCCGCATCCGATCCGGTCTCGGCCACACCTTCCGGGGCCTCGGATGTCGCCACGTCTTCGGGTTGCGGCGCTTCGGTCGTGACCGCGGTTCGCTGAGCCAACGGCGCCTGCAACGACAGTACCGCGCCCAGAATCAAAACAACGACCGCGCCTGCGACCATTCCCCCGATAAATCCGCCCATGACCAGTGCCTTTCGCCTGTTTACTGCTTTGCCCATCCCGACGCCGTCTGCTGCGACGCTTGGCCTGATGACGCGCCGGGAACGGGATGTCCTCTTGACGCTGCCGCACAAGCCTGAGCATGTATGTCCCGACATTATACCGTGGCCGGGGGCTGCATCGCCAGCCTGAAATGCCCAAGCGAAGATAAGTGCCCAAATGCTGCTGCTGATCGACAACTACGACTCGTTTACCTACAACCTGGTGCATTATCTGGGCGAACTTGGGGCCGAAATGGTCATTCGCCGCAACGATGCGCTGGATGTGCAGGAAGCCATGGCGATGAACCCCGCCGGTATCCTGCTAAGCCCCGGCCCCTGCGACCCGGATCAGGCGGGGATTTGCCTGGCCCTGACCGAAGCCGCGGCTGAGACGAAAACGCCGCTGATGGGTGTGTGTCTGGGCCATCAGACTATCGGACAGGTCTTTGGCGGTAAGGTCGTGCGCTGCCACGAGATCGTGCATGGCAAGATGGGCACGATGAAACACACGGGCAAAGGTGTGTTCGCCGGACTTCCCTCACCCTTTGAAGCGACCCGCTACCATTCCCTGATCGTCGAGCGTGAGACGCTACCCGACTGCCTTGAGATCACGGCGGAACTGGAAGACGGCACCATAATGGGGCTGCAACACAAGGAACTGCCCATTCACGGCGTCCAGTTCCACCCGGAATCCATCGCATCCGAGCATGGCCACGCCCTGCTCAAGAACTTCCTGCAAGAACTGAAAGTCCCCGCATGAGCGACGCATTGAAACCGCTGATCGGCGCGTCGGCTGATCGGCCTTTGACCCGTGCCGAGGCGGAACAGGCCTTTGGCATTCTGTTCGACGGCGAAGCCACCCCCAGCCAGATCGGCGGGCTGCTGATGGCGATGCGCACGCGGGGCGAAACCGTGGACGAATACGCCGCCGCCGCTGCTGTGATGCGCGCCAAGTGCAACGCTGTGTCCGCACCTGCGGGTGCAATGGATATTGTCGGTACGGGTGGTGATGGCAAGGGAACCCTGAACATCTCGACCGCGACGGCCTTTGTCGTGGCGGGGGCCGGTGTCACCGTGGCCAAGCACGGCAACCGGAACCTCAGTTCCAAATCCGGCGCGGCGGACGCGTTGGGGCAGATGGGAATCAACGTGATGGTCGGCCCGCAAGTGGTTGAAAAGGCGCTGAATGAAGCCGGTATCTGCTTCATGATGGCTCCGATGCACCACCCGGCGATTGCCCATGTCATGCCCTCGCGGCAAGAGCTTGGGACGCGCACGATCTTCAACATTCTCGGGCCATTAACCAACCCGGCGGGCGTCAAGCGTCAGTTGACCGGCGCATTCTCGCGCGAGTTGATCCGACCGATGGCGGAGACGCTGGGTCTGTTGGGCTCTGACCGCGCATGGTTGGTACATGGCTCGGACGGCACCGATGAGTTGACCATCACCGGCGTCAGCTGGGTTGCCGCGTTGGAAGACGATACCGTCAAAGAGGTCGAACTGCACCCCGAAGACGCGGGCCTGCCTGTGCACCCGTTCGAGGACATCATCGGCGGCACGCCCGAGGAAAACGCCACCGCTTTTCGCGCCTTGCTGGATGGCGCGCCGTCCGCTTATCGCGACGCCGTTCTGCTGAATTCGGCAGCCGCTCTGGTCGTGGCCGAGGCGGCCTCGGACCTGCGCGAAGGCGTTGAAAAGGCTGCCGAAAGCATCGACAGTGGCAAAGCAAAAGAGAAAATAACCGCCCTGGCGCGGATCACACAGGAAGCCGCATGACCGAGACTGTTCTGGACAAAATCAAAGCCTACAAGCTGGAAGAGATCGCAGCGGACAAGGCGCAAAAATCGCTGGACGAGTTGGAAAGCGAGGCGCGCGAAGCGCCCGAGGTTCGCGGCTTTGCTGCAGCGCTGCACGATGCGTCCCGCACCGGGTATGGACTGATTGCCGAGGTCAAAAAAGCCAGCCCGTCCAAAGGATTGATCCGCCCGGATTTTGATCCTCCGGTTCTGGCGAAAGCCTATGAAGATGGCGGCGCGGCCTGTTTGTCGGTGCTGACCGACACGCCCAGCTTTCGGGGCTCCAAGGAATACCTGACCGCAGCCCGAGCCGCCACCAACCTGCCCGCCCTGCGCAAGGATTTCATGTATGACCCCTATCAGGTTGTCGAAGCGCGCGCATTGGGGGCAGATTGTATCCTGATCATCATGGCCTCGGTCGAGGATGCTCAGGCCGCTGAACTGGAACAAACCGCTTTTGACTGGGGCATGGACGTTCTGATCGAGGTTCATGACGCGGCCGAGTTGGAGCGTGCGACGCAGTTGAAAAGCCCCCTGATCGGCATAAATAACCGTAATCTCAAGACGTTCGAGACCACTCTTGATACGACCCGACGTTTGTCGAAGCTGGTTCCAGGAGACCGGACGATCGTCTGCGAAAGCGGTCTGGGCGCGCCCGAGGATTTGGCCGATATCGCCCGTTACGGCGCGCGGTGTTTCCTGATCGGCGAAAGCCTGATGCGTCAGGACGACGTGACCGCCGCGACCCGGCACATCCTGTCAAACCCGCTGATCCCCGGAGTGATGTGATGCCGCTCACCCATTTCGATGCGCAAGGTCAGGCCCATATGGTCGATGTCTCGGAAAAAGAGGTGACGGACCGCGTAGCTGTCGCATCCGGGTACATCAAGATGGCGCCGGAAACTTTTGATTTAATTTCAGAAGGTCGCGCCAAGAAGGGCGATGTTCTGGGCGTTGCGCGACTGGCCGGGATCATGGGGGCCAAGAAAACGCCTGACCTGATCCCCCTTTGCCACCCTTTGCCGGTGACCAAGGTTGCAGTGGAGCTGACGCTGGACCCCGATCTACCGGGCGTTCAGATTGAAGCCACCGTAAAGACCTCGGGCCAGACCGGGGTTGAGATGGAGGCGCTGACGGCCGTCTCGACCGCCGCGCTGACGGTCTATGACATGACCAAAGCCGTGGACAAGGCGATGGAGATCGGCGGTATTCGGGTCCTTCTGAAAGACGGCGGAAAATCAGGGCGTTACGAAGCGCAATGATCACGATTGAAGACGCCCGCGCCCTGCTGTTCGATCTGGTGCTCCCTCTGCCGGTCGAGCATGTGCCACTGGCCCAATCCGCAGGCCGGGTCCTGGCCGAAGACGTCGCAGCGACGCGCGATCAGCCGCCCTTTGCGGCCTCTTCCATGGATGGATACGCGGTCAAAGCGGCTGAGGTTGAACTGCATTCAATGTTCAAGGTCGTAGGGGAATCCGCTGCGGGCAATCGCTTCGACGGACGTGTCGGACCGGGTCAGGCTGTGCGCATTTTCACCGGCGCGCCGGTGCCGGAAGGTGCTGATTTCATTGTTATTCAGGAAGATGTGGAGCGCCGGGGTGATTTGATCACCATCACCGACGCCCCCGGCCCCAAAACCAACATCCGGCCCGCCGGGGTGGATTTCGCCAAGGGCACCAAAATCACCGCCCCGCGTCTGATCCGCCCCGAAGATGCCGCCCTGATGGCCTCCATGAACATCGCAAAGGTGCCGGTCACGCGGAAACCTCAGATCGCGCTGATTTCGACCGGGGATGAGTTGGTCATGCCCGGCGAAACGCCCGGCCCTGACCAGATCATCGCCTCGAATACGTTCGGCCTGAAAGCCCTGCTGGGGGGGCTTGGCGCACATGTCCGCGTCCTGCCCATCGCGCAGGACACGGTATCGTCGCTTGAAACCGCCTTTGGTCTGGCCGAGGGCGCGGATCTGGTGGTGACAATCGGCGGCGCGTCGGTCGGCGACTATGATCTGGTGTCCGACGTGTCCGAGGCGCTGGGGATGGAACGGTCGTTCTACAAGATCCGAATGCGGCCCGGAAAACCCCTGATGGCCGGACGGATGGGCGAT
The DNA here is from genome assembly GCF_056531425.1 of Ruegeria sp. N4. Classification (NCBI taxonomy): domain Bacteria; kingdom Pseudomonadati; phylum Pseudomonadota; class Alphaproteobacteria; order Rhodobacterales; family Roseobacteraceae; genus Ruegeria; species Ruegeria sp. N4. The sequence goes on from NZ_JBQFLT010000001.1 coordinate 530,251, forward strand.
GCGGCCATGGTCGGTCTGCCCGGAAATCCCGTCAGCGCAATGGTTTGCGGCTACTTGTTCCTGGCTCCGATGGTGCGGCGCATGTTGGGTCTGGATACGGTTGTGACACCGTTCAGGACCGCCACCCTAGTCGAGCCGCTGTCGGAGAATGGTCCGCGCGAGCACTACATGCGCGCAATCCTCGACGACAATGGCATCCGCGCCTGTGCCGATCAGGACAGTTCTCTGCTGAGCGTTCTGGCACAGGCCAACGCCTTGTTGGTGCGCCCGCCCGACGATCCCGCTCTGCCTGCGGGGGCAACGGTGCGCTACCTGCCGATATAGAACATCGTCAAATTCGTTGACACAAAACGTGAACATGCGTAGAACAAAAGAAAACGCATGAGCGACGAGGTGTGAGCGATGCTGACCAAGAAGCAATTGGATTTGCTGGAATTCATCCACAAACGCGTGCAGGCGGACGGTGTTCCGCCCAGCTTTGACGAAATGAAGGCCGCGCTGGACCTGCGTTCGAAATCCGGCATTCATCGGTTGATCACGGCCTTGGAGGAACGAGGATTTATCCGCCGTCTGGCCCATCGTGCCCGCGCGATCGAGATTGTGAAACTGCCCGAAAGCCTTGGCGGACAACCCACGGCGGGGTTCAGCCCGCGTGTGATCGATGGTGACAAGCCTGAAGGCCAACGCCCAGCAAACTTTGAGCCGGTTGCGGTGGATGCTATGGAACTGCCCGTTATGGGCCGGATCGCCGCTGGTGTGCCGATTGAGGCGATCAGCCACGTCTCGCATCGTGTGGCGGTGCCCGGTCCCATGGTCTCGGGTCAGGGCTCGCATTACGCGCTTGAGGTAAAGGGCGACTCGATGATCGATGCCGGGATCAATGATGGCGACGTCGTTGTGATCCGTGAGACATCGACCGCTGACAACGGCGACATCGTTGTTGCACTGGTCGAGGATCAGGAGGCCACCTTGAAGCGTTTCTTCCGCCGCGGTCAGGCCATCGCGCTTGAGGCCGCGAACCCAGCCTATGAAACGCGGGTGCTGCCCGAAGACAAAATCAAGGTTCAGGGTCGTCTGGTCGGGTTGATCCGCACCTACTGATCCCACCTTTAACGCCTGTCCCCGGAAGGTTTCGGGGACCACAGGCGATGCCCGGTCAGATCAGCGCTGGTGATCAGCTTTCCATCAGTGATGGAGAGGCTACCGGTCTCATACAGCCGTTCGGGGTCAAAAACGCTGCAATCTCCGTCCATGTCCAGATTTATGGCTGAAACAACGATCTGATTCTCATGACATTCGGTGAATTCCTGCGCGGCCCTTTTGCCGATGACATGGATGACCTCTTTGTCCTGCAAGACAATCCGCTGGATGAGACCGGCCTGCCCCGGCCAGCGACCGGCGGCGTGCCCCTGATCCTGCCCGTCCCCGTCATTCTCTAACCAGACAGTCGCAACAAAACCGCTGCCTTTTTCTTTGCTCAGCGCCCTGCCCTGTTCGGTTATGACGCCCACCAATCCACCGGACTCGGCGATCAGCACCTCGGGGCGATGGCCAGACGTCCAGAACAAAAAGGCAAGGGCAACGGGGGCAAGGCCGATCCACCGTGCCCGACCCTGCCACAGGGCAATCCAAAGCGCGCCCAGGGCCATCACCGGCAGCACGAACCAGGGCGGGCTGACAACGTAACCTTGCGCGCCCTCAAGGCCCGAGACCCAGTCCGCGATCATCAAGATCCATCGCAGGCCAATGCCCATGATCTGAACGGCAATCGCCTCCAACCCAAACGGGGCCAGCAGCGCCGCCACCACGGCAAAGGGAACCACAACCGACCCCATCACCGGAACCGACAGAAGGTTGGCCAGCAGGCCGTAATGGGACATTGTGTTGAAATGCGCCGCTCCGATTGGCGCAGTGGCAAGACCGGCGATTGCAGATGACATGAGAACGCCAGCCATTGGCCGGAACCATTTGGGGCCGGGCATCGGACCGAAATCTCGCAGCGCGCCGAAGACGGCCACAAGGGCCGTGGTTGCCGCAAATGACATCTGAAAACCCGGGCTCAACAGGGTTTCCGGGCGCAAGGCCAGCACGATCAACGCCGCCACGGCCACCGCCCGCAACGAGATGGCGCGGCGGTCGATTAGAACCGCGCCCAACATGACGGTGACCATGACAAAGGCACGTTCGGTCGCCACGTTACCGCCCGAGAGCATCAGGTAGATCACCGCCGCGACCAGCGCACATCCCGCAGCCAGTTTGCGAACCGGAACGCGCAGGGCCAAAGCCGGGATCGCGGACAGCCCGATCCGGCAGGCGACAAAGACAAACCCGGTCAACAGCCCCATATGCAAGCCCGAGATCGCAAGTAGATGCGCGAGGTTCGAGGCCCGTAACGCCCCAAGCGCCGCTTGCCCCATACCGCTGCGGTCTCCGGTGGTGACGGCGGCGGCAAAGCCGCCAACCTCCCCCGGCAAGATCTCACGCACCCGCTCGGAAATCTTCATGCGGATCGCGGTAATCCGAACCCCGTCCATCGCGTCCTGCGGCGGGGCAATGGTCATGACCGGGACGCGAGTGTATCCAACAGCGCCAAGGCGTTGAAACCAGGCGTGGCGGCGGAAATCGAAACCGCCGGGCTCGACCGGGCCTTGCGGCGGCGACAGATGGGCGGTGGTCATGATCCGCTGCCCCGGCGCAATGGGACCGACCTGAGAATGAACGGAAAGACGGATGCGCTGCGGTCGCCGATCATGCGGCACGTCCCCTACCCGCACCTGATCCAGCGTCAGTCGCAGCGCATCCGAGGCAGACCGGTCCATGGCGACGACCCTCCCCTCGATGGGGCCGTAATACCGCCATGACAAAACCGGTTCCGCCACCATATGGGCGCGGGCACCTGCCAGCAGAAAGCCGACAGCAACCAGCGCCCCCCCGATTGCCAACGATCCCCATCCGGCCGGTAAAAAGCGGCACAGGCCGATCAGCACCAAACCGGTGGTCGCAAAGCCCAGATAGATCGGCCAGCCCGGTTCGAACCGCAATCCGAAATAGAGGCCAATCCCAAGCGCCAGACATACCGGAGACCATGGAAACAGGAACCCCGTCTGGTTCAGCAGCGCCGCCTGGGCCCGTGCAAGAACACGCATGGTTGCCCCCGTCCTTCGGGCTCGTTAGACAAGCGCCACACTATGCCCGTCGCGGTTACCAAAAGGTTAATCAAAATAATGTCCGATCAGGTCGTCACCCGTTTTGCACCCTCACCCACCGGTTTTCTGCACATCGGCGGTGCACGCACAGCGCTGTTCAACTGGCTTTATGCGCGCGGGCGCGGCGGCAAGTTCCTGCTGCGAATCGAAGACACGGACCGCGAGCGGTCGACCCCCGAGGCCACCGCGGCGATTCTACAAGGCATGGAGTGGCTTGGGCTGGATCACGACGGCGACGTGATTTCTCAGTTCGAAGGGGCCGCACGACACGCCGAGGTTGCGCATCAGCTATTGGCTGAGGGCAAGGCTTATAAGTGTTTCTCGTCTCAGGATGAAATCGCCGCATTCCGCGAACAGGCACGGGCCGAGGGGAAATCGACCCTGTTCCGCAGCCCCTGGCGCGATGCGCCCCCTGAAACCCACCCCGATGCGCCTTTTGTGATCCGCATCAAGGCGCCGCAGGACGGCGCGACCGTGATCCGGGATCAGGTTCAGGGCGATGTGACCATCCGCAACGATCAGCTAGACGATATGATCCTTCTGCGCTCGGACGGGACACCGGTTTATATGCTGGCGGTTGTGGTTGATGACCACGATATGGGCGTCACCCATGTGATCCGCGGCGACGATCACCTGAACAACGCCGCCCGCCAGATGATGATCTACGAGGCGATGGGCTGGGACGTTCCAGTCTGGGCGCACATTCCGCTGATTCACGGGCCTGACGGCAAGAAACTGTCCAAACGCCACGGCGCTTTGGGCGCGCAGGAATATCAGGCGATGGGCTATCCCGCCGCCGGTATGCGCAACTATCTGGCACGTCTGGGTTGGAGCCACGGTGACGATGAATTCTTCACCGACGCACAGGCGAAAGAGTGGTTCGATCTGGATGGAATCGGCAAAAGCCCGGCGCGTTTCGACTTGAAAAAGCTGGAAAACCTGTGCGGTCAGCACATCGCAATCTCGGATGATGCTGCGCTGCGGCAAGAAGTTGAAGATTACCTCGCGGCAGCAGAGCTGCCCGCTCTCACACAGACACAATCGGGTGATCTGGAACGTGCGATGTATTGCCTCAAGGATCGCGCGCGCACTTTCCCGGAACTGCTTGAAAAAGCGCATTTTGTACTGACCGAGCGCCCGATTGCCCCGGATGAGAAAGCCGCAAAAGCGTTGGCATCAGTATCCGATGGTATACTGAATGAATTGACGCCGCAGTTGCAAAATGCTAGCTGGTCCCGGAACGAGCTGGAAGAGACGTTGAATTCCTTTGCCGAAGCAAGGGAGGTCAAGTTCGGCAAGCTGGCAGGCCCGCTTAGGGCTGTATTGGCTGGTCGGGCCGTCACACCTTCGGTTTTTGACATGATGCTTGTGCTGGGACGCGATGAAACCCTGGCGCGGCTTTCTGAGGCAGCGAAATAAACCCAAGCTTCATAAACGGGTAACGCTGCTCCGCTAACACCCGGACTGCGCGCTTGCGCGCGGTCATTGCCCGCAGGATTCGGCAACGATCTGGCCTGCGCACGAATGAAGAAGGGACAATCATGACTGATAGCAACAAAACAGCCACTCTGACCGTGCATGGAAAAGAGTATGAGTTGCCGGTTCACTCGCCGACCGCTGGGCCTGACGTTGTCGATATCCGCAAACTGTACGGTCAGGCGGGTGTGTTCACCTATGACCCCGGCTTTACCTCGACCGCAAGCTGCGACAGCACCATCACCTATATTGATGGTGAAAAGGGCGAGCTGCTGCACCGGGGCTATCCGATCGACCAACTGGCCGAGAAATCCCACTTCCTGGAAGTGTGCTATCTGCTGCTGTACGGAGAGTTGCCGAGCGCCAAGGATCTTGAAACCTTCGAGACCACGATCACCCGTCACACCATGCTGCACGAGCAGATGCAGTATTTCTATCGCGGATTCCGCCGGGATGCGCACCCGATGGCGATCATGGTGGGCGTGGTTGGAGCAATGTCGGCCTTCTATCACGATTCGACCGACATCTCGGACCCGCATCAGCGCGAGGTCGCCTCGCACCGTCTGATCGCCAAGATGCCTACCATTGCGGCCTGGGCCTTCAAGTACCACACCGGTCAGCCTTTCGTTTATCCGCGCAATGATCTGGACTATGCGTCGAACTTCCTGCGCATGTGCTTCAGCGTTCCCGCGGAAGAGTATGAAGTGAACCCGATCCTCAGCCGTGCAATGGACCGCATCTTTACCCTGCACGCGGACCACGAACAGAACGCCTCGACATCGACCGTGCGTCTGGCGTCATCGTCCGGTGCAAACCCGTTTGCCTGTATCGCCGCTGGCATCGCCTGCCTGTGGGGTCCGGCCCATGGCGGTGCGAACCAAGCCTGTCTAGAGATGCTGGAAGAGATCGGCACCGTTGATCGTATCCCTGAATACATCGCCCGCGCCAAGGACAAGAACGACCCGTTCCGCCTGATGGGCTTTGGCCACCGCGTCTACAAGAACTTCGACCCGCGCGCCAAGGTGATGAAGCAGTCGGCTGACGAAGTGCTGGATCTGCTGGGCATTGAAGACAATCCGAAGCTGCAGGTCGCCAAGGAACTTGAGCGTGAGGCGCTGGAAGATCCGTATTTCGCCGAGAAAAAACTGTTCCCGAATGTGGACTTCTATTCGGGCATCATTCTCGAGGCGATGGGCTTCCCCACCTCGATGTTCACCCCGATCTTTGCCCTTTCGCGCACCGTTGGCTGGGTCAGCCAGTGGAAAGAGATGATTGCCGATCCACAGAACAAGATCGGCCGTCCGCGTCAGTTGTATCTGGGCGAGACCAACCGCGACTACGTGGATATCGAAAACCGCTAAGGCGGCATGACACAAGAAAGACCCCGCGATTTGCGGGGTTTTTTTTTGAGCAGTCAAATGTGGATCCGGCCGGCAGCGGTAAACCTCGTCGTGCCGCCGCTTCGAATTTTTCTAGCGCCGCCAGTGCTCTTTTTCCTGGCTAATGTCTCTGTTTGGGGGTGTTGGTCAGGGCTTTGATCCTTGCCGCAAGTGAACCAGCGACCCAGCCAATTGGTCCACAAGAGGCCTGATAAGAAGGCGCCAGCAGCCTTTTGGCCCAGAAATGACTATGCCCGGTCCATCTCAAAACAGGCTTAGTTGGTCCCCGGCCTGCGGCGGGATCGAGAACAGATCGCAGCGCAGAGCGTCGGATTTGATTGCCAGCCCAAGGCGCTTGCAGGCTTTCGAAAAACGCTGCGCAATGACCTGCGCATACTCCCCCTCGCCCCGCATTCTGTGACCCCAACGAGGATCGTAATCCCGACCTCCGTGCATGTCGCGCAGGCGGGACATCACCTTACCTGCGCGCGCGGGTTCATGCTGGGCCAGCCATTCTTGCCATAGTTCCGAGACCTCTCTGGGTAGGCGCAGCATGATCCAGCTTGCGGTGTCTGCACCGGCGTCCCGGCCTGCCTCCAGCAACTGTTCCAATTCGTGATCGGTCAGCCCCGGAACCAGCGGAGATGTCATCACGCGCACCGGTACCCCGGCTTGTGTCAATCTGCGGATCATCTGCAACCGTCGGTTTGGTGACGGGGCCCGAGGTTCCATCCGGCGCGACAAATCCCCATCCAGCGTCGTCAGCGATATACCGACCCGCGCCAGTCCCAACTCGGCCATTGGGGCCAGAATATCCAGATCCCGCTCGATCAGCGCACCCTTGGTGACAATGGCAACCGGGTGGTTGAAGTCCTGCAAAACCTGCAAGCATTCCCTTGTTATCAAACGGGTTTTCTCTATGGGTTGGTAGGGGTCCGTGTTGGTCCCCAAAGCGATGGTCGCCACGCGGTAGGACCGCGACGACAGTTCTTTGCGCAGAACATCCGCCGCGTTCGGACGGGCAACCAAACGCGTTTCAAAGTCCAGCCCTGCGGACAGACCCAAATAAGCGTGGCTGGGTCTGGCAAAACAGTACACGCAACCATGTTCGCACCCGCGATATGGGTTAATCGATCGATCAAAGGGCAAATCCGGAGAGCGGTTATAGGTGATCACACTCCGCGCGACCTCATCCCGAACCTCGGTACGCAGGGGGGGCAGGTCTTCGTCCGCCGACCAGCCATCATCGGTTGCGACAGTGGCATAGCGTTCAAACCGACCAGCGTCGTTTGATGCGGTTCCCCGCCCCCGGATTGTGAAATGATCGGTCATTTGTTCGCTTTTTGTTCCTTTTTGCAAAGTAACCAAAGACCGCCGCTACGGCAAGTGCCACGTGGCCTTCCGGCCAAAAAACAGAATCCAGGGGATTTCGCCTAACGACTTGAACCATATGCAGAATGATCTTGCGAAGAATTCAGTCGCAGGTTGCGAATTTCTATCCTATAGGTCGGTCCCGAAACCACTGAGGTCGCAATCGTCACAGTCAAACTGCGACGTTTTAGCCAAAACGGAACAAATGCCACCATGGACCTGTGGTCCAAACAGCTCAGGGAATCGCCCCATGTCTGATGAAGAAGACATCATCCTGTCCGAACTGAACGACGACGAACTTGTCGAACAGATGTTCGACGACCTTTACGATGGCCTGAAGGAAGAAATCGAAGAAGGTGTGAACATCCTGCTGGAACGCGGATGGATGCCTTATGACGTTCTGACCAAAGCGCTGGTCGGTGGCATGACCATCGTCGGCCATGACTTCCGCGACGGTATCCTGTTCGTGCCCGAGGTTCTGCTGGCCGCCAACGCCATGAAAGGCGGCATGGCTATCCTCAAGCCTCTGCTGGCGCAAACCGGTGCACCACGCGTAGGCAAGATGGTGATCGGAACCGTGAAGGGCGACATCCACGACATCGGCAAGAACCTTGTCTCGATGATGATGGAAGGCGCGGGTTTCGAGGTTGTCGATCTGGGCATCAACAACCCGGTCGAGAACTACCTGGAAGCGCTGGAAAACGAACAGCCCGACATTCTGGGCATGTCCGCCCTGCTGACCACCACCATGCCTTACATGAAGGTCGTGATCGACACGATGGTCGAGCAAGGCGTGCGCGACGACTACATCGTTCTGGTCGGTGGCGCACCTTTGAACGAGGAATTCGGCAAGGCCATCGGTGCCGACGCCTATTGCCGGGACGCCGCCGTTGCGGTGGAGACAGCGAAAGAATTCGTGTCGCGCAAGCACAACCAACTGGCTGGCTGACCCGTCAGACATATCTGATTGAAAGGCCGCCCTCACATGGGCGGCTTTTTTGTTGGATTGTCACAACTGAAGCGGTCAGGAACCAAGGCGTCGGCGACCTGACACAGGATGTCGGTGCAAGGCTTGCCCAAAACCGTCATTCGTCCTTTTCTGAACACAGCGCAGCAGAAAGCACAGCCATGCCGAACGACACCCTGCCCGACGATACAAGCCTGACCAACCAAGGATACTCCGCCGATACGTCCGGAAGCATCCTGTTGATCGCCTGCGGAGCCTTGGCGCGCGAGATCCTGGATTTGAAAAAACGCAATGGCTGGGATCACATGGCGCTCACCTGTCTGCCAGCGATTCTGCACATTCATCCCGAACGGATCACGCAGGCGGTCGAGGACGCCGTGGCCAAACACCGCGATCATTACGACCAGATCTTTGTGGTCTACGCCGATTGCGGCACCGGTGGGCTGCTGCAACAAGCATGCGAACGTCTGGGGGTTGAGATGGTCAAAGGCCCCCATTGCTATTCGTTTTTTGAAGGCAATCAGACCTTCGCCGACCACGGCGATGATGAAACGACGGCTTTCTATCTGACGGATTTTCTGGCCCGGCAGTTCGATGCCTTTGTATGGAAACCGCTAGGGTTGGACCGTCACCCTGAACTGCGGGACATGTATTTCGGCAATTACACAAAGCTCGTCTATCAGGCCCAGACCGATGACCCTGCCCTGACCGAACGCGCCCGCGCCTGTGCCGACAAGATGGGTCTGGAATTTGAACGCCGCCTCACCGGATACGGCGATCTTGAGGTCACGCTGAAAGACTGGGCCAAGCGACCGGGTTAGGGTCAGGCGTTCTCTTGCGCGACGTCGCGGATACGTTCGATCATGGCACGCAAGCCGTTTGAACGCTGCGCTGACAGGTGGTCGTTCAGCCCAAGCCGCGCCAATTCACCGCCTGCGTCCACCTTGGGAACTTCGGCCACGGGCAAACCGTTATACAGCGACCGAAGAACCGCAATCAGCCCGCGCACGATCAATGCGTCGCTATCCCCGTCAAACCGGAACACGCCGTTTTCGATCATTGGGTGCAGCCACACCTGACTGGCGCAGCCGTTCACCTTGGTCGCCGGAACCTTGAGCGCATCGTCAAGCGGGTCCATCGCCTTGCCCTGCTCGATCACATGGCGGTACCGGTCTTCCCAGTCCTCCAGAAACTCAAAATCCTCGACGATGTCTTCAAAGGCGGGCGTTGCCATTGTGCGGCGGTCCTTCCGTTGCATTCACAATTGTGACCTAAGGCGGCGATGCACGGCTGTCCAGCCCCTGCCGTGGCTTTTCAAGGGACGGAAATTGCGCTAACCCATTGACTGAAATACAGCCAAAGAACCGTGGGTCCATGCAAAAATCATTGTCCATCCTTGTCGTCGCCGCACTGACCCTGACCGCCTGTAACAGTTGGCGCGAGTCGCGGGTGAACCCGTCGAACTGGTTTGGCTCCAGCACCCCGGCCCCGGTCGAGACAGCTCCGGCAAATAACGCGGATGCGTTGATTCCCGAACAACGCGGCGGTCGCGGTCTGTTTGCGCGCCCTGAAGAGGTTGATACCAGCGTTCCTATCGCCAAAATCGATGAATTGCGGATCGATGCCATACCTTCGGGGGCAATCGTATATGCCTCGGGCACTGCAATCCGTCAGGGCGCATATGAGGCGCGGCTTGTACCTGTGGAATCAGAAGAAAACCGGAAGAATGGCGTTTTGGAGTTTGTGTTTCGCGTGAACTACCCGACCTATCAGACCGCACAAGGGTCTGAAAGGACGCGCATGGTGTCCGACGCGATCAATGTCACCAAGCAAGACCTGGAGGGCATCCGCGTCGTCCGGGTGGTCGGACAGCAAAACGCACTGGAATCGCGGCGGCGTTAAGGGCGTTTACAGTGAAACGACCTTGACGGCCTGACCTTTGGCAGACAGTGCAATCTTGCCCTCGCACAGCTTCAAAGCATCCTCGCCAAACACTTCGAACCGCCAGCCTGACATGGCAGGCAATTCGCGCTCGCCTGCTGCGATCTGATCCAGTTCGGAACTGGTCGCGATCAGCTTGGCGGCCACGCCCGAACTTTCGGTTTTCGATTTCAGCAGTACGCGCAGCAAATCCGCCAGCGCCGGGTTGACCTTCAGCTTGTCGCGCGAGGTATCGACCTTGGGCATCTGGTCCGGCGGGCAGTTCACGCCACGCTTCACGGCAGTCAGAATACCATCGGCAATCGCACCCTTACGCGCCTCGCGCAGCAACAGGCGCGATCCGCCCAGTTCCGACGGGTTTTTGGGCTTGGTCGAGGCAAGCTCGATCAGCGCATCATCCTTGAAAACACGGTTGCGTGGCACGTTGTTTTCCTGCGCATACGATTCACGGAATTGTGCCAGTTCCCGCACCACGGCGAGGAACTTGGCCGAGTTTGTGCGGGTTTTCACCCGTTTCCACGCATCCTCGGGTCGGATGTCATAGGTTCCCGGCTGCGTCAGCGTGCGCAATTCCTCGGATACCCAATGGCTGCGCTTGGTCTTTTGAAGCTCGGCCGCAAGATGTTCGTAAATCCGGCGCAGATGGGTTACATCGGCCAGGGCGTAGGTCTTTTGCGCATCCGTCAACGGGCGCTTGGACCAGTCGGTGAACCGGGATGTCTTGTCCACGCCCTGCTTGCAAATCTTGCGCACCAGTGTCTCATAGCCGACCTGCTCACCAAAACCGCAGACCATCGCGGCGACCTGGGTGTCGAACAGAGGGGTCGGGAATACATTGGCCTCGACCCAGAAGATCTCAAGATCCTGCCGGGCCGCGTGGAACACCTTGACCACATCTTCGTTTTTGAACAACTCGAACAGAGGCTCCAGCGACAGGCCATCCGCCAGCGGGTCGACCAGAACGGCGCTGTCCTCATCCTCGGACGGGACAGCCAGCTGCACCAGGCACAGTTTGGAATAATAGGTCCGCTCGCGCAGAAACTCGGTGTCTACTGTGACATAGGGGTATCCGGCAGCAGCCGAGCAGAATTCAGCCAGCTCTTGCGTCGTCGTCAGGGTTTTCATGCGCCGTACTATTCTTGCTCTTGTTCTTTGTGTGACTGCCCGTTTTTCCGCGTCCCGAGCGATACAGGCGACCATAAGACGATTTTTACGCGCGTGTAAATCACCCAAGGGCGATCAGGGCAGCATAAGAACAGACCTGTTGCCTTCTGCGTAACGGCGCAGCACCGCTGGGTAGAGTTGATGCTCCCACACCAGAACCTTTGCGGCCAGATCCTCGGGCGTATCCTCGGGCGAAATGGGGACCCGCGCCTGACCCAAAATCGGACCATCATCCAGCGCCGCCGTCACCTCGTGCACGGTGCAGCCATGTTCCGAGTCACCCGCCTCAATGGCCCGTGCATGGGTGTTCAGGCCCTTGTATTTCGGCAGCAGAGACGGGTGGATGTTCAGCATCCGGCCCTGAAAGCGCGAGACGAAATCGCCGGTCAGAACCCGCATGAACCCGGCCAGGCAGACGATATCCGGCTGTGCCTCTTCCAGCGGTTTCAGCAGTTCGGCCTCGAACGCGGCGCGGTCGCCTTTGTACGGGCGGTGATCGACGACTGCGGTCGCGATCCCGCGATCCCGGGCCTTGACCAGACCGCCTGCCTGCGCGTCGTTGGACAGAACCAGACAGGGCCGTGCCGGATGATCGCCGGTCATGCTGTCGACCAGCGACACCATGTTCGACCCGCCCCCGGAAATCAGGATGGCGACGCGCTTGTGACTCACAGCAGCTTGCCCGAATAGGCCACGCCCGCTGTCTCTGTAACCGTTCCGATGCGCGAGACGGTCTCGCCTGCGTCGCTCAACAACGCCGACAGCGCATCTGCCTGATCAGCAGCGCAGACAACGATCATGCCGATGCCGCAGTTGAATGTCTTCAGCATCTCGGCCTCGGCAATCCCGCCGGTTTCAGCCATCCAGCCAAAGACCTGCGGCAACGCCCACGCATTCAGATCGATCTGCGCACCCAGCCCTTCGGGCAACACGCGCGGCAGGTTCTCGGTCAGGCCACCACCGGTGATATGCGCCAGCGCATGCACGCCCCCTGCCCGGATCGCCGCCAGCGCGGGCTTCACATACAGCCGCGTCGGCGTCAGCAGCGCCTCACCCAGCGAGCCGCCGCCAAAGGGCGAGTCAGCGTCCCAGCCCAGCCCCGAAATCTCAACCAGCTTGCGCACCAAAGAATAGCCGTTGGAATGCACCCCGTTCGAGGCCAGCCCCAGCAGCACATCGCCCGCCTGCACGCCATCCGGCAAGTCCGCCCCGCGCTCCATCGCGCCGACCGAGAAGCCCGCCAGATCAAAATCGCCATCGGGATACATACCCGGCATCTCCGCCGTCTCACCACCGATCAGGGCACAGCCCGATTGGGCGCATCCTTCGGCAATGCCCTCGATGATCCGCGCAGCGGTGTCGGTGTCCAGCTTTCCGGTGGCGAAATAATCGAGGAAGAACAAAGGCTCAGCGCCCTGGCAAATCAGATCGTTGACACACATGGCCACCAGATCAATGCCAACGCCATCCACGACGCCGGTATCAATCGCGATCCGCAGCTTGGTGCCGACGCCATCGGTTGCCCCGACCAGAATGGGGTCTTCGTATCCGGCAGCCTTTAGGTCAAACAGAGCTCCGAACCCGCCCAGCCCGCTCATCACGCCGGGGCGGTTGGTCCGCTTGGCGGCGGGCTTGATCCGGTCGACCAGAGCGTTGCCTGCATCAATGTCAACGCCTGCATCGGCATAGGTGATTCCGTTCTTGCCCGCTGTCATGGTAGGTCCCTTACGAATGCTTTGCGGGCGGGTTAGTCGATTGTGCGCATCTATGCAACGGTCAGGCTTGACGCGGGCGTTCACCGTGGTACTCAAAGCCTCAGGCGGGCCTGTAGCTCAATTGGTTAGAGCAGAGCGCTCATAACGCTTTGGTTGCGGGTTCAAGTCCTGCCGGGCCTACCAGAAAACCGGGTTTTCTTACGGAATCAGGTCTTAGATTCCTCGTTCCGCATTCGAATTGATCCGACACGGCGTTGCCCAAATGTCTGCCGCATCTACCGCCCAATGATAATATCGGCGCACAATCCGCCCAATCGGTCGCTTTTGCCCAACCTTAGCACTCCGCCATGTGCGCGGGCGACGTCAGCGACGATGGCAAGGCCAAGGCCGACGCCGCTGCCTTGGTTCTGGTTGCGCGCCGGATCAAGGCGGGTGAAAGGCTTGACCGCTTCGGTCCGCATCTCCGAGGGGATGCCCGGGCCGTCATCTTCGACCCGGATGCGCAGGGTTTTCGGCGTGACCGACAGGCTAATATCAGCGCGATTGCCATAGCGGACGGCGTTCCCGATCAGGTTTTCGACCGCGCGTCGAATGGCCATGGGGCGCAGCATGACGGAGCCCTGCCCGTCAACGTCAACCAGTTCAGCCTGATAACCGGCCCGTTTGGCATCCTCGACGATCTGGCGCACAAGCGCCTTGGGCTCGACCTCTTCCGGAGAACCTTCGGCAGCGCCGCGGGAAAAATCCAGAAAAGCATCCAGCAGAGACTGCATTTCGGTGACGTCTTGCTGCAGCGGCGCGGCCTCATCTTCGGGCAACATCGACAGGCCAAGCTTCAGACGGGTCAAGGGGGTCCGCAGGTCGTGGCTGACGCCGGACAGCATAAGCGTCCGCTGCTCCATCTGGCGTTCAATGCGGGCACGCATGTCCAGAAAAGCGTTTCCGGCTGCACGTACTTCAATCGCCCCGCCGGGGTTGTAAGGTACAACGCGCCCACGTCCGAACGCCTGTGCTGCATCAGCCAACCGCGTAATCGGCCGCAACTGGTTGCGCATGTAAAGAAATGAAATCGACGTCATGACAATCGCAAAGAACAGCATTGTCACGATCAACTGGTGCGGTGCTGTCGGGGCCAGTCGCCTGCGGTCGAACACAAGCTCGAGTGTCCCCAGATGCGTATTCAGATATAGCCGGGCGTCTGGGCCGTTGGGCAGTGCAACGGCATCCAGATCCGGCAAAAGGGCGTGCAGGTTGGCCTCGACCTGCGGCGCAATGAAATCATACCAGCGCCGCGTTCCGATATTCGGCTCTTCATTGATGCCAAGGAATCGCGCGCTGATTTCAAGCGCAACCAGATCGGGACGCACGGCAGCGATGGCCTGTTGCTGCGTCTCGACGTCACTCATCGCGCTTGTGATCAGATCAACTTCGCGCGCGGCAGCACGGACCATTTGCGCGGTCACGTCCTCAAGATGCCGTTGCAGGAACGCATTCCCGACCACCAGCAACAGGACGATCACCGGCACAACCAGAATCAACGCCGCCCGGGCGTAAAGACTGTGTGGCAGATAGGGTTTGAGCCATTGCGAAGACATGCGCTAAACCTAGCGGGCTGCCCGGGTAAGAGGAAGAGGACAGAATGCAGGCCCCAGACGATTTCAACCCGCCCGCCGGGATTGCCACGCAGTTGCAACCGGGGGTGCGGCGCATTCTGGCCCCCAACCCTTCGCCCATGACCTATCGGGGCACCAATACCTATCTGCTGGGGCAGCGGGATATCGCAATCATTGATCCCGGCCCTTTGTCGGACGCGCATCTAAATGCGATTCTGGAGGCTTTGGAACCGGGCCAGAAGATCAGTCATATCTTTGTGACGCACAGCCATCTGGATCACTCACCGCTGGCGGCACCACTGGCTGCACGCACCGGAGCGCAGATCTACGCCTTTGGGGGGCCCGAGGCCGGGCGCAGCGCGGTCATGTCCCAACTGGCCCAAAACGGTCTGGCCGGTGGCGGTGAAGGCATCGACACGCAGTTTCGCCCGGACATCGAAGTCGCCGACGCAGAGGTGATTGAGGGTGAGGATTGGCAGCTTGAGGTGATCCATACGCCGGGACATCTGGGCAACCACATCGCACTGGCCTGGGGCCAGACCTGTTTCACCGCAGATCACGTGATGGGCTGGGCCAGTTCGCTGGTGTCACCACCTGACGGAGACCTGACCGATTTCATGACCGCCTGTTACCGGCTCCAGGAACGCGAATGGGCGGTCTTCCACGCCGGGCATGGTGCACCCATCACTGACCCGCCCGGGCGGTTGGAGTGGTTGATTCAGCACCGCCTTGGGCGCGAGGCGCAAATCCTGTCGGCGCTGGAAGACCGCCCCGGCACGGCCCGAGACTTGGCCGAGCGTATCTACACCGAAACCCCCAAGGCCCTTCTGCCCGCAGCGGAACGCAACGTGTTTGCCCATCTGCTTGATCTGGTTGGAAAATCCAAGACAACCCATAGCGGCGCCTTGTCCGCAGACGCCGTTTTTGCCCGGCAGGATTGAGCGCGAAAAAAAATTCACGAAACGCGCGCTTCCCCACTGGACGGGGAAAATTCGGGTTGTTATACGCGCCCTCAGTTCCGGCGTAGCTCAGCGGTAGAGCAGTTGACTGTTAATCAATTGGTCGTAGGTTCGATCCCTACCGCCGGAGCCAAAATCTTCCCCCTCAAAATCATGCTTCTATTGGGCGCAATCACCAATGAATTGCGGCCAGAGTTGCCCTGTCAAAAAAACTTGCCTGTACCCTCTGGACGACGCGAAATCTGGTTGTTATACGGCGCGGACCGTTCCGGCGTAGCTCAGCGGTAGAGCAGTTGACTGTTAATCAATTGGTCGTAGGTTCGATCCCTACCGCCGGAGCCATTCACCCTCACACGCGCAAGATCATCCCGCCAGGGCGTCCTTGTAATCCGCGCGCAGGTTGCGTTTCAGCACTTTGCCGGTTGCGTTCAGTGGCAAAGCATCAACGAAAACAACCTTGTCCGGGATTTGCCATTTGGCGATTTTTCCATCGAAGAAGGCCAGCAGTTCCTGTTCGCTTGGGTCCTGCCCTTCGGCTTTCACAGCCACCAACAAGGGGCGTTCGTCCCATTTCGGATGCGGTACACCTACAACGGCAGCGGTGGCGAGCTTTGGATGGGCAACGGCGATGTTTTCCAGTTCCACCGAACTGATCCATTCGCCACCGGATTTGATGATGTCCTTGGACCGGTCCCGAATCGTCATGTAGCCGTCCGGGTCCAGGGTCGCCACATCGCCGGTGGCGAACCAGCCATCCTGCAACAACTCCTGATCCTGCATCTGGAAATAGCTGTCCAGAACCCAGTGGCCGCGCACCATCAGATCGCCTTGGGTTTCGCCGTCATGGGGCAGATCATTGCCATCGTCATCAACGATTTTCAGTTCCACCCCGAACGGCGGACGGCCCTGATTCTCGCGTATTTTGCGCTGTTCTTCGATGGGCAGGTCCAGATGCTTGGCAAGCGGCGTATTGGTTGTGCCCAGCGGGCTCATCTCGCTCATCCCCCAGGCGTGAATCGTGTCAACGCCATAGGTGTCGCGGAACGTGTCGATCATCGATGGCGGGCACGCCGCGCCGCCAATCACGGTGCGTTGCAGACTGGTCAGCTGGCTGCCCGATTGCGCCGCATGGGCCAGCAATCCCTGCCAGATCGTGGGAACGCCCATAGCCAGCGTCACGCCGTAGGTGTCGATGAGGTTAACCAGCGCCTCGCCATGCAAATCCGGGCCGGGCAACGCCATTCTGGACCCCGACATCGCACAGGCATAGGGCGAGCCCCAGGCATTCACATGGAACATCGGCACAACCGGCATCACCACATCGCGGGCCGAAAACCCGATGCAATCGCGGGTGTTTGACCCAAAACTGTGCAGCAAAGTCGAACGATGGGAATACAAGACACCCTTGGGGTTCCCCGTCGTGCCCGAGGTGTAACACAGGCTCGACGCCATGTTTTCATCGAAACTGGGCCAGACAAAATCCGCATCGCCGGTCTCGATCAGTTCATCATAGAACTCCACCCCATCGATCTGGGACAGCGCCTCGTCATTACGTGGTCCCATCAGGACAAAGTGCCGGACCTCGGTCAGCGCGGATTTCAGAGCCGCGACCAGAGGGATAAAGGTGGCATCAAAAAACAGAACCCGGTCCTGCGCGTGGTTTATGATATAGGACAGTTGCTCGGGGAACAGACGCGGATTGACCGTGTGGCACACATATCCCGCGCCCGAAGTGCCATAGTAGATCTCAAGATGTCGCCGGTTGTTCCAGGCCAACGTGCCGATCCTGTCCTGAGGCTCTAATCCCAGCTTGGTCAGCGCGGATGCCAGTTTGCGCGCATTGCCGGCGACCTCGGCCCAGTTCGTGTGCGTCACGGTGCCATCGGTTTCGACCGAGCAGATTTCGGTCTGCCCGTGATAACGTTCGGCGTGATCAATCAGCGACGAGATCAGCAAAGGCTGCGTCATCATCTGTCCCAGCATGGACATCCTCCCCATTCTCGGCGCGGCCATGTGCGGCCATCGCCTTGTCCTCGACACCTGGGGGTGTGGCCCCGCGCGTCAATTCAGACTTATCCTCAGGGGGAACCCTGCCAAGCATTTAATTGTCTGACAATTAAAAAATGCAACCCGCCCGCAGGGCAAGCTGCGTTAAATGGCGTTATTCGCGGTGCCGTAGAGCATATACAACCAATGCCGCGGTCGATCCATCCTTACCCGCCGCGCTTTCATCGCCGTCCACAATCGGCCCCAGCGAGGTGGCGAGTTCCTTGCCCAGTTCCACGCCCCACTGATCGAACGAATTGATGCCCAGCAGCACGCCTTCGACAAACACGCGATGTTCATAAAGGGCAATGATCTGGCCCAGCACAAACGGAGTCAGCTTGGGATAGATCAGCGTGGTCGAGGGGCGGTTTCCGGGGAACACGCGGTGGCGGGCCTGGCGGTCCTGTTCGGCCCCTTCAAAGCCTTTTTCTGCCATCCGGGCGCGGGCCTCGTCCAGTGACCGGCCACGCATCAGCGCCTCGGACTGGGCCAGACAATTGGCCAGCAACAGGCGGTGATGATGGGCCAGTTCCGGCTCGTGCCCTTCGGCGGCAACCATGAACTCGCAGGGGATGACGTCGGTGCCTTGATGGATCAGCTGGTAAAACGCGTGCTGGCCGTTTGTGCCGGGTTCGCCCCAGACAACCGGGCCAGAGGGAACGGTCAGGTCCGATCCATCCATCGCTACCGATTTGCCATTCGATTCCATCTCAAGCTGTTGGAAATAGGCGGGAAGGCGCAGCAAACGCTGGTCATAGGGCAGAACCGCGCGGCTGGCATAGCCCAACACCTGACGGTGCCAGATGCCGACAAGTGCCAGCAGAACCGGCATATTCTCACCCCATTCGGCCGAGCGGAAATGCAGGTCCATCGCCTGCCCGCCCCGCAGAAACGCATCAAACGCGTTCGACCCCACGGCGATCATCACCGGCAGACCTACCGGTCCCCAGACCGAGTAGCGCCCACCGACCCAATCGGCAAAGCCAAAGACTCGTTCTGCCGGGATGCCAAATTCCTGTGTCTTGTCCAACGCGCTGGAGACCGCTGCGAATTGCTTGGTCGGGTCACCGCCGCCGTCGCTCATCCACGCCCGTGCGGTGCGGGCGTTGGTCATGGTCTCGATCGTCGTGAAGGTCTTTGAGGCGACGATGATCAGCGTTCGCATCGGGTCCAGCTGTCGCAGCGTATCCGCAATATGCGCCCCGTCTACGTTCGAGACATAGTGAACGCGCGGGCCGTCGTGATACGGCGACAGCGCATGGGTCGCCATCACCGGGCCAAGGTCCGAGCCGCCGATGCCGATATTCACCACATCCGTAAAACTGCCCCCCACGCCCGAGATCGCACCACCGCGCACCTCTTCGGCAAAGACCCGCATCCGGTGCAGAGTATCCAGCACGTCGGGCATGACATCCTGCCCATCGACATGCACCGCCCCCCCATCCAGATTGCGCAGCGCCGTATGCAGCACCGCGCGCCCTTCGGTTTCATTGATCTTTTGACCCGAGAACATCGCCTCGCGCCGCGCGGCCAGGTCGGCTTCGTCACACAGGCGGATCAGCCCTGCGCGCACGTCCAGGTCGATCAGGGTTTTTGAATAGTCAAACACCATGTCACCGGTTGAGGCGGAAAAGCCCTGCGCCCGGTTCGGGTCAGCGTCGAACAAGTCCAGAATGCGCCCAGCCTTGCCTGCCAGCGATTTCAGGTGATCCAGTTTCATATCATTCACTCCGCCCAATGTACGGTCATGCCACTCAGAACGGCGGCGATCGGCGCATCCTCGGGGGGCAAAGACATGGCGCGTTCCAGCGCGTCCCGTTTGGCCGCGCCAAAGATAATAAGGTGTTTGGACAGTGCCCCATCCAGAACCGGCGCGGTCAGCGTGATGCGGGGTTCCGGCTGAACCTCGGTCCGGGCCACGGCAAGCGTTGGCGCGTGGCTGTCCAGCGCAGCGGCCAGCCCCTCCATTCCCGGAAACAGCGAGGCCGTGTGCATGTCTTCGCCCATACCCAGAACCAAAACCGAAAGCGGCAGAACCGGCGCGATCAGGGACTCGATTTCCGGCAGAGCAGCCTCGGGCTCGGCCCCCGGAACATAAAGCGGGATGTACTGCGCGACAGATGCGCGGTTGGTCAGCAGCCGCTCGCGGATCAGGCGCTCGTTCGAACGGTCGCTGTCAGCGGGCACGCAGCGCTCATCCGTGGCCATGACGCGCACGCGATCCCATGCCAGATCGGCTGCGCAAAGCACGTCAAACACCGGCCCCGGCGTGGTGCCACCGGGCACCGCCAGTGCAACCGTTTCATTGTGCAGCAGCGCCGCCTCAAGCTCTCCGGCCAAGGCGTTCGCGACGTCGATAGCCAGCATATCGCGGTCGGCATAGTCCTGAATTTTCATGGCTTTATTCCTTGCCAGAGGCGACCGTCTCGTTTCATCAGCAGCTCGGCGTCGCCGGGGCCTGTGCTGCCGCTGTCATAAGGTTTGGGCACATCGCCGCGCGCCTGCCAACCGGCGATGATCGGGTCGGTCCAGGCCCATGCGGCCTCGACCTCGTCCCCGCGCATGAACAGGGTCTGATTGCCCCGGATCACGTCCATCACCAACCGTTCATAGGCGTCGGGCGGATCCTGATTTTCAGGCCCCAGCGCTTCGGCGAAACTCATGTCCAAGGGCACGTCGATCAGACGCATTCCACCCGGCCCCGGTTCCTTGATCGTCACCTTCAACGTGATGCCTTCGTTCGGCTGCAGCCGGATGGACAGCGCATTCGCGTGCCGCCCTGCGGCCTCGCCAAAGATCGAATGCGGCGCATCCTTGAACTGCACATTGATGACCGAGGACCGCGCGACCAGCCGTTTGCCGGTACGCAGATAAAACGGCGTTCCCGCCCACCGCCAGTTGCTGACATGCGCTTTCAAGGCCACATAGCTTTCAGTGGTCGAGCGTGGGTGGCCCACGACCTCACGATAGCCCGGCCCGTCCGGACCGGCCGCGAACTGACCCCGGACGATGTGATGCGGTTCGACCGGATCAAGCGCGCGAATGACTTTCAGCTTTTCATCCCGCACCGCGTCGGGGTCAAACTTGGCCGGCGGCTCCATCGCGATCAGGCAGAGCAGCTGCATCAGGTGGTTCTGCACCATATCCCGCATGGCACCGGCGCGCTCATAATACTCCTCGCGCCCATCCACGCCGACAGTTTCCGCGACGGTGATCTGGATGTGATCGACATACTGGCTGTTCCACAACGGCTCGAACAGCATGTTGCCAAAGCGCACGGCCATCAGGTTCTGAACCGTCTCTTTACCCAGATAGTGATCGATCCGGTAAATCTGCCCCTCGTCAAAATGCGCGGCCAGCGTGGCGTTGAGCGTTCGCGCGCTTTCCAGATCATGACCAAAGGGTTTTTCGACCACAATCCGGGTCTGCGCCGTGACCAAGCCATGCGATCTGATCTGTTCCGCTAACGGACCAAACAGGCGCGGCCCGACCGAGAAATAAAAGGCCCGAACGCGATCATCCGTCAGTCTGATCGACAGATCGCCCCACCCGTCCGCCGACATCGCATCCAGCGCAACATAATCGACACGCTGCAAAAATCCGCGCAATGCATCCGAATCTGCCGCCCGTCTGGGCGCGTTCAGCCTCAGCGAACCGGCCACCATTTCGCGAAACCCATCCGGGGTCAGGTCGCTGCGGGCTGCGCCGATGATTCTGGCATCACCGGGCCATTGCCCTGCGCAAAACCTGCGAAACAAAGCAGGCAGAATCTTGCGCTGCGCCAGATCGCCGGTGCCGCCGAAAATGACCAGATCAAATGGGTCAACAGGTATGACGCGAGAAACCATGGCCCGTACTTACCCTGCCCCTGTCGGCATGTCCAATGTTAGCGCAATCACATCGAGGTTTTTTGAGATTTTTTCTCATTCATCAAAACTCTGTCAGAACAGCCCCAAGCCCTTACCAACAGGACAATAAACAGCTAAGTCAGTCAAACCACTTCAAAGAACCGGATGCGGGAATGAAAGACAATGCCCCCCAGCTTGCCAATATCGGCAAGTTTCAAGACAGATTGGTGACGGCAGACGGGCAGACCCGCGCCTCGGTTGCGCTGACAAATCCGCAAACCCTGTGGTTCAATACCGGTACCTTGTGCAATATCGAATGTGTAAACTGCTATATCGAAAGCAGCCCCATAAACGATGCGCTGGTCTATATCACTGCGGCTGAAGTGACCGACTATCTGGACCAGATCGAACAGCGCAACTGGCCCATCCGCGAAATCGGCTTCACGGGCGGCGAGCCGTTCATGAACCCCGAGATGATCGAGATGACTCGCGCCGCACTGGAACGCGGGTACGAGGTTTTGATCCTGACCAACGCCATGCTGCCGATGATGCGCCGCAAGATGCGCGAAGGTCTGCTGGACTTGCAGCGCGACTACAACGACAAGCTGACTTTGCGGATTTCCGTCGATCATTACCGCCCCGAACTGCATGATGAGGAACGCGGCAAGGGAAGTTTCGCCAAGACCGTGATGGGCATGGAATGGCTGCGCGACAACGGCTTCAATATGGCCGTCGCTGGGCGCACCGTCTGGGGCGACAGCGACGCGGACAGCCGCGCCGGATACGCTGCGTTTTTCGAAAAACACGGCTTTGAGATCGACGCCACGAACCCCGGCCAGACCGTGCTGTTCCCGGAAATGGACGAAACCGTCGAAGTCCCTGAAATCACGACCGCTTGCTGGGGTATCCTGAACAAATCCCCCGACGCCGTGATGTGCGCCAGCGCGCGCATGGTCGTCAAACGCAAAGGCGCTGAACGCCCTGCTGTGCTGGCCTGCACTCTTCTGCCCTACGCCCCCGAATTCGAAATGGGCGCAACCCTGGCCGAGGCTGAGGCGGATGTGCATCTGAACCACCCCCATTGTGCCAAATTCTGCGTTCTGGGCGGGGCCAGTTGTTCGGGCTGATCCGGCAAAAACAAAAAGTAATGTAAGTCACTGAGCCTTTGCGCCCTTTTTCTGTATAGAAGGAAAAGGGTCATTTGCTGTTGGGCTGTTGTGATGTTCAGATTTCTTGTTTTTGCTTTTGCACTTTGCGCCGCGCCGCTTTGCGCGCAAGAAAGGTTGGCCTTGGTTATCGGCAATGACCAATACCAATCTGTCACCGACCTTCAGAAAGCTGTGGCCGATGCCCGCGCTGTCTCGGACAAGTTGCAGGGTGCGGGTTTTGAGACCATCGAGGGGTTGAACCTCGACCGGCGCGGCATGAACCAGAGGATCTCCGAATTCACCTCTCGCCTGGATCCCGGCGATACGGCGTTTGTATTCTTTGCCGGACATGGGGTGGAAATCGACGGCGAAAACTATCTGTTGCCCACAGATATCGTCGCGCCCCTGTCGGGTGAGACCGATTTCGTGAAATCCGAATCCATCGCCCTTTCAGATCTGCTGGACCGCGTACGCTCAACCGGTGCGCGCACTTCAATCGCCATCATCGACGCCTGCCGCGACAACCCGTTTGACACCGTCGCCGGGCGCAGTGTCGGACGGACGCGTGGGCTGGGCCGCATCAACGCACCCGAAGGCATGTTCGTGATCTTTTCAGCCGGGGCCGGACAGATGGCGCTGGACCGGCTGAGCGATAATGAACCAGCCGAGAATTCAGTCTTCACCCGTGCCTTGCTGCCACGCCTGTCGCAGCCGGGTCTGGAACTGCGCAGCATGGTGGCCGACCTGCGGCGCGAAGTACGGGACTTGTCCAGCAGCGTGCAGCACACGCAAATCCCGGCCTATTACGATGAATTGCTTGGGGAATTCTATTTCACCCCTGCCATAAGCACCACATCGCCAGAAAGCCCATCGGCGCGCCCAAGCGACGACATGCGCGCGGATCTTGAGCTTGCGCGCTCGCTTGGAACGGTGACTGCGCTGGACAGTTTCCTTCAGAAATATGCCGATCAGTCCGAGACTTATGCCTACGAGGTCGCCCTGCAACTGCGCGACGGCTTGGCCTCGGCCGATACATCAGTGGATGTTGAGCGCACCTCTGCCCCGTCCGCGCCTACGGTTTCAGACACGCAAGAGGTGATGCGCGCCACCCAAGCGGCTTTGAATGCGCTCGGATGCAGTGCTGGTGGCGCGGATGGAGTTGCAGGCCCCCGGACCCGGCAGGCCTTTGCCCGGTATCGGTCGGCCAGCGGCTCAAATCTGGGTGCTGATGACTTGGGAACCAAACATGCGTTGGAAGAGTTGAAAGGCAAATCCGGCACCATCTGCAAAGCCACGGCACCCGCCCCAAAACCTGCCGATACCGGCGTGTCCATGGCTGGGACGTGGCAATTCAAGGCAACCTGCGCTTTGGTTGTCAAAGTGACAGGCACGACGCGCTACACACGTGCGGGTGGCAATAAATACACCGGGCGCCTGACCGACTCACTGGGTCAAACCGCCAACACGGTGATATTCGTGAACGAGGGTCAGATCAGCGGGACAGACTATTTCCCCGGTATCACCGTCAAATGGCGCGGACGTCTGGCCGAGGATGGCAACAGCTACACCGCCTCAGGCTCGACCGGCTGTTCCGTATACGCCTGGCGTGCGGGATAAGCCGTTAATTCACGCGAAACTCGCCCACCATGTTGCGCCATTCGCCAGGCGCAATCATCTTGCGATGGGTGAACTTGACCGAGTGCAGCGGACCTTCAATCTCACGCTGCCAGAAATCGATGAATTCAAACAGTTTCGGGTGATCCGGGGCCAGATCGTATTCCTGCCAGATGAACGTGTTCAGGACGTGGATATAATCGGGCATGTGATAGAAAAACTCTGCCGTCGTCAGCCCGTATCCCTTTAGCATCAATTCCGTTTCGCTTTGCTCCATTCAGACCTCCAATTCCGTGCAAGGTCTCTTCAGAGTAACACCGAAACTGCCTAATACTTGGATAACAAGATGTTACTTGAGTGTTACTTCGGAATTTCCGGGCAAGATTCGTTGCTTGCTTGCACCTTATGTGCCGGGTCTGATAGGATGTAACCACAAAATATAGAGTCTGCACTAAGGACGAGCAGTTTACGTGAGCGATACGCCAGAAATCCCTGAAAACATGGACGAAACCCCGCCCGAGCGCCCAGTGTATGACGGCCCGACGGTCTCTATCGAATCCGAGATGCGCACGTCCTATCTGGACTATGCCATGTCGGTCATCGTTTCCCGCGCGATCCCCGATCTGCGCGACGGGCTGAAACCGGTGCATCGGCGGATTTTGTACGCCATGCACGAAACCGGGAACACCCATGACAAGGCGTATCGCAAGTCGGCCCGCCCGGTGGGCGATGTGATGGGTAAATACCACCCTCATGGCGACAGCGCGATCTATGACGCGCTGGTGCGGATGGCGCAGGATTTCTCGATGTCTTTGCCGCTGCTGGATGGTCAGGGCAACTTTGGTTCGATGGACGGCGATAACCCGGCGGCCATGCGTTATACCGAAGTGCGGATGGACAAGCCCGCCGCCTCGCTGCTGGCCGATATCGAAAAAGAGACGGTCGATTTTCAGGATAACTATGACGGCAAGGACCGGGAACCAACCGTCCTGCCCGCCCGTTTCCCGAACATGCTTGTCAATGGTGCCGGTGGTATCGCCGTGGGTATGGCCACGAATATCCCGCCGCACAATCTGGGCGAAGTGGTCGATGCCACGCTGGCGCTGATCGACGATCCGGACCTGACGTCCGAACAACTGATCGAATACGTCCCCGGCCCCGATTTTCCGACTGGCGGCGTGATGCTGGGCCGGTCCGGTGCCCGCAAGGCGTATCTTGAGGGGCGCGGCAGCGTCATTATTCGCGCCAAGACCCGCACCGAGGAAATCCGCAAGGACCGCTATGCCATCATCGTGGATGAGATTCCCTATCAGGTGAACAAGGCCGCGATGATCGAAAAGATCGCCGAGGCCGTGCGCGAGAAGCGCATCGAAGGCGTGGCCCACGTACAGGACGAATCCGACCGTAACGGCGTGCGGGTCGTGGTCGAACTGAAGCGCGACGCCACGCCCGAAGTGGTGCTGAACCAGCTCTATCGGTTCTCACCGATGCAGACGTCCTTTGGCTGCAACATGCTGGCCCTGAACGGTGGCCGCCCCGAGCAACTGACCCTGCGCCGGTTCCTGACCTCGTTCATCGACTTCCGCGAGGATGTTGTCGCCCGCCGAACCGCCTACGACCTGCGCAAGGCGCGCGAGCGCAGCCACATCCTGTGTGGTCTGGCCGTGGCCGTTTCGAACGTGGACGAAGTGGTTGCCACTATCCGCTCGTCAGCAGACGCCGCCGAGGCGCGTGAGAAACTGATGACGCGCCGCTGGCCCGCGTCCGAGATCGAAGGCTACCTGCGCCTGATCGATGACCCTCTGTCCAAGATGAACGACGATGGCACCTATAACCTGACCGAAATTCAGGCCCGCGCCATCCTCGACCTGCGCTTGCAACGCCTGACCCAACTGGGTGTCAAAGAGGTCACGGACGAGCTGGAAGAACTGGCCGCCAAGATCAAGGAATACCTCGACATTCTGTCCTCGCGCGAGCGCATCATGTCGATCATCGGCGATGAACTGCGCAACGTGCGCGAGCAATTCGCCGTGCCCCGCCGCACCGAGATCGTCGACTGGTCCGGCGATATGGAAGACGAGGACCTGATCGAGCGTGAGGATATGGTCGTGACCGTCACTTCGGGCGGGTATATCAAGCGAACCCCACTGGCCGATTTCCGCGCGCAGAAGCGTGGCGGCAAGGGCCTGTCGGGGATGCAGACCAAGGAAGAGGATGTTGTCACCAACCTCTTCGTGGCGAACACGCATACCCAACTGCTGTTCTTCACCACCGAAGGTATGGTCTACAAGCTCAAGACCTGGCGCCTGCCGCAGTCCAGCCGGACGGGTAAGGGCAAGGCCATCGTCAACATCCTGCCGATCCCGACCGGCGTTTCCATCGCGGCGATCATGCCCGTGGATGTGCCGGATGAGGAATGGGAAAACCTGCAAATCGTATTCGCCACCAGCGCGGGTGACGTGCGACGCAACGCCCTGAGCGATTTCACCAACGTCAAGCGCAACGGCAAGATCGCCATGGACCTGCCCGAGGGTGTGGAACTGGTCAATGCGCGCATCTGTTCCGAAGAAGACGACGTAATGCTGGTGACCAATTCGGGCCGTGCGATCCGCTTCCAGACCACCGATGTGCGTGTCTTCAAGGGCCGCAAATCCACTGGTGTGCGCGGGATCAGGCTGACCAATGGCGACCGCGTGGTTTCGATGTCGGTCATCCGTCACTTCAACGCCACCTCGGACGAGCGCGCCGCCTATCTGAAAATGCGCCGCCTGATGGCTGGTGTCACCGATGAGGCCGAGACGGACGAGGACGAAGGCAATGCCGACAGCGTTCTGCCGCAGGAGCGTTACGCCGAGATGTCGGCGGCCGAGAACCTGATCCTGACCATCACCACCGGCGGCGCGGGCAAGCTAAGCTCCAGCCACGACTACCCCGTTCGCGGGCGTGGTGGCATGGGCGTTGCGGCGATGGACAAGGCTATGCGCGGTGGTGAATTGGTCGCCTCGTTCCCGGTCGAAATCGACGATCAGATCATGCTGGCGACCTCCAAGGGCCAGTCGATCCGGGTTCCGGTTGATGGCATTTCCTTCCGCTCGCGCAGCGCGGGGGGCGTCCGGGTCTTCAACACCGGCAAGGGGGAAGAGGTTGTCTCGGTCGCCTGGATTGCAGACCAAGGGGATGAGGAAACCGAGGAGTAACCCTCAAATTTTCCAACACTTATGAAACAAAGCGCCCGTTCTAGCGGGCGTTTTGCCGTTCTGGATCACGTTATCGGCAAGCGCCCGTTTGGCGCGCTTGCCCGAGGTCAATCCGAGGCCTAGCTTTCTTAACATGTGGTCCTTTGCCCATATCCGCCCCGCCTACAGCCGCGCCGAGCGCGTAAGCGATGGTGTGATCCATGTGCTTGGCGTGTCGTCCGCCCTGATCGCCGTACCGATGCTGATCATCCTGACGATCTACTACCGTTCGGACCCCGTGGCCGTTCTGGGCGCGTCGATCTACGGCGTGACGCTGGTTTTGATGCTGACCTTCTCGGCGCTCTACAACATGATCGAGCACGACGATTGGAGCGCGTTCCTGCGCCGCCTCGACCATTCGGGTATTTACGTCAAAATCGCGGGCACCTACACGCCGTTCCTGCTGTTGTCGGGTACGCAACCAACGGGGCTGCTGATCGGGCTTTGGTTTTCGGCAACCCTGGGATCGGCGCTGAAGATGTTTGACCCGAACCGATTCCGCTGGTTCGGATTGGCGCTTTATTTGCTCATGGGCTGGGCCGCCGTCTGGGCCGGTCAATCGATGCTGGCTGAGCTATCGCCCACAGTCATCACACTGATGATCGCCGGAGGGCTGGTCTACACCGCGGGCGTCGCATTCTATCTGCTGGATTGGTTGCCGTTCCACAACACGATCTGGCATATGTTTGTGCTGGTCGGCAGCGTCCTGTTCTTTGCCGCCGTTGCCGCGCGGATCGAATTGGTTCAGGTGGTCTAGCGTCCACCCGTGCCCGACCCTTGAGCCCGCAGCAAATCCTCGACAGCCCATAACCGATCCTGCCCCCAAATCGCCTGACCGGCTACGTAGAAACTGGGAACGCCCCACAGACCAATCTCTTGCAGTCTGCTTTGGTTTTTCTCAACCCGGTCGTGCCATGTTTGAGTGGCCAGAGCCTGACGCGCGGCCCCCCAATCAAGACCACTGGCGCCCGCAATTCGCGCCATACCCTTGTCGGAGGCTGCGTCCACTCCCTCGGACCAGACCAGACGCATGAAGGTCGAGCAGTAGGTCGCCAACCGATCAAGATCCTCGGCATGGTCGAACAAAGCGTACCCGCGTTCGACGCCAGACCCCAAAGGATCACAAATTCGACCAAACGGAATCTTCATTCTGCGCGCCTCCCGCGCACAATCGCCAAGGATGTAGCCGGACTTGACCTTGGGCACCGGCAGGCCCCGCATCAGCATCGGCAGAACGGGGCGCAGGATCAGGCGAGCATTATAGCGGTTCGCAAGATCAACAACGCGGTCGAAAGCCAGATAGGAATATGGGCTGCGGAATGAGAAAAAGAACTCCAGCTCCATACTGTCCTGAATGTCTGGTGGCTGCGCACTCTCTTCCCAAGGCGCGACCGGAGCATCACCCTGCCTCAGCTTTAGCTGCGCAAGCCGGTCCTCCAGATAGTGCAGCCGATCAACGCCCCAATACCATTCGCCGCCATAGTAAAACGTTCCACCCAGGTAGTGTCCCATCGCGGATAGCTTTTGGTCGCCTGCCTCCATCGCCTGCCCGGGATCCACGCCACCGTCGTCGGGCATAGTCCCCCTGCCCCAAACGCCTGCGGTGATAGCACGCAGGCGTTCTGCGGCGTCGGGTTTTCCTAAAGCATCCGCAAGAAGGCGCTTTGCGGTTTCCACCTTCTTTGCCGCCGGTTCCTGCGGCATATCCAGCCCGAACCGGCGGGCCAGACGCCCTGCATCCATCAGGGCGTTTTGCCTATGTTCCGTGGGCGCAGGGATCGCATCCGAATGTGGGCCAGAGATCAAATGAATGCACAGTTTAACGCGATAGAACTCCTGAAATTCGGGCAGGATCTGCGCGGTCAGATAGCAATAGGGATCGGCGACATAATGAAAATAATGCACCTCATGCTCTGCACCGCGCAGCTTGCGTCGAAGCTCTGCCACGCCTCTGCGCGCCGATTGCAGATTGCCGCTGGTTATGACGGCAGCCAAATGGGATTTAATCTGTGTTTTCATGCAGAACCGGCGATCAAAGTGGCTTGGACATGTCCAGTTTACGCACCACAGCGCCAAACGCCACGCTGTCACGCTGTCAAACAACAACGTGACGGCAGATCGTCAGAGCCCGTAAAGCGCCCCGAATTTCTGCTCCAGATAAGCCAATAAGGGCTCCGGCCCCGGCTCGACCCCGCTGGCGCGCTGGATGATCTCGCGCGGGGCGTATAGCCCCCCGTATTGCTGCACGTTTTCGCGCAGCCAAGTGGTCGCGCCCGAGGTGTCCCCTTCGGCCAGTTGACCATCCAGCCCCGGCACCGCGTTGCGCAGGGCCTCATACAGACACCCGGCATAAACGTTGCCCAGCGAGTAGGTCGGGAAATAACCGAACAGGCCAACCGACCAATGGACGTCCTGCAAGCAGCCGTTCGAAGGTTTGTCGACCGCATAACCGAAATCGGCCTTGAATCGATCGTTCCACGCGGCTTCCAGATCGCTGACCTGAAGGTCTCCGGCCATCAGCGCGCGTTCCAGGTCGAAGCGCAGCATGATGTGCAGGTTATACTGCACCTCATCCGCTTCGGTCCGGATATAGCCGTTATGGACGCGGTTCACCGTGGCATAGAAAGCGTCGGCATCTGCGATCCCGAAATCCCCGAACGCATCGCGCATTTGGGCGTAGAGCCATCCGGTAAACGCACGCGACCGGCCAAGCTGGTTTTCATAAATCCGACTTTGGCTTTCATGAACGCCCATCGACGCGCCGCTTCCCAATGGGGTCAGCGCATAGGCCGGGTCGATCCCTTGCTCATAGGCGGCGTGTCCGACCTCATGAATGGTCGAGTAGAAGCAGTTGAACGGGTCCGTTTCGCTGGTGCGTGTGGTGATCCGCACATCCGATCCGCTGCCCGAGCTGAACGGGTGCACCGCCTTGTCCACCCTGCCCCGGTTCAGGTCGTATCCAAACGCCAGCGCCAGGGTCTGCGAAACGCGCATCTGGGCCGCCTCGTCAAACGTACCGGCCAGCGCCTGCGGCGCGGGCTTGTCCAGAACGGCCGCGCGCAACGCCACCAAACGCGGGCGCATCTGATCGAAGATCGCCGCAATCTGTGCGCCGGTTGTGTAGGGCTCGTAATCCTCGACCATCGCGTCGTAGATGTCGCCGCCCTGCGCCAGAGCGGCACCTTCTTCGCGTTTCAGGGTCACGACCTCTTCCAGAACCGGAAGGAAGGCTGACACGTCCTCATCCGCGCGCGCCTGTGCCCATTTTCCCTGCGCTGCCGAAGTGACACGGGCGATGACTTTCGCCAGATCGGCGGGCACTTTGACGGTACGCTCATAGGACCGGCGGATTTCGCGTAGCTGTGCCTGACCTGCTGTGTCCAAAGCTTCGGCCTGCTCCAGCCATTCCGCCACACGCGGGTCGGACCGTCGGGCATGCAGAACCGCCTCGATCGCGGCCATTTCCTCGGCCCGTTGGGGCGCGGCCCCGCGCGGCATCACCGTTTCCTGATCCCAGCCCAGGCGGCCAGCGATCTGCCCAAGGGCCGAGGTTTCGCGTTGAAAGGCCATCAGGTCGTTAAAGGCAGTCATCGGGCTCAGGCTCCACGAATTGAGGTTGCAATGGGATAGCCGCTCAGGAAGCGGGCGCGCAGGATCAGGGTCCAGACCACGACGGCCATGAACTGGTGGAAGATCGCGATCTGCCATGGCGCGGCATACAGCACGGTGATGACACCAACCACGACCTGTAGCGACAGCGCCGCAAAGGCCGCGTTGAAGGCGAACCGGGTCTGCGGATGGGCACTGGTCTGGCCGCGGCGCCAGACGATGATGGCGAAGATGAACAGCAGATACCCGGCGCAGCGATGGATGAACTGCACCAATCCGGGGCTTTCAAAGAAATTGCGCCACAGGGGGTCTATTGCGGTTGCATCCGGTGGCAGAAGCTGCCCGCCGATCAGCGGCCAATCGGTGAAAGACCGCCCGGCATCGATCCCGGCGACCAGCGCGCCAATGAGTATTTGCAAAAAGGTGAAATGCAGCAGGCCGGTCGACAGCGAGAACAGTTTCGCCTCTTTCGCGCGGCGGGCCTGCATCAGGTCGCGTTCCTCGCGCCCGAGTTCAAAGATGTACCAGGCCAAGAATCCCAGGATCACAAAGGCCAGTCCCAGATGCACTGCAAGGCGATAGCTGGCGACGGCGGTCATCCCCTCGCCTTGCGTGACGCCCGAGGCGACCATCCACCAGCCGACCGCGCCCTGAACACCACCCAAAGCGCCGGGGATCAGCAACTTGCCGGTCCAGCCGGTCGGGATTTTGCGGGCGACAAGGAAGCCGAAGAAACCAAGCGCCCAGACCAGACCAATCAGGCGACCCAACTGGCGATGGCCCCATTCCCACCAATAGATGAACTGAAAATCGCTCAGCTCCATCCACTGGTTCTGGATGCGCCATTGGTCGATCTGCTTGTATTTGTCGAATTCCGCCTGCCAGTCGGCCTCGGTCATCGGCGGGATCGCCCCGGTGATCGGACGCCATTCGGTGATCGATAACCCGCTATCAGTGAGACGGGTCAACCCGCCCACGGCGATCATCACAACGACCAAGGCGAACAGGATCATCAGCCAGGCGCGGATCGCCTTGCGCGCGCCGCCGCGTCCCTTGTCGATCATACCGGGTTGAACGGCTTGTTGTTTTTCGCTGTCTGAGACGTCTTCGAAGATGCTGCGCTTGGCGCTCATGCTGTCCTCATGTGTCCTGGATTTCGTCGCAAGCTAGGGCCACTGACGGGCGAGGTCCAGCCTCAGCCCTTATCTTTCCAGCGGACCATCTGCCGCATGATCCCATGCAACATCTGCACATCGGCCCGTGTCATGCGCATCCGCGACCACAGGTTGCGCAGGTTGGTCTTCATGCCGTCGGCCTTTTCGGGCGGATAGAAGAACCCGGCCTCTTCCAGCCGATCCTCATAATGCTCGACCAGTTTCTCGACCTCGATGCCGGTGGCCCAGTCGCCCTTGCCCAGATCGGTGGCTTCATGCACCACATCGCCGGTCTGGCGCATCCACTCATAAGCGGTCAGCAAGACACATTGCCCAAGGTTCAGCGAGGCATATTCCGGGTTCACTGGGACCGAGATGATGGCGTTGGCTTTGGCGATATCTTCATTCTCAAGCCCTGCCCGTTCGGGTCCGAACAAAACGGCGACCTTTTCACCGGCCGCCACCTTCTGGGCCGCGATCTGCATGGCGCGTTCCGGGCTGTAGACCGGTTTGGTCAACCCGCGCTGCCGCGCCGTGGTGGCGAATACGAATGTACTGTCGGCCAGCGCGCCTGCCAGATCATCGAACAGCTGCGCCTCGTCCAGCAGCCGCCCCGCCCCGCTGGACATCGCCACCGCCTTGGGGTTCGGCCACCCGTCCCGAGGGGCCACGATCCGCATCCGGTCCAGCCCGAAATTCCACATCGCCCGCGCGGCGGCACCGATGTTTTCACCCATCTGCGGGCGCACAAGCACAAAGGAAGGCTGGGATGTATCGCTGGGCATGGCTGTCTCCGAAAAACTCCGCCCGCTCTAATCCGCCAGCTTTGACAGAGCAACCCGATCCTCTTCTTCTGTTCCCAAATACCCGCTCGGCAGGCTTAAAAGTTTGCTTCCCCGCCGCAATCCGCTAAACCGCGCCAAAGACTGAAAGCGAAGGACGCGCCAATGGACACCCCCGAGCAGCCGCAGATTTATCTGATCACACCGCCGACCATCACGCTCAGCACCTATCCGGACCAGTTGGCGCGGGTGCTGGACGGGGCCGAGATCGCGTGCATTCGTCTGGCGCTGGCCGGCAATGACGAGGACACCATCGCCCGCGCTGCCGATGCCTGCCGCGAGGTGGCCCATGCGCGCGACGTGGCCATCGTAATCTCGAACCACGTGCTGCTGGCGCAACGGCTGGGGCTGGACGGGGTACATCTGGATGATGCCGCCCGGTCCGTGCGTGCGGCCCGCAAGGAACTGGGCGCGGACGCGATTCTCGGCAGTTTCTGCGGGGCGTCCAGCCATGACGGAATGACCGCTGGCGAGGCTGGCGTCGATTACGTCGCCTTTGGCCCGGTCGGCACGTCGTCGTTGGGCGATGGTACGCTGGCTGAAAGGGACCTGTTCCAGTGGTGGTCCGAGATGATCGAAGTTCCCGTTGTGGCCGAGGGCGGCCTGACCCCCGACCTGATCCGCGACCTGTCGCCCTGCACCGATTTCTTCGGCATCGGCGATGAAATCTGGTCAGCCGAGGATCCGTTGGCCGCGCTGAACGCGCTATTGGCCCACATGCCTAGCTAAGCATCCACGGCGTGACCATCCAATAGACCCCGACACCCGCAATCAGGATCGAGGCCAGAACCGATACCCGGCCTCGCATCCGATGCGACCCGCCAGAGATCAGGGCAGCACCGGCATAGCCTGCCGCCGCAACCGCGCTGAGTGCAGCCACCGCACCCCCGGCAAATCCCAGGATGGCGGGTGGCAGGTGATCGGGCGGCACGCCAATCGCGATCACGGAGGCGCTGAGCACGTTGCCCAGAAGCAAACCGGCAGCAAAAACCGCCAGTAATCGAAAGACGTGAAGACGCCTCAGGATCAGGTTCCAGAGCCCCAGAATGACGATGGCGGATGTGAGGGCGATAGAGGCTACAAATGGTGACAGCCCCAACGCTCCGTAAACCGAAAGCGCCAGTCCGAAGACCAATCCGATCGACAGGAACACCATCTGGGCGATTACTGCGCGCAGTGTCAGGGACAGAAAAACCAAGGCCAGAACCAGCGCGATCTCTTGCAAACCGTTGGGCACGATACGCGAAAACCCTTTGGGGAAGAACACCTGCACCGCCTGTTCAGGGCTGAGGGCCGCGCCGCCTTGCAATGGGATCGAAGGACTGGATTCTCCGGCCATGAGATAACCGGTGTAAGGGGCGGCCACCTGTTGCTGTTTCAAAACAACCGGCCCATGACCCGCAGGCCATGTCAGGCGCAAATTGGACGCCCCATTCGGCAAGGGCGCTGTCAGCAACAGCCTTGAAACCCGGGGGTTGGCGGTATCGCCGACAACGGGAATGCGCACCCCTTCATAGGCCAGAACGACCGGGCCACCGGCCTCAACCTGCAAGCGCGCCTTCCAGTCGGTGACAAACGCGCGGACCTCGGGCTCCAACTCGGACGAGACCCTTTGGCGTAGCGCCCGGTAGCCAGCATTGTCGGTCAGGTCAGGATGGGTTTCAGGATCAATCCCCGCCAGAAACATCTCGGCGTTCAGGGTGATTTCAAGAAACAGGCTGTCTGCCTTGGTCCAGAACTCGACAATCGTCGTCGGCGGGGTCTGGGCTTGGACGGGCATCGCCAACAGCATCAGACCCATCATCAGGCGGAAAAAGCCGCTCATGCGCAACGCTCTGCAATAGAAATCAAATCACAAATCATACCGGGCCGAGTTTCCCGCCGAACGCATCAGATCGCAAGCCTGAACGCACAGCACAGGCGGTTTATCTGTGTTGGCGTTAACGTTCGGACTTGCAAGGCCCCCG
Organism: Ruegeria sp. N4; assembly: GCF_056531425.1. Classification (NCBI taxonomy): domain Bacteria; kingdom Pseudomonadati; phylum Pseudomonadota; class Alphaproteobacteria; order Rhodobacterales; family Roseobacteraceae; genus Ruegeria; species Ruegeria sp. N4. The sequence goes on from NZ_JBQFLT010000001.1 coordinate 565,506, forward strand.
GTGCTGCGGCATGACAGCGGCATGACTCAGAACAGCGACATCCTGTGTATCGGTTCGGTCCTGTGGGACGTGATCGGGCGGTCGGCCAGCGCCATGCGGCAGGGATCGGACGTGCCGGGCCGGATCACCCGCCTGCCCGGTGGCGTTGCCATGAACATCGCCATGACGCTGGTGCGCTTTGGCATGACCCCGACCCTGCTGACCGCCATTGGCCGCGACCCCGAGGGGGACGAGTTGGTCAATTCCTGCGCACGGCTGGGAATGGTGACTGAACATATCTATCGCTCGCAGGACCTGCCCACCGACCGCTATATGGCCGTCGAAGGGGCCAACGGGTTGATCGCCGCCATTGCCGATGCACACTCGCTTGAGGCTGCAGGGGCCAAGATCCTGCGCCCCCTGATGCATGGTCCGCTGGGATACGAAAACACCCCCTTCGAAGGCCCGATTGCGCTGGACGGCAACCTGACGCTGAACCTGCTGGAAGAGATCGCGCAAAGCCCGGCCTTTGGCAAAGCCGACCTGAGGGTCGCCCCCGCCTCGCCCGGCAAGGCCGAGCGCCTGCTGCCCTTCCTGAAACACGCCCGCGCGACGCTGTATGTCAATCTGGAAGAGGCCGGTCTGCTCTGCCAGCGCGAGTTTGCCGATTCCGAATCCGCCGCCAAGGGCCTTCTGGACCGGGGCGCGCTGCGCGTGCTGGTGACAGACGGGGGCAACTCGGCCACCGTCGGCTCGTCGTCGGGTGTTCTGACCCAAACCCCGCCCTCGGTTCTGGTAACCCGCGTCACTGGCGCAGGTGACACCTTCATGGCCGCCCATATCGCCTCAGAAGCGGGCGGTGCCGACGAACAGACGGCCCTGACCCGCGCGCTGAACGCCGCCGCAACTTACGTTTCCGGAGAAACTCCCCTGTGATCAACATCCACTACTCAGCCGAGGTCCGCGCCGCCAAAGACGCAGGCCAGCCCATCGTGGCGCTGGAAAGCACCATCATCACCCATGGCATGCCCTATCCGCAGAATGTCGAGGTCGCAGCCCAGGTGGAAAAGGACATCCGCGACGCCGGGGCCGTTCCGGCCACCATGGCGGTGATCGAAGGCGTGCTGCATGTCGGACTGGAACCCGATCAGTTGCAATCTTTGGGTCAGGCGCAGGGCGTCGCCAAACTCTCACGCGCGGATATGGCCGCCTGTATCGCAACCGGGGGCACCGGGGCCACCACAGTCGCCGCCACCATGATCGCCGCACAATATGCGGGGATCGAGGTGTTTGCCACCGGTGGCATTGGCGGCGTGCATCAGGGTGCCGAAACCTCGTTCGACATTTCCGCCGATTTGCACGAGCTTGGCCAAACGCCGGTTACAGTGGTGGCTGCAGGGGCCAAGGCCATTCTAGATCTGGCCAAAACGCTGGAAGTTCTGGAAACTCTGGGCGTCCCGGTGATCGCCTATGGGCAGGACGAATTCCCCGCCTTCTGGTCTGCGAAATCCCCCTACGCTGCGCCCCTGCGAATGGACAGTGCCGAGGCCATCGCCAAAGCCCACGCCACCCGCCGCGCGCTGGGGCTGCCCGGTGGCCAACTGGTCGCCAACCCGATCCCCGCAGCCGACCAGATCCCGGCCGACGAGCTGGCCCCGATCATCGCCGCCGCGCAAGGCGATGCCGAAACCCACCGGATCACCGGCAAAGCCGTGACGCCGTATCTGCTGCAACGGATCTTTGAAAAGACCCAGGGCCGCTCGCTAACCGCCAATATCGCATTGGTCCGCAACAACGCCCGTTTGGCGGCGAACATCGCTAAAGCGTTGGCAAACGGTGTGTAACTCCGCCCTATTGCACGGGCGCGTTGGACTGCTTAACTAATTCCGCAAATCACCCGGACCTGTAATGAATACACCGTTTGACGAAGAACCCCACCGCCGCCCCGGCCTGTTTTCGCGCCTGCGCGCGTCGTTCCTGACAGGGATCGTCGTCATTGCTCCGGTCTGGTTGACCGTGTGGCTGATCTGGTCCGTTGTCGGCTGGATCGACAGCGCCGTTCTGCCGCTGGTGCCACAGCAATTCCGGCCCGAACAATATGTGGGCATCAACCTGCGCGGCGTCGGCGTTATCATCTTCCTGGTGTTCACCGTACTGGTCGGCTGGGTGGCCAAGGGTATTCTGGGCCGGTCCTTCATCTCGTTCACCGAAAGTCTGGTGAACCGGATGCCCATCGTGCGGTCGATCTATTCCGGCATCAAACAGATCTCGGAAACGGTCTTTGCCCAGACCGAGCGGTCCTTTGAAAAAGCCTGCCTGGTGCAATATCCGCGCCGTGGCATCTGGGCCATCGGCTTCGTATCGACGACCGCGAAGGGAGAGGTCAGCACCCGCGCGGAAACCGGCGGCGATCTGCTGAGCGTGTTTATCCCGACCACACCCAACCCGACCTCGGGCTTTTTGCTGTTCTTTCCAGCCGAAGACGTCATCCTGCTGGACATGAGCATCGAAGACGCCGCGAAACTGGTGATCTCGGCCGGTCTGGTCTATCCCAACGAAAAAGACCCGACCCAGCCGCCCGAGTGATCAGCCGAACATCGCGGGCAGATCAACCGTACTGTTCTGGCCCAAGTCCGATTTGTGGCGCTTTAAGAACCCGTCTGCGGCGTCACGACCAGCTTGTTTCAGCTTATGCAGGATCACCGGGTTGGGCACCGTCTTGGTGGCAACCGACAGGCTGTTCATCAGTTCGTTATCCGCAATCATATGCACCAGAACGCGGCTCATCTCTCCGGCCTTCAGCTTGCCCTCTTCCAGCAATCGCTGAACGAAATTGATCGCCCGCAACTCGCGGAACAGGGATGAGTTAAAGCTGATCTCATTAATCCGGTTCTGAATCTGCTGCGGCGTCACCGGCAGTTCATCGCGCTCCAGCGGGTTGATATTCACGATCACCACATCATCCGGCAAATCATCGCCAAACAACGGGTACAAGGCCGGGTTGCCGGTATAGCCCCCATCCCAATAGGCTTCGGTCCGCTCCGTCTCGGGGTCGTAAATCTCAACCGCCTTGAACAGCGTCGGCAAACAGGCCGAGGCGAGGATCGCATCGGTCGAAATCTCCTCCCCGGTGAACACCCGGATCTTGCCGCTGCGCACGCAGGTTGCGCAGACAAACAGGCGCGGCCCCTGATCGGCGCAGATTTCCTTGAAATTGAACCGGTCCACAACGGGTTCCAGCGGGTTCGTATAGAACGGCCCGTAGGCATAGGGCGACACCATCCGCGACCACGCATCGCCAATGGAATACGGCAGCGAGTACTCCATGGCCTGCGCAATGCTCGCAGGCTCTAACCCGCGAAACCAGTTGGCCAGCCGCATATCGCCCACGGCCCCCATCCGCTTCCAAAGCTCATCCAACCGCGCCCGCGCGCCGTCTCGGCCCGAATGCACCATGCCGGATTTGAACGCCGCCCCGTTCAGCGCCCCCGCCGAGGTTCCGGTGATCGCCGCAACCTCAATATCTTCCTCATCCAGAAACCGGTCGAGCACCCCCCAGGTAAACGCCCCATGCGCCCCACCGCCCTGCAATGCCAGGTTGATCTGTTTCAAGACCCCGCCCCTTCTTCTGTTCAAAAATACCTCGGGGGTATGGGGGCAGAGCCCCCATGAAAACTCACAAAGCCGTCCAGCCCCCATCGACCGAGATCGTCGTGCCGGTGATCTGCGCCGCCGCGTCCGAGCACAGGAACTGCACGGTTCCGCCCAATTGCTCAACCGTTGCGAACTCTTTCGACGGCTGCCGCTCCAGCAGAATGTTCTTCACCACATCCTCGCGGCTCATGTTGTATTCCTTCATCGTGTCGGGAATCTGCGCCTCGACCAGCGGTGTCAGCACGTAACCGGGACAGATCGCATTGCAGGTGATCGGCTCTTGCGCGGTTTCCAGCGCTACGGTTTTGGTCATCCCGACAACCCCATGCTTGGCCGCAACATAAGCCGCCTTGAAGGGCGAGGCCGTCAGCCCGTGCGCCGAGGCGATATTGACGACCCGCCCCCAGCCCACTGCGCGCATCATTGGCAAGGCCGCCGCCGTGGTGTGAAAGGCCGAGTTCATGTTGATTGCAATAATCGCGTCCCATTTCTCGACCGGAAACTGATCGATTGGCGACACATGCTGAATACCCGCGTTGTTCACGAGAATATCGCAGGTCCCGGCCTGTTCGATCAGCGCCCGGCATTCGTCACCCTTCGACATGTCCGCCTTGATGTAGCGCGCATTGGTGCCGGTCTGCTTGGCAATCTCGGCGGCCAAGGCGTGATCCTCATCCCGGTCGGTGAACGAGTTCAGAACCACATCCGCCCCGGCCTTGGCCAGTTCGCGCGCGACGCCCAGCCCGATCCCCGAGTTTGATCCTGTAATGATTGCTGTTTTGCCCGACAGGCTCATGACCGTTCTCCCTTAGCATCAGATTGGGCACAGCATGCCATGCTGCACCTGCAAAGAAAACGGGGAAAGACGCCGCTAAAATACCGCGGTAAGACCGCGCGAACCGACCAAAAAAAACGCCCGCACGAAGCGGGCGTTAAGTTATTGAGGCAGGTTTCATACAGGCAAGAAACCTATCGAGCAGTGAGACCTTTATAAGCAATTCTGTGCCTTCATCCAAGCTAAAAGTTTGAAAATAAGAAAAATCATCGGTACGGTGATCCCCAACAAAATAAGGCCAGAGCAGGATTGTTTCCAAAATGCGCCCGGATTTCCTAAGCCCTCTTCGTCCATTCGCAGCGGGAATCGCCTGCATTTTGGCGACCTCTTTCGCCCATGCAGATTCGGCCCATGGCATAGCTATGTATGGCGACCCGGCCCTACCACCGGATTTTGTGTCGCTGCCCTACGCCAATCCGGATGCGCCGAAAGGTGGCAGGGTCGTTTTTGGGAACACGGGCGGCTTTAACAGCTTGAACCCGTTTGTGCAAAAAGGCACCTCACCCTGGCAGCTTAGATTTTGGACGCATGAGAGCCTGATGGGCCGGTCCTGGGACGAACCTTTCACTCTTTACGGGCTGTTAGCCGAATCAGTTGAGACTGCACCAGACCGGTCCTGGGTCGAATTTACACTGCGGGAAGAGGCTGAATTTTCAGACGGAAGCCCGGTAACTGTCGAAGATGTGATCTGGTCCTACCAGACCCTCGGGACCGAGGGGCATCTGCGTTATCGCGGTCTGTGGGGCAAAATCGACAGCATCGAACAGACCGGCCCGCGTTCCGTCCGGATCACCTATAACGAACCGGATCGGGAATTAGCTCTGATCGCCGGTCTGCGTCCGATCCTGCAAAAGGCGCAGTGGGAAGGTCGCAGCTTTGCCGACGCCCAACTGCATGATGTGCCAATCGGCAGCGGCCCCTATGTAATCGACGACTATGAGGCAGGGCGATACGTCAACCTGAAGCGGAACCCCGATTACTGGGGCAACGACGTCCCGTTCCGCCGGGGCACGATGAACCTGGATGACATGCGGATCGAATTCTATGGCGACGCAACCGTGCTGTTCGAAGCGTTCAAAGCCGGGGAACTATCCGCCGTCCGCGAGTTCAATGCCGACAAATGGGCCACCCAGTACAACTTCCCCGCCATCCAGCGCGGCGATGTGATCAAGACCGAGATCCCGCACGGCAAGCCCTCGGGCATGACCGGGTTTGTCATGAACACCCGCAAAGCGCCCTTTGATGACTGGCGCGTGCGCGAGGCGCTGACGCTGGCATTCAACTTCGAATTCATCAACGACACAATCACCGGTGGCGCTCAGCCCCGGATCACCTCGTATTTCTCGGGCTCGGATCTGGCGATGCAGCCCGGCCCGGCAACCGGCAAGGTCAAAGAACTGCTGGAGCCTTTTGCCTCGGACCTGACCCCCGGCACCCTGGAAGGTTATGCGCTGCCCCAAGGGGATGGCTCAGCCCGCAACCGCGCGAATATCCGCAAAGCGACAAAGCTGCTGGCCGAGGCGGGATGGACCATTCAGGGCGGAGTGTTGCAAAACCAGAACGGCGAGGCATTCCGCATGACCGTTTTGCTGCAACAGGGCGACGCCGAGATGGAAACCGCCGTCGAAATCTATGCCCGCGCGTTGGAACGTTTGGGCATTCAGGTCATGACAGAACAGGTCGACAGCGCACAGTACACCGGTCGCACGTCCGAGTTGGATTTCGACGTGACCCCGTTCCGCCGCGCCTTGTCCCTGTCACCGGGGAACGAGCAGCGCCTGTATTGGGGCAGCGAAAACGCCGATACGCCGGGCACGCGCAACCTGATGGGCGTCGCCTCACCCGCCGTGGACGGGATGATCGACGCGATGCTGGCCTCGGAGTCGCGGGAGGATTTCGTCGCCGCCACCCGTGCGCTGGATCGAGTTCTGACCGCCGGTCGCTATGTGATCCCGATCTGGAGCTTTGATGTCGGCCGCATCGCGCATGTCAGTGCGCTGAAGTTCCCCGAGACGCTTCCGATCTATGGCGACGGCCCTCAGTACATGCCCGAAGTCTGGTGGTACGAAGAGTAACGGTCCGGCGTGATCCTTTTGCTGACAGCCAACTGACCCAAGGATGTCGGGTGCAGATCAATCCCCGGCTGTTCAATCCGGCGATCAATTGACCGGGTTCGGCAAAAATTGGCACATGCGGGACCAACCCCCAAATCTGGTATGTTGCGCGAAGCCCTCGGCTATATTCCGCGCAACCAACAAATCTTAGCGAAAGATCAAATTGACACCTCAAAACGCTTTACTATGCGCAATTTACCGATATACCTTGTAGTTAGACAGATCAGATCAACACTGCGATTTAATTGTTATTTTACGGACACCTATCGCGTGTCGCTCAGGTCCTGACACAGAACAAACGGACCAGCCGCCACTCACACTGAACTGCAGGTCCGATCGCCCGTTGCGGGATGTCCGCAGCGGGCATTTTTGTTCGGCACCACCCCAAATCAGGCTGCGACATTTTGTCATGTCCGAGGTCACGCCAACACATACGTACGCTGTCTGTGGGGGAGAGCAGTCCTAAGCAAACCAAGGGAAGCTCGCACATGTTGAACTGGACAGATCTGACGCAGGACCTAGGCGCGACCTATGCCCGTGCCAAACGACGATTTCCAAACCTGAGGGATCAGGACATGGATCGCGTGTGGAACAACCGTGAACAGTTCGAGGCCTACCTGGCCGAGCGTCATCATCTGACCGTGAACGAAGCCCGGGAAGAGGTCGAGGATTTTCTGTTCACGGAACGCCTGAACCACGAACTGTCCCACGCTCATCTAGTTAAGTGACGTCACCCACAGGATCGTTGCGTCCTCGTCACTGACAGACACCACGTTATGCCCCATGCTGCCATCGTAATAGGCGCTGTCCCCGCGGCGCATTTCAACGGGTTCGTAGAACTCGGTATACAGGCGAACAACGCCGGTCAGCACGTATAGAAACTCTTCCCCGTCATGGCGCACCCAGCCGTCGAACTCATCCATTGACCGCGCCCGCACGCGCGCGCGGTAGGGCAGCATCTGCTTCTTGGTCAACGTCTCGGCCAGCAATTCGTGCTCGTATGTCACCGTGGCATGCGCGGTTCCGTCGCCCATACGCGTGACGGCCATCCGCCCGATCACCTGATCTCGCTGCGGCGGGGTGAAAAGCTGCGGAACCGAAATTTCCAACCCGGTGGCCAGTTTCTTCAACGCATCATAGGTGGGCGACATCTGCCCGTTTTCAATTTTACTAAGCGTTGAGCGCGCCAGCCCCGCCTGTGTTGCCGCCTGTTCCAGCGTCCAGTTGCGCGCCTTGCGCAGCTCGCGCACCCGCGCGCCAAGATCCAGCGGCTCGAGTTCAGTCTCGACGCCAGACTCGCGGGCGATGCGGATTAGGGATTTGGGATCTTGGTCGCTCATGGCCTTTCTATAGAACCAGCCAGCCGTGCTTGCAACGCGACAAGCGCCGCGCTAGCCAGACAGCATGTTGTCGATCTTTGATCAGGGGCCGCCCGCCCCCTGCCCTGAACCGTTCAATCTGGCCGCACATGTTTTGCGTAAGGCGGATCAGTTTCCTGATAAAACCGCCCTGTCCGTCCTCGGCCAGAACGGAACGGATGACTGGAGCTACAGCCGACTGAAGCGCGCCATTCTGGGCACGGGCACCGGGTTATTGCAGGCCGGGTTGAAACCCGGTGACATTGCACTGATGCGCTTGGGAAATACGGTGGATTTCCCTATCGCCTATCTAGGGGCGATTGCCGTTGGGATCGTACCGGTCCCAACATCGTCGCAACTGACCGAACCGGAAACGGCCCGCATGATCGCCGATCTGAGCCCCGCCGCCATCCTGCGAGACCCGTCCGTGGCTTGCGCCCCGCATCCGCATCAGATCGACCTGCCTGCGCTGACCGCCATGCGCGACCTGCCCCCCGCCGCGTTCGATCTGGGCGATCCCCAGCGACTGGCCTATGTGGTCTACACCTCGGGCACCTCGGGCAAGCCGCGCGCTGTGGCCCATGCGCATCGGGCGATCTGGGCGCGGCAGATGATGGTGGACGGCTGGTACGGGCTGACGCAGGACGACCGCCTGTGCCATGCCGGGGCCTTCAACTGGACCTACACGCTGGGCACCGGCCTGATGGACCCGTGGACAATTGGCGCGACCGCCCTGATCCCCGAGCCGGGCACCGACATCTCAGCACTGCCCCAGCTTCTGCGCCACAGCCGCGCAACGATTTTTGCGGCCGCTCCGGGCGTGGTTCGCAAGATGCTGCGAGCAGCCGGCAAAATCGATCTGCCTGACCTTCGCCACGGGCTTTGCGCTGGCGAAAAGCTGTCGCGGTCATTGCACGCGCAGTGGCAAACGACCACCGGGACCGAGCTGTATGAAGCCTATGGCATGTCCGAATGCTCGACCTTCATCTCGTCCAGCCCGGCGCATCCGCCACGCGGCGAGGCGCTTGGACAACCTCAGCCGGGCCGCCGCGTGGCGATCCTTGGACCGGACGGGCCAGTCCCTCAGGGACAGGACGGCACTATTGCCATCCATCGCTCGGACCCGGGCCTGATGCTGACCTATCTGAACGCCCCGGATGAAGTCGCTGCCCGCATGCAAGGCGATTGGTTCCTGACCGGCGATCAGGGGGCGATGGCCGTGGATGGGCAGATTACCTATCTGGGCCGCGACGACGACATGATGAACGCAGGCGGCTATCGCGTCTCGCCGGTCGAGGTTGAATCGGCGCTGTCCCACTATCCCGGCATCACCCAGGTCGGCGCGGCTGCGGTTGAGGTCAAACCAGACACATTTGTGATCGCCGCCTTCTACACAGGCCCCCAAAGACTGGACGACGCGGCCCTGCGCGCCTATGTCCAAGCCAATCTGGCGCGCTACAAACAACCGCGCGCCTTTGTTCACCTTCCCGAGTTGCCGACCGGCGGCAACGGCAAACTCCTGCGCCGCGCATTGCCGGCCTATTTCAAGGCGACCTCCGAATGACCCAGACCGTCAAGCTTGATATCCTGTCCGACCCGATCTGTCCGTGGTGCTATATCGGCAAGACCCATCTGGACAAGGCGCTAGCCAAGGTCCCGGATCATCCCTTTGTCATCGAATGGCATCCGTTCCAACTGAACCCCGAGATGCCGGATGAAGGCATGGATCGGCGCGAATACCTTGAGCGTAAGTTCGGCAGCAAAGAAGGCGCGGTGCGCGCCTATGCGCCTGTGGTCGAACATGCCGAAAACGCCGGTCTGACGATTGATTTCGAAGGGATGAAGCGCACCCCCAACACGCTGGACGCCCACCGCCTGATCCACTGGGCCGGGATCGAGGGCAAACAGAACGCCGTCGTCGATGCGTTGTTCGACGCCTATTTCGTTCAGGCGCGCGACATTGGCGACCCCGAGGTTCTGTCCGACATCGCTGACAGCGCGGGTATGGACGCCGCCGTGGTCATGAAACTTCTCAAATCAGACGCCGATCGCGAGGATATTCGCAAGCGCGACACCCATTCGCGCGAAATGGGTGTGAATTCGGTGCCCACCTATATCGTTGCCAATCAACACGCCGTTCCGGGCGCGCAACCCCCTGAAATGTGGGAAAAAGTGATTGCCGAGATCATGTCTCAACTTGAGGCTTCCTCTGCAGAATAGCACATAGGTCTGTGCAAATTTCCGGTCTGGCGCAACCTGATCTGTCGTGATAGCGCGAACAGGTAAGGAGTGCCCATGGCCAATCGCATGTCCCGAGGGGAATTCATTGCGCTGATTGCAATGATGTTCTCGACCATCGCCTTTTCAATCGACTCGATGCTGCCCGCCCTGCCCGAGATCGGCGCGCAGCTCAGCCCCGATGACATCAACCGCGCGCAGCTGATCCTGACATCCTTTGTGCTGGGCATGGGGATTGGGACGTTTTTCACCGGCCCTTTGTCGGATGCCTTTGGGCGCAAGCCGGTCATCTACGGCGGCGTGGTGCTGTATATCGTGGCTTCGGTCGTGGCATGGGCCAGTTCCTCGCTGGAACTGGTTCTGGCGGCCCGTGTGGTTCAGGGCCTTGGCGCGGCGGGTCCGCGCGTTGTGGCGATGGCGATTATTCGCGACCTTTATTCCGGGCGCATCATGGCGCGGATCATCTCGATTGCGATGATGATCTTTACGCTGGTGCCCGCAGCCGCCCCGATGATGGGCGCGGGCGTGATCGCCCTGTTTGGATGGCGCGGCATCTTTGTCTCGTTCATCCTGTTTGCCCTGATTACAGTCACATGGATGGGCACCCGCCTGCCCGAGTCTCTGCCAGTGGAAAACCGCCGCCCCTTCCGGTTGCCACTGATGGTTGCCGCCACGAAAGAGATGTTTGCCCATCCCACGGTGCGCCTGTCGATCATGGTTCAGACCCTGTGCATGGGCATCCTGTTCACCATGCTGACCATGGTGCAGCCCGTCTATGACGTGGTGCATGACCGCGCGGATAGCTTTCCGTTCTGGTTTGGGTTTGTGGCCCTGATCTCGGGTTCGGCCAGTCTACTGAACGCGGCTCTCGTGGTGCGGGTTGGGATGCGCCGCATGGTGACTTGGGCGCTGGGGGGCCAGATCCTGATCACCACCGTGGTGATTACGCTGAGCGCAATGCCAATGTCGCCCAACGCCTCATTCGCGCTGTTTGTGGTGTGGCAGACCACGATTTTCTTCATGGCCGGTGTCACTTTGGGCAATCTCAACGCTATCGCGATGGAGCCGATGGGACATATTGCAGGCATGGCCGCATCAGTCATCGGATCGGTTGCCACGGTGCTGGCCGCTGGGATCGCGGCGCCGGTTGGGCTGCTGTTCGATGGCTCGATCACGCCGTTGACAACGGGCATCCTGACCATGTGCATCATCGCCTTTGGGCTGATGGTTCACATGGGCCGGATCGAAAACCGCCTGCCCGCCTGACCCTGTGCAGACGCCATAATTCGCGCTAACCTGCCCTCGACATTCCGGGGGAGGTTATTTGATGAGCTATGATTATGATTTGGGCACCTATTCCTGCCCCGTCACCACATCATCGGCCGAGGCCCAGCTTTGGTTCGACCGGGGTCTGGCCTGGACCTATGGCTATAACCACGGTGAGGCTGTGGTCTGTTTCCAGAAAGCGGTTGAGCATGACCCGGCCTGCGCCATGGCCCATTGGGGCATCGCTTATGCCGCCGGTCCGAACTACAACCTGCCATGGGAATTGCAGGACGACAGGGGGCGGCAAAAGGCCCTTGGAATAGCCTATGACGCCGCGCAGAAGGCGCTGGCGCTGACGGACACATGTACCGATGTCGAAAAGGCGCTGATCAACGCCCTGCCTGCGCGCTATCCGCAACGGGACCCGGTCGAGGATATGCATCGATGGGATTTCGACTTTGCCGATGCCATGCGCGCAGCCTTCGCTGCCCAGCCCGGACATCTGGACCTGCGCACAATCTATGTCGAATCCCTGCTGAACCTGACCCCTTGGAAAATGTGGGACCTGAGCACCGGGAAACCCGCCGACGGGGCCGCCACGCTTGAGGCGCAAGAGGTGCTGGAATGGGCGATGGAGAATGACCCCGCCGCCATGTCTCATCCCGGCCTGCTGCACCTTTATGTTCACCTGATGGAAATGTCGCCGACCCCAGAAAAAGCGCTGAAAGCAGGCGACGTGCTACGTACCCTCGTCCCCGATGCCGGGCATCTTGTGCATATGCCGACCCATATCGATGTGCTTTGCGGCCACTATCAGAACGTGGTGCACTGGAACGAAAAGGCCTCGGTCGCTGATCTGAAGTATTATGAGCGCGAGGGCGCGTTCAACATCTATACCGGCTATCGCCAGCACAACTATCACTTCACCATCTATGGCGCGCTGTTTCTGGGCCAGATGGAGCCCGCACTGCGCGCCAATCAGGGGCTTTGGGACACCACGCCCGAAGAAATGCTGCGCGTTGAAAGCCCGCCCATGGCGGATTTCTTCGAAAGCTACATGTCGATGGGCCCTCATATCCTGATCCGCTTTGGCCGCTGGGACGAGGCCAAGGCACTGGACCTGCCCGAAGACCCCGACCTGTTCCGCACGCTGACGGCAACCACCCATTACGCCCGCGCGATTGCCCATGCCGCAACCGGCGATGTGGCGCAGGCCGAGGCCGAGGAACAGCTGTTCCTCAGCGCCAAAGCCTGCGTGCCCGAGGCGCGGCGGCTGCACAACAACCGCGTCATCGATCTGCTGGAGGTCGCAACCGAGATGCTGCGCGGCGAGATTGAGTACCGCAAAGGCAATTTCGAGATCGCCTTCGCCCATCTGCGCCGCTCGGTCGAGTTGGACGACACCCTGCCCTACGATGAGCCGTGGGGCTGGATGCAGCCCACGCGCCACGCCCTTGGGGCCTTGCTGTTCGAACAGGGCCATGTAGCCGAGGCCGAAGCGGTTTATCGCGAGGATTTGGGTCTGGGCGGCGACCTCAGCCGCGCCTCGATCCACCCGGACAATGTCTGGAGCCTGAAGGGCCTGCATGACTGCCTGAAAGCACGTGGCGAGACGGTTGAGATCAAACAGATCAAACAACGGCTTGACCTTGCGCTGGCGCGGGCCGACGGTGCCGTCGGCGCATCCTGTTTCTGCGCCCAAGCCGCGATGAGAGCTGCCGAATGAAATCACTGAAATTTGCGCTGGCCGTCCTGATTTGTGGGCCGGTTTGGGCGGACCGCCAAAGCTTCACCCCCGTGGATCAGGCGGGTAATGACCCGTCACTTGTGGCGTTTCGAGAGGACCTGCTGGCCAAGGTCGCCGCCCGCGACACCGAGGCTGTGATCGCCGCCGCCTGTCCGGACATCTATATCAGCCACGGCACCGAAAGTGGCCCCGAGGCGTTTCGGCAAAGCCTGACCGTATCCCCCGAAACACTGGCCGAGGATTCCCGTGACCAAGCCGACGCGCTGCGCGAAGCCTATTGGGCGGCGCTGGAAGACACCTTGTCCCAACCCGGCTATTTCGACGATCAGGGCGAGTTCTGGATGCCGCATCAATGGCAGATCTCTCTGCCTGCATCGCTGGATCCGTTTCTGGCCTATTTCGTGACCGGAGAACGGGTTACCCTGCGCCGGTCCGCGGCGCGCAGCGGCGGCATTCTGGATTTCGTTAGCCACGAGGTCGTTCTGGTGCCCGAATATCAGGACGGGGCCGAGTACCAACTGGTCCGCCTGACCGACGGAACTTTGGGCTATATGCACAGCGATTTTCTGTGGTCCATGGTGGGCTACCGCGCCGCGTTTGTGAAATCGGACGCGGGCGACTGGCAGCTTTGCACCTTTGTGACCGGGGACTAGGCTTTGGCCTTTTTCTTCTCGGCCACAACCTTTTCGGCCAGATCGCGGGCAATGGCAAAAGCGCCCTTGATCTTGTCGCTGTCCTTCTTCCAGTCGCGGCGCACGACGATCTTGTTGTCCTTGACCTTGGCAAGGCCGCGCTGATTCTGGATGAACTCGACCAGCCCCTGAGGCGAGGCAAACTTGTCATTGTGAAACTGGATCGTCGCGCCCTTCGGCCCGCCATCCAGCTTGGCAATCCCCGCCCGTTTGCACATCGCCTTGATGCGCACCACCAGCATCAGGGTATTGACCTCTTTGGGCAAAGCGCCGAAGCGGTCGATCAGTTCGGCGGCAAAGCCTTCCAACTCGACCTTGGTCGAGAGCGACGACAGACGTCGATAGAGGCCAAGACGCACGTCCAGATCGGGCACGTACTCCTCGGGGATCAGAACCGGGACGCCCAGATTGATCTGCGGGGCCCACTGGTCGTCGGCATCCGACAGCCCCTCCATCTCACCGGCCTTGATCTTGGCAATCGCCTCTTCCAACATCGATTGGTAGAGTTCATAGCCCACGTCGCGCATCTGACCGGATTGTTCCTCGCCCAGCAGGTTGCCCGCGCCGCGAATGTCGAGGTCTTGGCTGGCCAGCGTGAACCCTGCCCCCAGCGTGTCCAGCGAGCCCAAGACCCGCAGCCGTTTTTCGGCCGTCGCGGTCAGTTTCTGGCGCGGCTTGGTGGTCAGGTAAGCATAGGCGCGGGTTTTTGAGCGCCCGACCCGCCCCCGGATCTGATAGAGCTGCGCCAGACCGAACATATCTGCCCGGTGCACAACCATTGTGTTCGCAGTCGGAATATCCAGCCCGCTTTCGACAATCGTCGTCGCCAGCAGCACGTCGTATTTGCCGTCATAATACGCGTTCATCCGGTCGTCGAGTTCACCTGCCGCCATCTGACCATGCGCGACGACATAAGTCAGTTCGGGCAGCTGGTCTTTGAGGAACTCTTCGATTTCGGGCAGGTCCGAGATGCGGGGAACGACGTAAAAGCTCTGCCCGCCGCGATAGTGTTCGCGCAACAGCGCCTCGCGGATGGTGACCGCGTCGAACTCGCTGACATAGGTGCGGATGGCCAGACGGTCGATAGGCGGAGTGCCGATGATCGACAGATCGCGCACGCCTGTCAGGCTCAATTGCAAGGTCCGAGGGATCGGCGTGGCGGTCAGGGTCAGCACGTGAATGTCCGAGCGCAGTTGCTTCAGTCGTTCCTTGTGGCCGACCCCGAAATGCTGCTCTTCGTCGATGATCAGCAGGCCGAGATTCTGGAACCGCACCCCCTTGGCCAGCAACGCGTGGGTGCCGATCACGATATCCACCGTGCCGCGCGCCAACCCGTCGCGGGTCTGTTGCGCCTCTTTGGCCGAGACAAAGCGCGACAATTGCCGCACCTCCAGCGGGAAGCCCCGGAACCGCTCCTTGAAGCTGGCGGCGTGCTGACGGGCCAGCAAGGTGGTCGGCGCGACCACCGCCACCTGCACGCCCGACATGGCGGCAACAAAGGCGGCGCGCATGGCGACCTCGGTCTTGCCGAACCCCACGTCGCCGCAGATCAGACGATCCATCGGCGCGCCGGAATGCATGTCCTCCATCACCTCGGAAACCGCGCGCAGCTGGTCGTCGGTTTCCTGATAGGGAAACCGCGCGCTGAACTCCTCCCACGCGTGGGGGGGCGGATCCATCACCGGAGCCTTGCGCAGGGCGCGTTCAGCCGCGATGCGGATCAGCTTGTCCGCCATCTCGCGGATGCGCTCTTTCAGCTTGGCCTTCTTGGCCTGCCAAGCGCCGCCGCCCAGACGGTCCAGCAGCCCTTCGTCATGGCCGTATTTCGACAGCAGTTCGATGTTTTCAACCGGCAGGTACAGCTTGGACTGTTCGGCATATTCCAGTAGCAGGCATTCATGAGCGGCCCCTGCGGCTGTGACCACCTCCATGCCCATGTAACGGCCAATACCGTGATCGACATGAACCACCAGATCACCGGGCGACAGCGATTGGGTCTCGGTTAGGAAGTTCTCGGCCTTACGACGTTTCTTGGGCTGGCGGATCAGGCGGTCGCCCAGCACGTCCTGCTCGGCAATCACCGTCAGATCCGGGGTTTCGAACCCGTGTTCCAGCGCCCAGACCGCCAGATGCAGCCCACGCTTGCCGACACGGGTGCCGTCGGTGACGGGGATGGCTTCGGCCAGGCCTTCATCCTCGATCAACCCGGTCAGACGTTCGCGCGCGCCCTCGGAATACGAGGCGATCAGGACCGGACCCTTGGACAGCTTGTCGGTGATGTGACCCGCCAGCGCGTCGAACAGACTAATGCTTTCCTGCTGCCGCTCGGGTGCAAAGTTGCGCCCGATCCGCCCGCCCGCATCGATCACTCCGGGACCGCTGGCCTGCGGCAGCGGGCTGAACTGCATCACCCGCCGGTCACCCACGGCCTGTTCCCACGCCGCGTCATCCATATACAGCAATCCGGGCGGCGTAGGCTTGTAGACCGCATCCATGCGCGAGCGGTTTTCCAACGCCAGACGACGGGTTTCGTACTGATCCGCAATCGTATCCCAACGTGCCAGCCGTGCCGGTGTCACCTGATCATCAACCGTGATTGTCGCATCCGGCAGATAATCGAACAGCGTTTCAAGCTTTTCGTGGAAAAATGGCAGCCAGTGTTCGACGCCTTGGTGTTTTCGGCCTGCGCTAACTGCCTCATACAGCGGATCATCAGTTCCGGCAGCGCCAAATTCGATGCGATAATTCTGGCGGAAACGGGTGATTGCAGCCTCGTCCAGAATGACCTCGGAAACCGGTGCGAGTTCAACCACCTCCAGCTTCTCAGTCGTGCGTTGGGACACTGGATCAAACCGGCGCGCACCGTCCAGCACATCGCCGAACAGGTCCAGCCGGACAGGCCCGGATTCACCCGGCGGGAAAATGTCGATGATGCCACCCCGGATTGCGTAGTCGCCCGGCTCCATCACCGTGGGGCTTTGGGTGAACCCCATGCGCACCAGAAACTTGCGCAGCGCGTCCTCATCCACGCGATGGTTCACACGGGCGGTGAATGCAGCCTCGCGCAGCACATCGCGCGCCGGCACCCGCTGGGTCGCGGCGTTTAGCGTGGTCAGCAGCACGAACCGATCCGGCATCTGGTGCACCAAAGCCGCCAATGTCGCCACTCGCGCCGCGGCGATATCGGCATTGGGCGACACCCGGTCGTAAGGAAGGCAATCCCAGCCGGGGAACACAAAGACCGGCATGTCCGGGGCAAAGAAGGCCAATGCGGCGCGCATCGCCTCCATCCGTTTGTCATCCCGCGCGACGTGACAGACTGGCCCACCCGAACGCGCGATCTCGTTCAGGACAAGCTGAGCGTCAAACCCTTCCGGGGCGCCGCCGACTGTCACGTGGTTCGGAGCCTTCATCGCCTTGCCTTTCAGATTTCGCTATCCCAGAACGCCGATCGAGAGGTTCTGATACATGCCCCAGAGGGAAGTGACCAGTATCGAGATCATGCCGATGATTTGGGTATAAAGCCGACACCGAGACAAGGCTTTTGCCACCCTTTCCAGCGTCAGTTCATGTTGCCGCAAGCGACGGGCGTAGACGACATTCAGAACCGTGACGATGGTCATCGGGAACATCAGCAAAAACAGGGCCTGCGCAAACTCGACCCCGTAATAAAACCCAAGCGTTGCCAATCCGGTGAATACAAAACAGGCCAGTGCCAGAAGGACTGCGCCCGATACTTCCACCAGATACAGCAAACGGTTGGAATTGATCCGCACTATGTCCAGCAGATCAAGCTCGACCTGTCCGCCGATCCGTCGCGCCCGCACGACCAGATCGTAAGGCACACCCATCACCCAATGGCTGGCCGAGGACCACATCACCGCCAGAACGATCCAGAACCACAGATTCGAAAAGCTGCGCATGTCGATGAGTTCGAAGATCGAGGTGTACCAGTCCAAACCCAGCCCTTTATTCAAAATCCTCAGGGGGTTCTATCGCAGCGGCGCGTCCATTGGTACCCTTGAGCCCTAGGCGAATTCATGCCACCCAATGCGGCAATGTTCAAGGAGCACGCGCCATGAAACCGACCATCGCCCCCTACCCCATGACCCGCTTTCGCCGGGCCCGGCAGTCCGAGGCCATCCGGGGGCTGGTGCGTGAGAATACGCTGACCACGGATGATCTGATCTGGCCGGTTTTCGTGCGCGACGGCGAAGGTGTGGAAGAACCGGTGCCTTCGATGCCCGGCGTCATGCGCCGCTCGGTCGATCTGATTGCCAAGGCAGCGGTTGAGGCTCAGGCCCTTGGAATCCCGGCGATTTGCATCTTTCCTTACACCGATCCGGCACTGAAAACGGAAGACTGCGCCGAAGCCTGGAACCCCGATAACCTGTCGAACCGCGCAATCCGCGCGATCAAGGCGGCTGCGCCAGAGATCGCGATCATGACCGACGTGGCGCTGGACCCTTACAATATCAACGGCCATGACGGCTATGTGGTCGATGGCGAGATCGTGAATGACCGGACCGTTGAAGCCTTGGTCAAGATGACCCTTGCTCAGGCCGAGGCCGGCGCGGACATCATTGGCCCGTCGGACATGATGGATGGCCGCATCGGGGCGATGCGTTCGGCGCTGGAAGGCGCAGGGCACTATAACGTGATGATCCTCAGCTACGCCGCCAAATACGCCAGCGCCTTTTATGGTCCGTTCCGCGATGCGGTTGGAGCCTCGGGCGCGCTGACTGGTGACAAGAAAACCTATCAGATGGACCCCGCGAACTCGAACGAAGCCCTGCGCCTGATAGAACGCGACCTGACCGAGGGCGCGGACATGGTGATGATCAAACCCGGCATGCCCTACCTGGACATCTGCCGCCGGGTGAAAGACACGTTTGGCGCGCCGACCTATGCCTATCAGGTGTCGGGCGAATACGCGATGGTTCAGGCGGCGGCGCAGACCGGCTGGATCGATGGCGACAAGGTCATGCTGGAAAGCTTGCTGGCCTTCAAACGCGCCGGGTGCGACGGTATCCTGACCTATTTCGCCCCCAAGGTTGCAGAGATGCTGCAGGGCTAAAACCCCGGATTGTCGCGATATTTCGCCTATTGATACGCAGGCGCGCAAAGCTTTCCCGTGACATACACGGGCAATCGGCGTATTCTTGCACATAAGATCGGGATCACCCGACATATCAGGCACATTTACAAGAGACAGGACATATGAGCAGTTCCCAATCCCCCCGACTGAGCCGTCGTGGCTTTGCTTTTGGCATGGCTGGGCTGACCTTGACCGCCGCATGCGGCAACGGCGTTGGCAATTCGAACGCAGCCACGATTGATGCACGCGTCGCCGCAACGCTGACCGAGATGTACAGCCGCTATCCAAACACGGTTGAAATTGCCAACAAGGCCAATGGCTTGCTGGTGATGCCCCTGATCACCGAAGCCGGATTTGTTTTTGGTGGCGGCTACGGGCGCGGCGCGTTGCAGATCAACGGTGCTACGGTTGATTATTACTCGGCCGTCAAAGGCAGCGCGGGCCTTCAGATCGGCGCGCAGCAATACGCCCACGTCTTGTTCTTCATGACCGAGGACGCACTGAACGATTTCCGCCGCTCCAGCGGTTGGACCGCCGGGGCTGACATTGGCTACGTGGTCAGCGATCAGGGCGATTCATTGTCGACCGACACAACCACGCTACGCACACCGGTTCTGGCCGCTGTCTTCGGACAAGCGGGCCTCCAGATCGGTGCCACGGTCGAAGGCACCAAATACACCCGGATCATTCCGTAAGTTTCGAACACCACACCCCTCTGGCAAGCCCCGTCGCATTCCGGTGCGGCGGGGCACTTATTTTCGGTACGTCAGGGCAGGTTCCTGCCGCGTTCCTCTTTCGGTTGCTGGCCCCATCCATTAGTCTTTGCGCAAACGATAATCGAACGGGATTGAGGGGCATTTATGGGTCTTGTTTTTCGCTGGCTGGTGCGTATCGCCTCGGGTCTGATCCTGTTGGTGCTTGCCGCGATCGGGCTGGTCTATTTTCTAGCCAGCCAGTCCCTGCCCGAATACGATCAAACCCTTGAGGTTCAAGGCTTAATCGCCCCGGTTGAAATTATTCGCGACACTGCAAACGTCCCGCATATCATTGGCGAAACCGACCCGGATGTGTTCTACGGTCTGGGCTATGCCCATGCACAGGATCGCCTGTGGCAGATGACCGTCATGCGCCGCACTGCGCAGGGTCGTCTGTCCGAGGTTTTTGGCGCTCGGACGGTGCCCATCGATAAGCTGTTGCGCCGGCTCGACCTCTATGGTCTGGCCCATCGGTCGGTTGACGCGCAGGACGATTACACAAAAGCCGCGCTGCGGGCTTATGCCGCTGGCGTCAACGCCCGCCTGACACAGATCAACGAAGAGGCTTTGGGCCGTGGCGCGCCCGAGATGTTTCTGTTCAACGCCCCCGTGTCGCCCTGGCAACCGGGTGACAGCCTTGCGGTGATCAAGCTGATGGGGCTGCAATTGTCGGGCCATTTGCAGGATGAGGTTCTGCGCGCGCGCACGTCCCTGATGCTGAACGACCCCGCGCGCCTTTCTGACATTCTGCCAGACGTCCCCGGCCCCGGCATCGCCGCCCTGCCGGAATATGCCGAGCTATTCCCCGGTCTGCCCCGCTATGCCACCGGAACGGATATGCCGGACACGCCCCTGTCGCCGTTCCCCAAACGCGGGCTTGCTGGCGCGTCGAACGCGTGGGCCGCAGCACCCACACGGTCTGCCAGCGGTGGCACGCTTTTGGCCAACGACCCGCATCTGGGCTTCACCGCGCCCGGTGTGTGGTATCTGGCGCATCTGGGGCTGGCCAATGGCGGCGTGATCGGCGCGACGATCCCAGGTATTCCTGCCGTCATGAGCGGGCGCAGCGACCGGTTGGGTTGGGGCCTGACATCCTCGTATCTGGACGACCAGGATCTGCATATCGAGCAGTTGAACCCCGACAATCCCGAAGAATACCTGACCCCAGACGGCTACAAGGAATTCCGCACCCGCCCCTCGATCATCGAGATCAAGGATGAAGCCCCCATTACCCTGACCCTGCGCTGGACCGAGAATGGTCCGGTTCTGCCCGGCAGCCATTACGATCTGGAAACGATCACGCCACCCGGTCATGTGGTTTCCCTGTCCTGGACCGCGCTCAGCCCGAACGACACGTCGATGAGCGCGTCGATGGGTTTGATGAACGTGAACACCGTGCGGGAAGCTCTTGAGGTTGGAGAGAAATTTATCGCACCGTCGCAAAACCTTTCACTGGTCGATGGGGACACGATCGGCATGAAGCTGATCGGTGCCATGCCGC
The DNA here is from genome assembly GCF_056531425.1 of Ruegeria sp. N4. Taxonomy (NCBI): domain Bacteria; kingdom Pseudomonadati; phylum Pseudomonadota; class Alphaproteobacteria; order Rhodobacterales; family Roseobacteraceae; genus Ruegeria; species Ruegeria sp. N4. The sequence continues at coordinate 586,743 of NZ_JBQFLT010000001.1, forward strand.
AACGCGAACTGCGAAACCAGAGCAGAGGCCGCATCCCGACCCCCGGCTGGATTGACGCCAACCGCTGGCAGGGTCGCCTGCCTTATGCCAACAACCCCGAATTCGTGGCCCCCATAGGCGGCCTGCTGGGCAACACCAACAACAAGGTCATCGACCGCCCCTTTCCCAACCATGTCTCATACGAATGGGGCGATACCCAGCGCGTTCACCGCTGGGAACGCCTGATGCAATCGCGAGAGGTCCACACCCGCGACAGTTTTATCGAGGCGCAGCTGGACACTGTCAGCTTCACCGCCCGGTCGCTGCTGCCGCTGATCGGGGCTGATCTGTGGTTTACCGGTGCGTCTGCCCCCGAAGGCACGCCAGTGCGCCAGCGCGAGATCGCCTTATCCCTGCTGGCCGAATGGAACGGCGAGATGAACGAGCATCTGCCCGAACCCCTGATCTATGCCGCCTGGCTACGCGCGTTGCAGATCCGCCTGATCGCGGATGAACTTGGCCCACTGGCCAGCGAGTTCAAGCATGTGGAACCCTTGTTCATCGAACGGGTTTATCGCGACATCGATGGTGCCTCGGTCTGGTGCGACGTCCGCCAAAGCGCCCCGGTGGAAACCTGCACCGACATGGCGCGGCTGGCACTGGATGACGCGCTGATCTGGATCTCCGAGAATTACGGCTCGGCCCTGGAATCGCTGCGTTGGGGCGATGCGCATCAGGCGACGCATGATCATCCGGTTCTGGGACAGGTCCCGGTCCTGCGCTATTTCGTGAACATCCGGCAATCGACCAGCGGCGGTGACAACACGCTGCTGCGCGGGCGCACCTCGGGCGAAGGGCCGGATCCGTTCCAGAATGTCCACGGCGCGGGCTATCGCGGCGTCTATGACTTCGCTGACCCCGACAGTTCGGTCTTTATCACAGCCACCGGTCAGTCAGGGCATTTCCTGTCGCGCTACTATGACGATCAGGCCCAACTGTGGCGGCGCGGAGAATACATCCCCATGTCACTCGACATCGATCTGGCGCGGGCCGCTGCTGTTGGTGTGACCACTCTGATTCCGCGATAATCCGCTCGGTCGGCGAGTCCCCGCCCTATGCTGCAAGGCACCGTGGCACCCCTGCCCGGTTTCGCCTACCATCCCCCTACCGACTATGTGGGACCAAGGGGGCGATCATGGCCAGTATTCGGGATGTCCTGAACAACCTCGCGCGCGACTACGCCATTGCCTGGAGTTCCGGTGATGCCGATGTTGTCGCCAGCTATTTTGCGCCGGACTGTCAGATGACCATCAACGGCGACACGCCGCTAGAGGGCCGCGAGGCAATAGCCGCGATGGCGCGCGATCTGTACGCGGAACTCCCCGATCTGGATCTGCGCTGCGACATGCTGCGTTGGGCCGGAACCCACGCCCTTTTTGTCTGGACGCTGGAGGGCAACCACGCGCAAACCGGCAACCCGGTCGTGACCCGCGGGTGGGAGGAATGGGAGTTAGACGCCAACCACAAGGTGCGATCCTCATCCTGGTGGTTTGACCTGGCTGAGTATCAAAGGCAGGTCGGTAGGAGCTGATTTAGCCCCGCCTGTCGCCTGCGGTTTCAATCACATAATGCCGGGCGATCCCCTGCGTAACACTGAACCAATCGGACGCGCGCGTGCGGGCCTGATGCGCGTCAAACGCCGGTTGATCGACAAACACCTCGGAAACGTTGAACCGACCCGGCTGGTCCTGATCTTCATCAACCTCGAAAGACACGCAGCCGGGTTCTGCTCGCGTCAGCGCGATATGATCTGGCAATGCCGTGCGCACATCGTTCAGCCGATCTGCAGGGAAATCCAGATACCCGTTCAGGAATATGCGTTTGTCTGGCGTGTCAGACATGATTGGACCTTTTGATCACACTATAACGAAGAGTATTGAGCCGCCTGTTTGTCGGTCCAAAGTACGGTGATTTCGAAACCATCCTCGGTCTGTTCTTCGGATCGGACCACATCCTGCCGGAACAGCCAGGCGCGTTTGTTGCCCTCGGAAAACCCAAGGGACAGAGTGACCTGATGGCGGACGCCCTGCAGTTTCGTGGCGATTTCCGCCAGCAGCGGGTCAATCCCATCCCCCGTCACGGCCGAGATCGCAAAGATCGCAGGATCCCGGTCCGCGCGGGCCAGTGTCGCCTCGCGTTCATCAAGGTCCAGCAGGTCGGTTTTGTTCCAGACCTCCAACATCGGGCGTTCATCATCGACCCCCAATGAGGTCAGAATGGCCTGCACATCCTCGGCCTGCGCCTGCGATTCCTCATGGCTGATGTCGCGCACATGCACGATCAGATCGGCGCCCAGCACCTCTTCCAGCGTGGCGCGGAAGGCAGCGACCAGTTCGGTGGGCAGGTTCGAGATAAAGCCCACCGTGTCCGACAGGATCACCTCGGGGCCATCAGGCAGAACAACGCGGCGCATGGTTGGGTCCAGCGTGGCAAACAGCATGTCCTTGGCCATGACTTCGGCCCCGGTCAAGCGGTTGAACAGCGTGGATTTGCCTGCGTTGGTGTAACCCACAAGCGCCACAATCGGATACGGCACCTTGGCCCGCGCCGCACGGTGCAGCGTGCGCGTCTTGACCACCTTCTGCAACTGACGCCGCAGACGGACCAGTTGTTCATCAATCGCGCGTCGGTCGGCCTCGATCTGCGTTTCACCCGGACCACCGACAAAGCCCAACCCGCCGCGCTGACGTTCCAGGTGGGTCCAGGCCCGCACCAGCCGCGTCCGCTGATAGCTGAGCGCTGCCATTTCGACCTGCAACACACCTTCGCGGGTGCGGGCACGGTCGCTGAAAATCTCCAGAATCAAACCGGTCCGGTCGAGGATTTTGACCTTCCACGCCTTCTCCAGGTTGCGCTGCTGGACCGGGGTCACCGGACCATCGATCAGCACCAGCTCGACCTCGGCGTCATGCAGTCGTTCGGCCAGTTCCTCGATCTTGCCGCTGCCGAACAGCAGACCCGGCTGGGCGCGTTGCAGGCGCACGATCTCGGACCCGACCACATCCAGATCGGGCAATGCGGCAGCCAGTGCCACCGCTTCTTCCAGCGCTGGTTCGGGGACACGGCGCTGTTCATCTGACTTGATTTCAGGATGCAGCACCCAGGCCCGGGTGCGCCTCCGTTCATGTTCCATCAAGAGGCGTCTTCGCCCTCATACAGGCTGATCGGCTGCGATGGCATGATCGTCGAAATCGCGTGTTTGTAGACCAGTTGCGACTGTCCGTCGCGGCGCAGCAGCACGCAGAAATTGTCGAACCAGGTGATCACACCCTGCAATTTTACACCATTGATCAGGAAAATCGTGACCGGGACCTTTGCTTTCCGTACATTGTTCAGGAACGCGTCCTGAAGATTCTGTCTGTCCGAAGCCATATTTTGTTATCTCGCCGTTGTTCTTGCTACGCGCTGCGGACCAACGCGCTCCCTCTGGCAGAGTATGGAGTGCTGCGCCCAGATATTCCAGATGAAAAATCAGGCAGTAATGCCAAGACTTAACATTGGCCTAATCCCGCCACAGCGACGGGGTGATCAGGGCGATGATTGCCAGCGTCTCGAGCCGCCCAATCACCATTGCGGCGCACAGCGTCAGTTTGGCCCCACCCGACAGGTCGATCAGCCGGATCGGGACATCCGTGGCCAGCTCGATCAGCGGGCCGGTCGTGCTGAGTGCGGCAACGCTAAGGACCATCGCCTGTTCGAACCCCGACCCCATCATGGCCAGCAGCAGGTTGAACACCGCAAGCGTCAGGGCAAACAGCATCAGGAAGATCCAGGCAATAAATGCGCCGTCGCTTTGGATGCGCCGGTTGCCGCCATCGGCCCCGCTGACCGAGGAGGGATGGATCAGCCGGTCAATCTCGCGCGCGCCGTTCAGGTACAGCGCAAAGACCCGCAACAATTTCACGCCGCCTGCCGTGGTGGCGACGCCGCCGCCGACCAGCGCAAGGCCCATCAGAATCAGACCGGGTGTTCCCAGCCCCGAAAGCTGTTGCGCGTCGTTCCAGTTGGCGCTTTCAAACCCGGCGGTTGTCAGAAAAGACAGTCCAGTGAACAGCATGCCCCAGATGACATGCAGCGCCTGCAAGGGCTGAAGTTGCCCGCCAATTTCGTTAACCCCGGCCCAAACGCGGAAAAACAGCAGAGCGGCAACCGCGAGCACGATCAGCAGGCCGATCCGAAACTCGGGGTCTTTGTCCAGCCGCGAAAAGCCGCTTGTCGCCGTATCCGCCGAGAATGTCAGACGGGACAAGGCAAAGAACAGGAACAGAAGCAGAATTGCCTCACCGGTGATCCCGGCCTGTGCCCCCTCAAGCCCGCCGACCGGCGAAATGCCCGAGGTCGCCATGACCGACATCGCGTGACAGATGGCGGTCAGGCCTTGCTCTCCGGCGATCAACAGCAGGATACAGATCACGGCCGTCAAACCGGCATAGACCGGGGTCAGCGTGCGTGTCACCCGGATCAGGCGGCCGCGTGGGTCAACCGTCTCACTTTGTGCCACGCCCGAGACGGGGCGCCCCGGCTGGCCCTTCGCGGTCACTTCGAACCCGCCCAGCGACAGGGGGGCCAGGATCGCCGCCGCTGAAATCCACATCAGCAGACCGCCCATCCAGCCCACCATCGCCCGCCACAAATGCAGCGGCGCGCTCAGTCGATCAGGGTTGGGAAACAGATCCGCACCTGTTGTGGTCAGGGCGCTGACCATGTCGAAATAGGCGTTCAGAAACGTGGTGTTGCCAAGCGCCTCGTGAAACGGGATGGCCAGAAAGAGCGGCAGGACCGTGAAACACCCCAACAGCACCGCCAGCTGTCCCAAAGTGCCCCGCCGCGGCACCCGGTTTGAGGATGCAAGGGAAATGGTCGCCACCAGAAACAGCCCCAAAAGACCCGAATACAGAAAGGCGCGCGAGGTATCGTGGTCATCCAGCACCAGCGCAAAGACCGCCGGCACCCACATCGAGATCGAAACGCATCCCCAGATCAGCAAAAACAGCGGCAACCGCCGCAATAGCCCAACCTGTTGTGGTTTCACGCGTGCCATCAGAAGAAATCGATCGAGACCTGCATCAGCCGCTCAACCTCGGGCACGTCCTTGGCCATGGAAAAGATCGCAACAACGTCCTTTTCGTCGATCCGCAGGCTGCCCGTGGGGCGCAATACATCATCCCCTTTGCGGACGGCCCCCACCAAAACACCTTCGGGAAAGTCGATATCACGCAGTCTTTGACCGGCCATGGGCGAGGTTGACAGAACCTCGGCCTCAATCACCTCGGCCTCGGCATCGCCAATCGAATAGACCTGCCGCACGCGTCCATGGCGGATATGACGCAGGATCGAACTGACCGTCGTGGCGCGCGGGTTGATATAGGCGTCAATGCCCAGCGGGCCCATCAGAGCGACCATGCTGGGGTCGTTGATCAAGGCAATCGCTAACGCGCAGCCTTCGGCCTTGGCCCGCACGGCGGCCAGCATGTTGGTACGATCATCATCCGTAACCGCCAGCATCGCATCGGCGCGGTCAATGCCTGCCTCACTCAGCAACGCGGAATCCAAGCCGTCGCCATGCAATACAATTGTCCGCTCTAGCGCTTCGGCGGCTTTTTCGGCGCATTGGCGATCCCGCTCGATAATCTTCGCCCTGACTCGGCCCTCGCGTTCTTCCAGAGTGCGGGCAACCTCAAGGCCAACATTGCCGCCGCCCACAAGCACCACACGGTCCTGTCGTTTTTGCGACTTGCCGAACACCTCCATCGTGCGGTCGACGTCATTTACGCTTGTGAAGACATAGCATTCGTCGCCCACAAACAGTTGGTCCTCGGATTCAGGAGCAAACAAGGTGCCCTCGCGCCGGACCCCGACAACAATCGAGCTGAGGGTCGAAAACAGGTCGGTCAACTGGCGCAGCGGGGTGTTCACGATGGGGCAATCCTCATCCACCCGAATGCCCAGAAGCTGCGCCTTACCATCCATGAACAATTCGGTGTCAAAGGCGGACGGGGCCGACAATCGGCGCATGGCGGCGGCGGCAACCTCACGTTCAGGGCTGATGACCACGTCAATAGGCAGGTGATCGCGGCGGAACAGGTCGGAATGGATCGCCTGCAAATAGGATTTCGACCGCAAACGCGCGATCTTACGCTGGATCGAGAACACCGAATGCGCCATCTGACAGGTGACCATATTCACCTCGTCCGAGTGGGTCGCGGCGATGATCATATCCGCGTCCCGCGCCCCGGCCCGATCCAGAACATCCGGATAGCTGGCAAAGCCTGCGATGCCCTGCACGTCCAGCGTTTCGGTCGCGCGGCGCACAAGGTCAGGGTTGTTGTCCACCACGGTGACGTCGTTAAGCTCGCCCGAAAGGTGCCGTGCAATCTGCCAACCAACCTGACCCGCACCGCAAATGATGACCTTCATGTTCCTGGCCCTTCTGCCTGAAATCTTTGAATGACAGATGGCCCGATAGGGGTCAATTGAATTGTCTTAACTGTTGGTCTGGGGCAAGATAAGCACATGAAAACACTTGTTGCCCTGCTGGTTCCCCTGATGGCGCTCAGCGCCTGTGGCCCCCTGTCTTTGTATTATCGCGAGGGTGAGAGCGTCTCGCGCATGCAGACGGAAACCACCCAGTGTCAGGTTCAGGCCCTCAAGGATGCGCCGGTTGCCAATCAGATCCGGCAAAGCCCGCCGGTCTATTGGCCCGGTCGGACCTATTGCGACGGGCGCGGCAGGTGCTACCGCTCACCCGGATGGTGGGAGCCGGGAAATGTCTACACGGTGGATGTCAACAAACCCCTACGCAACAAGGTCGAGGCGCAGTGCATGGCGCAAAAGGGCTATCGCCCGGTCAGCCTGCCGCCCTGCAAATCGGGCGTGAAATCCAGCGTGCCACTTGCCCGCACAACCACCCTGCCCCCGCTGACCACGCAATCCTGTTTTGTAAAGTTCGATGACGGATCATTCCAGATCATCTCGCCCGGTCAATCAGGTTGAACCTTGCGCCGCGCGTCGGCGGGACAAGGCCAGATGCGCAAAAATGGCTAATGCGTAGATACCAATCACGGTGATCAGCATTCCGGCCTCATCAACCCGCCACAGAACGGCCAGCAAAACCGGCGTGCCCAGCAGGTTGCCCGCATTCCCCATCTGCGCCATCGCCCCGTAGCTGAGCGCCTGCGTCTCGGCGGTTTGGTTCAGGATCGGCACGGCGGTAAAACTGCCCCCTTGCACAAGACCCAGAACCGCAAACAGCAGGACGCAGACAATTTCCAGCGGCAGGCCGAGGAAACCGCCAGCAATGGACAGTATACCCAGCCCAAACCCCAGATTAATCACGGCAACACACGGCATCACGTTCAGCAGAAATGGCACGGCCACCCAGCTGAGCACGATCCCCGCCAGCGGCATCAGCCCGGCAATCTGACCGCTTGTCTCTTCGGGCAGACGGCCCGGCAGGATGGCAAGCAAGGACACAAAGGTCAGCGTGTAAAAGAACCACCCGACGGCTGGCGCGGACACGAAAGGCGACCGGTAGGTGCGCAGATGGACATGCAGCACCTCGCTCCACCGCCACGGCACTGTTGGCGAGGCGGGTTGCACGGGCAACCGAGTTATCAGGATCAACGCCGCGACCCCGATCATCAGAAAACCGTGCAGCAGGAAGAACGCAGTCAGCCCAAACCGCTCGATCAAAGGCAGCCCGAGCCACGCATTCAGCGCAAAGGCTACGCCAAAGAAAGTGCTCCACAGCACCATGGCCATGTTCCGCGCCTTGCCGCTGGTGATCTGCGCGATCAGCGTTGGGGCGGCGACGACGATTGCCAGATGCGACAGACCCTCGACAAACCGGCTGGCCAACATGACGTAAAACCCGGGCCATGTTGCCTGAAACACTGAAATCGCACCCCCAAGACACAGGCCGAAGGTCAGCAGCTTCAATGGCCCCACCCGACCCACGATTGCCCCGGACACGGCCCCTAGCACGGCACCGAGCAGGCTGATGATCGACAGCAGCCAACCCATCGTCTCCGCATGATCGGGATACAGCTGCAAAAGCTGGGGGAACGGCACCGCGATCTTGGCAAACTGCGTCGCCGCGCCCAGCCCGGCCAGCCAGAGCAGAAGGACTTGAAAAGCTTGTGTCATACGCCGCTTCTACAGCGCCCGATCAGACCACGGAACGCATAAATTATGCGGCCCTAATGTCTGGACCCGCTGACCAGACGCACCGGTGTTCCATCAGACAGATACAGACGTTCCCAGATGATCTCTCCGGCGCTGATGCGGATGCGGTCATGGACAGCCTCAGACGTCTGAAACGCCTTTGGCGCAGGCGTGTGCATGTCCCACCAGCCGTCGGCGTCCAGTTCGGCCTCGGCCTGCTGAATTTCTTCCGTAGCAAATTGCCAGAGTGATACGCCCAGCAGAGCGTTTTGGCTGGTCTTCCAATCCCGTGCCCGGCTGGCGGAATAGGCAAGGCATTTATGGCTGGCCTCTTCAACCAGATGCAGACAGTCGGACGAGGTCATGACCAGCCGCCGCAAGGCGCTGTTATCCGCACGTGCAGGCCCTAGCGCGGCAAACACAGCCTGCTGAGTGTCCGGCGGCGGGGTTTGCCCGCCCCGCTCCCACCTTGAAACAGTGGCCTGATCCACCTGCAGCAACTCGGCCAGATGAGATTGCTTGTACCCGACCGACCGGCGCAACCGTTTCAGGCGTTTGCCAAAGCCGGGGTACCCGCGTGTTTCAAGCCTGTTCCCTGATGTCAGAACGCTCATGGCCAGCACAGCCTTTCCGGTACATCACTCCGCCGGTTCCGGCTCATCGATTTGCGCCACGCGTGCACCGGATTTGTTCGAGGTCACAACGCCCAGCGATTTCAGCTTGCGGTGCAGCGCGCTGCGCTCCATCCCGACAAAGCTGGCGGTGCGGCTGATATTGCCGCCGAAGCGATTGATCTGGGTCAGCAGATATTCACGCTCGAACGCTTCACGCGCTTCACGCAAAGGCAAGGTCGCCAGCGCACCGGACAGGACAACACGGCCCGACTCTTCGGCCTTATCCTCGTCGCTCGGCAATTCTCGAGCTTCAATCGGCCCGGTGCCATCGCCCAGAATCAGCACCCGTTCGATCAGGTTCTTCAACTGGCGCACATTGCCCGGCCAGGTCATGGTTTGCAGCAGCGCGACGGCCTCTTCCGACAATTCGCGGATCGGCAGACCTTGGGTTTCGTTGCACATTTCGATGAAGTGCTGGGCCAGGACCGGAATATCCTCGCGCCGGTCTTCCAGCGACGGCACCGCAATCGGCACGACGTTCAGGCGGTGATACAGTTCCTCCCGGAAGCGTTCGGCCGCAATCTCGTCGTCCAGATCCTTGTTCGTAGACGAGATCACGCGCAAATCGACCCGCACCTTGTCGCTGCCACCAACCCGCTGGAATTGCTGATCGACCAGCACCCGCAGGATTTTCGACTGCGTGCCCAGCGGCATATCGGCGACCTCATCAAAGTAGATCACACCGCCATGAGCCTCTTCCAGCAAGCCCGATTCCACCCCGCGTTCCGAGGATTCGCGGCCAAACAGAACCTCCTCGACCCGCTCCGGCTCGATCCCCGCGCAGTTGACGGTCACAAACGGCGCGTTGGCGCGGTTGGAATGGGCGTGGATATAGCGCGCGGCGATTTCCTTGCCCGACCCGGCCGGGCCGCTCAGCATCACGCGGCCGTTCGACTTGGTGACCTTGTCCAATTGGCCCTGCATCGCCCGGAACGAGGCCGACTTGCCGATCATGTCCGAATTGCTGACCTCTTTGCGCTTGAGCGAGGCATTCTCGCGACGCAGGCGCGAGGTCTCCATCGCGCGGCGGATCACCACCATCAACTGGTCAATGTTAAAGGGCTTTTCGATAAAGTCATACGCACCCTGCTTGATCGCGGCGACCGCGATCTCGATATTGCCGTGGCCCGAAATGATCACCACCGGCACATCCGGGTTGTCGCGTTTGACCGCCTTCAGAATGTCGATCCCGTCCATGCGGCTGTCTTTCAGCCAGATATCCAGGATCAACAGCCCCGGCGGTTCGGCATTGATCGACGACATGCACTCGTCCGAGTTTGCCGCCAGCCGTGTGGAATAGCCTTCGTCCTCCAGAATGTCGGACACCAGCTCGCGAATATCGCGTTCGTCATCTACGATCAGAATGTCGCTCATCTTTGGCCTGCTTTCAGTTTGTTGGTTTTAATCGCCTGCTTCTGTGGCGCTGAATTGGTGGGCAGATTCGCCCCCGGCAAACGGATCACGGCCATCGCGCCAAAATGGTCCTGTCCGTCGAATACGGGCGCGTCTTCAAGCGTCAGCGCTCCGCCATGTTCTTCGATAATTTTCTTGACGATGGGCAGGCCCAGCCCGGTCCCTTCGTCGCGTGTGGTCACATAGGGTTCAAACAACCGCGCCCGGTCTTCGGGCAGACCGATACCGTTGTCCGCAATGGTGATGATCGTACCCGCGTCATCGTCGGAAACGGCCACCTTGATCTGTGGTTTCAGGTTTTCAGGCGCGCCTTTTTCCTTCAAGGTATCAATGGCTTCGCCTGCGTTCTTGATCAGGTTTGTGAGCGCCTGATTGAGCATGGTCGCATCCAGATCCGCCGCGATTGGTTGATCTGGCAAATCCGCATCGATCTGCACGGTTGGCTGCCCGGCCTGCTGCAGCAACACAGCCTCGCGCACCAAGGCGACAACATCTTCCTCACGTCGTTCCGGCTCGGGCATACGTGCGAATTTCGAAAACTCGTCCACAATCCGCCGGAGGTCATTGGTCTGCCGCACAATCACGTCGGTCATCGACTCGAGGCTATCGCAATCCTCTTCGTCCAGCTTGCGCGAGAATTTGCGTTTGATCCGCTCGGCGCTCAGCTGGATCGGGGTCAGCGGGTTCTTGATCTCGTGCGCGATCCGCCGGGCCACGTCGCCCCAGGCGGCCATCCGCTGCGCACTGACCAGATCGGTGACGTCATCAAAGGCCACAACATAGCCTTCAAGCCCGCCATCCTCACCGCGCCGGGTGGCCATGCGGACCAGAAGGTTCTCCAACTGCCCCTTGCGAGTCACTTTGATTTCGCCCTGCACAGCCTCTTGCCCGCTGTCCTTCAAACTCTCGAACAGAGGCAAAAACTCAGGAACCGCAATACCGATGGCCAGATGCTGTTCGCCACGAGACCAATCCAGCAAGCGTTCGGCTGAACGGTTGACGAAGGTAACGCACCCATCCGGGTCTACCCCGACAACGCCCGATGTCACCGAGCTTAGCACCGAGTCGAACAGGCGGCGGCGGCTTTCAATCTGGCGTGTGTTCTCCAGCAACGTGTCGCGCTGGCCCTTCAACTGTCGGGTCATCTGGTTGAAATACCGCCCCAGCATGGCGATTTCGTCGTCGCTGGCCTCTTCGATCACCTGAACGCTCAGGTCGCCCGCGCCGACGCGCTGCGCGGCGGTTGTCAGACGTCCCACGGGGCGCGAGAGACGCTCGGCAAACCACATGCCCAGGGACATGGCTGCAAGGATCAGGATCAGCGCAAAGCCCAGATACAAAAGGCCAAATTCGAACAGCACCCGTCCCCGTTCGCTTTCGAGTTGTTGGTAGAATTGCGCCGTTTCCTTGGTGTCGTCCAGCAGGGTCAGCAACTGGCCGTCCACTTCGCGACTGACATAGAGATACCGGTCCAGATAGGCCTGCAAGGGCACCAGCGCGCGGAATTCGTTGTTTTCCCAATCGGCGATGATCAAAAGGCCATTATCCGTTGCCTCGATCATCTGCTCGGGCGTCGGGGCTTCGTAGTTGAACAGATAAGACCGATCCCCGCGCGAGCGGATCTCACCACTGCCATCGATCACATAGGCCTCGCGCAGGCCGCGCTGGATCTGAGATTGCCCCTGCGCCAAAACCTCGCGCAGTTCTGCGTCCGAGATGTAGAAATCGCGCGAGCGGGCATTGTCGAGATACAGCGCCAGAACAGCCGCGTCCTGTGTTAGCCCTTGGCGGTGTTCAAGCTCATACGCTTCGGCTGCGGTCAGGGATGAGCCGACAACCTGCCGCACACGGTCCGAGAACCAGCCCTCAAGGCCGATATTCACCGTCAGCCCGGCAAAGATCGCAACTGTCACCGTGGGCACCAGCGCCAGCAGCGTAAACGCCCCAATCAGACGCAAATGCAGGCGAGAGCCGGCCGATTTCGCCCGTCGCGCCGCGATCAGGCTGCCCAACTGACTCAGCACAAGGGCCGCGACAACCAGCACGTAAACCAGATCTGCAAGAAGAATCAGACGCAATGTCGGGGCTGTCGCCCCCAGATCAAACGGACCAATGACAAGATAGGTTGCAAGCGCCAAGGCAGGTCCTAGAAGAACCAGCCCCAAGGTGCCGAAATTGCGCAGTTTTCGGGATTTTCGCCATCGACTAATCGATGGGATCATCCCGCTCTGTGCTCGGGTTGCCACCGTCTGCCCTCATTCTGATGTGTCGCTTGCGCGACGAACCGCCATATGTCGTGGTCGTTGCCCAGGCGATACCCGGATGCCACGCTTTGTGTGGCGATATTACATCAGTTTGCGACGGCGTGTCACCTGAATATCGAGGTCTGTAATCTTTTTCCGCAGCGTATTGCGGTTGATTCCCAGCAAATCCGCGCATTTTGCCTGATTTCCACCGGTCGCTTCCAGCGCGATTTCGATCAGCGGTGCCTCAACCTCGCGCAGGATACGCTGATACAGGCCCGGAGGCGGCAGCATGTTGCCGTGCAGGTCGAAATACCGCCGCAGGTGCCGTTCAACGGACGTGGACAGCTTCTCGCGCTCGCCCCCGCCCAGAACCGGTTCGGCCTCGGGCTGGCTGCCCAGTACCATTTCGACCTCAGCCTTTGAAATCTCGTCCGCGCGGCTGGTCAGGCTCAGGCGGCGGATCGCGTTTTCCAACTGCCGCACGTTGCCGGGCCAGGAATAACGCCGGACCAGTTCAACCGCATCGGCGCTGAGCCAGCGTTTGGTGCCGCTGTCACGTTCTTCGCGGGCCAGAAAGTGCTCGGCCAGCAGGGTGATGTCATCGACCCGCTCGCGCAGGGCTGGCACATGGATCGTTGCGCCGCACAGGCGGTAATACAGGTCCTGCCGAATACGACCGCTTTCCATTCCATCGGTCAGGTCCGACTGGCTGGTGGCCATAAAGCGCGGAACGTGATCGCCCGGCGTGTCCATCATCCGAACGATCCGGGCCTGAATCTCATCATCGATGTCGGCAATCTCATCGATCAGCAGCGTGCCGCCGCGCACACGCGCCATGACGCGCGCGGGTCCCTCAAGATCACGCAGGTCAGCTGCAGTTGCAGTGACAAAGGGCAAGGTACGCCGGTCCGAGAAATCGTGAATAGCGCGCGCGATCAGGGACTTACCGGTCCCACTTTCACCAGAGATCATCACCGAAAGGTCGGTATTCATCACCCGCGCCACCAAACGATAAAGCGACTGCATGACCGGGGTGCGCCCAACCAGAGGCAACTCATCGGGGCGGTCGCTTTGTTCGGTCTCAGGCTCGGTATGCAGGCGCTGTTTCTGCTCCAACGCGCGCGCGGTGCGCTTCATCAGGTCGGGCAGATCGAAGGGCTTGGGCAGGTAGTCATAGGCATCCGCCTCGGCCGCCTGAATCGCCGTCATGATGGTGTTCTGGGCCGAGATCACGATGACCGGCAATCCGGGCCGGTCCTGAGCGATTTTCGGCAGCATTTCCAGACCGTTCCCATCCGGCATGACCACGTCCGAGATCACAACATCCCCCTTGCCCTCGCCCACCCAGCGCATCAGCGTGGTCAGCGAAGAGGTGGCGTGCACCTTGCATCCGGCCCGCGTCAGGGCCTGGGTCAGAACAGTGCGGATCGTGCGGTCGTCATCTGCGACCAGAACGGTGCCATCCATCAGGTGCTCTCCTTCGATATGCTCTCTGCCGGTGCGCGGCGCAGCGACAGTTTAAAGACGGTGCGTCCCGGAACGGATTCGGCGGAAATCCAGCCGTCATGGTCCGAGATGATCTTGCTGACCAATGCCAACCCAAGTCCGGTTCCGTTTTCCTTGCCGGACACGAACGGGTCGAAGATATCGCTGCGGATTTTCTCTGGCAGGCCCGGCCCGTCATCGATGATTTCGATCTGCAGGGGCAGCGAATGGCCCGAGCCGTCGCTGCGGCGCAGCCGGAACGAATGTTCGAAATAGGTGCGCAGGCGAATTGTGCCACCGTCCGGCCCTGCGGCCTCGGAGGCGTTCTTCAGCAGGTTCAGAACCACTTGCAGGATCTGGTCGGGATCCCCAAAGGCCAGCGGCAGGGACGGATCGTAATCCTCGATTATGGTCATGTCCGCACCGAACCCCAGCAAGGCCGAACGGCGGGCGCGGTCCAGAACATCGTGAATATTGACCGGTTTGAAGTCAGGTTGCTGCAGGTTTCCAAACTGCTCAACCTGTTCCAGCAACTTCACGATCCGGCGGCTTTCTGCGACGATTAGATCTGTAAGTTCAAGATCTTGCGGCGGGATATTCATGCTGAGCAACTGCGCGGCCCCGGTGATTCCTGCCAGGGGGTTCTTGATCTCATGCGCCAGCATCTCGGCCATGCCAATCGCTGATTGGGCGGCGGATTTGACCGTATTGCCACGGGTCATGCGCCCGGCCAGTTCGCGGGGCGAGATAATCATGATCATCGATCCCGGATGCCCGACCAAAGGCGCGATTTGCAGCGCGCATTGCAACGGCGCGCGGTTGCCCGAGCCTGCATCCACATCATTGACGAACAAGGGCGTGCCGTGCTGGCGGGCGCGCAGAAACGCCTCTTCCAGCGGGGCATCCACGGCGATCTGATCCCAGACCGGCTCACCAATCACCGCTTTGCGCGAGGCATTCAGAAACCCCTCACCCGAGGAATTCACGTCGGCAATCCGATCCTCGGCATCAATGATAAAGGCCGGAACCGGCAGCGAGTTCCAGATGCTTTGATCCGAGGTCATGCCGCCACCTCTGCCGTGCCGTTCAAGGCATCGCCCAGCAGGCGCAGGACCTCGTCTGTATCGCGTGAGGTCAGAACCGCCCGGCGCAACGGCGCGGGTGTTCCGGCCTCATCCATGTACCAGCCAAGATGTTTGCGCGCGACGCGCAGGCCCAGATCGGCGCCATAGAAACCCAGCATCGCCTGATAATGCGAACGCACCATGTCGATCAGATCAGCACCTTCCGGGATTGCAGGGGCATCGGTGCCGTAAACCTCATGGCAGATCTGCGCCAGCAGCCAGGGTTTTCCCTGCGCCCCGCGCCCGACCATGACACCGTCAGCGCCGGAATGGTCCAGCGCCGTACGCGCCGCTTTGGTGTCAACAATATCGCCATTTGCGATGACGGGGATCGAGACCGCCTCTTTCACCGCGCGGATCGCCTGCCAATCGGCCCGACCCTTGTAGAACTGACAGCGCGTACGCCCGTGGATCGTAACCATCTGAACGCCCGCCCCTTCGGCCCGGCGCGCCACATCCGGCGCGTTCAGCAGCGCATCGTCCCAACCCAACCGTGTTTTCAGGGTGACGGGCACGTCCACGGCCTCGACCACCGCCTCGATCAGCGTCAGCGCGTGATCGGGCGTTTTCAGCAGGGCCGAGCCGGAATAGCCATTTGTGACCTTCTTGGCCGGGCAGCCCATGTTGATGTCGATCACCCGCGCGCCGCGGTCCGCGACCTGACGGGCGGCCTCGGCCATCCAATGTGCCTCACGCCCGGCAAGCTGGACGGCGGTGTTTTCCACGTCCGCAGACAATTCGGCCCGTTCGCGCACGCCCGGCTTGGCCTGCACCATCTCCTGACTGGCGACCATTTCGCTGACGACCATTCCGGCCCCAAAGCGCATCACCAGATCGCGAAAGGGCCGGTCCGTGATTCCGGCCATTGGGGCCAATAACACCGGCGGGTTCAGGGTTTTGTCAGCAAGATGCAGGGTCAACGTGCCTAATCCTTGAGCATTTGGGGTTTTGATATCGAATTCCGCGCATATGAACAACAAAACGGCGGGTCACAAGCCTGCAAAATCATCACTTGCCTATTTTTTAATCACGTTAACGCGGGTGATTGCCTCTGCATTCACCGCCCCCTAAACAATGGCGAGAACCACGGAAGGCCGAGCCCCAAATGACAACCGCCGCCATCATCGTCGCCGCCGGACGCGGAACCCGCGCCGGAGGGGGTGCGCCGAAGCAATGGCGCACGCTGGGCGATCGCACAGTGGCAGACTGGACCATCGCCAGGTTTCGCGGTCAGGTCGATCAGATCGTTCTGGTGCTTTCGCCCGACGACGACGCGGCGTGGGCGGCATATCGAACCAGTGGCCTGACCCTGACCGCAGGCGGCAATGACCGGTCCGAATCCGTGCGCAACGGGTTGGCGGCGTTGGCGGACCAAGGCGTCACCCGCGTTCTGATCCACGATGTCGCCCGCCCCTGCGTGGCGGAAAACACTATTCGAAACGTGTTGGAGGCTCTGACCTCGGCCAAGGCCGCTGCACCGGGTCTGGCGGTCACGGACGCGCTTTGGACCGGGGCGGATGGTTCGGTTACTGGCACGCAGGACCGCACGGGCCTGTTTGCGGCGCAAACCCCGCAGGGGTTTGATTACGAGGCGATCACCGAAGCACATGCCGCCCATCCCGGCGGCGCAGCGGATGATGTCGAGGTCGCGCGCGCCGCAGGGCTGGACGTGACCATCGTGCCGGGCGACCCGGATAATATCAAAATCACACGACCCGAGGATTTTGCCCGGGCAGAACGCATATTGGGGCTGGATATGGATGTAAGGCTGGGCAACGGCTATGACGTGCACCGCTTTGGCGAGGGGGATCACGTAATACTGTGCGGCGTGAAAATCCCGCATGAGCGTGGGTTGCAGGGCCATTCGGATGCGGATGTGGGCATGCACGCGGTGACGGATGCGATCTATGGCGCACTGGCGCAGGGCGACATCGGGCAGCATTTTCCGCCATCTGACCCGCAGTGGAAGGGGGCCGACAGCGAGATCTTTCTGCGCCACGCCGTCGAACTGGCCGGGCAAATGGGCTATCGCATCTCGAACGCCGATTGCACGCTGGTCTGCGAATACCCCAAGATCGGACCCCATGCGCAGGCGATGCGGGAAGAGATGTCCAGAATCATGGGTTTGCAGGTCGGTCAGGTCTCGGTCAAGGCCACCACATCCGAGCGTCTGGGCTTTACCGGGCGCAGTGAGGGCATCGCCGCTTTGGCCACCGCCTGTCTGGTGAAGGCATGAACGCCGCGCGCCTGATCGGAACCGTCTGTGGCGTGGGCCACCTGCGTCCGGCTCCGGGGACCTGGGGATCGCTGGCCGCCCTGCCCCTGGCCTGGCTGTTGCACACATTGGGTGGCTTTCCGCTGCTGGCCATTGCCACCGTTGCGACCTTTATCGCAGGCGTGTGGGCAACGCGCGTGATGACCGCTGGTCAGGACGATCACGACCCGTCGGAAATCGTGATTGATGAGGTCGCGGGCCAGTTCATCGCGCTCTGGGCCGTGTCCTATCCGGCCTGGGCGCACGGGATTGAGATCACGGCGCTCTGGCCCGGTTGGATTGCGGGTTTCCTGCTGTTCAGGTTGTTCGACATCACCAAACCCGGCCCCGTCGGCTGGGCCGACCGGCGCAATGACGCGATGGGCGTGATGCTGGACGATGTGATCGCCGGGGTGTTCGCTGCGATTGGCGTCGCGGTTCTGGCCGGTATCGCACATGGGGTTCTGGGGCTGTGACCGCCGCCGCCCTGCTTGATCTGGCAAAGGCACGCGGCGTCATGATCGCCACGGCCGAAAGCTGCACCGGAGGTATGGTGGCCGCCGCCCTGACCGATATTCCCGGCAGTTCCGCCGTGGTCGAACGCGGGTTCGTGACCTACACCAACCAAGCCAAGCAGGACTTGCTGGGTGTGCGCCCTGACACTCTGGACGCCTACGGCGCGGTGTCCGAAGAGGTCGCCCGCGAAATGGCCGAGGGCGCGCTGCGAAACTCGCAGGCGCGACTGGCCGTGTCGGTTACCGGCATCGCGGGCCCCGGCGGATCAGAGTTCAAGCCCGAGGGGCGCGTGTGCTTTGGGCTGGCCGGTGACGGGCTGGAAACCCGCACCGAAACCGTCGAATTCGGTGCTTTGGGACGGGACGCTGTGCGCAAGGCGGCGCGGGATCATGCGTTGGCCCTGCTGCATCAGGCCTTTTCCTAAACCGCCCGTTTTTCAGGCATTCGCCCGCAACTGATGCAAAAACTGTCATCAGTTGAACAAAAGACGCCAAATTAGGCGCAAATTTCCACCCCTGCCTCTTTTTTCCTCACCCCGCCTCCGCTTCAACGCCCCGCACAATCACTCACATGGCTCCGACCTGCCCCGATGGGCGTCCCGGAGCATCCGCAGGGAAAAGGAGACCGGCCCATGAACGGAGCCGATACAGCCTGGATCATCGTTGCAACCGCACTGGTCCTGTTCATGACACTACCGGGGCTTGCCCTGTTCTATGGCGGCCTTGTGCGCGCCCGCAACGTGCTGAGCGTTTTCATGCACTGTTTCAGCATCGCCTGCCTGATGAGCGTCCTTTGGCTGGTCGCGGGGTATTCCATCGCCTTCGGCCCTGGCGAAAGTGGGCTGTGGGGCGGTTTGGGCAAAGCGTTCCTGAACGGCGTCGATGTGGACAGCCTTGCAGGCACCCTGCCCGAGATTCTGTTCTTCGCCTTTCAGATGACCTTTGCCATCATCACCCCCGCACTGATCGTCGGCGCTTATGTGGAACGCGTGGGCTTTGGCTTTGTCCTGACTTTCTCGGCGCTGTGGATGTTGCTGTGCTATGCGCCGGTGGTGCATTGGATCTGGGGCGGCGGGATGCTGGCCGATGGCGGTATTCTGGGTGAGATCGGCGTGCGCGACTTTGCGGGCGGCATCGTTGTCCACGAAACCGCCGGTCTGGCCGCGCTGATCATCGCTGTCATCCTCGGACCGCGTCGCAACCGCACGACACCGCCGCACAATCCGGGCTTTGTTATGGTCGGTGCCGCGATGCTGTGGGTCGGCTGGTTCGGCTTCAACGGCGGTTCGCAACTGGCCGCTGACGGAGGGGCCGCGATGGCCATGACCGTCACACATCTGTCCGCCGCCACCGCCTCGCTGACTTGGGCGCTGTGGGAGAAAATCCGCTTTGGCAAAGCCTCGATGGTCGGTCTGGTGACCGGCACCATCGCGGGTCTGGCCTCGATCACGCCGGCCTCGGGCTTTGTCGGCCCGGTTCAGGCGCTGATCATCGGCGCCGTGGCAGGCATCCTGTGCCAGGAGGCCGTGTTCGTGATCCGCAACAAGCTGAATATCGACGACACGCTGGATGTGTTCGCGGTGCATGGGGTGGGCGGCATCTTTGGCACCCTGATGATTGCACTGTTCGGTCTGGGCACCTGGACCGCGCAACTGGGCGGGCTGGTGATCGTGGGTGTCTTTACGTCAGTTGTCACGATTGTACTGGTCAAGGTGGTTGCACTGATCACCCCACTTCGCGTAGACGCCGAGACCGAAACAAACGGGCTCGATCTGTCGGTACACGGCGAGCGGGCCTATGACATGAGCAGCTAAGCCCACCTTGGCATGCTCTGCCCGTAAGGGCCTAAGCGGACCTCTTTGGGGTCCGCTTTTCTTTTTTCACCCCCTCGACTCCGGCCAAAGGGTCAGGCTATCAGCCCGCAACGCGTTTTCAGCCCAGAGGTTTGCACCATGATCCCCAGCTCATTCCCCGATAGCACCGAAATCGCCCGCCTGACCGCGCGCGTGCTGCTGGAGATCAAGGCCGTGCATTTCAACTCGCGCGAGCCGTTCACGCTGGCCTCTGGCCTGCCCAGCCCAACCTATATCGACTGCCGCAAGCTGATCTCATACCCGCGCATCCGCTCGACCCTGATGGATTTCCTGACCGTCACCGTGATGCGCGAGGCCGGGTTCGAGGCGTTCGACAATATCGCAGGCGGCGAGACGGCGGGCATACCCTTTGCCGCAATGGTGGCCGAGCGTATGGCGTTGCCGATGACCTATGTACGCAAGAAGCCTAAAGGCTACGGCCGAAACGCCCGGATCGAAGGCGCGATGAGCGAAGGTGAGCGTGTACTACTGGTCGAGGATCTGACCACCGATGGCGGCAGCAAGCTGTCCTTTGTCGATGCGATCCGCGAAACCGGCGCGACCTGCGGGCATACGGCGGTCATTTTCTACTACGGAATTTTCCCCGAGACAGAAAAGACGCTGGGCGATCATGGGGTGAAGCTGCATTCGCTCTGCACCTGGTGGGACGTTCTGGCCGAAGCTAAGGCCCAAAAGGCCTTTGACGAAGAGACCCTTAGCGGCGTCGAAGCCTTCCTGAACGACCCGCGCGGCTGGCAGGAAGCGAACAAAAGCTGACGTCGCGAAATCTGTTTTCTGAACGGAAACAGTGGCGGGTCCGCGGACTTAATCCGCACAATATGTTGACGTCCGGCCCCCTCATGCTTCAAGATGATGGGGCCCGGAGATATTCACAGCATATCCCCAGAAAACATACAATTTGCCCCGACTCGCAGGGCTAAGCTATGGACCTTGTCCCAAGGGACGGTGAGAGCAGCAATGAACGAGATCAGCAGTATCGAGCAGGCAGCGGCACAGATTCAAAACGCCGAAACCATGCCGCATTCCATTGAGGCTGAACAGCAGCTTCTGGGTGCAATCCTGACCAATAACGACCTCTATGACCGGGTCGCCTCGATCATCGGGGCCGAGCATTTCTATGATCCGGTCCATGCCCGCATCTATGAGGTCGCGGCCAACCGTATCGCCAAGAATGCGCTGGCCTCGCCCGTGACGCTGAAATCCTTCATGGCCGAGGATGAGGGCCTGAAGGAACTGGGCGGACCGGCCTATCTGGTCAAGCTGGCAGGCGCGTCGATCAGTGCCTTTGCGGTGCATGACTACGCCCAGATGATCTATGACCTCGCCATCCGGCGCGAGTTGATCCGGCTGGGCCGGGACATCTCGGACAAGGCGGCGCGGGTTGATGTGTCCAGCGAGCCGAAAGAACAGATCGTCGAGGCCGAGCAACAGCTCTATCAGCTATCCGAGCAGGGCCAGACCGAACAGGGGTTTCAATCCTTCCTCAAGGCGGTCACAGAAGCCGTCAACGTCACCAACGAGGCCTACCAGCGCGGTGGCGGCATGGCGGGGATTTCCACCGGTCTGGCCGATCTCGACAAGCAGCTTGGGGGCCTGCACCCCTCCGACCTGATCATTCTGGCGGGGCGTCCGTCGATGGGGAAAACCTCATTGGCGACCAACGTGGCGTTCAACGTGGCCAAAGCCTACAAGCGCGGTTTGAAACCGGATGGCACCGAGGGCGCGATTGATGGCGGCGTGGTCGGGTTCTTCTCACTCGAAATGAGTGCCGAGCAGCTTGCAGGCCGGGTTCTGGCCGAGGCATCCGAAATCTCAAGCCACAAGATCCGTCAGGGCGACATGACCGAGGCCGAGTTCCGCCGTTTCGTGGACGCAGCCAAGGAACTGGAAGCCTGCCCGCTGTTCATCGACGACACCCCGGCCCTGCCCATTTCTCAGCTTGCTGCCCGCGCACGACGGTTGAAGCGGACCCACGGGCTGGACCTGCTGGTGATCGACTATCTGCAGCTGTGCCGCGGCATGGCCGACAACCGCGTCAACGAAATCGCCGAGATTTCGATGGGCATGAAAGCCATCGCCAAAGAGTTGAACATCCCGGTGATCGCCCTGTCCCAGCTGTCGCGTCAGGTCGAAAACCGCGACGACAAGCGCCCGCAACTGTCCGACCTGCGGGAATCGGGCTCGATCGAACAGGACGCCGACGTGGTGATGTTCGTGTTCCGCGAGGAATACTATAAGGAACGCGAAAAGCCCGGCGATCACGAGCTGGAAAAGATGGAAGAGTGGAAGCAGGCCATGGAACGCCTGCACGGCAAGGCCGAGGTTATCGTCGGCAAGCAGCGCCACGGCCCCATCGGCACGGTCGAGTTGTCCTTCGAGGCGCAGTTCACGCGCTTTGGCAATCTGGTCAAACCCTGGCAACAGGGCGGCGAGATCGAGGGGTACTGACCCACGCTGGTGCCGGACACCCCTGTCCCACGGGTAGAATGCCGTTGCCTCTCACCTGTACGGCAGGCTGGGTATGGGGTTAGATAGAGGCCATGCTCTGAAAAGGACGCGCGGAATTTGCCAGCCATCATCTCGGAAATTCGCTATCGCAACGGTCCGGGCTTCAACAACCCGGATGACGACTTCATCGAAATCCGGGTGCCCACGGGCCAGAGTGTCTCGGGCCTGACGGTCGAGGTGTATAACCCCAACGGCACAGTGCGCAGCACAACGTCGGTCGATAGCGGCACCATGACCACAGTCGGCGGGTTCGACTATTACGTATTGAACGCCCGCATCAATCGCTTTGGCGCGGTATCTCTCGATGACAATGGCACCGTTCTGGGGTTCGTGTCATTCGACAGCGACGTCACGGCCACCGAAGGGGCCGCCGATGGTCTGACCGCAAACCGCATTGGCAACGACAGCGATCCGGACCTGACGGACTCAACGCAGTCGGTCACATCGACCGATGGCATCAACTACGTCGTCAACGACAACCCCAGCCCGGGCGCGCCCTGTTTTGCGACCGGCACTCTGATCCAGACCGACAGCGGGCAGATTGCCGTCGAAGACCTGAAACCCGGCGACCGGGTCCTGACGGCGACCGGGGCGTATCTGCCACTGCGGCTGAATCTCTCCCGCGCTCTGCGACAGTCCGAGTTGATCTCGCAACCCGAGCTGCGCCCGATCCGTATCGTGGCCGGAGCCTTGGGCCAAAGCTTGCCGGGGCGCGATCTGCTGGTTTCGCGTCAACATCGTATGCTGGTGCGGTCGCCGATTGCCGGGCGGATGTTTGGAACGCAGGACGTGCTGATCTCGGCAATCCGGCTGACCGACCTGCCCGGTATCTTCATCGACGACAGCATCACTCAGGTCACCTATCATCATCTGGTGTTTGATTGTCATGTTGTTCTGTTTGCCGAAGGCGCGCCCAGCGAAAGCCTGTTCACCGGCCCGCAGGCCGTGTTTGCCGTCACGCCAGAGGCGCGGGCTGAATTGCTGGCCTTGTTCCCCGCGCTGAATGCGGCTGAGGCACAGACCGGCCAGCCTGCCTGTTTCATTCCCAGTGGCAAGCAGCAGCGCAAACTGGTGGCGCGGCATCTGAGCAACGAAAAACCGCTGCTGTCGCCGTCTGCGCAGGGATCGGCTTGACCCGAAGCGGGTCAACGATAATTGGCTTCAGTCGCGTTTGACGCCAGATGTCACATAATCCAAACCCCTTTCAAACAATGGTGTTTTTGCAGAAGATTACGCTCGACAGCCGCGCGGACCGTTTGTACTCAGCCAGATGCTGCCTATGTCGCAGCGTATCTTGTCGGGAAAAGCCCGATACCCCCTTGACCTGCCACGACGCAATGGCATGAACGACGCATGAGTACAGCACGACTAACAATCAATCTTCAGGCCGTTGCCAGCAACTGGCGGGCGCTGGATGCAAAGACCAATGTTGAAACCGGCGCCGTGGTCAAAGCCGACGCCTATGGGCTGGGGGCCGGACCCGTCAGCGGCGCGCTGGCCGAGGAAGGCGTGCGCAAGTTTTTCGTCGCCGTCGCCGAGGAAGGCGTTGCCGTGCGCGAGGCCGTTGGCCCCGGACCGATGGTAGCCGTGTTTTCCGGCCATATGGAGGGTGACACCGATCTGCTGCGCGATCACGATCTGACGCCGCTGATCAACTCGGCCGAGCAATTCCAGCGCCATGTGCAGGCCCTGCCCGATCATCCCTTTGGCATCCAGCTTGACAGCGGCATGAACCGTCTGGGGCTGGAACCCGCCGACTGGGCCGAGCTGCGCCCCAAGGCCGAGGCGCTGAACCCGGTGGTGGTGATGTCCCACCTCGCCTGTTCGGACGAGCCCGATCACCCGATGAACCAGCAGCAGCTGAAAACCTTCCGCGAGATGACCGACGGTGTCACCGCGCCGCGCTCGCTTGCGGCGACGGGCGGGACGTTGCTGGGGCCCGAGTTCCATTTCGACTTCTGCCGTCCGGGCGTCGGCCTGTATGGCGGCATGCCCTTTGCCGGGGCCAAGCCGGTCGTCACGGTTGATTTGCCGGTCATTCAGGTCCGCGCCGTGGAAGTCGGAGAGTCTGTTGGGTACGGCAACAGCTGGACTGCCCGGCGTCCGTCGCGCATCGCCACAGTGGCGGCGGGATATGCGGACGGTCTGCACCGCGCAATTGGCGGCGGCATCGATACGTTTTCGGGCGATCAGCCCTGCCCGGTCGTGGGCCGTATCTCGATGGATCTGATCACCGTCGATGTCACCGACCTGCCGCAGGACCCCGAACGCCTGCGCATCCTGAACGGCCACCAGACCGTGGATGATCTGGCCGAGGCCGCTGGGACGATCGGTTATGAAATTCTGACGTCACTGGGCCGCAGGTACTCGCGGGGTTACGTGGAATGAACCCCATTCTGATGCTTGGCGGATTGGGTCGCGCGGTCCTGAACATGCTGGCTGCGTTCGGACGCGTCGCATTGTTTGCGCTGGACGCAGTGTCGCATATCTTTCGACCGCCCTTCTACCCGCGCGAATTCGCCATGGCATTGCTGAATATCGGCTGGCTGTCCCTGCCCGTGGTCGGCCTGACCGCAATCTTCACCGGTGGCGCGCTGGCCCTGCAGATCTACTCCGGCGGCGCGCGTTTCAATGCCGAGGCCGTGGTCCCCCAGATCGTCGCCATCGGCATGGTGCGGGAACTTGGCCCCGTACTGGTCGGCCTGATGATCGCTGCGCGCGTGACCTCATCCATCGCGGCAGAAATCGCGACCATGAAAGTGACCGAGCAGATTGACGCTCTGGTCACGCTGTCCACCCATCCGATGAAATACCTGACCGCCCCTCGCGTGCTGGCGGCGGTGATCACCGTTCCTGCTTTGGTCGCGGTGGGCGATGTGATCGGCATCATGGGCGGCTATACGGTTGCCACCCAAAACCTGGGCTTCAACCCGGCGACCTACCTGAAAAACACGGTGGATTTCCTTGAGACGCGCGACATCGTCTCATCACTGGTCAAAGGGGCCGCCTTCGGCATGATCGCCGCCGTCATGGGCTGCTACTACGGCATGAGCTCGGGTCGCGGCGCGCAAGGTGTTGGCCGCGCCACCAAAGGCTCGGTCGAGGCCGCCGCCGTGCTGATCCTGGCCGCCAATTTCGTTCTGACAGGGGTGTTCTTCTCGCTATGATCCGGATGGAGAACGTACATAAAGCCTTTGATGACAACCATGTGTTGCAGGGGATGAACCTTGAGATCCCCAAGGGCACCTCGATGGTTATCATCGGTGGCTCGGGCACGGGTAAATCGGTGGCGCTGAAATGCATTCTGGGCCTGATCAAGCCCGACAGCGGCATGATCTATGTGGACGGCAAAGACGCCACCAAGGGCGACCGAGACGCCTTTCTGGCCCGGTTCGGAATGCTGTTTCAGGGCGCAGCGCTGTTTGACTCGCTGCCCGTCTGGCAGAACGTCGCCTTCCGCCTGCTGCGCGGTTCCCTGAAGCGCCCAGCCGAGGAAGCCCGCGAAATCGCCATCGAAAAACTGCGCCGCGTCGGTCTGAAATCCAACGTCGCCGACCGCTTTCCTGCTGAACTGTCCGGCGGTATGCAAAAACGCGTAGGCCTCGCCCGCGCCATCGCCGCCGAGCCCGAGATCATCTTTTTCGACGAGCCCACCACCGGGTTGGACCCGATCATGTCCGGCGTCATCAACGACCTGATCCGGGAAATCGTAACCGAGATGGGTGCCACCGCGATGACCATCACCCACGACATGAGCTCCGTCCGCGCGATTGCCGACAACGTGGCGATGCTGCATGACGGGGTGATCCAGTGGACCGGGCCTGTGGGCCAGATGGACGCCTCGGGCGATCCGTATCTGGAGCAGTTCATCAGCGGGAGTGCAGAAGGGCCGATTGAGGCGGTGCGTTGAGCATGGAACAAAGCTGCGTTGATGTTGGCGAACTATACAGGTCTCAGAACTTCGGTCTGGGATTAATAACATTCGTTCTGGTTCTGCTGTTGCCATTCGCGGTATTTGTTTCGCTTCTGATAAAGCGAAAGCTGGGTTTCACAACGCGAACAATCAAAAAAGGGCTCAGTTCGTTTTACATACTGGTGGCTTTCGCGCTCACTAGGTTGTTTCTTCCGATGGTTTCCGAGGCGAGCGAAGACTTTGTAAGGTACTACAGTACAGTTTTTGGCTTGGCTCTGTTCGTTCTCTACGTATTCCTAGTTCTTATTTGGTTGATCGGCGCCTTCAAAACTCGGTGGAAGCCTAGAAAATTCGAGCTTGTTCCCGCTGCTATCCTGCTGGCGATTGTTATCTGCGCAGTTTTTCAAGTTCTAGAAGCGAATAGATACTATGAGCTTCTGCAGTTACCACGCTGCGAGCAAAGTAGTAACTTACTACCATCGCTTCAAACTTCTGATTGACTGGGGACATCGACCATACAAACTGGAGAAAGCACGACCAAGTGACTTTTCTTCGTGAACCGGATACATGCCCCTCCGCCTCGCAACCCTCTCGCTCCTGATCCTCTACCCCATCGCGTGGTTCGCCCCGCTGATGCGCGCCGGTCTCCTCCCCATCTTTGGCCTCAGCGAGATCAGCGTCATCACCGGCCTCCAGTCGCTTTGGAAATCCGACGTCTTCCTCGCGCTGGTCGTCACAATCTTCGCCCTCGTCGCACCTTACGTCAAAACCATCGGCACCGCGCTGATCCAATGGGACCTGATGGATGCTCGGCTACAACCCGCACTGAACATCCTCGGCAAACTGGCAATGGCCGACATCTTCCTGATCGCGCTTTATATCACGCTGGCCAAGGGCATCTCTTACGCCACCATCGAAACCGCATGGGGCCTGTACCTGTTCACCGCCTGCATTCTGGCCTCGCTTGCGCTGGGTTATATTACCGAGATGACATCCAGTTCACGAAATCCTCAGACCTAATTGATTGAAAACATTAATCTGAGTATCATTTTAATATTCGAGCAGCAAAGTTTTTTGTCGTTTACGGGTCCGCAGCGGATCACCTTGCGTGTTTGATCTTTCCCTCCGCTTCGGCCCGGTGTGTACCGGTTTGAAAAGGAGAAGGACTATCATGGCCGCACTCCATAACATCACATTGCAATTTCAGAATGCCTTTCTAAGACTGACTTTTTTCCTGATATGCGCCGCAGCGCTTGGCGCAGTTGTCGCTACATCCCTGTCCGCGCTTGGCGTCTGGCCGTGGCTGTCGATGCAGGCCGGATTTGCCGGCGGCACCATCGATGCGGGCGTCTATATCCAGATCGGGTTGACCTGCCTGATTCTGATGCTGGCCTTCTACCTGCCCTCAAACGCGCGGATGATGGCGCTGGAAAACGCGCACCGGAAGTTCTCGCTGAACATGCAGGACATCGCCCATGCCTATCAGGTGGCCCATGCCGCCGACCGCAGCGGGGCGTTTGCGCTGGCCTCGGAATTCGACGCGGTGAAGGAACGGATGGCCTTTCTGCGGGATCACCCCGACCTGCAGGCGCTGGAACCTGAAGTTCTGGAAACGGCGGCCCAGATGAGTCAGGTCAGTCAGGAACTGGCCGAAACCTACGGCGAGGATCGTGTCAGACGCGCCCGCACCTTCCTGCAACAGCGGCAGGAAGAGGTTGAGTTGTTTCAGAAGCGGATCGAGGATGCGCAGACCATCCTGCACGAGCTCAGCCAATGGACCCGCGATATCGAGATCGAGGAATCCATCGCCAAATCCCAACTCAGCCGCCTGCGGGACGAGTTGTTCGAGTTGCTGCCGGAACTTTCCGCCCAATTGCAATCCCCCCCTGATGACAGCGATCCAAGCGCGTCCAGCGTCATCGCAATGTCCCCCCCTCGGGCAGCGGAATAGGCGCGTCAGCGCCCGCTGCGGGGGATGGCCCGTCGGGCCTGAGCCCGCAGCGTGCCACCGGCGGGGATGAAAGCCCGCAAGGGCTTGAAGAACCGCCCGCCCTCGGGCACCAAAGGCCACATGGCAAAGACGACTTCCTTCTCCTGCTCGGCCTGTGGCGCCACGCATACAAGATGGTCCGGGCGCTGCGACGCCTGCGGCGAATGGAACACAATCACCCAGGACGTGCCGCTTTCGGCGGGTCCGGCCAAGAAATCCCTCGGCGGCAAGCGGGGCACGTCCATCGCACTCACGGACTTGTCGACCGAGGAGACACCGCCACCCCGTACACTCAGCGGGGTGGATGAGTTGGACCGCGTGTTGGGCGGCGGCCTCGTCCCCGCCTCTGCTCTGTTGGTCGGCGGAGATCCCGGTATCGGCAAATCCACCCTGTTGTTGCAGGCGGCTGCCCGGTTCGCGCGTGCGGGCGTCAAGACGATCTATGTCTCAGGCGAAGAAGCCAGCGCTCAGGTCCGCATGCGCGCCCGCCGTTTGGGGCTGGAAGACGCGCCCGTCCAACTGGCCGCCGAGACCAACCTGCGCGACATCCTTACAACGCTAGAGGCCGAGAAACCCGGCCTCGCCATTATCGACTCGATTCAGACAATGTGGGCCGACAATGTGGACAGCGCGCCGGGTTCGGTGTCACAAGTCCGGGCCGCGGCGCATGAATTGACCACGTTTGCGAAACGACATGGCGTGTCGATCATCATGGTCGGCCACGTCACCAAAGAAGGCCAGATCGCAGGCCCTCGGGTCGTCGAACACATGGTCGACACCGTGCTTTATTTCGAAGGCGAGCGCGGCCATCAGTTCCGCATCCTGCGCGCCGTCAAGAACCGCTTTGGCCCCGCTGATGAGATCGGGGTCTTCGAGATGACCGGCAAGGGGTTGGCCCAAGTCACCAACCCCTCGGCCCTGTTCCTGTCGGAACGCGGCACTCCAAGCCCCGGTTCCGCCGTGTTCGCAGGCATCGAAGGCACCCGCCCCGTTCTGGTCGAGTTGCAGGCGCTGGTCGCGCCCTCGCCCCATTCGCAGGCCCGCCGCACGGTTGTGGGCTGGGACAGCGGGCGTCTGGCGATGATCCTTGCGGTGCTCGAGGCGCGATGCGGCGTTCCGTTCACTGGCCTGGACGTCTATCTAAACGTCGCCGGAGGCCTGAAAATCGGCGAACCCGCCGCCGATCTGGCCGTTGCCGCCGCGCTGCTGAGCGCGCGCGAAGACACTGCCCTGCCCGCAGACACGGTGGTTTTCGGAGAAATCTCTCTATCCGGGGCACTTAGACCGGCCCCGCAGACCGAAAACAGGTTGAAAGAAGCCCAAAAACTTGGTTTCACGTCGGCAATCGCTCCGGCTGGCGGCAAAACCGGTACTGTGGCAGGTCTGACACTCACCCGGCCCTCTGATTTGGTTGGGTTTGTTGGCGAAACCTTCGGAGCAGGTTAAAGTCGCGCCGCGAGGGGCAGAAAAAGAACAGGCGAGGGCCATGGAAGGTTTTACAATAATTGACGGGGTTGTGGCCCTGATCATCGTGCTGTCAGGTCTGCTGGCCTATTCGCGCGGGTTCATGCGCGAGGTTCTGGCCATCGCAGGTTGGGTCGCGGCGGCAGTCCTTGCATTCATCTTTGCACCGCAGGCCGTGCCGTTGGTCAAAGAAATCCCGGTTGTCGGAGACTTCCTGCGCGACAGTTGCGAATTGTCGGTGATCACAGGGTTCGCTGCCGTTTTTGCAATCGCCCTGATCGTGGTCAGCATCTTCACACCGCTGTTCTCGTCACTGGTGCAGCGTTCCGCTCTGGGCGGGTTGGATCAGGCGCTTGGCTTCTTCTTCGGCATCGCGCGCGGCATCCTGCTGGTTGCCATCGCCTTCTTTGTCTACGACACGGTCATGACCGGCCAATCCTATACAATCGTGGATGAAAGCCGCTCGGCCAAGGTGTTCGAACAGTTCAGCTCGCAGATCGAAGAGCAGAACCCCGAGGCCGCTCTGGGCTGGGTCACCGCGCAGTATGAAGAGCTGGTAGCAAGCTGCACCTCGAACGGTTCGGCCCCTGCTGCTGAAAGCACCGGCAACTGATTGCTGCTTTACCAGTTTTCGGAAAGCCCGGCACTGCCAGGGCTTTTTTGTGTCAAGCTAAACGAACCCCTCGCCACCGCATACGGTGCATCGGATTGTCTTTAGCCCGAAACAGCCGTCGCAGCGGCTGGTGATCGGCTTGCCGTGAATATCGCGGCTTTTGATGACCTCGCCCGAGCCGTTGCAGATCTGACAGGGCGCCCGCCCCATGCCGCGACATCGATGGCACCGCCGCTTGGGTGTTTCATCTTTCTTCGATGGTGCCCTGTTTTGCCACATAAAAGCCCCCTGCCCGCTAAATCCCCTGGTTTTCGTGCCCTTTCCGACATGTCAGCATAAAAGAAATCATATGTCATCAGCCTTGGCCCCGGATCACGGTTGCACAAAACCCACCTGCGGCATTGTGTATTTGTGATCCTTTGATGACAGGCGCGTTCTAAGGCATTATGTGGGGGCCAACCCGCCACGGAATCGGAGCTGCCGGTCTTGTTCTTTGTGTTTTCATCTGCGTGCGCCGCATCGATGATTGGCCATCTGGCTTTGGAAACACACCCAATCCCGCGTCTGGCGCAGGCCATCCGATCCCCCATGCCGGTCAAACCTCTCGTTACAACGTCATAGAAATTGGAGCCCGTACATGTGTGGGATTTTGGGGATCGCAAGCCGGACACATGATGTGTTTGCGGAAATCTATGACGGGCTGCTGATGCTGCAGCACCGGGGTCAGGATGCCTCGGGGATCGTCACGTATAATGGTGAGTTTTTTCGCGAGAAAAAGGCCAACGGTCTGGTCAAGGACGTCTTCAACGCAACGGACGCTGAAACCCTGCTGGGCAAGGTTGGCATGGGCCATGTGCGCTATCCGACCGCAGGTTCGCTCAGCGCGGCTGAGGCGCAGCCATTCTTTGTGAATGCGCCCTACGGGATCTATCTGGTCCATAACGGCAACATCACCAACACCGCCGAGCAGCGTGAGAAGGTGACAGGCAAATACAGCCGCCACCTGCGCACCACGTCGGATTCCGAGATTCTGCTGAACGTGCTGGCCGACAAGGTGGCCGATGCGATCAAGGTCAACGGCAATGTCGAACCCATCCGCAACATCTTCGCGGGCGTGAAGATGACGATGGAGCGGGTGCAGGGTGCCTATTCCGTGATCTGCCTGATTGCAGGTGTCGGGATGCTGGCCTTCCGCGATCCGTACGGCATTCGCCCCCTGTCGGTGGCTGAGCGTGAAACCGATGGCGACGGCAACGACTATGCCTTTGCGTCCGAGGATGTGGCCTTTGGCATCAACGGGTTCAAGAAACTGCGCGACCTGCGCGCGGGTGAGGCGATCCTGATCGATCTGGACGGCAACATGCACGAATTCCAGGCGGTCGAAGGCAAGCTGACCCCCTGTATCTTCGAATATGTCTACCTGGCCCGTCCGGATTCTCTGCTGGATGGCGTATCGGTCTACAAAACCCAGATGCGCATGGGTCAAACGCTGGCCAAGCAGATTCAGGATTCCGGGCTTGAGATTGACCGGATCATCCCGGTTCCCGACAGCGCCCGCCCCGTGGCGCTTGAGGCTGCCAAGATCACCGGCATTCCCTATCGCGAAGGTCTGGTGAAGAACCGCTATGTCGGTCGGACATTCATCATGCCCGGTCAGGAAGAACGCCAGAAATCCGTCCGCCGCAAGCTGAACGCCATTCCGCTTGAGTTCAAGGATCACAATGTCCTGCTGATTGATGACTCGATTGTGCGCGGCAATACCATCAAGAAGATCGTGCAAATGTGCCGCGAGGCCGGGGCCAAGAAGGTCTATATCGCCAGCGCCTCGCCTCCGGTGAAATATCCCAATGTCTACGGCATCGACATGCCCACCAAGCATGAGTTGATCGCAAACGGCAAAGAAATTGAAGAAATCCGCGAGGAACTGGGCGCGGATGCCCTGTTCTATCAGCATCTCGACGATCTGGTCTGGGCGGCCAAGGAAGGCAACCCCGAGATCGAGGCCTTCGATTGTTCCTGCTTTGACGGCGACTACATCACCGGCAGCGTCAGCGACGACTACCTCGACAGTCTGGAAAACAGCAGCCGGGTCAGCAAAAAGCGCGAAGACATGCAGGTCGTTGGTGGGTCGTGGAACGGGGCCAAGCTGGCCTCAGGCTGAGGTCAGAAGGCGAATCAAGCTGAGGGGTTCAGGTCCGGGATTTGGGCGGTTTGGGTCGGTGCAAAAATCGATCACGAAAAGTTGCCGCCACATCCCCAAGTTGAACCCTTTGGATTTGCAAAGGCTTCGGCGGCGCGGTGTTTTGCACCGAAATCTGCGACGCGGCGGCAGTCTTTTGTTCCCTTTTGGCCTTTGTTAACCACCCTTCTGCTACCACTCACCAAAGGGGTCCGGGCCCTGCCCCGACCGCAGTTCATGTCCAACGCCACCGTCAAAAGCGCGGCCACCCAAAAGGGCGCGCTGAAGAAAAACTCTGTGTCTGTTCTTGGGATCTTTGGCCCCAAAAGCGATCTGCGCGCGCTGATGCGTATGGCGTCGGGTCGTGTCAAAGAGGTCAAGACCGGCAGCCGGGTCGGCTCGGGCACCATTGTTGCCATCGATGAACATGGGATCATGCTGCGACAAAGCGGCCAGACCCGGCAGATCGCGATTCCGGGGGGCTAACCCCCTCTTGACGCCCTGCGCGATGGGGTTCAAACCGCTGCCATGACCGATCAGACCAAAATTGCCCTCATCACCGGGGCCTCACGCGGGTTGGGCGCAGCCCTGGCCGAGGCGCTGGCCCCCGACTATCACATCGTCGCCGTTGCCCGCACCACCGGCGGGCTGGAAGAACTGGACGACCGGATCAAGGCAAAGGGCGGATCCGCAACCCTAGCCCCAATGGACATCACCGATCCAAACGCCATGGCGACCCTGTGCCGGGGCATTCACGATCGCTGGGGCAAGGTTGATCTTTGGTTGCACACGGCCGTTCATACCTCGGCCCTGACACCGGCGCATTTCGTTGATCCGAAAGAGTGGACGAAGGCGATCAACACAAACGCCAATGCCACCTCGGTCCTGATCCCGTATGTAACACCTTTGCTGGGTGAAGCCGGTCACGCGGTGTTCTTTGACGACCCCAAGGCGGGCGAGAAGTTCTATGGCATCTATGGGGCCACAAAGGCCGCACAGATGGCACTGGCCCGCAGTTGGCAGGTCGAGACCGAACGCACCGGCCCTCGGGTTTCCATTGTGGAACCTGCGCCGATGCCGACGGCCGTGCGCGCTCGGTTCCATCCCGGCGAAGATCGGGATGTGTTAACCAACACGGCAGATGAGGCGGCGCGGATTTTGGCACTGCTATAGGGGAATGGCCCGTTCCGGGCCATGCCTCCGGCGGAGATATTTTTGGCCAGATGAAGCTGGGATCAGGCGATATGGACGCCGTTGCGCCCCGCCAGATCGACGAAGAATTGCCAGGCGACGCGGCCCGAGCGCGCGCCTCGGGTGGCCTGCCACTCGATGGCTTCGGCGCGCAGGGTTTCTGGGTCGACTGAAACCCCATAGGCACCGCAGTAGCGGTCGATCATGGCAAGGTATTCGTCCTGATCGCAGGGGTGGAAGCCCAGCCACAGACCAAAACGGTCGGAGAGCGAGACCTTTTCCTCGACCGCTTCGGACGGGTTGATGGCGCTGGAGCGTTCGTTCTCGATCATGTCCCGCGGCATCAGGTGGCGGCGGTTTGAGGTGGCGTAGAAGACCACATTCTCGGGGCGGCCCTCGATACCCCCATCCAGCACGGCCTTGAGCGATTTGTAGTGCTGGTCATCATGGCTGAAGGACAGGTCATCGCAGAACAGGATGAACCGATGCGGCGCGGCCCGCAGATGGTTCAACAGGCGCGCGACCGAGCCCATATCCTCGCGCTGCAATTCCACCAGTTTCAGGTTTGGGTGATCTGCCTGCAGCGTGCCATGCACCGCTTTGACCAAGCTGGATTTCCCCATCCCCCGCGCCCCCCAAAGCAAGGCGTTATTGGCCTTATACCCGTCGGCAAACCGGCGCGTATTGTCCAGCAATGTGTCGCGTGAGCGGTTGATGCCCACAAGCAGATCCAGATCGACCCGGTTGACTTGCGTCACCGGCTCCAGCCGGTCCGGCTCGACATGCCAGACAAAGGCCGGGGCCTGGTTGAAATCCGGGGCGGCCAATGGGGCGGGTGCCATGCGATTCAGCGCGTCGGCGATACGGTTCAGGGCTTGATCGTCCATCGGGGCCTCCGGGTCAGGGTCTGGCGGTTTCAAACCATGATCCGCCCACTACGACAAGAGCCGCCAATGAAAAAGGCGCGCCAACCGAGGCGCGCCTTTGTCCGGGATCAGGGAAGGTTACTTGCCTTCTTCTTCCTGAATGATCTCTTCATCCGCTTCGGCTTCGTCATCATAATAGCCATCGGCACGCAGTTGTTCTTCGCGCTTTTTCTCGACACGGGCGACGAGGAAGATCGACACTTCGTAAAGGCCATAGACGACCACGAACAGGATGACCTGAGTGATCACGTCGGGTGGCGTCACCAGCGCGGCCAACACCAGAATGCCAACAACCGCATATTTGCGCACCGCACCCAACCCTTCGGCGCTGACCAACCCGGCTTTGCCCATCAGGGTCAAAAGGACTGGCAGTTGGAAGCACAGGCCAAAGGCCACAATGAACTTGATCGTCAGGTTCAGGTATTCCTGTGCCGAGCCCTGGAACACAACGCTTAGCGGAGCAGCAGTCGCACCATCGACCACAGCCTCACCTTCCGCGCCAAACTGCTGGAAGCCAAGGAAGAAGTCATAAGCCAAAGGCGTGACGACATAGAAGGCAAAGCTAGCACCCAGCAGGAACATGAAGGGCGACGCAACCATGAAGGGCAGAAACGCGTTCTTTTCCGACCGATACAGCCCCGGTGCCACAAAGCGCCACATCTGCATTCCGATATAGGGGAAAGCCAGAATGAAACCGCCCAGAAGCGAAACCTTGATGGCGACAAAAAAGCCTTCCTGCGGGGAGATGAAGATCAGCCCGCAATCCTGCCCACGTTCGTTCAGCACCTCGCACAGTGGATGCGTCAGGAAGTTGAAAAGCGGCGTTGCCACCGTAAAGCAGATGATCATCCCGACCAGAAACGCCACGACGCAATGAATGAGCCGCGTACGCAGTTCCGCCAGATGCTCGATCAACGGGGCCGAGCTGTCTTCGATTTCGTCGGTCTTGCTCATGTCTTGTTCTCAGAATTCAGCGCCGCTTCGGCCTCTTCCGCCTTGGCCAGCGCATCAGCGGCTTCCTTGGCCTTGCGCTCGGCCGTGGCGCGGGCGCTCGTGGCCTGAACCTTCTTGGCTTGTTCGGCCCGCTCGGCCGCCAGTTTCCCGGTTGCGCTGTCGGGATCATATTTGGTTGGGTCGATGCTTTTGGCCATGTCCTGCGCCGCCTGTTTCACACCATCCATGGCCGTGTTCACAGGGTTCGTCGCAGCCTTAAGACCCTTCTTGATCTCGTTCACACCCGCCTGATCCGCCGCTTCGTTCATGGCGCTGCTGAATTCGCGCGCCATGCCCCGCGCCTTGCCGACAAAGCGCCCGACATTGCGAAACAGCACCGGCAGGTCCTTGGGCCCCACCACGATCAGCGCAACGATGCCGATGACCAGAAGCTCGGTCCAGCCCAGATCAAACATCTGCGCTTAGACCTTGTCTTTCTCGGTTTCGG
The DNA here is from genome assembly GCF_056531425.1 of Ruegeria sp. N4. Classification (NCBI taxonomy): domain Bacteria; kingdom Pseudomonadati; phylum Pseudomonadota; class Alphaproteobacteria; order Rhodobacterales; family Roseobacteraceae; genus Ruegeria; species Ruegeria sp. N4. The sequence continues at coordinate 622,755 of NZ_JBQFLT010000001.1, forward strand.
GCGTGACATCCTTGGCCAGTTCAGACGCGTCCTGTTCGATCTCTTCCGAACCGTCCTTGACGCCTTTCTTGAACGCGGTGATGCCCTTGCCGACTTCACCCATCAACGAGCTGATCTTGCCGCGACCAAACAGCACCAGCACCACAACCGCAATCAGCAGAAGACCGGGAAGGCCGATATTGTTGAGCATGTCTCTTCTCCTTTGCTTGGGCGCTGTGCGCCCGGAATATGATCTGAGCCTGTGTTTACGCCGCAAACCTGCCCGCCAAAAGGGAACCGGCCCCAATTGGTGCTCAAATTTGATGTGATCGGGTGGAAACATGGGGCTCGCATTTCTCAACTGACAGGTTTATGTCAGTTGCAAGGGGCTAGGCAGAGGTCATCGAAACCTGGTCAACGGAGAATCAAATGACCCATGTTGCGGAAATCGTCACCTTCAGCCTTGCCAATGGCACCACAGCGGAAGAATTCGTGAAACTCAGCCAGGCGTCCGAGGCTTTTGTCCGGTCAGCCCCGGGCTTTGCCCACCGTCAACTCAGCCAGGGCGAGGATGGCCGCTGGACCGACTATGTCGTCTGGGCGGATATGAAAGCCGCGCAAGATGCCGCTGCGCAATTCATGCAGCAGGATTGCGCCGCCGCCATAATGGCGGTGATCAATCCCGACAGCGTCCAGATGCGACATGAGACTGTGCTATGGAACATGACCGCGTAACCCCGATCAGATCGGCGTGTCATGCGTCGCACTGACCGCCTGTTCGACATCATCCAGATCCTGCGCGACGGCAAACTGCACCGCGCGCAGGACATCGCGGATCGGCTCGAGGTGTCGGTCCGCACCATCTACCGCGACATGGACACGCTGGTCGCCTCGGGCGTCCCGGTCGAGGGTGAGCGCGGCGTGGGCTACATGGTGCGCGAGCAGATCACCCTGCCCCCGCTGAACCTGACACCATCCGAACTCGAAGCCCTCAACCTCGGCATGGCCATCGTGGCCGAGGCTGCAGACCCGGACCTCAAATCAGCCGCCGAGTCACTGGCGGAAAAGATCGATGCAGTTCTTCCCACGCAGGTCGTGGCCGAGGCGGAAGCCTGGAAATTCGCCGTCTACCCCTTTGCAGACGCCGCGCGCGGTCTGGCTCATATGGCCCCCATCCGTGCCGCCATCAAAGCACGACAGAAACTGCACCTGTCTTATCGCCGCATCGACGGCACCCTGACCGACCGCATCATCCGCCCATTGCACATGGAATACTGGGGTCGTGTCTGGACACTGACCGCATGGTGCGAGCTACGCGAAGGCTTTCGTGTCTTCCGCATCGACCTGATCGAATCCGTCACGCCCCAACCGGAACTCTTCACAGATGAACCCGGCAAACGCCTGAGCGACTACGACCCAAACGCGTGATCCCGGCTTCATCTGGCTAAAAATACCTCCGCCGGAGGCATGGCCCGGAACGGGCCATTCAACGTCACTTCAGATATGGCTCGGGATCAACCGACTCGAACCCCTTACGCACTTCGAAATGCACATAGGCGTTGTCGCCGCCGCGCAGCGCCGCAATCTTCTGCCCGCGCCGGACCCGATCGCCTTTCTTGACGGCAATATTATCTACATTGGCATAGACCGTCAGCAGGTCATTGTTGTGCTTGACCACGATGATCGGCACCTGATCCGCATCTGCGGTGATGGCCGCAACAGTCCCCGCCTCAGCCGCCTGAACGGATGTGCCCGGCGCGGCAGCGATATCGATGCCTTCGTTCTTGCCCTTCTCATAGGTCCGGATGATCTTGCCGGATACCGGCAATGACAGCGCCGATGTGCCTGTATTGCTGGGGGCTTCGGCAGTAACGTCCGGAGCTTCGGGCGACTCGGTCAGCGGTGCGACCTGTTCATCCGGCAGCGGCTGCGTGGCACTGGGGGGTGTCGGCGTTGGCGAGCCCTGCCCCGGCTGCGTCACGTTGGTTGCCTCAGCCGCCGGGGCCGCCGCAGCCGCGCGCGGCGCAGGCTGGTTCTTGACCGGGATCAACAGGTACTGACCTTCGCGGATCGCAAAATCCGGACCCAACCCGTTCCATTCTGCCAGCGATTCAACCGGAACCTGATAAAGGCGCGAGATCGTATAGGCTGTTTCGCCCCGTTTGACCTTATGCTGGATCGGTTCCGGCCCTGCGGGTACCGGGGCCGGCGCTGGCGCTGGGGCGGTTCGTGCCGGTTCCAGCGTCGTGGTCTGAACCGAGCCCGTCTCGGGCGCCTGATCAATGGCCGAGCCTGCGATCGAGGCGATGTCAACACCGCTCGCCGCCCCGACCGAGCGCGGCAGGGCCAGCACTTCGCCCTCACGCAACGTGTCCGTGGTCTGCAATCCGTTGAACCGCGACAGCTCGCCCTCGGGCAAACCCACGCGGGCGGCCACGTCGCGGACGGTGTCGCCCCGGCGGGCCACTACAACCTGATAGTTCGGATAGGTGATCACCCCGCGCGCATCCGGTGCCGGACGGCTGGCTGTGGCGCTTTGCGCGGCACCGGTGGTCGAAAACCCGCCGATCTGCCCCCGCAGGTCATAATCCAGCGGCCCTTCGCACCCGGCAAGAATTGCCAAGGCAGCCACCCCGGTCGCACAGCGGCGCATTGCCGATTTGGAAACTGCTCTCATCACGTCGATCCTCAACACCTGCCCCTGTTCACCGGGGTTTTGGCGATAAAACTTAAAAACCTGTTATGCCTCGTCCTTCCCAAGCCCCTCAAGCAGAGGCACGAAACGGACGGACGTCAATTCGTCGTAGTCCAGACCATCCTCGGTGCGCGTCACCTTGATCAACTGCTGCACCGCATCTGACTGTCCTACGGGTAGCACCATGATACCCCCGATTTTAAGCTGCGCCAAGAGCGGGCCCGGAGGGTCCTCAGCCGCAGCTGTCACGATGATCCGGTCAAAAGGCGCCTGTTCCGGCAAACCGAACGAGCCATCAGACAACATCGCGGTCACGTTGGTCAGACCCAACGCGCGAAACAACTGGCCTGTTTCATGCACCAGCCGCCGGTGCCGTTCCACCGTATAGACCCGGCGCGCCAACTTCGACAGGATCGCCGCCTGATAGCCCGAGCCGGTACCGACCTCCAGCACAGTGTCCCTGGGGCGCACATCCAGCGCCTGCGTCATCAGACCAACGACCGAAGGCTGGCTGATCGTCTGCCCGCAGGCGATGGGCAGCGGCATATCCTCATACGCGCGATCCGCGAACAGCCCCGTCACAAAACGGCCCCGGTCGACCTGCTCCATCGCGGCCAGCACGCGCGCATCTGTCACGCCCCGTTTGCGCAGGGCAAACAGGAACTGCATTACGGTTTCAGGGTCCAGTCCGCTCATTCGATCGACTTCAACGCCTCAAGCGCATCATGCGCCGTCAGATCCGCCCGCATCGGCGTGACCGAGATATACCCGGCAAGATTGACCGCCGCATCCGTGCCCGGCGCGGTCGGATTGTGCTGATACCCGCCCTTGATCCACAAAAACCGCCGCCCCGAAGGTGAGCTGTGCGGCTCGACCGAGAACCGCGTGTCGCGGCGAAAGCCCTGCGGCGCGGTGCGGGTGCCCAGAACCTCATCCGCCGGGACCGGCGGGAAATTCACGTTGTAAAACAGGCGGTAATCGCTTTGCTCAGCGGGGGTGGCATCCAGAATACGCCGCACCAGATCGGCCCCAAAGCGCGCTGCAGCCTCGAACGGATCGTCCAGCCCCAGATTGCGCGGCCCGAAATATTGCGACAAGGCGATTGCGGGTACGCCTTGCAAAGCGGCCTCCATCGCGCCGCCAATTGTGCCGGAATAAAGCGTATTCTCGGCAGAATTATTACCCCGGTTTACCCCGGACAGCACCAGATCGGGCGGCGTGTCCTTCATCACATCATGCAGCCCCGCCAACACGCAATCCGCCGGAGAGCCTTCGGCCGCGAAACGACGCTCGCCCAGTTTGGCGACCATCATAGGATGGGTGTAGCTGATGCAATGCCCGACGCCCGATTGCTCGAACGCCGGGGCGACAACCCAAACCTCGCCGTCCGGCCCGGCCAGGTCTTTGGCAATCGCCTCAAGCGTGATCAAACCCGGTGCGTTGATCCCGTCATCATTGGTCAAAAGAATACGCATGTGCCCGATCATCCCCACGTTTGGCCCTTGATAGACCCGCCCTTGCGTTGCGGCAAGCAAAGCGCATACGCAATCTGAGGCTTTCGCGCACCACTTTGGCGGAAATTGCGGCCTAGACCGGGAAAACGAAGCAGCGGTCGCGCCGGATGGTCAGCCACATGACGCGCCCGGGATTGGGCACAAACACGTTTGGCACCGTCACTTTCAGGATCGAGCCGTCATGGTCCATCCGAAACTCGACCAGACTTTCATTGCCCAGAAAACGCGCACGTTCCACGGTGCCGCGTGCGGCAACCCCATCGGTGGCGGTGGGCGATGGACCTTTGCCGTTGCGGTCGAAATCCAGCTTTATGTGTTGCGGGCGAAAGACGATCTCGACATCGGTGCCATCCGGGATGCCGGGGGCAAGGAACTGACCAAATGGCGTCTGCGCCAACGCGCCATTCACTTCGGCCCGCAAAACATTGACATCGCTGAAGAAAGCAACCGCCGCCTTGTCGGCTGGCCTGGTGTAGACGTTATAGGGCGCGCCTTGCTGTACGATCTTGCCACGGCGCATCAGGGCGATCTCGTCGGCCATGCGCATCGCCTCTTCGGGTTCATGCGTGACCAGCAGAACGGCGGCATCCTCTTCTTTCAGGATTGCCAGCGTCTCATCCCGGATACCGTCGCGCAGACGATTGTCGAGGCCCGAGAAAGGCTCATCCATCAGCATGATGCGGGGGCGTGGGGCCAAGGCACGAGCCAGCGCGACACGTTGCTGTTCGCCCCCCGACAATTGATGCGGAAACCCGTCGATGAAGCGCATCAGGTCGACTTTACGCAGCAACTCCTCAACGCGCGCGCGTTTTTCGTCTTTGCTGCCCTTCAGGCCGAAAGCGACGTTCTGGGCCACGCTCAGATGCGGGAACAGGGCAAAATCCTGAAACATCAGCCCGATCTCGCGCCGTTCGGGCGGCACCCGGAACACCGTGTCGCAGATCAGCTTTCCATCGACATAGATTTCGCCCGAGTCCTGCATCTCGACCCCGGCAATCATGCGCAAGGTGGTGGATTTGCCGCAACCCGACGGCCCCAGCAGGCACGTCACCTGCCCGGCCTGAATGGTCAGCGACACGTCATCGACAACGACCCGCCCTTCAAACCGGCGGACCATATTGCGAATTTCCAGACGTGGAGGAGTTGCGTCTTCTGTCACCAAGGGACCCCGTTGCCTTTCCCGATCAAAAGCATCGGGCTTGGGCGGGGATAGCAACCCCGCCCCGCAGGTTCAAGGGATCAGCAGCACCCGCCCGACGATGCAGTCTCGCCAACCGCTTCAAACGGGCTTTCGCCGCCGCAGCCATCGAAGATCCCATAATGGGTCGAGAAATCGCCGATAAAGTCGAAGTGACGCGCAAAACGCGTGTCTTTCAGCATCATCCAGGTGTTTCCGCAAACCGGAAAGACCTTGCCTTTTTCAATCGCGTGATGATCATCCAACTCGAACAGATGCGGCGCGTTGGGGATGGTGCCCTTGTAGATCACGGCCTGCCCGTAATCCTCGCAGGCCGGTTCCAGTTCGGGCAGTTTGAACAGCCGATAGGTGGCCGACAGGAAGTTCAGCGGTGCAACCCGCTGCTCCAGCACCGGGTTTTCGATGGTCAGCGGGCGATGGGTGACGCGGCGCGGATCACCAAAGCCTGCTTTGCGCGAGATCGACAGGAAATCGTTCCAATACAGCGCGCCCGACAGGCATTCGCCATACAGAACCCCATCCTCGGCCATTGCCTGAGGGATACGGCGGTCGGCGTAGACGTCCGAGAAATACATCTCGCCGCCGTCTTTCAGCAAACGATGCGCGCCCCGCAGAACGGCCTCTTTGTCGGTTGCCAGGTTGATGACGCAGTTCGAAACAATGATGTCGAAGGAACCGGGCTCCAGGTCCAGCTCGTCAAGTTTTTCGATATAGCCGTGGTGAAATTCGACATTGCTGGCCGCATATCCAAATGCCTCGGCATGATACTCCTGATGCGCGCGGGCCGCATCCAGCTGCTCGGGTGTCATGTCCACGCCAACCACCCGGCCCGTTTCGCCCACCATCGCGGACAGGGCATAGACGTCCCGACCCGCGCCGCAACCCAGATCGAGGATGCTCATCCCTTCCAGATCCAGCGGCGCGATCAGGCCGCAGCCGTAGTAGCGGGTCAGCACCTCATCGTGCAGTTTGGACAGGATACGCTTGAGGTGATCCGGCATGTCATCCGGTGTGCAGCAGGCATTGGTTTGCAGATCCGCACTGCTTTGCAGCACTTCGCCATAATAGTTCTGCACCGATTCATGCTTCATCTCAGCTTTCCTTTCGCAAACAGCTGCACCGCAGCTAGTGCACGGCTGCGCCCGGTGCAATCCGGCATCTTGGGTTTTGACGAAAGCGTGAGGGGGGATTTAACCCAACAGATCGAAATCGATCCCCGCCCGCACCCTGCCATTGACCTGAACCTCAAGCCGGTGCGCGCCGGGCACCAGCTTGAACGTCGTGGCATCTCCCTTCAGCTTGTGCCGCTTGTCCAGTCGCAGCTTTCCATCTTTCAGAACGGCTTGTTTCAACTTGTGCACCTTGGCTGAGGTTTTTCCGCCAGGGCGTTGAAAGTGAATGATATAATCCACAAGTACAGGCTGACCATCCGGGCCTTTCAAATCCACCGAGAACTCCAGTGCCTCGCCAATCCGGGCCTGCGTGTTGAGGTCAATCGTCACTGCCACGTCGGCGTCAGGATCATAGCCCAGCATCGCCATCGCCCCCGGATGACCAGCCTTAACAAGGCCCCGCAACGTGTGCGACGTCATCCAAGCCAGTTCATCCGCGTCCTGCGCGCCCGCATCCCGCCACTGTTGCAGCCGCGCCAGCACCTGATCAGGCTGTTTCTTGGAAACATCATTCAAATGGTTTGCGACCGATCGGGTGACATAGCGTGTCGGATCGCTGTGCAGCCGGTCCAGCAAAGGCAACGGATCATCCAGTTCCAGCCCGATGGCCTGCCCCCATGGCAGACGCGGACGGGTGCCTTCGCTGACCAACCGACGCACGTGATAGCTTTCATGCGCGCACCAGTCCTGCATCCGGGCCAGAACCTGATCGGGCCAGCGGTTCAGAAACGGGCGGATCGCCCACTCCATCGAAAAGCGCTGCGTGATCTCGGCCAGCAGGTCCAGCGACTGATCAGGGTTTTCCAACCCAACCGACACCACCCACTCACCCAAAGGGGCAAAGATGAAATCGCCGAAATCATCATCGGTTTTTGTCGGATCCAAAGGCGGAGGAAGCGCGCGCAGGATTACGGGCGCGACCTGCGGCAGTTCACCCGGAACAACCTCTTGCAGGCAGTCCGCGATCCACGTCATCCGCTCTTTCAACTCAAGCTCAAGCAGGCGCGACATGACCCGTGCGTGAAATGCATCCGCGTCAAAGGATGCATCGGCCTTGGCGAACAACCCCGCGAGATAACGGGTTTTTTCATCGTTAAACAGCTGGTCTTTCAGCGAAAACCCTTGCGCCATGGCTACATTGTCAGATTGGTTGCGCCACCGTCCAGCAGGATATTCTGCCCGACGATGAACCCGGCATGTTGCGAACACAGGAAGGCACAGGCGGCCCCGAATTCGGCGCGTGTGCCATAACGGCGCGCGGGGATCGTGGCCGCGCGCGCAGCACGCGCTTCATCCATCGAAATCCCTTGCTGCGCCGCCACGCCGCTGTCGAGCGAATCCGCCCTGTCCGTCGCATGAATGCCCGGCAGCAGGTTGTTGATGGTCACCCCGTTTGGCGCGACCTGCCGGGCCGTCCCGGCAACATACCCTGTCAGCCCGGTGCGTGCGGCATTCGATAGGCCAAGCACCGCAATCGGCGCACGCACGGATTGCGAGGTGATGTTGACCACCCTGCCCCAGCCCTTGTCCATCATCCCCGGCAACAGCGCTTTCATGAAGGCAATCGGTGTCAGCATGTTGGCGTCCAGCGCCTTGATGAAATCTTCGCGGTCCCAGTCTGACCACATTCCCGGCGGTGGCCCGCCTGCGTTATTCACCAGAATATCCACGCCCTGCGCGGCCTCGATCACCTGCGCCTGCCCCTGGGCCGAGGTCACATCGCAGGCCACCGTCTGAACATCCACGCCGTGGTCCGAACGAAGGCGGGCCGCTTCGGCCTCCAACGCCTCGGCCCCGCGGGCGTTCATCACCAAATCAACGCCTGCTTCGGCCAAGGTTTCGGCGCACCCAAGACCCAATCCCTTGCTGCTGGCACAGACCAGCGCGCGTTTGCCGCGAATTCCAAGATCCATTCTGATCCTCCCTGTCCTGCCTTATCTTGCACCGGCCCGACCGGAAGGACCAGACGAGCTTTGTCAGTAGAAAAACTCCTCGCGCACGATTTTTCCGTCCGCGACGTGGTAAATCGCCACCTCGCGCATATCAAAGCTTTCGCCGCTGTCTTTCACTGTGCCCTGAACCTCGAAGATCACGGCAAAGCGGTCGTCGCCGTGCAGAAACGGCCCACCAACCGTTGCGCCAGAGACGTCGTGCGCGTTTTCCCACCAATCGTGCTTGCCTCGAATGCCTTCGAGGCCCTGGGTTTCCCGGCCCATACCCGACATGTCCTGCGCCTCGACCGAAACTGCGTCAGGTGCGTAGAGCTTGCTCAGGTTTTCCTTGGCCCGGTTCTCGCGGCATCCCGCGACCAGTTCTTCGGCGATTTCTTTCAAATTCATTGGTCCACTCCATATTTTGTTCACTATATGTTCCTTCTGTCACAACCCGCCGATTCGAACCACCCCTTTGTCTTGCCTCGGCGGGATTCCCCGCCTATACGCGCGTTTATGCTTGATACCTCGAACCAACCCTCTCTGCCGCCCGAGATCGCCCGGCGCCGGACATTCGCCATCATCTCGCACCCGGATGCGGGTAAGACGACGCTGACGGAAAAGTTCCTGCTGTACGGGGGCGCGATTCAGATGGCCGGTCAGGTCCGCGCCAAGGGCGAAGCGCGGCGGACCCGGTCGGACTTTATGCAGATGGAAAAGGATCGCGGCATCTCGGTGTCCGCCTCGGCGATGTCGTTCGATTACGGGAACTTCCGGTTCAATCTGGTGGACACGCCCGGTCACTCGGATTTTTCCGAGGACACGTATCGCACCCTGACCGCCGTGGATGCCGCAGTGATGGTGATCGACGGCGCGAAAGGCGTTGAAAGCCAGACGCAAAAACTGTTCGAGGTCTGCCGCCTGCGCGATCTGCCGATCCTGACCTTCTGTAACAAGATGGACCGCGAAAGCCGCGATACGTTCGAGATCATCGACGAAATTCAGGAAATGCTAGCCATCGACGTCACGCCCGCCGCGTGGCCGATCGGCGTGGGCCGCGATTTTATTGGCTGCTATGACATGCTGCGTGACCGGCTGGAATTGATGGACCGCGCCGACCGCAACAAGGTGGCCGAAAGCATCCAGATCGACGGGTTGGACGACCCGAAACTGGCCGAGCACGTGCCCGAGCATCTGCTGGAGAAACTGCTGGAAGAGGTCGAAATGGCGCGCGAGTTGCTGCCCGCGCTGGACCCGCAAGCGGTGCTTGAGGGGCATATGACCCCGATCTGGTTCGGCTCGGCCATCAACTCGTTTGGCGTCAAGGAACTGATGGAAGGCATCGGCGCTTATGGCCCGCAGCCGCAGGTTCAGTCGGCCGAACCCCGTCAGATCGCCCCGGACGAGAAAAAAGTCGCGGGTTTTGTCTTCAAGGTGCAGGCCAATATGGACCCCAAGCACCGCGACCGGGTGGCGTTCGTACGAATGGCAAGCGGCCATTTCAAGCGTGGCATGAAGCTGACCCATGTGCGGTCGAAAAAGCCGATGGCCATTTCGAACCCGGTTCTGTTCCTCGCCTCGGACCGCGAACTGGCGGATGAGGCATGGGCCGGGGACATCATCGGCATCCCGAACCACGGCCAGTTGCGCATCGGCGACACACTGACCGAGGGTGAGGCGCTGCGTGTGACCGGCATCCCGTCCTTCGCACCGGAACTGCTGCAGGGTGTCCGCGCGGGCGATCCGATGAAGGCCAAGCATCTGGAAAAAGCCCTGATGCAATTTGCCGAGGAAGGCGCGGCCAAGGTATTCAAACCCTCGATCGGGTCAGGCTTTATCGTCGGCGTTGTCGGCGCGCTGCAATTCGAAGTGCTCGCCAGCCGGATCGAGATGGAATACGGCCTGCCCGTGCGATTCGAGGCGTCGCAATTTACCTCGGCCCGCTGGGTCAGCGGTGACAAACCCGAGGTCGAAAAGTTCGTCAACGCAAACAAGCAGCACATCGCCCATGATCATGACGGCGACATCGTCTATCTGACGCGCCTGCAATGGGACATCGACCGGGTCGTGCGCGACTATCCGGCGCTGAACCTGACGGCCACCAAAGAGATGATGGTCTGACCAAGGCTAGGGGTTTATCGCCTTGAGATACGTGGAAAAGACGTAGCCGATATACCCTTGCCTTGTGCGAACGCGCCACCACTCGCCATCGACACCCAGTCGTTCCACGATTGTACGTTCGGGCAGTGCCCCGATTTTTTCACCGCCGGGTGTGCGGCGCAAATTCAGTGTTGAAGGCGCGACACCCGTCACACGGTATCTTGGGGCCTTCGCGTCTTCGGGCATCGCGTCCGCGGCATTCAGCGGGCCGTCATCCAACGCGGCGGCGACGCTGGAGCGCAGCAACTGTCCGACTTCGTCATACCCCTTGACCGACAGGTCAAAGGCCAGCCGCACAATGTCCCATTTGCCGTTTTGCGGGACGTTCAGATTGGGCTCGACCTCGGCATGGGTCAGGATCTTGGTGGGCGTGACCAATATGTTATATTTCTCGGCCAGATCCGCCACGACCAGCATTCCCTGATCCCACTGGGTTCGCGTCATGGGATAGTTGCCGGGATCGAAAGGCGACCGTTCAGCCCCCAGCATGCAGCACAGCGACACACCAATCGCGCCCGTGTTGGCACCGCGTGTGTGCCGCGCATAGTTCGAGCTCATGGGGCGTGCATTTTCAGCAATCGACTTGTTTCCGCGCACAAGGGTACCGTCGGATTCGACTAGAATGTGATAGCTGTTCTTATCATTGGCATTGGCGCTATGCGCTCCGGCCGTCCAATGAAGATGGATGCGCTCCATATTGACATCGGGCATCCATGACGCGGGAACAACACGAGGCATTGTAATCTCCTCAATAACAAATGTAAGAACTCATAAAGTGGCGCTATCGTATCACATTTCGGCACAGGCTCAAAAACAGACCCCGCCACAATGACTTGCATGGCTTCAGACCAAGACAATCACACGCACGTTCCGACCTGGGGTATCGTGTCAATGGTGCGGGGGTCTGCCGAGGACATCCTTGGCTTTGTCGCGCACCATCTGGAGCTTGGGGCGGACCAACTATACATCTACCTTGACGAACCAAACCGGCGCGCCTTTCGGGCACTTCGCGCGCATCCAAAGGTTCGGGTCCGGCTTTGTGACGACGCGTTCTGGGTGAAACGAAAACGCACACGGCCGGAAAAGCACCAGGTCCGTCAAACCGTGCACGCCACCCATATCTACAAGCGTACCAATCTGGACTGGCTGGCCCATATCGATGTGGATGAGTTCCTGTGGTCGTCCGAGCCGATTGCGGATGTTCTGCGCTCGGTTCCGGCAGACATTCCCGGTTTTCGGGTGCGCCCGATCGAGGCGCTGGCCGGGGGCGACGACCTTTACAAAGCGCATATCCCCAAGGGGCCAGGCCGCGAGGCGCTGGTGCAGGACCTCTACCCCACCTATGGCGGGTTTGTTCTGGGCGGGTTTCTAAGCCACGTGCAGGGCAAGCTGTTCGTGCGGGCCGGATTGCCGAACCTGAGCTTTCGAATCCACAACCTGTTCCAGAACAAGAAACTGCTGCCCTGCAAAACCGAACTGCCCCAGCTTGAGCTGTGCCACCGCCACGCACCGGACTGGGACCATTGGATCGGTCACTATGATTTCCGAATGAATCGAGGCTCTTACCAGCCAGGAATGTCGCCCAATTTACCGCGCCACAAGGGCGGTCTGAGCAAAAACGAACTGCTCAGCTGGATCGAGGCCGAGCAAGGCATGGACGGGCTGCGGGCCTTCTACGCGGAGATGAGCGGTCAGAACCCGGATGTGCGTGCGCGGCTGGAACAACACGGGCTGATCCGGCACAGGCCCTTGAACCTGCCCGACAAGATCGCGAAACACTTTCCCGGAAGGGCCTGAATTGTTGCGCAAAATCCCGATTTGACGCAACCGCGTAACGTCAGACTGGTCTTCATTTGACCCTGACCTACCTTTTTGTTATGTCCGCGCCCAAAGCCGAAACGCGCCTGTTGCGCGTGGCCATCCGGGCCCGGCAGATTTTGATGCGCGGGCCAGGTCAAGTGTCCGCTTGAACCGGACATACATGACAAAGTTTAACGAACTGAACCTGAACCCGAAGGTCCTCAAAGCCATTGAGGAAGCCGGATACGAAACCCCCACTCCGATCCAGGAAGGCGCGATACCGCCTGCGCTTGAAGGCAAGGACGTTTTGGGCATTGCGCAAACCGGCACAGGTAAAACCGCCAGCTTCACGCTGCCGATGATCACCCTGCTGGCCCGTGGCCGCGCCCGCGCGCGGATGCCGCGCTCGCTGGTGCTGTGCCCGACGCGCGAGCTGGCCGCGCAGGTGGCCGAGAATTTCGACACCTACTCCAAGCACCTGAAACTCACCAAGGCGCTGCTGATCGGCGGCGTCAGCTTTAAGGAGCAAGAGGCGCTGATCGACCGGGGCGTCGACGTCCTGATCGCCACGCCGGGCCGCTTGCTGGACCATTTCGAACGCGGCAAGCTGCTGCTGACGGGCGTTCAGATCATGGTGGTGGACGAAGCCGACCGGATGCTGGATATGGGCTTTATCCCCGATATCGAGCGCATCTTCTCGCTGACGCCTTTCACCCGTCAAACCCTGTTCTTCTCGGCCACCATGGCGTCCGAGATCGAACGCATCACCGACACGTTCCTGTCCGCCCCCGCCCGGATCGAAGTTGCCCGTCAGGCCACCGCCTCCGAGACCATCGAACAGGGCGTCGTCATGTTCAAAGGTGGGCGTCGGGATCGCGAGGCCAGTGGAAAGCGCAAGGTTCTGCGTGCGTTGATCGATGCCGAGGGTGAGAAATGCACCAACGCGATCATCTTCTGCAACCGCAAGACGGATGTGGACATCTGCGCCAAGTCGCTGAAGAAATACGGCTATAACGCCGCAGCCATCCATGGCGATCTGGATCAGTCCCAGCGGATGAAAACGCTGGACGGATTCCGCGATGGCTCATTGCGTTTGCTGGTGGCATCTGACGTGGCCGCGCGCGGGTTGGACATTCCATCGGTCAGCCATGTGTTCAACTTCGACGTGCCCGGCCATGCCGAGGATTACGTGCACCGTATCGGCCGTACCGGTCGCGCGGGCCGCGAAGGTAAGGCTGTTACAATCTGCTCGGGCCGTGATGAGAAGGCGCTGGATGCGATTGAGAAGCTGATCCAGAAGGACATTCCGCGCATCGACAACCCGGTAAAGGACGAGCCGAAGCCGGACACGCCCAAGCCCGAGAAAAAGGTCAAGCCCACAGACGAGAAAAAGCGCGACCGCAAGAAGGATGAGCGCAAGCAGGACAAGCCCGCCAAGGGCCGTGGTCGCCGGGACGATACTGGCCCAGCGGTTGTCGGCATGGGTGATCATCTGCCCAGCTTCATCGCGCTGAGCTTCGACGAACGCCGCGCCAGCTAGATCGTCAGCACCAGCGTCAGTATCGAAACGCCCAGCAAACCCATCCCGGCGATTTCGCGCCGGGTGATTGTCTCGCGGAAGAACAGGATCGAGGCCAATAGGCTGAGTATCAGCTCTACCTGCCCCAGCGCTTTGACGTAGGCCGCGTTTTGCAAGGTGAAGGCCAGAAACCAGCAGAACGAGCCGCCGAGGCTGGTCAGCCCGACGAAAACGCCGGTGGATCGGGTTTCCCAGACCGCGCGCAACTCGGCCCGGTCGCGCCACAGCAGCCACAGGCCCATGCTGAGAAACTGGAACGTGACCACTGCCGCCAAGGTCACTACAGCGCGGAACCAGGCGTCAATTTCCCCGAGTTCCAAAGACGCACCGCGATAGCTGACGGCTGAGAAGGCAAACAGAACGCCAGAGCCTAGCCCCAGTTGCGATGCGCGGTTGGTCAGATGACGCCACCACGCCCCGTCCCCGCCCGGTGTTTTGGACAACAAGAGAACCGCCAGCAATCCCAACAGGATCGCGCCAAGCGCACCGGCTGAGACCTTATCCCCAAGGATCAGAAACCCGACAATTGCGGTCTGGATGACCTCGGTCTTCTTAAAGGTAATTCCCACCGCAAAATTGCGCTGTTTGAACAGGGCGACAACGCAGACCGTCGCCAATATCTGCGCGGTCCCACCGATGGCAACAAACAGCCAGAACTGCGCCGTCAGCGGCGGCATCGCCGCACCGGTCAGCCACAGCGCCACAGCCAATCCCAAAACCGCCAGCGGCATCGAATAGGCAAACCGCGCAAAGGTCGCACCAGCCGCGGACAGTTTCACACTGCTCAGCGATTTTTGCAGCATGAACCGCACCGTCTGGAACGAGGCGGCTGCGATGGTGACGGGAATCCACAAGCTCATGGCTTCCCTTCTGTCGCGAAATCAGGGCTTTGGCCAGAGCGGATGGGCCACCGGGTCTTTCGCCCGCCAGAAATACTCTTTGAATATCTGCGCGTAAGACCGATAGACATACGCCTCGTTGCACGCCTGATACCGCTCTTTCCCGGCCCGATAGAGCGCAGGCAGCTGATACCAAGGCGCGGATGGGTTCATGTGGTGAACAACGTGCAAGTTGTTGTTCAAAAACAGAAAGGACAGCAACCCTCGATCTTCGATTATCACGGTCCGGGCGCGCGATTTCTCATGCGCGCGGTGTTCCAGGAAGGTGCGGATTTTGACCAGCCCCAAACCGATATAGGCCGACAGGACAAATCCCCAGACCGGCATGGTCGACTGCGCAACAACCCACAAAACCACCGCGACGCCCGGAATATGCAGCGCCCATGCCACCAGAACCGCGCGATCCCCCCGGATCATCCCCTGCCATTCGTCCCGAACAAACATGACCTGCCCAATGGCCGGGCCCAGCACGATCCGGCCCAGAAGCGTGTTGTTGATTGCAAACAGCCGCTTCTTCCACCCGGATAATTGCGCCCAGATTTTGGGGTCCAAGTAATTCGTCTCGGGGTCGTCATAAGGATCGGTCAGGTTGGCATCCTGATGATGCGCAAGATGCAGATCGCGGAAGCGATTGAACGGGATAAACAGTGTCAGGGGCAAGGCCAACAGGGCCTCGTTCAACCATTTGGCGCGGAACGGATGGCCGTGCAGCGCCTCATGCGTCAGCGAAGAATGCAAGGCCCCGACCAACCCCATCGCCGGAATCGCCAACCATAACGACCAGGCGGCCAACCAAAACAGCACCGCCAGCCAAGTGGCATAGCACGCGACGATCAGCGCAAACGTGCCCCATTCGGGTGTCTTCGGCGTCGTTGGCTCACCCATGGCGGCCCCACGAAATCCCGGCCCAAATGCGCTCGTAGAGGACATAAAGCGTCAAACCAATGGCCGTATTGACCAGCGCCAGCGCACCGCCAATGGCCGCCGATCCTGTTGCGATCAGACCGACCAATGTCATGACCGCCAACCCAACAGCATTCCAAATGATTGCTTTCACGACCGATCTTCGTCGCGTTTCCATTCCGGACCCCAGTTTTTATTGTTCTCACAAAAGTGTTACTTACCGGCCCGGACGTTGGGAATTCTGAATATGATTAACAAAATTCATCACCTGTGATATTTTCAAACACATGGATGAAAAACTCGACAAACGCGTCCGCGCTGCGCAGTTTCGCCTGCGACTGGCCCGCGCGATGGAGGACCGCCATGTCAGCCAAAGCGCTCTGGCCCGCAGCATCGGGGTAGACCGGTCCACAGTGTCTCAACTACTGGCCGATGAAGGCGCGCGCTTGCCCAATGCGCATGTGATCGGCGGCTGTGCTTCGGCGCTTGGGGTTTCAGCGGATTGGCTGCTGAGCCTGTCGAACCGCCCCGAAAGCGCGGCGGAACTACTGGCCAGTTCCCTGACCATGACCGAAGCCCCCCGCGCACTGGTGGATGAGCGGATTTTTCAATGGCATCAAGAGGCTGCGGGCTACAAAATCCGCTATGTGCCGGCTACTCTACCCGACATGCTCAAGACCCGCGCGGTGCTGGAATGGGAATACGCCCCGCATCTGGGTCGCACGGCAGATCAGGCCATCGGTGCCTCCGAGGATCGTCTGTCCTGGATGCGCAGCGCGCAGTCAGACTATGAAATCGCCATGCCGCTGTTTGAAATGCGCAGCTTTGCGCAGGCCGAGGGATACTATCAGGGCCTGCCGCTTTCTTTCCGCCTGGAACAAATCGACCACCTGCTGAGCCTCTGTGAACAGCTCTACCCACGTTTGCGCATCTATCTGTTCGACGCAAAACGCCTGTATTCCGCGCCGGTCACAATCTTCGGCCCGCTGCTGTGTGTTTTCTATGCTGGCGGTCACTATATGGCCTTCCGGGACCGCGACCGGATCGAGGTTTTCACCCGCCACTTCGACACATTGATCCGCGAGGCGGATATGACAGCGCGCCATTTTCCAGAACATCTGCGCCAGTTGCGCGCCCAGATTGCCGACGGCTGAGGGCTAAAGGGAATCCCCCAATCGTGCGATTTGGCGGGTCGTGTAGTATAGTGACCGCGCGAACCCTCAGACATTCCATGGAGGATGACAGGAATGGACGCATTACAGACTGCCCAATATGCACGCGCATTGTACACGGCCCATGGCGACCAGGCCGAGGCGGAAGCCGCTAAAAAGATGCGCGAATGTGAGGCCGCCGGAAACACGCGGGAAGCCAAAGACTGGCAGGCCGTGCGCAGCACAATCCGCCAGATCCGCGGCCCGAATCAAGGCTGACAAAGCAGATCAGAGTTTCGGGTCAGGATTGACCGTGTGACCATCCACCGCGATGACCTGCCCCGAAACCAGCCGCGCCGCGTCCGAGGCCAGAAAGACCGCCATTTCAGCAATATCATGCGCCTCGACAAAGCGCCCCATTGAGGTGCCCGAGGCATAGCCCGCATAGACCTGATCCCGCGTCATGCCCTTTGCGGCGGCTTCGCGCTGCAGGACGCCTTCCATGCGCGGGCCTTCAACAGCGCCCGGACAAATCACGTTGCAGCGCACACCGTGAGGGCCAAGTTCCATCGCCAGTGTCTTGCCCAGCCCGATCACACCCCATTTGGCCGCCGCATAAGGCGCGCGGTTCGGATAGCCATATTGCCCCGCCGTGGATGATGTGATGATCACCGCACCGCGCCCGTCACGTTTCAGCATCGGCACTGCGTATTTTGAACACAGAAACGCGCCCTCAAGATTGACGGAAAGGCATTTTTTCCAATCTGTTAAAGACACATCCTCAACCAGTGCGGTTGGCCCGGCCACACCTGCATTGGCGCACAGAACATCCAACCCGCCCCAGGCCTGTTCCAGTTGCGCGAAAACCTCGGCGACATGCGCCTCGTCCGACACATCTCCCTTGGAGGACTGCCAATGGTCCGGACAGCCCTGCAAAGCGTCCTCGTCGACATCCACCACCCAAACCTGCGCCCCTGCGGCATCAAACGCCTCGGCCATCGCGCGCCCGACGCCCGAGGCGCCCGCGGTGATCAACACCCGCTGCGTCATGCGGGTTTTCGGATCGCGGCACCCGCTCCTTCCGGATAGGGAAGATCAGCTTGCGCATTGGCTATCCTGGCCATGGCGGCTTCGATCTCGGGCAACGGCGGGCTTGGGCGGCGGGTCTGCAGGCTGACATGCAGCAGGAAACTCTCACCCGTGGCCAAAAGCGTGTCGCCCTCATACATGCTGTGGAACAGGTGCAGCTTCTTGCCTTGCCCCAACAGCATTTGCGTCCGCACCTGAATCTTCGCGCCTGCATGGGCCTCATCATGATAGCGGATGTGATTTTCGGCGGTGAAATAGCTGCCGCCCGAGGCGATATAGTCCGCATCGCAGCCGATGATTTCCATGAACCGGTCGGTTGCAGCAGCAAAGGCTTCCAGATACTTCGCCTCGTTCATGTGGCCGTTGTAATCTGTCCAATCCAAGGGAACGGCGCGTGACAAGGTCAGGATCGGCTGGCTCAGATCCGCCTGATCCAACGTCGGCAACGCGCCCGGTTTCAGCAGCGCGTCATGCCGGTTCAACACCGCCCCCGCGCCATAATCCTGCGCCTTCAGCGCCCGCATCATGCCCACAAGGTTATTGTCGCGAATGCGTTCAAGTTCCCGGATCGAATGCATCCCGGACTGCGCATCCGACTGATCCGCGATCATATCGACCAGTTCATCAGTGAACTCGGGCACATCCATCAGCTTGGTCCAGGGCCATTTCAAAGCGGGCCCAAACTGCGCCATGAAATGCCGCATCCCGGCCTCACCACCGGCCACGCGATAAGTCTCGAACAACCCCATCTGGGCCCAGCGAATGCCAAAGCCCATGCGGATGGCCTCATCCACCTCTTCGGTCGTGGCGATCCCGTCCTTGACCAGCCACAGCGCCTCGCGCCAAACCGCCTCCAGAAAGCGGTCCGCGATATGCGCGTCGATCTCTTTCTTGATGTGCAGGGGGAAGAATCCAACCGATTTCAACAGCTCCTGCGCCCGTTCCACCATCTCGGGCGGGTTCTTGGCGGTCGGCACCAACTCGATCAATGGCAGCAGATAGACCGGGTTGAACGGATGCGTCACCACAATCTGCTCGGGCCGCAGCGCGCCTTCCTGCAATTCCGACGGCTTGAACCCGCTGGTCGAAGAGCCAATGATCGCGTCCGGATCGCACGCCTCCTGCAACCCTTTGTAAACCTTCAGCTTCAAATCCAGACGTTCCGGCACGCTCTCCTGAATCCAGATCGCGTCCCGAACGGCGTCCCCAATGTCGTCGTGAAAGGTCAACGCCCCCTCGGGCGGCAAAGGTACATCGCTCAACCCCGGCAAAGACCGCCGCGCATTGTCCAGAACCTCGCCAATCTTGCGCTCGGCTTCCGGGTCCGGGTCGAATACCCGCACATCCCAGCCATTGAGCAGAAACCGGGCAGCCCATCCGCCGCCGATCACACCGCCCCCTATGATTGCCGCTGTTTTTGCTCGTTGTTCTTTGTCCACGATCCGCCTCTTCATCTGGCCAGAAATATCCCGGGGGTTTGGGGGCTGGCCCCCAATTTCCCCGTAGGTGTCACTTCGCAACCGGTGCCCGTTTCTCCAGGCCCAGCTTCTCGCGCACCTCCTGCGGTCCGATCACCCGCGCGCCCATGTTCTCGATGATGGTGCCCGCGCGTTCGACCAACTGCCAGTTTTCAGCCAAGACGCCCTTGTCCAGCCACAGATTGTCCTCAAGCCCGACACGCACATTGCCCCCTGCCAGCACCGTTGCCGCCACATAGGCCATTTGGTTCCGCCCCAGCGAAAAGGCACTGAACGTCCAGTCATCCGGTACATTGTTCACCATCGCCATGAACGTGTTCAGATCATCCGGCGCGCCCCAGGGCACCCCCATGCACAGTTGCACCAGCGCATTCGGCTCCAGAATCCCTTCCTTCACCAACTGCTTGGCAAACCACAGATGACCGGTGTCAAAGGCCTCGACCTCAGGCTTCACGCCCATATCGGTCATCATCTGCCCCATCGCCCGCAGCGCACCGGGGGTGTTGGTCATGACATAGTCAGCCTCGGCAAAGTTCATGGTGCCGCAATCCAGCGTGCAAATCTCCGGCAGACACTCAGCAATATGCGCCACCCGCTCGGATGCACCAATCATGTCCGTGCCCGCTTCATTCACCGGAAACGGGCTTTCGACACCGCCAAACACGATGTCCCCGCCCATGCCAGCGGTCAGGTTTAAGACCACGTCCACGTCGGCATCACGAATACGGTCCGTCACCTCGCGATACAGATCCAGCCGACGGCTGGGTGCGCCGGTCTCAGGGTCGCGCACATGGCAATGCACTACCGCCGCACCGGCCTTGGCGGCAGCGATTGCGCTATCGGCAATCTGCTGCGGCGAGCGTGGCACGTGCGGGCTGCGATCCTGCGTTCCACCCGAGCCGGTAATAGCACAGGTAATGAAGACATCGCGGTTCATTTCCAGAGGCATGGTGTTTTCCCCAAGTTATACCCGGTTTCGCCCTGAGTTTTCCCCAGGCTTCTCCCCGGCAATCGATTTGCGTTCACCCCCGACTCTGACGCAGCCTTGGGGAAACACTTGCCAGAATGCGAATCGAACTTGATGAAATCCGCAAAAAACATACTCCAGCCCGAACATCGCGCCCTGAAAACGGCGGTGCTGGTGCTGGACGAATGCAACACGCTCAGCTTCGCCTCGGCGGTTGATCCGATGCGCGCAGCCAACCGTCTGGCGGACCGCCCGGCTTTTGACTGGGATTACGTGACCGCCACAGCGGAACCCGCGATGCTGACCAGCGCGCTGAACGTCCCCGGCATCCCCTTGGCGCGGCTGCAAAGCTGCGACCTGATGATCGTCGTGGCCGGATTCCAACTGGCCCGCCACGCCACCCCTAGCCTGCTGGCCGGTCTGCGCCGTATTGCCGGCACGGGTGCCACAATGGCTGGCATTGACGGCGGCCCCTGGTTGCTGGCCGAGGCTGGTCTGCTGGATGGTCACGCGGCCACAACCCATTGGGAAGACCTCGACAATTTCGCCGCCCGCTTCCCCGAGGTAGATGTCCGCCCCGACCGCTTTACAGTATCCGAAAACCGCCTGACATCCGGCGGCGCGATCCCGGCGGTCGAGATGATGTTGCACATCATCGCCGCGCGTCACGGCGCAGGCTTTGCTGCGCGCGTCTCGGGCCTGTTCCTGTACGAAGGCGCGCCGGAACCCACCAAACCGCAAAGCCGCACGGGTGCTCCGCACCGCCATACTGCGCTGACAGCCAAAGCGAACAGCCTGATGGAATCAGCGCTCGACGACCCCCTGCCGCTCGCCTATATCGCCGACCGTCTGGGCACCAGCCCGCGCACGCTGCAACAGCAGTTCCGCCTGCGCCTGAACACCACGCCGCAAGACCACTACCTGCAACTGCGCCTGGCCGAGGCCCGCCGTCTGGTCACCGACACCGATATGCCGCTGATGGATGTGGCACTGGCCACCGGCTTCACCTCACAATCCAGTTTCGCCCGCGCCTTCCGCACCGCCCACGGCCAATCGGCCCGCGACCTGAGGCAAGAGCGCGCGCACCCCACCCATCACTGACCGGATCCGCTTCATCTGGCCAAAAATACCTCGGGGGAGTCGCCAAACGCGACGGGGGGAGAGCCCACTAAAACGGCATCGGATGCGCGCGATGCGCCTGTCCGATGTCCTTCAGAACCTCAGCGGAAAGCTGCAGATCCTTCCCGGCGATGATATGTTCCAACTGCACCACCGACGTCGCACCGAAAATGGCCGACATCATGAAGGGCCGCGTCCGGCACCATGCCAGCGCCATATGGGTGGGGTCCAGACCATGCGCCGAGGCAACCCCAAGATAGGCTGCCACCGCATCAAACACCCGATCCGACTTGCGCCCGCCCATCTCGGCCGAGATCGACATGCGCGACCCCTCGGGCACCGCGCCGCCCTGATACTTGCCCGTCAAAAACCCGGTCGCCAAAGGTGAAAACGCCATCAGGCCCACGTCTTCATGAACGCTCAGCTCGGCCATGTCGGTGTCGAAATGCCGGCACAGCAGCGAATACTCATTCTGCACCGACGCGACCCGAGGCGCGCCCATCTGCTCGGACAGGCGCAACCACTGCGCGATGCCCCAGGCGCTCTCATTCGACAGGCCGAAGGCGCGGATGTTGCCTTTGTCGACCTGCGTCTGCAGGGCCTCAAGGCACTCCTGCATGTTCTCCAACACCTCGTTGGTGTTGTGACCCGACGGGGAATAATTCCAGTTCTGCCGAAACATATAGCTGCCGCGATTGGGCCAGTGAAACTGATAAAGGTCGATATATTCGGTCTGTAACCGCCGCAGAGAGCCTTCGATTGCCTCAGGGATGGTCTGCGCCGAGATCGGCGCGCCGTCGCGCACGTAAGACATGCCCGACCCCGAATGCTTGGTGGCCAGAACATAATCGCCCCGGCGTGCCGCGTTGGCCGCGTTCCAGTTGCCCAGGATCTCCTCGGTCCGCCCGATGGTTTCCTTCGAGACCGGATTCACCGGATACATCTCGGCGGCATCGACGAAATTGATCCCTGCCCCCAGCGCCAGATCCATCTGCGCGTGCGCATCCGCCTCGGATGTCTGCGTCCCGAAGGTCATCGTTCCCAGACACAGATCAGAGACCATGATGCCGGTACGACCCAATGGCTTCATTTCCATCCGTCACCCTCCTGAAATTTGCGACAGCCGCGCGTTACGCCTCGGCTTTCTTTTCCCAACGGCCCGATTCTTCGGACCAGTACTGTGCCGAACACCCCGCGCCGGTCAGGGCTTTCCACTGTCCGCGCGCATGCTGAACGGCCTGTTCGTCATTGCCATCAAACAGGATGCAGACCCGATCCAACGTGGCAACCTCATCCGGTTCAACCGAAGCCCCATCCACCGACATAACGCAGGTGGCGTCATTTGCCGCCTGCATGTCCGAGGTCAGAAGAATCGGCTGCATTGCATCATGTGGCCCGCCTGCGCGGCCATGGGGCAGGAACGCTTCCTCGGGCCCCAGCCACAGCTTTTCATCCAGCCAGTCCAGCCGGGCGGGATCGGTGCCCCGCACGGCAATCCGCCACCCGGCTTGACGCGCTTTGTCCAGCAGCACCGGCAAAGTTTGCTCCAGCGGCCTCTGGGTCAGGTGGTAGAAATAGACGGCCCCCATGGTTTACTCGAAATTGTCCTGCACAAAGCGGCTGAGCGCACGGACACCCCAGCCAGTGGCCCCCTTGGGCGCGTAGGAGGTCTCGGAGGCGACCGAGGCCACCCCGGCAATGTCCAAATGAATCCACGGCGTGTCATCCTTGACGAACCGTTGCAGAAACTGTGCCGCCGTGATCGAGCCTGCGGGCCGTCCGCCCACATTCTTCATATCGGCAATGCGGGATTTCAGTTGCTTGTCATACGCCTCACCCAGCGGCATCCGCCATGCGCCCTCATCCTCGGCCCGCGCCGATTTCAGGAAGGCATCGCAGAACGTGTCATTGTTCGAGAAGACACCGGCATTTTCGTGCCCAAGCCCGATGATGATCGCACCAGTCAGGGTCGCCAGATCGATCATGCCCACCGGTTCGAACCGCTCCTGCGCGTACCACATCACGTCGCACAGCACCAAGCGCCCCTCGGCATCGGTGTTGATGATCTCGACCGTGTCGCCCTTCATCGATTTGACCACATCGCCGGGACGTGTGGCGTTGCCCGAGGGCATGTTCTCGACCAGACCAACAAGCCCCACAACATTGGCCTTGGCCTTGCGTTTGGCCAGCGCCCGCATGGTGCCCGCAACAACACCCGCGCCGCCCATATCCATGGTCATGTCTTCCATGCCACCAGCCGGTTTCAGCGAGATACCACCGGTATCAAACACCACGCCCTTGCCGACCAGCGCCAGAGGCGCATCGTCCTTGTCACCGCCATTCCACTGCATGACGACCACTTTCGACGGGCTGTCCGAACCCTGTCCGACGCTCAGCAATGTGCGCATGCCCAGTTTGGCCAGCTTGTCCTCGTCCAGCACTTCGACCTCAAGACCCAGCTCGGCCATCTCGGCCAAACGATCCGCGAATTCGGTGGTGGTCAGCACATTTGCGGGCTCGTTGGTCAGGTCGCGGGTCATCCGCACACCGTCGGCGACCGCATACATCGGCGCAAAGGCGGCTTCGACTTCGTCCGGTTTCTGGTGACTGATCGTGACCGTGCCCGGCGCGTCGCTGTCCTTGGTTTTGTGCGCGTCAAAATCATAGCAACGCAGGGCAATGCCCAACGCCAGATCCTCGGCGCGGGCAAGATTTCCGGCCATGACCAGCAAAGGTTGATTATCTGACAGCTTGGCCAGCTTGGCCCCGGCCTTTCGCGCCTCATCTGCATCAGGGCGGCGCGGCAGGATCAGGATGTCCAGCGCCTCGGCCGCCATTCCGCTTGGCCAGGCCAGCGACACCACATCCCCGGCATTCACCTTTTCAAACCGGTCGCTTTCCAGCAGCCGCGCCACGGCCCCGCGCGTCAGGCGATTGGCGCGTTTGGCCGCCGGGCTCAGCTTTCGGTCCGCGGGAATGACGACGACGACACGCCCCTCGGCCTGTGCCATCGCGTCCACGTCGAAGGCCTGAAACTGGATGGGGACTAGACTGCTCATTGCGCGCTCCTCAAAATCTGTTCCCCAAGACCTAGCCCGCGTCGCCCGGCTTGACCAGATAGCAGTTTTCCCCGACCACCAATTGCATTAAAGTCCTGAAAAAATATTCGGCAGGCTCGAGGGGAGACGACAGTGGCACTAAACGGCAGGCACACGCCGTCGCGCATGACCATATGCGGGACAGGCCTTGGCCAGACTGCCTGTGATGCAAGCCCAGCGGGGCTGTGCCCGTGATACTGGACCGCTACTTCGCCCGCCGCTTTTTGCAGAGCTTTCTGGTCATCGGCGGCATCTTTCTGACCCTGATGATTCTGATCGACCTGATCGAACAGGTACGTCGGTTCAACGAGGTTGACCTGTCCTTTGGCCGCTTGTTGCAACTGACCTTGTTGAACACGCCCGCCGCGATCAGCGAAATGCTGCCCCTGCTGGTGATCCTGGCCACTATCGCGCTGTTCGTGGGGCTGGCGCGCACCTCTGAACTTGTGGTGACGCGGGCCACGGGTCGGTCCGGCATCCGGGCGCTGGTGGCCCCTGTCCTGCTGGCGCTGATCATCGGTGCGCTTGCCGTGACCTTGCTGAACCCGATCGCGGCAGCCACCTCCGAGGAATATCAGCGCCTGTCCGATTCCTACCGCAACAACGGCAGTTCCGCCCTGTCGATCAGCAGCGAAGGCCTGTGGCTGCGTCAAAGCACCGACACAGGTCAGGCCGTGATCCACGCCCGAGGCACGTCGAACGGGGATGAGTTGCGCCTGCGTGATGTCACCATCGTCTCGTTCGATCCGGACGGCAAACCGACCCAACAGATCGTTGCAGACCGTGCCAGGCTGATCGATGGAAGCTGGGTTCTGATGCAGGCCAAGGTCTGGAACTTTGAGGACGGCCAGAACCCTGAACTGAACGCGGTCGAGCATGACCGGCTGGACCTGCCCACCTCGCTGACCCGTCAGCGCATTCTGGACACTTTGGGCCAACAGGACTCCGTTTCTGTGTACGACCTGCCGCAGCTCATCAAGGATCTGCGCGAGGCCGGATTCTCGACCAAACAGTACGAGGTCTGGCTGCAAGTCCAACTGGCGCGCCCCTTCTTTCTGGTGTCGATGGTTCTGATCGGCGCCGCATTTACCATGCGCCACGTGCGTTTTGGTGGAACCGGTGTGGCGGTTCTGACGGCGGTTCTGTTGGGCTTTGCCATCTATTTCGTACGCAACTTTGCGCAAATTCTTGGGGAAAACGGTCAATTGCCCATCTACGTCGCTGCCTGGGCCCCGCCCGTTGCCGCCATATTCCTGTCACTTGGCCTGTTGCTGCATGCGGAGGACGGGTAATGCCGCGCATCGTATCTGCGCTGCTGGCAGGTGTCCTGGTCTTTGCAGCCCCGACCACCGCGTTGAAGGCGCAAACCGCGCCTGGACCCGCGCCTGCGGATGGAGCGGCGCAGCAGGAACAGCCCGCCTTGCTGGTGGCCGACAAAATCTTCATCACGCCCGAGCGCAAGCTGGTCGCCGAAGGCAATGTCGAGGCATTTCAGGGCGATGTGAAACTGACCGCCCAACGAGTCACTTTCGATCAGGAAACCGGGCAGCTTGTCCTTGAAGGTCCGATCCGCATCGATCAGGCCGGACAGACCACGCTGCTGGCGGATTCGGGCGAGTTGGATGAAGGTATTCAAAACGGCCTGTTGATCGGCGCGCGGATGGTGTTTGACCAGCAGGTCCAGATCGCCTCGGTTCAGGCCAATCGGGCCGCCGGGCGCTATACGCAGTTCAGCAAGGTCTCGGCCACGTCGTGTCATGTCTGCGCAAATGGCAGACCGCCTCTGTGGCAGATCAGGGCGCGCAAGGTAATCCACGACCAGCTCGAACGACAGTTGTATTTCGAAGGCGCTCAGCTTCGGGTGCTGGATTTCCCGGTGTTCTATTTCCCCTATCTGCGCCTGCCAGACCCGACACTTGACCGGGCAACCGGGTTTCTGGTGCCGTCGATCCGCAGCACCTCGCAACTGGGGACCGGCGTGCAGGTGCCGTATTTCTTCAAAATAGGCGATCACAAGGACCTGACGCTGACGCCTTATGTGTCGGCCCAGACCAAAACGCTGGGATATCGCTATCGTCAGGCCTTCAAGAACGGCCGCATTCAGATCGAAGGCGCGTTTACCCGTGATGATGTGCAACCGGATCAGGATCGCGGCTATTTGTTCGCCAACGGTTTCTTCAACCTCAAAAACGACTACCGGCTGAGCTTCAATCTGCGCACCACATCCGACGACGCCTATCTTGCCGATTACGGCCTGCCGGATTTCGACCGCCTGCGCAGCGAAATCGCGCTGACCCGGATCAAACGCGATACAGCCTTCCGCACCAGTTTCATCCACTACAAGACCCTGCGCGACAGCGAGGATCAGGATGAGATCCCCTCGCGCGTGTTCGATCTGAACTATGAAAGGCGCTATTTCCCCAACGCCATCGGCGGTGAAGTGCGGCTGGGATTCATTACTCACGCCCACGAACGCACCAGCGACGAGGATATTGTTGGCCGTGACATTGCGCGTGCAACCTTTGACGCGGAATGGTTGCGCAGCTGGACCTTTGCCACAGGGCTTCGGGCCGACGTGCAGCTGGGCACATCGGTGGATACGTTCGACATCCGCAATGACAGCGCGTTCCCGGATCAGGTCACACGCGCCACGCCACGCGCGGCACTGACCCTGCGCTATCCGATGACACGCCGGGAACAATCCGGCGCGACCCAGTTTCTGGAACCGATCGCGCAATTCGGCTGGACCGATGTGTCCGATACCGATGTGCCCAATGACGAAAGCACGTTTCAGGAATTCGATCAGGGCAACCTTCTGTCCCTGTCCCGCTTCCCGGCAGAAGACCAGCGCGAGGATGGGGCCACGGCCGTCTTTGGCGTGAACTGGGCGCGGTACAAGGCGAACGGCTGGCAGGCGCTGGCCACCGTGGGTCAGGTCTTTCGCAGCGAAGCCGACCCGAATTTCAACCTGACCTCGGGCCTACAAGGCACGACCTCGGATCTGCTGCTGGCCGGTCAGATCAAAACAGCCAACGGTTGGTCGCTGGCCGGGCGTGGGCTGATCGATGGTGATTTCAGCTTTACCAAGGCCGAGCTGCGCGGCGGCTGGACCGGTGAAGGCAGTGCGATCACCGGCAGCTATGTCTGGCAAGAAGCGGATCCCGCCGAAAATCTGGATGACGAGATTTCGGAAATCTGGCTGCGCGGGCGCTACCGGGTTGACGAAAACTGGCAGACCCGCGCCTCGGCCCGCTATGATCTGGCCGCCTCGGAACCCATTCGTTTGGGGCTGGGCGTGACTTATCAGAACGAGTGCGTGCAGGTTAACATGTCCGTAAGCAGGCGCTTTACATCGACAACAACTATTGAGCCTTCGACCGAATTCGGGTTTACCCTTTCGCTGACAGGATATGCCGTTGAAGGCGGCGGAAAGACATACAAGAGAAAATGCAGTTGATTACAGGTTTCGTCAGGTTTCTCCGTTCCGGTTGCTCCAAACCGGTTACTTCGGCATTGGCAGCAGCCATTTTGGCCTTATCTGCCCCTCAGTCGGGCGCCCAAAGCCTGTTCTCACCCGCGATCCGCGTCAATCAGGACATCGTCACCTGGTACGAGTTGGAACAGCGGATCCAGTTCCTGAACGTTCTGGGCATCCCTGGCGGCACCGAGGCCGAGGTCCGGCAGGCCCTGATCGATGAACGTCTGCGCAAACAAGCGATGCGCGAGGCCGGGATTCAAGCCGCCCCAGAAGACGTGCAGGTCGGCATCGACGAATTCGCCGCGCGCGGCCAACTCAGCACCGATCAGTTCCTGCAATTGCTGGGCGATGCAGGCGTTGACCCCGAAACGGTACGCGATTTCGTGGCCGATCAGTTGGCCTGGCGCGATTATATCAGCGCGCGTTTTCTGTCTCAGGCCCGCCCCACCGAAGACGAGATCAACCGCGCCCTAGGTCAGGGCGGCGGCGGTGGCCTTCAGGTCCTGCTGTCCGAGATCATCATTCCGGTGAACCAGCAAACCCTGGCACAAACCGAGTTGTTGGCCGAAGAAATCTCGCGCCTGCAAGGGTTTGACGCGTTTTCCTCAGCCGCCGCGCAATACTCGGCAGCTGCCACCCGCAACAATGGCGGACGGCTGGACTGGCTGAACATCACCAACCTGCCACCTGCGCTGCAACCCTTGATTCTGGGACTGGAAAACGGTGAGATCACCGAGCCCGTGGGCCTGCCCAACGCCATCGCGCTGTTCCAGATGCGCGGTATTCGCGAGGTCTCGACCGGCGCGCCCCGATATTCGAAAATCGACTACGCGGTCTACTACCTGCCCGGCGGGCGCAGCGGTGACACGCTGGCCCAGGCTACCCGTCTGCGCGAAGATATTGACACGTGCGACGACCTGTACGGCATCGCCAAGGACCAACCCGCCGAGGTGCTGGAACGGATCGAGGCCGCGCCATCGGAAATCCCGCAGGATGTTGCCGTGGAACTGGCCAAGCTGGACCGCAACGAGGTGTCTACGGCGCTGACCCGCAACAATGGGCAAACGCTGATGTTCCTGATGCTGTGCAACCGCACCCGCGATCTGGGTGAAGATACCTCGCGCGTTGATGTCGCCAACGCCCTGACCCAGCAACGCCTGCAAGCCTTTGCCGAAAGCCTGCTGGAACAGCTGCGCGCCGACGCATCCATAACCGAGCAATGACAACCCCCATCGCGCTCAGCTGCGGTGATCCGGCGGGCATTGGCCCTGAAATCGCCGCCAAGGCATGGGCTGAACTGCGCGGCACCTGCCCGTTTTTCTATATCGGCGACGCATCTCACCTGCCCGCCGGCACACCAACCCAACACATCGCCGACCCGGCCGAAGCTGTTCAGATCAGCCCAAACGCGCTGCCCGTACTGCATCTGGACTTCCCGGCCCAAAACACACCCGGACAGCCCGACCCCGCCAACGCCCCCAGCGTGATCGACGCGATCGAACGTGGCGTGGCGCTGGTGCAATCTGGCGGGGCCTCGGCGCTTTGCACCGCGCCGATCCACAAAAAGGCCCTGATCGACGGGGCCGGGTTTGCCTATCCGGGCCATACCGAGTTTCTGGCCGCACTGGCGGGGCGACAGCGCGTTGTGATGATGCTGGCCAGCGCGCAGTTGCGGGTTGTTCCCGCCACCATTCACATCCCCCTGTCACGGGTGCCACAGGAACTGACGCCCGATCTGCTGACCGAAACAATCGCGCTGACCGCCGACGGGCTGCGCCGCCAGTTCGGCATCGCGCATCCAAGGATCGCTATTGCGGGGCTGAATCCCCATGCCGGTGAAGGCGGCAAGATGGGCACCGAAGAGTTGGATTGGATCGCGCCCCTGATCGCCGGTCTGGACAGCAAGGATTGCTCCGTCACCGGCCCGCATCCGGCAGACACGCTGTTCCACACCGCCGCCCGCGCCCGCTATGACGCGGCCATCGCCATGTATCACGACCAGGCCCTGATCCCGATCAAGACGCTGGATTTCGACCAAGGCGTCAACGTGACCCTCGGCCTGCCCTTCATCCGAACATCCCCCGACCACGGCACCGCGCTGGACATTGCCGGGCAAGGCATCGCCAACCCCACCAGCCTGATCGAGGCCCTGAAACTCGCCCAACAGATGGCACAAACCCCTTGATCCTTCACCTGGCTGAAAATATCCCCGCCGGAGGCAAAAAATCTCTGGCGCTCCCCCATCAACCCGCGCCACGGTAACCGGATCATGAGCGCTATCGACACCCTTCCCCCTCTGCGCGAGGTCATCGCGACCCACCAGCTGTCGGCCCGCAAATCGCTGGGCCAGAATTTTCTGCTGGACCTCAACCTGACCGCCAAGATCGCGCGTCAGGCCGGGGATCTGAGCCAATGCGACGTTCTGGAAATCGGCCCCGGCCCCGGCGGCCTGACGCGCGGGCTGCTTTCGGAAGGTGCGCGCAAGGTTGTGGCAGTGGAAAAGGACACCCGCTGCATCGCCGCCCTGAACGACATCGCCGCGGCGTATCCGGGCCAGCTTAAGGTGATCAACGGCGACGCGCTGGAAATCAACCCGCTGGAACATCTGACGCCACCGATCCGCGTCGCCGCCAACCTGCCCTATAACGTGGGCACCGAGCTTCTGGTCCGCTGGCTGACCCC
Organism: Ruegeria sp. N4; assembly: GCF_056531425.1. Lineage (NCBI taxonomy): Bacteria > Pseudomonadati > Pseudomonadota > Alphaproteobacteria > Rhodobacterales > Roseobacteraceae > Ruegeria > Ruegeria sp. N4. The sequence continues at coordinate 653,647 of NZ_JBQFLT010000001.1, forward strand.
GCCCGAATGGCCGCCCTTCTGGCAAAGCCTGACCCTGATGTTCCAGCGCGAGGTCGCCGAGCGCATCGTCGCCCAACCCGGCAGCAAAGCTTATGGCCGCCTTGCCATTCTCGCCCAATGGCGGGCCGAGGCGCGCATCGCCATGTCACTGCCCCCCGGCGCGTTTACGCCCCCGCCCAAAGTCTCCAGCGCCGTGGTCCACCTGACCGCCCTGCCCGAGCCGCGCTATCCGGCCGATGCAGCCACGCTGTCGCGTGTTGTGGCCGCCGCCTTCAACCAACGCCGCAAGATGCTGCGCGCCTCGCTGAAAGGCGTGGCCCCCGACATCGAAGACCGCCTGATCGCAGCAGGGATCAAGCCCACAGAACGCGCCGAACAAATCCCGCTTGAGGGTTTTTGTGCGCTGGCGCGCCAAATTACGAACCGCTGAACAAAAAAAGCCCCGGACAATGTCCGGGGCTTTTTGAAATCGTCTATCGGGATTTACTCAGCCGCTTCCGGAGTATCCCCATCCGTTTTGGGCGCACCCTCTGACGCAGGCGCAGCCTTGGGCTTGCGCGCTCGCGGCTTACGGACGGGTTTTTCTTTTTTCTCGGGCGCTTCAGCCGTTTGGGCGTCGCCTTTGTTTTCCGGTGTTTCGACCAACCCGCTTTCAGGCGCCGACGCCTCGGGCGAGAAATCCATCACATCGGGTTGCGGTGCCTCGGCCGGGTCGGCCTGACGGGCGGCTTCGCGTTCCTGCCGTTCGGCGCGTTCGCGGTCACGCTCGGCCTGACGCTCGCGGTTCTGGCGCTCCTGCTCTTCGCGGCGGGCTTCGATCTCGCGCTGTGCCTCGCTCAGCATCCGCAGATAATGCTCCGCGTGCTGCTGAAAGTTCTCGGCTGCGACACGGTCGTTTGACAACTGAGCGTCGCGGGCAAGCTGGTTGTATTTGTCAATGATCTGCTGCGGCGTGCCACGCACCTTGCCCTCGGGGCCCGAGCTGTCAAAAACACGGTTCACGACGTTACCGCCGGAAGGACGATTGCGGTTGTTCTTGGCCCGCGAGCGGGATTTGGAAGATCTCATCTTACTTTACGTCAGCCTTGTCATTCGCTGTCGACCAACCCGTGTTCTGCACTGCTCTGCGGCGTTTGCCATGACGGGAAGTCAACTTTTTTGGGCTTGGCGTCAGGGGTGCGCTGCAACAGCGTCAACCTCGCCGACTAATCCTGAGTAAACATGTCCTGCCCCGGCAGACAAGAGGATTCTCGGATATTTCGCAGCTTTTTTACCTAAACCGGCGTTTTTCGGCCTCATACTGTTGATTTCAAGCAGGCAGACGTGCGCCCACGACGCGGTCACGCCCGTCCAGATCCGGGATCACGCGGACATCCGCCAGACCAGAGGCGTCAAACAACGCGGCAACCTGCGTGGCCTGTGTAGGGCCGATTTCAACCAGAATGCGCCCGCCAGGCAGCAGAAAATCCGGCGCATCGGCGGCCAGATGGCGGTAGGCGTTAAGCCCGTCGCCCTCATCTGTCAGGGCCATCCGGGGTTCATGCTCGCGCACTTCCGGGGACAGGCCCGGCATTTCCGTCAGCGCAATGTATGGCGGGTTCGAGACGATCAGGTCGAACTTGCCCTCTACCGCCTGGAACCAGTCCGAACGCAACACCTCGGCACGCGCCTGCACATTATGCTGCACCGCATTGGCGCTGGTTTGCAGGCAGGCGGCCTCGCTCAGATCCACGCCCACCCCGCTTGCGCTGGTGCGTTCGGCCAGCAATGTGATCAGGATACAGCCCGAGCCGACACCAAGATCCAGCACATGGTCGAACGGCTCGCTCAGCGCGGCTTCGATCAGCGCTTCGGTCTCGGGACGCGGGTCCAGAACGTCGCGGCTGACATGGAACCTGCGGCCGTAGAATTCGCGCTCGCCCAACAAATGCGAAACCGGCACCCGAATGGCGCGCAACGAGATCAACTGATCGTAGCGCTCGGCAATGTCGGGTGGCAATTCTTCGGGTGCGATCAGGGTAACGCGGCTTGCTTCGATTCGCGCCGCATGGGCCAGCAGAACACGGGCGTCCCGTGCCGGATCATCCACGCCCGCAGCCCTCAGGCGCGCCGTGGCGGCCACCATGGCCTGTGCCGCTGTATGCACCCCGGTCATTGCGCCATCTCGGCCAGCAGCCGGGCCTGATCATCGGCGGTCAGTGCGTCGATCACTTCATCCAGATCGCCCTGCATCACCTGGTCCAGCTTATACAGCGTCAGGTTTATGCGGTGATCCGTCATGCGGCCTTGCGGGAAGTTATAGGTCCTGATCCGTTCCGACCGGTCGCCCGATCCCACCTGACTGGCCCGATCGGCCGAGCGTTCGCTGTCGATCCGCTGCCGTTCCAGATCATAAAGCCGCGTTTTCAGCACCTGCATCGCGATCTCGCGGTTGCGGTGCTGGGATTTCTCGGAGCTTGTCACCACAAGGCCGCTTGGCAAGTGGGTGATCCGCACCGCCGAGTCGGTCGTGTTCACGTGCTGCCCACCCGCGCCGGAACTGCGCATCGTGTCGATGCGGATGTCATTTGCGTCGATCTGGATGTCCACATCTTCAGCCTCGGGCAAAACCGCCACCGTCGCCGCCGAGGTGTGAATACGCCCGCCGCTTTCGGTTTCGGGCACCCGCTGGACGCGGTGCACGCCGGATTCGTATTTCATCCGGGCAAAGACATTGTCGCCTTTGATGTGGGCCACAACTTCTTTGACGCCCCCAAGATCCGAGGCCTGTTCCTCGATAATCTCGAACCGCCAGCCGCGACTTTCCGCATAGCGTTGGTACATGCGCAACAGGTCACCGGCGAACAATGCGGCCTCGTCCCCGCCGGTGCCGGGTCGGATTTCCAGCATCGCCGGGCGGGCGTCCGCCTCGTCCTTGGGCAGCAAGGCCAGTTGCAGCGCATGTTCGGCCTGCGGAATCTGCGCCTGCAATTCCGGGATTTCTTCCTCGGCCAGTTCCTTCATGTCCGGGTCGGACAGCATCGCCTCGGCCTCGGACAGATCGGCAACCAGCTGACGCCACGCCATGATCTGGTCAACCACCGGCTTGAGGTCCGAATACTCCTTGGCCAGAGCCGCAATATCCCCGCCCGAGGCGCCATCGGCCATGGCCGCTTCGAGGTATTGGAATCGCTGGGTTATCTGCTCAAGGCGTTCTTCGGGGATCATCCCGGCGGTGTCTCTTAATCCGGGGCTTTGGTCAAGGGCTAGCCTTGTGCTAAGATTCCGCCCATGAAACGGTTCGTTCTTGGATTCCTGCTGTGTGCCTCGCCTGTTATGGCGGATGTGACCGGCCCGAATGGCAAGGTTCAGGACTGTTATTGCACCGACAAAACCGGCACGCGCGTTGAACTGGGTGAGATGATCTGCCTGCAGGTCGATGGCCGCATGTTCATGGCGCAATGCCAGATGTCGCTGAACGTGCCCATGTGGCGCGAGGTGCAGGAAGGGTGCTTGTCGTCTGGTTTGCCGTCCGACTGGCCGGATCTGGAACCTGCGCCCGACACCGCCGAGTCCTAAGCGACACCTGCGGCGTCACATCTGCCCCAACCACCCATCAACCCGCGCCTTGTTCACTCCAAAATCCTTGCGGCCAAAGCGCAAACGCCCGTGGATGCGCAGGACATCCCCATCCTGCTGTACCGTCGTGTAGTCCGGGAAGCCGATCACCTTGGTGCGGGTGATGTAGGTGATCATCCCGTCCCCAACCGATCCGGCCAGAACCGTGGTGCGCGGTGCCGCCCTTGCAATCGCATCCAGACGCGCCAGGCCATCCGGACCCGCCTCAACCACGCGCAAAACGCCGCCCTGCAAGTCACGATCCGCATCGGCCTGAGGGGCCACGTGCCAGCGCTTTGGGTCTGACGGTGCCAATCGGATATACGCCGCCATCCCAACGGCCAGAAAAAGAAGCAAACCAAGGGCTATCTTCATCACCTACCTCAACCTTTTCCCGTCAGCCTATCCCGATCCGCCACCGGAACAAGGTGCCCCGTACGGCTTTACCGCGACGTCACGCCGGGCAGGATGCACAACAGCTCGAACAGCAGGTTCGCCGCCGTCAGCGCCGTGTTGCCCGACGGGTCGTAAGGCGGAGAGACCTCGACCAGATCACAGCCCACCACATTCACCCCCTGCAAGGCGTGGATCAGTTGCAACGCCTGCGGGGTGGTCAATCCACCGATCTCGGGCGTTCCGGTGCCGGGGGCGTAGGCGGGATCGAGACTGTCGATGTCATAGGTGATGTAAACCGGGTGATCCTCGACCGTCTTGCGGATCTGCGAGCCGATCTGGGTCAGGTTTTGTTGCCACAACTCCCACGCCGGAAACTGGCGAAAGCCCCAGTCTTTGGCCTCGGTAAAGTCGGTGGCGGCGTAGCCCGAGCCGCGAATGCCGATCTGAAAAGTTTTGTCGGGGACGATCAGCCCCTCTTCATAGGCGCGACGGAAGACGGTGCCGTGGGTTTCCTTCTCACCAAACATCTCATCGTTCACATCCGCATGGGCATCCACATGGACCAGGGCCACCGGCCCGTGTTTCGCCGCAATCGCCCGCAGGATCGGCAAAGTGATCGAGTGATCCCCGCCCATCGCCACCGGGATCACGTTCTTCGCCAGAATACCGTCATAGCTGTCCTTGATGATCTTCAGGCTTTCGGACAGCGAGAAGGTGTTGATTGCAAGATCGCCAATATCGGCAGTCTGCAAACTGTCGAACGGGGCGGCAGATGTGGCCATGTTATAGGGCCGGATCATCGCGCTTTCGCTGCGGATCTGCTTGGGACCAAACCGGGTGCCCGAGCGCCACGAGGTGCCGATATCCATCGGGATCCCCAACAGCGCAATATCCAGCCCCGCCAGCGAGGTCGCCTGCGGCAGACGCATAAAGGTGTTCGGCCCGGAAAACCGCGCCAGATCATTGCCGCTGATCGGTTGATTATACTCAGTCATGCGCGTTTGGTTCCCACTCCATCAGATCACGTCCCTCAGCACATACCGGATGTATGGCTAACCATTGGTTAACGCCCGAGGGGTCGCGTTTACGTTTTGCCAGCCATCAGGCGTTTCCACCCCAGCAGGCAGATGATCTGCGTGGCCACATGCGCCCCGGCAATCGCCGTCGCACCGGATGTATCGAAAGGCGGCGACACCTCGACCACATCCCCGCCTTTGATGTTGATCCCGGCAATGTCGCGCAGGATGATCTGCGTCTGGATTGAGCTCAGGCCACCCCAGACCGGTGTTCCTGTGCCGGGGGCAAAGGCCGGGTCCAGACCGTCAATATCAAAGCTCAGGTAGACGGGATTGTCGCCCAGAATGCCCTTGATCTTCTGGGCCACGGCGGCGGGGCCGGATTCGTAAACCTCGCGCGCGTCGATGATGTTGACGCCCAGAGTGTCCTCGTTATGGGTGCGGATCCCCACCTGGACCGAGCGTTTGGGGTCCACGATCCCTGATTTCACCGCCTTGTAGAACATCGTCCCGTGATCCACGCGCGACATATCATCATCGGCCCATGTGTCGGTATGCGCATCGAATTGCAGCAGGGACATCGGCCCGAATTTCTCGGCATAGGCTTTGAGGATCGGAAAGCTGATATAGTGATCCCCGCCCAGCGTGACCGAGGCCACGTCGGCGGCCAGGATAGTCCGGATATGATCGGTCAGCGTGTCCGGAAAGGCCGGGATATTGGCATAGTCATAGGCCATGTCGCCATAATCAACGATGGCCAGTTCGCTGAGCGCATCAAACGGCCAGCCATACGGCGCATCGGGCGATTGCAGGGCGCTGGCTTCGCGGATTGCGCGGGGGCCCAGACGTGTGCCGGGGCGGTTGGTCACGGCCTGATCGAACGGCACCCCGGTCACAGCGATGTCCACGCCCTTTAGCTCTTTGGTGTAAAGCCGCCGCAGGAACGAGGTCGCGCCGCCGAATGTGTTCTCATAGGACAGCCCTTTTAGGTCAGGGTTGGTGAACGCCTCGTCCACCTGTGTTTTTGCGTCTTCCAGTGCCATGTCTTGATCCCATCAGCCCAGCGGCTGGGCCTTTTCGACAATCCGCGCGAAGAAAGAAGCTCCCACCGGCGCGATCTCGTCGTTGAAGTTGTATTTCGGGTGATGCAGGCCCGCGCCCTCGCCCTGTCCCAAGAACAGATACGCGCCGGGGCGTTTCTGCAGCATGTACGAGAAATCCTCGGCCCCCATCTCACGCCCGGTATTTGCCGTGACCCGGTCGGGTCCTGCAACATCCCGCGCAACCTCGGCCGCAAAACCCGCCTTGTCGGCATCATTGATCGTTGCGGGATAGCTGACGACATAATCCAGCCGCGCCTCGACCCCGTACGAGGCCGCCTGCCCCTGCACGATCTGCTCCATCCGCTGCATCACCATTTTCTGAACGGCAGGGTCGAAGGTGCGGACGGTGCCGTTGATATAGGCCGTATCGGGGATCACGTTGTTGACCGTCCCGGTATGGATTTGCGTGACCGAAACGACCAGATCGTCCAAGGCATAGTGGTTGCGGCTGACAATCGTCTGAATCGCCTGCGCAATGGCGCAGGCGGCCATGACCGGGTCGCGGGTCTCATGCGGCATCGCACCGTGGCCACCGACGCCCTGGATATGCACCTCGAACGTATCGACCGCTGCCATGATCGGACCGGGCGTGGTGTAGAACGCGCCTTCGGCAAAGCCCGGCGCGTTGTGCAGCGCGTAGACCTGAGCGATGTCGAACTGCTCCATGATGCCTTCCTGAACCATGACATTGGCCCCGCCACCCTCTTCCTCGGCGGGCTGGAAAATCAGCGCAACGCGGCCGCGGAAGTTTCGCGTCTCGGCCAGATAGCGCGCGGCGCCCAGCAGCATCGTGGTGTGCCCGTCATGGCCGCAGGCGTGCATCTTGCCGGGGTGTTTCGAGGCGTAGTCTACGCCCGTCTCCTCGGTAATTGGCAGCGCATCCATATCGGCGCGCAGGCCAATGGTCGGCCCGTCGCCCTGCCCGTTGATGATCGCGACCATCCCGGTTTTCGCAATACCTTCGTGCAGTTCATCCACCCCGAACTCGCGCAACCGTTCGGCCACAAAGGCGGCGGTTTCAAAGCACTCGAACTCCAGTTCGGGGATCGTGTGCAAATGCTGGCGCCATGCGGCCATGTCGGCTGAGAAATCGGCAATTCGGTTGACGACGGGCATCTGGGGTGGACTCCTGATCGGGACTGCGGAATGGATGCATCTGACACCGGAACGAAAGGGTTCGCAATGGCCGAAAATCCTCTGATCCACGACAGCGATGCGGGTATCGAGCGTTTGCTGGAAATCATGCGCCGCCTGCGCGACCCGGATTCAGGCTGTCCGTGGGACATCGAACAGGATTTTTCGACGATTGCCCCCTATACCATCGAAGAGGCCTATGAGGTTGCCGACGCCATCGAACGTGAGGCCTATGATGAGCTACAAGGAGAGCTGGGCGATCTGCTGTTCCAGTCCGTCTTTCACGCCCAGATGGCCGAAGAAGCCGGGCATTTCACCTTTCAGGACGTGGTGCGCACCATGTCGGACAAGATGGTCGACCGCCATCCGCATGTGTTCGGCGACGAATCCCGCGACAAATCGGCTGAACAGCAGACGCGCGACTGGGAAACCATCAAAGCGGCTGAGCGTGCGGGAAAGGAACAGAAAGGCGCGCTGGACGGTGTCGCCGCCAACCTGCCTGCCCTGCTGCGCGCACATAAGCTACAAAAACGCGCCGCCCGCGTGGGGTTTGACTGGCCCGATGCCAGCCACGTGCTGGCCAAGATCACCGAAGAAGCTGCCGAACTGGAAGAGGCGCGCAACAGCAAGGACGCCGATGCGCTTGAGGATGAGTTCGGCGATCTGCTGTTCGTGATGGTCAATCTGGGCCGTCATCTGGGCATCGAGCCCGAAGCCGCCCTGCGCCGCACCAACGCCAAGTTCACCCGCCGGTTCGAACAGGTTGAGGCACGGCTGGCTGCCCGAGGCAAAACGCCGTCTCAAAGCGATCTGGCCGAGATGGATGCGCTGTGGGATGAGGTCAAGATCGAGGAACACCGCGCCAACGGCAAACTCCCGCCTGTGGACGCACCGACCGGGGCCTGAAACCGCTGGACAAGTGCGGTGACACTTGCGAGTGTCCGCGCTTCAAGACCCCGGAGGCACAGCATGGCACCGCGCAAGATCATCATCGACACCGACCCGGGACAGGACGATGCCGTCGCCATCCTGCTGGCGCTGGCCAGCCCCGAAGAGATCCAGGTTCTGGGCATCACCGCCGTCGCCGGAAACGTCCCGCTGGCGCTGACCGCCAAGAACGCGCGCATCGTGTGTGAACTGGCCGGGCACACGCATATCCCGGTCTATGCCGGGTGCGACCGCCCGCTGAACCGCCCTCTGATCACCGCCGAGCATGTGCATGGAAAAACCGGGCTGGATGGCCCTGTATTGCCGGACCCGGTGATGCCGCTGGCCGAGGGCCACGCGGTCGATTTCATCATCGACACCCTGCGCGCGCAGGAACCGGCAACGGTTACGCTGTGTCCGCTGGGACCGCTGACAAACATCGCCTCGGCGTTCCAGAAGGCGCCTGACATCATCGACCGGGTGCAGGAAATCGTGCTGATGGGCGGCGCCTATTTTGAGGTCGGCAACATCACTCCGGCTGCGGAATTCAACATTTACGTCGACCCGGAAGCTGCTGAAATTGTGTTCAAATCCGGCGCTCATATCGTGGTCATGCCGCTGGACGTAACCCATGACGCCCTGGTCACGCCCCATCGCAACGATGCGTTCCGGGCGCTGGACAGCAAGGTTGGCCATGCGGTTGCCGAAATGACCGATTTCTTCGAACGCTTTGACAAGGAAAAATACGGCTCGGAAGGCGCACCGCTGCACGACCCTTGCGTGACGGCCTATCTGATCCGGCCAGACCTGTTCTCGGGCCGCCACATCAATGTTGAGATCGAAACCCAGTCAGAGCTGACGCTGGGCATGACCGTTGCCGACTGGTGGCGGGTCACGGATCGTGCGCCGAACGCGATGTTCATGGGTGATGTCGACGCCGAAGGATTTTTCGACTTGCTGACAGAAAGGCTGGCCCGCCTATGAGCGCCGCACTGAGACTTGCCCGCCCCGAGGATCTGGATCGCCTGATGGGTCTGGTCACTGCTTTCCACACCGAGGCACAGATCGCGCAGGATGCCGACCAACGACGCGAGGCGTTGCTGCCTTTGTTGGAAGGTATCCCGCATGGCTGCATCTATCTGATCGGTCCGGGCCGCGCGCCATTGGGCTACATTATCCTGACCTTCGGCTGGTCGGTCGAGTTCGGCGGCATGGACGGCTTTGTCGACGAGATCTACATCCGCCCTGCCGTCCGGGGCCGTGGCATCGCAACCGAAGTGCTGTTGGACTTGCCCAAAGCGCTGGCCGAGGCCGGGCTGACTGCCCTGCATCTGGAAGTCGATCGCACCAATGAAACGGCGCAAAAGCTGTATCTGCGCACGGGCTTCAAACCGCGTGAGCGCTACATGTTGATGAGCAAGCCGCTCTAGCGGGATTCCCCACGGAAAATCAGACCCGGATTGTACATCTCTTGAACCGGGTCATCCTGAGAGATCTCTGCCCCCGTAATCGGATAGGTTCCGGGCTCGGTGCAGGCAGATAAAACGCCAGCAGAAATCACTGAAAGAACAAGAAGGAATCTTGAAGCAGACATCGCGTCCCCCTTTCTGTAATATGTTAAGGATTACCGCGATTATTGTACCTCATATAGGAACAAGTTCACATATGAGCATGTTATTGTCAGTTTCTTCGCATCAAAATGGTGAAAAATCAGATGTTTTTGACTTGCCAAGGCTCTTTGTCGCCACCTCGTTCCCACCCACCCGGTGCCGTCGGTTTCACCTGAAATTTGGATTTTAGCAGGCAGCCCTGATAAGCTGTTTTACATGCGCTTCGGCTGCTCGGTGCGCTTTTGATGATGTCATGCCCACATTTGCGCGTGCGCATTCTCCATTTGAGTTCGCACGGCAGCAAAGGCTGAAGCCATCCATGCGGTTTTTGGGGAAGCCAAAGTAAGACTTGGAACGAATCTCGCTTTGGTATCCTGTATCCGCATTTAGATTAAGAGGTAAGTTAATATGAAATCAGTCTATTTTTCTCTTTCGGCACTGTGCCTGGCGGCCTTGGTAGGATGCGGAGAAACCGTTCCTATCGCAGATGAAACCGGCGGTCGTGAACTGAAACCCCCGCGTGAAGGCATCCGTGTCGGATCTTTGTACTACGTTCGCGAAAACCCCACCAACGACCTGACCCGCCCTGCCAACCTGGAAAGCCTGTGTTTCTTTGACTTGCCTTTGTCCGATGTGACGCTTGAAGCGGACCAGCGCGTCGCTGATATCGACCTTCTGAAAAAGCTCGAAGCGTCCGGTGAGTTGGGTGGGATAGAAACCAAATTCGCCTCGGCCGGGCTGAGTGGCGGCATTGATCGCTACTATTCCTACAAGCTGACCAATGCCAGGAAATCATCCGTGACACTGCAGGACGCATCCCGGTTGTTCAATGAACAGGGCGACGGGCCCAAATGCAGTGGCTGGCGGGAAAATGTCGGGCAGTTTGACTGGGCGGCCTATCAGATTCAGTCGGTGATTTCCGGGGACATCGTCTTTGCGCGCAAGTCGACCTCGAACGCGTCAGGCGATTTGTCGGCGGCCCTTGAAGTGCTGGAACCCGAGCTGGTTGCCGAACTCAGCAAGGAAAATTCGGCGGGTGTGACAGGAACCGGGCTGGTCGTCAGCTTCGTTCCGATCAGCCGACAGTAATGTGGCCGACCCCGTCGCGGTTTGCGCCGCCACGGGGTCAACCCTGTCGTTCAGCGTTTCAGGATCGACGCGCCTGCGTATTCCGCGACCTCACCCAGCGATTCCTCGATGCGGATCAACTGGTTGTACTTGGCCAACCGGTCCGAGCGAGCCAGCGAGCCGGTCTTGATCTGACCGCAATTGGTTGCCACCGCCAGATCGGCAATGGTTGCATCCTCGGTCTCGCCCGAGCGGTGCGACATCACGTTGGTATAGCGCGCGCGGTGGGCCATATCGACGGCGCGCAGGGTTTCGGTCAGCGACCCGATCTGGTTGACCTTGACCAGCATCGAGTTGGCACAACCACGCTCGATCCCTTCGGCCAGACGCGCGGGGTTGGTCACGAACAGGTCGTCGCCCACCAGTTGCACCTTGTCGCCGATTGCGTCGGTCAGGGCTTTCCACCCGTCCCAGTCATCCTCGGACATGCCGTCTTCGATCGAGATGATCGGGTAATCGTTGACAAGCGCCGCCAGATAGGCCGCGTTTTCCTCGGACGACAGCGAGATCCCCTCGCCCGCCAAAACGTATTTGCCGTCCTTGAAATACTCGGTCGCGGCGCAATCCAGCGCCAGATGGATTTCCTCACCCGGCTTGTAGCCTGCCTTTTCGATGGACTTCAGAATGAAATCCAGCGCCTCGCGGGTGGATGCGATGTTCGGGGCAAAACCGCCCTCGTCGCCCACGCCCGTGGCCAGACCAGCGGCAGACAGCTCTTTCTTCAGCGTGTGGAACACTTCGGACCCCATGCGCACGGCTTCGCGGATATTCGCGGCCGAGGTCGGCATGATCATGAATTCCTGAATGTCGATGGGGTTGTCGGCGTGTTCACCGCCGTTGATGATGTTCATCATCGGCACCGGCAGCACGCGGGCCGAGGTGCCGCCGACATAGCGGTACAAAGGCTGCGTGGTGAAATCCGCCGCCGCCTTGGCGGTTGCCAGCGAGACACCCAGAATGGCGTTGGCGCCCAGACGGCCTTTGTTCTCGGTCCCGTCCAGTTCGATCATGGCCTGATCGATGGCGACCTGTTCGGTGGCGTCAAAGCCAACCAGTTCTTCGGCAATCTCACCGTTCACCGCGGCAACAGCTTCCAGCACACCTTTGCCCAGATAACGCGCCTTGTCGCCGTCGCGCTTTTCCACGGCCTCATAGGCGCCGGTCGATGCGCCCGAAGGCACGGCAGCGCGGCCCATGGTGCCGTCTTCCAGAATCACGTCCACTTCGACCGTCGGATTGCCCCGGCTGTCCAGAATTTCGCGTGCGTGGATGTCGATGATGGTGCTCATGAGGCCCGTCCCTGTGGCTGCGTTCAGTTGCACGCCTCTTAGCATCACAGGGCAAAAAGTAAACCATTCATGTTATCGCTAACACGACTCTGGGCAAATGTTTGCGCCAACCTGCGACGATCCGTCAGGCGGCGACAGCCAATGCGCGCGCCAGCCTGCGTTCACGGATGAATGTATACATGCCCGATCCGATGATCAGCGTGGCACCGGCCAGAGTCATCGTATCCGGGCGCTCGCCGAACATGAGCATCCCTGCCGCAATCGAGAAGATCAGGCGGGTATAGCGAAACGGTGTCAGGGCCGAGGCTTCACCGATCCGCATTGCGGTGACGATGCTGTAATAGGCCAGAACTCCAAAGCCGACCGCACCGACAAACGGCCAGATTTGTGCCGACCCCATCGGAGCCACCGGCTGCGCGTTCAGAACCATCAGGGTCAGCCCGGCCAATGCCACCGCGACATAGGCCTGCAAGGCCACGACGGATGAGGCAATCCGCGCGTCCAGCCGCCGCGTGATCAGGTCTCGCGCAGCGATGGCAATGACGCTGAGCACGACGAACAGTGTTTCCGGCTGAAACCCGTCCAATCCGGGCCGAATGATCATCAGGACACCGATGAAACCCAGACCGATAGCGCTCCACCGTCGCCAGCCGACCTGTTCGCCCAGAAACAGTGCCGCGCCCATCGTCACCGCCAAAGGCATCGCCTGAAACACAGCCGCCACGGTCGACAGATCAACCAGGGACAGCGCGGTCAGGAAAGCCACGGCCCCAACCCCTTCGCACGCCGCGCGGATCAGCGGCAAGGGTTGCCATGCTTCTGTGTTGAAGATGCGTTTGCGTGTTGCCACAGCCATCAGGGCAAACAGCACCGCACAGGCCAGACCCAGCATTACCATGATCTGACCGGTCGGTACCATCGCCGACATGTGCTTGATGAACATATCCTCAAGCGAGAACGCCGCCATCGCGCCGACGACCAGCAAAATGCCGTGCACGTTGTTCATGATCACATCCGTTGAAACCAGCGGCCCGAATTACCGCTCTTTGCCAAACCCAAATCGTAAGACGCCCGTTCAGGCAAGCCTTAACGGCCCGGAATACATGATATCCCGTGCGGCTGACCTTCGCGATTGGTGATGAGTCAGTCTTTGTCCAGCGGAACGCCGTACAGTTCCAACCGGTGGCCTTTCAGCTTATAGCCCAGTTTCGCGGCGATCTTTTCCTGCAGCGCCTCGATTTCGGGGTCGACAAACTCGATCACCTCACCCGACTGCATATCGATCAGATGGTCGTGGTGGTCACGCTCGGCATCCTCGTAGCGGGCGCGCCCATCGCCGAATTCCAGACGGTCGAGTATCCCGGCCTCTTCAAACAGCTTTACCGTGCGATAGACCGTGGCAATCGATATCCCCGCATCGATGGCCGAGGCGCGCGCATACAGTTCCTCGACATCGGGGTGGTCTGCGCTCTGCTCAAGCACCTGCGCAATGGTGCGCCTCTGGCCAGTCATGCGCAGGCCCTTGGCCTCGCACCGCGCGATGATCGTGTCGGACATGCTGCCCCTCAGAAGTTACTTGGGGTGCTGTCTTAAACCGTCTGCGTGCCCAGCGCCACAGGGATTCGACGCCCAAGGCGCAGATCATCCGGCGCGCTGCAAATCGGCCCAGATCGGCAGATGGTCCGAGGCGATATGGGCGGGCCGGTCCAGATGTGCACCGTGGTTCAGCGCCTCGATCCCCTGCCCCAGCGCAATCCGATCCAACGCGCCCAACGGTTGCGCCGCCGGAAAGCTGGCCACAGGCGGCAGAAACCGCATCTCGGGCGCCAATGTGTCCAGCACAGGCTGGCGCGACCATTCGTTGAAATCCCCGGCCCAGACAGTGGGCATCTGGTCCAGATCATCGTCGAAGCGCCGGATATGCGTGATCTGTTGCCGCCTGGATGCGGGCAGCAGCCCCAGATGCATCCCCATCACACGCAGCGGTCCGATCTGCGTATCAAACTCGACCCGTACAGCGCCACGCGGCTCAAACCCCGGCAGGTCGTGGTGGCCGGTCTGACGGACCGAGATCTGATCCCCGCGCCAGATCACAGCATTGCCATGCCAGCCCAGACTGCCGGCCCCGCCCAGATCGACGATCTGCCATCCGGCCTCATCCAGCATGAAATGCGGCAAAGCGGCCGGGCGCGGCGGCAAGCGCTTATCCGCCTCTTGCAGAACGACAATATCGGCCTGCATGCCGTTCAGAACCTGCATGATCCGCTGCGGTTGACGCCGAAAATCCAGCCCGACACATTTCTGAATGTTGTAGCTGGCAAGGCGCAGGGTCGGTGGTTTTTGGAAGTCGTTTTTGATGTTCACTGCCCCCGACAAGCGCCCCGCCCCGAGATTGTCACAAAACGACCGGGATTAACCCGTATTTGTGGTGTTCTGCGCGTCTTGCGACTTGCAATACCGGGGGCGTATATTCAATGGTCTAAGATTATTAGATTAAGTCAGTGTACACAAAATTCTGCGGGGTTAAACTGCCGCAAAAAGGAACCGCGCTATTGGACGTTGAATCCACATTCGCCACGATGATCATTGCCGATATCGTGGGCAGCACGCCGCTTTACAAAGCTGTAGGCGATGATGAGGCCCAGCGACTGATCCAGCTTGAGATCGACCGGCTTCGCTCGGTTCTGCTGGAGTTCGGCGGCGTACCGGTTGGGCAGAAGGGCGACGATGTTCTCAGCTATTTCGAAGACCCAAGCGCCGCGTACCAGGCCGCGCTCAAGCTGATTGAACCTTCGACCCACACGCCTCTGTCCGTACATATCGGTGTGCATTGCGGCCCCATCGTGATCGGCCAGCGCGGGATATACGGCGAGGCCGTCAACGTCACCGCCCGGTTTGCGACAGCGGCCAATCCGGGTGAGGCCTGTTTCAGTCAGGGCGTTGCGGTGTTGCTGCCAAATGAATTGCGGCAAACTCTGATCCCCTTGGGCCAGCTGAGCCTAAAGGGCCTTAACGAGCCGCAGACTGCTTATTCACTGATCCATCCGGACTCGGATTCGATCATGCAGACAAGGCTGCCCCAGAACTTTGGGCGGTCCGAGGAAAACTGGCAGCCGCGCGAAGGGCTGACGCTGATCCTGCGCCATGAAGACCGGGTCTGGCGGTGTCTGGGCAATGGCGAGTTCAATATCGGCCGCTCTCCGGATTGCCATGTGGTTCTGTCGCAACCCTGGATTTCGCGCCTTCACGCCGTGCTTGCAATGAAGGCGGGCAAACTGATCCTGACCGATCGCAGCACTTCGGGCACATATGTGAAATCCGAGTCGGGACGTGAAATCCAGCTGAAACGCGAATCCGTCATGCTGGCCGATAGCGGCCTGATTTCTCCGACCCTGCCCATCGAAATGTCCGAGACCTGTTTGCAGTTCGAATTGCTGGGCCGCAATCAGGTGCCGCAGAACGTGGCGTGAACCACCTCGGCTTGCGTCGGTGGGCGCGTCAGGTCGGCCTCATCCGGCTGATCGTCATAGGGCCGTGACAGCACCGTATCGAGACGCTGGAACAAAGTGTAATCCCCCTGCACCGCCGCTTCGATCATCTGCTCGATCCGATGGTTGCGTGGAATGAAGGCGGGGTTTGCCGCGTTCATGACCGTTTGCGGCTCCGGCTCGCGCTGCAATCGCGCGGACCAGCCCTCGGCCCAACTGTCAAAGGCCTGCGGGTCGGTGAATTGATCCCGCGCCGCCTGACCGCTGAGCGCGCGGAACGTGTTGGTGAAATCCGCCTGTTGCTCGGCCATGCGTTTCAGCAGATCGGAAATCAACTCCAGATCCCCGGCCTCGGCGCTTGAAATCCCGATCTTGGCGCGAAAGCGGGTCAGCCAATGATCCTGAATCTGCTCGGGCATCGCATGGACAATCTCGGTCGCCTCTTCCACCGCGGCCTCTTTATCTTCCATCTGCTGGATCAGAGCGGTCGCCAGTTGCGCAAGGTTCCACACAGCTATGTCAGGCTGGTTGGAATAGGCATAGCGCCCCATCCGGTCAATCGAACTGAACACCGTGTTCGGGTGATAGGTGTCCATGAACGCACACGGCCCGTAATCGATGGTTTCCCCGGCAATCGAGCAATTGTCGGTGTTCATCACCCCATGGATGAACCCGACGCTCATCCAATGCGCAATCAGCCGCGCCTGCGCATCGCGCACCGCGCGCAGCAAGCCCATCGGCCCATCGGCCTCGGGATAGTGGCGCTCGATGGCGTATTCCGTCAGGCGTCGCAAACTGTCGAACTGCCCCCGCGCCGCGAAGACCTGAAACGTCCCCACGCGCAAATGGCTGCGCGCCACGCGTGTCAGAACCGCCCCCGGCAGTGGGGTTTCGCGAAACACCTGCTCGCCCGTCTCGACCGCGGCCAGCGCGCGTGTGGTCGGCACGCCCAGCGCGTGCATCGCCTCGGACACGACATATTCGCGCAATACCGGCCCCAACCACGCGCGCCCGTCACCCCGTCGGGAAAACGGCGTGGGACCTGAGCCTTTCAACTGAATATCCCGCCGCACCCCATCGGCCCCGATGGTCTCACCCAGTAAAACCGCACGCCCGTCGCCCAGTTGCGGGTTGTAGGTGCCGAATTGATGCCCGGAATAAAGCTGTGCCAAAGGCTCGGCCCCGTCTGGCAGGCTGTTGCCTGCAAAAGCCTCGGCCATTTCCTGCACATCCCCGGGTGAGATCTGCAGCAACCGGGCCAAATCGGTATTGAACACAATCAACCGAGGGGCACTTACCGGAACCGGTGCCTGCCGCGCAAAAAACGTATCCGGCAGGCGGGCATAAGAATTGTCGAACGGGATCGTCAGGGTCATGCGCCAAACATATGACCTGAACCGACAATTGCCATAGCGGATCACCTGTACCCGTGCATAATCACCTCAAACCCCCGAGGATACCATGACCGCACAAGAGATCATCGACCACCTGAACCTGCAACGCCACCCGGAAGGTGGCTGGTTCAAGGAAACCTGGCGCGCCGACAACGCGGGCCGCGCAACGGGCACCTGCATCTACTTTCTGCTGCAAGAAGGTGAGAGCAGCCATTGGCACCGCGTCGATGCGACCGAGATATGGCTCTATCACTCCGGCGCGCCACTGGTGCTGTCGCTCAGCGAAAGTGATCAGGGCCCTGCGACCGATCACCTTCTGACCCCCGATCTGAACGCAGGAGCCCCGCAACTGATCGTGCCCGAAGGCCACTGGCAAGCCGCGCGCAGCACCGGCGATTACACTCTGGTCAGTTGCACCGTCTCGCCGGGGTTCGAGTTCGATGGCTTCGATCTGGCCCCACCCGGTTTTGACATTCCGAGGGCATAATCCATGGACCACCGCGCCCTCATCGCCTCAATTCCGGCCGAGACCAAGGACAAGCTGCAACGCCGGTCCGACGCGGCAGGATTGAAACATCTGGCGGTCTATTTCGCGCTTTTGGCCGTTTGTAGCATCGGTATCGCCACGCAAATTCCGCTCTGGCCGGTCCTTATGGTCCCGCAAGGCGTCCTGCTGGTCTTTCTGTTCACCCTCAGCCACGAATGCACCCACAAGACACCGTTCAAAACCGGGTGGATCAACGATGCGGTTGGTCACTTGGTCTCGGTACCAATTGCCCTACCCTTCACATGGTTTAGGTATTTCCATTTGGCCCACCACAAATGGACCAACCACCCGGACAAAGACCCCGAACTTGGCGGAAAACCGCGCCCTGACAGTTGGCGCAGTCTTGCACTCTACCTCAGCGGCGCACCTTACTGGTCCGGCATGGGCAAAGTGCTGGCTCAAAACGCCTTCGGGCAGATCGACGCCCCCTACCTGCCCGCGCGGCAGCATCGAGCCATCCGAACCGAAGCCCGCGTTGTGCTCACGCTCTAAGCACTGGGCCTGTTCAGCCTGCTTTTCTCCCCGCTCCTGCTCTGGCTTTGGATCATCCCCGTCCTGATCGCCCAGCCCGCGCTGCGCCTGTACCTTCTGGCCGAACACGGCCTCTGCCCACCGGTCGCCAATATGCTGGAAAATTCGCGCACCACCTTCACCAACCGGATCATACGGTTTCTGGCCTGGAACATGCCTTACCACGCCGAGCATCACGCCTTTCCGAACGTGCCCTTCCACCAGCTACCCGCATTCCACGACTGGACCCGGACCCACCTGAAATCCACATCCGACGGCTACTCAGGCTTCACCAAAGATTACGCCCGCACGCTCAACTCCTAGGATCCGTTCTTCATCTGGCCAAAAATATCCCGGGGGAGTCGCGCCTGCGCGACGGGGGCAGCGCCCCCTATTTCTCAGCCCGGCTTTTGATCAGCATATTGATCAATGGCACCAAAACCGCCGTCAGAGACCCCAGTGGATTCGCCCCAATGCCTTTGACCGCACGCACCACGTCGCGTGCCTCGGTCGCCATATCCTCAAGCTCATCCTCGATATCCGCAATTGCCATATCACGCAGCTCAACGGCTGGTGCGACCTCATCTTCGGCATTGCTGCGCCGTGCAATCAGCACAAGCAGCCCGGCCAGTACAAAATTACCAATGGACAGCAGCCCAGCGGCGGCGGCAGGCGACATCGTGCTTCGAAGCGCAAAGAACAGCGCGACGTTCAACAGAACCAGCGCCGACATGGCGGCAATCCCGGCCAAGACCATCAGAATGGTCTGCTGCTGCATAACGGCCAGACGACGTCGCGCGATCAGGCGTTCGGTTCGGTAGATCGTGACCAGATTTCTGCTCAGCCTGCTCATAACGTTGCTCCTACCCCTGTACCCGCCCAACCACATAGCCCAGCGAAAACGCAATCAGCAGGGCAGTGATCGGATAATCCTTCTGCAGGCGGCCGAATTCCTCGACCACGTCCTCTCCCAATGCCTGCGCTTTGCTCAGATCAATCCCGTGCTCTTCCAGCAGCTTTCGAATCTCATCCGAGGTTTTGACGGGCTCGGTCTGATATTCGGGGGGCGAAGCCGACCCGCCCTTCGCCTCCAACTCGGCATTGCGGCTGCGTAACGCTTCCAACTCGGATTCAAGCTCGGCTTTGGTTGCCATACTCTCTGGCCCTCATTGCATGGGTGTCGCGCAACCGTCGCACAATGAGTTGTTTTTTTGAACTGTTTTCCGGTTCCGGCTCACCCGGCCCGATTCATCGAGACCGCGCTGACGACACCGCCCCCCACCAGCGCCTGAACACCGGTTGTGCCGGGGCACGAGGTCGGCAAACCCCGCGCCACACGTACGGCGAGATAGGCAAATGCCTGTGCTTCCAGCATGTCACCGTCCAGACCCACGGCCTCGACCGGTTCGACCGGGCAATCGAGCGAGACCCGCAGCATCTCCATCAACACCGGGTTGCGCCGCCCGCCACCAGTAACCAGAACGCGGGACGGAGGTTTCAGACAATACCCGATCCCCTGCGCAACCCCTGCTGCGCACATCCCCGTCAGGGTCGCCACCGCATCCGCGTCGCTGAGTTCCTGAACCAGCCCGATCATCTCGGCAAAATCGTTCCGGTCTAAAGACTTCGGTGGCATCTTGGTAAAGAACGGCTCGGCCAGAAACAGTTCCAGCGCGCCCATCTCAACGGTGCCCTCGCGCGCAACCGCGCCATCCCGGTCCATCGGTTGACCCAAACGCGCCTGCATCAAATCATCCACCGGCGCATTCGCCGGCCCGGTGTCAAACGCCAGCAGGGCACCGGGTTGTTCGGGCCCGTCAAAGCTTGGGTCCACATAGGTCAGGTTGCCGACCCCCCCAAGATTGAGGAAACACAGGGGCGCATCAGCCCCGATCCATTTGGCGCAGGCAAAGTGAAAGAACGGGGCCAACGGCGCGCCCTCACCCCCCATGGCGACATCGTCGCTGCGGAAATCCCAGACCACAGGCACGCCCAGCGCCTGCGCCAGACCTTTGCCATCGCCAACCTGCAATGTGCCACGCCCACGTGGCTCATGCGCAAGGGTCTGACCGTGCACGCCGATCAGGTCGATATTGTCGAACTCCGACAACGCTTCGGCATGGGCGATGGTCACCAGTTCAGCCGCCGCATCGACATCTGGCCCGTGCCAATGTCCTAGCGCCGCGCGCAGGATCTGACGCTCTTCTTCGGAATAGGCGCGGTATCCGCTTTCACCGAAGCCATAGATGCGGTGTCCATCGGTTTCCACCACCGCCGCGTCCACCCCATCCATCGAGGTGCCGGACATTGTGCCAAGGGCTCGGATCGGCTTGTTTGTCTTAATGGCCGGGCGCACCTGTCATTCTCCTGCTCGTTCTTTTTCTACCCTTGCGGGTTCGACACTGCCCGCCATTCCCGGGCCAAAGCAAGACGAATAGAAACAGAAGCCGCGTTTTTGGGCAGGCGCGACCGCAGGCCCACACTCGGCCCGACCGAACCCGTTGCGCAATTCCTGCTTCTGCGCCAGCATTGCAGGGCATCTTCGAATAACGGGGCGGGAATGACTGAGGCGCAAACGCCAAAAGACGCAAAAGCAGTTGAGAGCCGGAACTACCAGTTGATCTTCTGGTCCGGCGCGCTGGCTACGATTGGCGGGCAATTGGTGAACCCGCGTCTGGTGCTGCCGTTCCTGTACCTGGCCCTTGGGGCACCAACCTTTGTGGCGGGCCTGCTGCTGCCTTTCGTGACAGGGGCGCGGTTGATTGCGGAAATCTTCGTCTCGCCTTTCGTCAACCACGTGACGCGCGCAAAGCTTGCCGTCTATGTGCCCAACATCCTGACGGGGGCCATTCTGGCCGTTGTCGCCCTGTTCGCCACCAACCTGACACAGGTGATGGTGGTTTTGCTGTTCCTGCTGACCGCGATCATCATGGGCCTGTGTCAGGGCATCAACAGCCTTGGCACCAGCCAGATATACGGCACCTCAGTCCCCGAGTCCAAACGCAACCGGATGGTGTTTGCGCAGGCGACCATATCCGGTTTGCTGGCCATCATCGTGGTTTGGGTAACCAAGGATCTGCTGGCTTCGGATCAGCCGATGCAGCGGCATATCGTGGTGATGTGGTGCGGCGTGGTTGCCATGTTCGCCGCCGGGATCAGCTTTGCCGGGGTGCGACTGTTCGAGGAAGAGATCAAGCGCCCACCGAAACGCGTCGAGAAACCGAAACCCCTGGCCGAACTTGCAAAAGGCTTCAGGACCGGGATGGCCTACCCATGGTATCGCAAGTTCCTGTTGGCCCGTGTTCTGTTCATCTCGGTCGAGCTGGCGATGCCGTTTTACACAATTCACGCGGCCACCTACCATATCGGCACCGAACATTCGCTCAGCTATTTTGTGATCGGTGCCAGCGCAGGGATCGTGATCGGATCCATTCTGTGGGGGTGGCTCAGCGGTCGGGTGTCGGTAAAGCATGTGATGTGGCTGGGCTGCATGACCTCGGCGCTATCGGCAATCATGGCGCTGGTGTTCACCATGACCGGCCACGCCAGCAATGTGTGGATCTATGCCGCGGTCATCCTGCTTCTGTCCCTTGGCGGCAACGGAGTGATCTATGGGCGCTACCTCTACGTGATCGAGATGACGCAGGAACAAGAGCGGTCCTATCTGGTCGCCCTGGGCGATGTGACAGCCGGTCTGGTCGGCATCGCCTTTGCCGCCGTTCTGGGTGCCGTGGCGCATCTGCACGACCCGGTGACGCCGATCATCGCGCTGGCCATTTTGAACGTGGTCGCGATGCTCTATGCCTTTCGATTGCCTGCCACCGGAACCGGTGCTGAGACTGCCGCACACTAGGCCGCCAATTCTTGCAAAATGGTGCCTTTCCCTTACCCATCCTGCCGCCTATACAGTGCCCCGCAATAGTAACCCCGAGGGCACGATATGACCTACCACCCCAAATCGGATTTCATCGCCACGATGATCGAGCGCGGCTTTCTTGCCGACTGCACCGATTATCAGGGCCTTGATGAGGCGCTGATCAGTGGGTGCAAACCGGCTTATATCGGCTTTGATGCAACGGCCAAGTCGTTGCATGTGGGCAGCCTGATCCAGATCATGATGCTGCGCTGGTTCCAGAAGACCGGCCACCAGCCGATCACTCTGATGGGCGGCGGCACCACCAAGGTGGGCGACCCGTCGTTTCGTGCGGACGAACGCCCCCTGCTGGGGCCCGAGCAGATCAATGAGAACATCGCGGGCATCAAAAAGGTATTCTCCGCCTATATCGACTATGACAGCGACGCCGAGAACAAGGCGCTGATGCTGAACAATGCCGAGTGGCTGGATGGCCTGAACTACCTTGATTTCCTGCGCGATATCGGGCGGCATTTCTCGGTCAACCGGATGCTGAGCTTTGAATCGGTGAAATCGCGGTTGGATCGCGAGCAGTCGCTCAGCTTCCTCGAATTCAACTACATGATCCTGCAGGCCTATGACTTCCTTGAACTGAACCGCCGTTATGGCTGTGTTCTGCAAATGGGTGGCTCGGACCAGTGGGGCAACATCGTCAACGGCATCGACCTGACCCGCCGGGTGCTGGATCACGAGATTTACGGCCTGACCTCGCCCCTGCTGACCACCAGCGACGGCAAGAAAATGGGCAAATCCCAGGACGGTGCGGTCTGGCTGAACGCCGACATGCGCTCGCCCTATGAGTTCTGGCAGTTCTGGCGCAACACCACCGACGCGGACGTGGGGCGGTTCCTAAAGCTCTACACCGAAATGCCGGTGGATGAGTGTGATCGGCTGGGCGCGCTGCAAGGGTCCGAGATCAACGAGGCCAAAATCCGCCTCGCCAACGAAGTGACCACGCTTGCCCACGGTGCCCAGGCTGCAGCAACCGCCGAAGTCACTGCGCGCGAGGTGTTCGAAAAAGGCGGCGTTGGCGACGACCTGCCGACCCTGACCCTCAGCGCCGCTGAGCTGGGCGACGGCATGTCCATTGTGCAGTTGATCGTCAAATCCGGTCTGGCCAAATCCGGCAAAGAGGCCAAGCGCCTGATTGCCGAAAACGGCGCCAAATTGGACGACGCGCCGCTGACAGATGCGGGGCTAATGATCGATGCGGGTGCCTTGTCCTCACCCATCAAACTAAGCGCGGGCAAGAAACGGCACGCGCTGGTTCAACTGGGCTGAACCGACTGACCCTGAGCGCGTAAGGTCGTGCTCGGGGGCCTTCTGTGAACTCGGCTTCTTTGCCGTGACGCATTCTGTGCTAACCTGTTCGAGTTATTGGTTTCGCAGATTGTTGTGTCATGGTGCTAAAAAATACGTTCAAGTTTTCAAAAAGAAACGACATTACCTTTGAAGGGGAAAAATTTTCGGTCGGGGCGAATGAGGTCTCCTGTACGCTAACAACAGATAGCCTGTCGCAAAAAGGAAGCCCACCCAAGGCCGGGCAATGCACAATTGTCGAACGCTTCAATTCTCGATGGGATGTCAAAGACCTGATTGATGTTAAGGAAGTGCAAAAAGCGCTTTCGAAGAAGTCAACGCTGGCAGCGCTGGCCAGCGCCTCATCAGTTGACAAGATACTCGACCTGTTGGCTTTGTCCGAAATCCGTATGCTTGCGGACTACTCCGAGTTTCAGGCACAGACGTTCAAAAAAGGTCATATCCTGAGTCAGAGCCTTGGCGGGCCGGGCACGAACCAGAACCTGACGCCAATGTCAGCCAGCGCAAATGCGATCTATCGAAACAGTTTTGAAGCAAAGCTGATCAAACTGCTGGAGGCCATCAAAAAGGAAGAGCAACAATCCGGATACTGTGTTCGCATAAAATTCTATGCGAAATGTGTGGGTAACAAGAAGCCCTGGTGGAATGGGCAAGCGACCGAAGAGACAAAGCGGATGTTGCGGGGGCTTCCAAAGTCGATCGATGCCAACTGGAGGTTCGATAGTTTCTTTCGGAAAGGAAAAACAAGCGAACGCATTGCTAAATCAGCACTGCCGCCGTCTGTCGCCAAAAAAATGCCAGTCGCCACAAAGATCAAGCCGCCCAACTTTTCGCTGGATCTTTGATCGACTGGTCTTTTTTGTGAATTGACGATGACCGGGCGTTAGGGGTGATCTGGCGCCAACAAAAACTCGGCCACCCGAAAGTGGCCGATGATTGTTCAAGCGTGCCGGGTCACTTTTTGCCTTTGCCGCCGCCTTTGCCGCCACCTTTTCCATCGCCGCCTTTGCCGTGTCCGGAACCGTTGCCCTGGCCATTGTTGTTGCCGTTATTGCCGGTACCTGGTCCGGAACCGTTGTTGTTACCGCCGCC
The DNA here is from genome assembly GCF_056531425.1 of Ruegeria sp. N4. Lineage (NCBI taxonomy): Bacteria > Pseudomonadati > Pseudomonadota > Alphaproteobacteria > Rhodobacterales > Roseobacteraceae > Ruegeria > Ruegeria sp. N4. The sequence goes on from NZ_JBQFLT010000001.1 coordinate 678,111, forward strand.
GTTACCGGGGTTGCCTGCATTCCCGTTGCCGTTTCCGGGGCCGTCGCCGCCTTTGCCGCCGCCCTTGCCGCCACCTTTACCGTCGCCGCCTTTGCCGCCACCTTTGCCGTCGCCGCCCTTGCCGCCACCTTTACCACCGCCTTTGCCGGGGCCTTCACCGCCACCATTGCCGGGGTTGTCACCACCACCGTTTCCAGGGTTGTCACCGCCGCCATTGCCGGGGTTGTCACCACCACCATTGCCGGGGTTATCGCCGCCACCGTCGGCGGGACCGTCACCACCACCGTTGCCGGGGTTGTCACCTCCGCCGTCGCCAGGGCCGTCGTTTCCGCCGTTGCCGCCACCATTACCCGGGCTTTGGCCTCCGCCGCCGGTATTGCCGCCATCGTTTCCACCACCCGTCGGGCCTTGTGCGACCCGATCCGAACTGCGGTCTTCGCCCCGTGTGCTGCCTGCGTCCGAAATCGACGCCGTCGGCAGATCCGTCAGCAATGCCGCCAAACCGGGGCACATCGCGCCGGTGTTCTGCAACGTGGTCTCGAAATCCGCGCGCCGCTGTAGCTGCTTCAGAAAGCTTGGCGTGACCTGCGTGCAGTCACACAGCGCAGCATAATCGCCGCTATTCGCCGCCGTCCGCGCTGTTCGCCAATCGCAAACCTCGGGCGCGGCCGCGGCGCTGCTGGCCATCAAAACTCCAACAAATGGTGCAATCGCAAGCGCACCCAATTTGTACTTCGTACTCGTTAACATGTCGGTACCTCCTGACATAGAAACACCTGACCATGTCAGGCTATTCGATCACGAGATGGAGACGTCTCGTGAGGTCCGGATGAACGCTGGCTGAAGATTTGTTAACCTAGCGTCACCCACGTCGGATGCAAATGACGCTTGGTCTTTGGCCAAACATCTGGACACACCCGACCCAAGCCGCTTATTGAACATACCTTCATAAATCTGGGAGGCATCCGCATGAACCTGTCGAACACAGCCGCACTCGTCACCGGAGGCGCGTCGGGTCTTGGCGAGGCCACCGCCCGCCATTTCGCGCAACACGGTGCGCAAGTCACGATTCTGGACCGGGATGAAGACCGCGGCGCGCAAGTTGCCAATGAGATCGGCGGCCATTTTGCACAAACCGATGTCACCGACGAAAGCTCGGTCGCGGCTGCTGTTGCCACCGCAGCAAGCAAAATGGGTCGGATCACCGCCACGGTGAACTGTGCCGGGATCGCCTACGGGATCAAAACCGTGGGCCGCGATGGCCCGCACCCGCTGGACGCCTTTCAGCGCACCATCGACATCAATCTGGTCGGCACTTTCAACGTGTCGCGACTGGCAGCCGTTGAAATGGCCAAAAACGAACCCGAGCCGGATGGCGCGCGCGGCGTGATCATCAACACCGCTTCAATTGCCGCATTCGACGGCCAAAAGGGCCAGGCGGCCTATGCGGCGTCAAAAGGCGGCGTGGTGGGTATGACCTTACCCATGGCGCGCGATCTGGCCTCGACCGGTATCCGCGTGATGGCCATCGCTCCGGGCATTTTCATGACGCCGATGCTGGCGGGCCTGCCCGAAGAGGTGCAACAGCAACTGGCTGCTGACGTTCCGAACCCCGCCCGCCTGGGGGATCCCAACGAATACGCCCGCCTTGCCGGTTTCATTGTCGAGATGGGCTATCTGAACGGCGAAGTCATCCGCATCGACGGAGCGCTGCGTATGCGCTAGGTCTGTCGAATGACCGAGCGTGAAAAGATGCAGGCCGGGCAGTGGTATTGCTGCCTGGACCCCGAGTTGGACGCGTTGCGGGCGCAAGCCCGCCGCGCAGTTCACGCGCACAACGCTTGCCCGCCGGACGATCGCGGCGCGCTGGCCCCTGAATTGCAGGCGCTGTTCTCGGACCTTGGGTCCGAGTGTTATCTCGAAGCACCGTTTCACTGTGCTTACGGGATGAACATCCACCTTGGACACCGGGTCTATTTCAACGCCGGATGCGTGATTCTGGACACAGCGCCGGTCCGGATCGGTGACGACACGATGTTCGGCCCCCATGTTCAGATCTATTGCGCTCAGCACGCCAAAGACCCAACCGAGCGCGCCCAGGGTCTGGAAATCGCCCTGCCCGTGACCATCGGGCGGAATGTCTGGGTCGGCGGCGGTGCCATTCTGATGCCCGGTATCACCATCGGCGACAACGCAACCATCGGCGCTGGCAGTGTCGTCACCAAAGATGTCGCGGCCAAAGAAACCGTGGTCGGCAACCCCGCCCGGCCTATTCACCCCCTCCGATAACCCTGTTCTGCCCCCAATCCGCCAAAGCCGCGATCACAGGGCGCAGCGCTTGCCCCTTTTCAGTCAGGCTGTACTCCACTCGGGGCGGCACCTCGGCAAATACCTTTCGATGCACGATTCCATCTGCCTCAAGCTCGCGCAATTGCTTGGTCAGGCTGCGCTGGGTCACCGTACCCAGCGCACGGGACAAGGCGTTAAAGCGCATGGTGCCGCCAAGAAGATGATAGATTACCAGCCCTTTCCATTTTCCCGATATCTGCTCCAACCCGGCCTCAACCGGGCAGCCTGCACTGCAGTCATATCTTTCAAATCGATCCACCGCCGCCTCCTGCCTTTGACAGTATACAAAAGGTACCTACCTGCATAAATAGTGCGTACTTGCGTGTTTTGTATGCGTGTCACATATCCCGGGTCATCGCAACTGAACCCTGTAAGGAGACATTATGGCCCTGACCATTCTCGCTCAAATCACGGCCCATCCGGGTAAGGAAGACCTTGTCCGCGCCGAGCTTGAAAAGCTGATCCCAATCACCCGTGCCGAAGACGGATGCATTCAATACGACCTGCATGTGGACACAACCAATCCCGGTGTTTTTGCGTTTTATGAGAATTGGGAAAGCCGTGACCTGTGGCAAACGCATATGAACGCGCCTCATCTCGCAGCTTATGTGAAAGCCACCGAAGGGGCCGTCGCCGAGTTTATGCTGAACGAAATGACACGGATCGGTTGATCCCATCCACGGCAAAACCGGAGCAGTCGCCAGGCTCCGGTTTTGCGTAACTTATTTAATGTGGCCTTGGGGCGTAAAGAAATTTGCGTTTACCCGGCCTCGGCCTTCTCTTCCAGCATCAGCCACTCTTCCTCAGCTGCCGACAGCTTTTCCTGCCGTTCAACCAGCGCCTCAGACGCCTTCTGGAACTTGACCGGCTCACGCGTGAACAGGTCGGGGTCAGACATCAACTCTTCCAGCTTACCGATCTCGGCCTCAAGGCGCGCGATCTCGGCGGGCAGTTTCTCCAACCGGTGTTTTTCCGAGAAGGACAGGCCCGATTTCGGCTTCGCCTCCTGCTTGACCTTCGGCTTGGAGGGCTTTGGTTTTTCTTCCTTTTTCCCAGCAATCTCTCCGCGCTGAGCGATATAGTCCGACCAGCCCCCGGCATAGACCGTGGCGCGCCCATTACCTTCCATCGCGATGGTCGTTGTGGCGACCCGGTCCAGAAAATCCCGGTCGTGGCTGACCAGCAGGACGGTGCCATCGTAGTCGTCCAGCAATTCCTGCAACAGGTCCAGCGTTTCTACATCCAGATCGTTGGTCGGTTCGTCCAGCACCAGCAGGTTTGACGATTTCGCCATCAGCTTGGCCAGCAGCAACCGCGCCTTTTCGCCACCCGACAGGGATTTGACGGCGGCCCGCGCCTGCGCGTCGTCGAACAGAAATTCCTTGAGATAACCCACCACATGCTTGGGCTGCCCACCCACCATGACCTGATCGGCCTTGCCTGACACCCGCATTTCGGGGTCGCCGGTCAGGCTGTCCCACAGGGTCATCTCCGGATCCAGCTGAGCGCGGGTCTGGTCGAACACCGCAATCTCCAGATTGGTGCCCAAAGCGACCGCGCCGGAATCCGGCTCCACTTGCCCCAAGAGCATCTTCAACAACGTGGTCTTGCCCACCCCATTGGGTCCGACAAAAGCCACGCGATCCCCACGCTGCACCAGCAGGTCGAAATTCCGCACGATCTGGGTGTCGCCGAATCCCTTGGCCAGCCCTTTGGCTTCGATCACCTTGCGGCCCGATTTCGGCCCGGCCTCCAGCGTCATCGCGGCCGAGCCCTGACGTTTGATCTGCGCCGCCTTCTCGGCCCGCAGCGCCTGCAACGCCCGCACCCGGCCCTGATTGCGCTTGCGCCGGGCGCTGATGCCTTCGACGGCCCATTTCGCCTCGGACTTGATCAGGCGGTTCAGCTTGCGGCGTTGCTGATCTTCCTCTTCCCAAACCTTGTCGCGCCAGGCCTCGAACGCATCAAATCCCTGCTCTTGCCGCCGCACCGCACCGCGATCAATCCACAGCGTCGCCCGTGTCAACGCCCGCAAAAAGGCGCGGTCATGCGAGATCAGCACAAAAGCGGCCCGCGTCGCCCCCAACTCGCGCTCAAGCCACGCGATGGCTTCGATATCCAGATGGTTGGTCGGCTCGTCCAGTAGCATCAGGTCCGGCGCTTCGGCCATCAGCTTGGCCAAGGCCGCCCGCCGCCGCTCGCCGCCCGAGGCAGTTTCAACGGGGCGCGTGGGGTCGAATTTCAGCCCCTCCCCCGCACGCTCGACCTTGTACAGCTCTCCGGGTTCCAACCCGCTGGCGGCATAGTCGCCCAGCGTGGCAAACCCCTTCATTCCGGGGTCCTGCTCCATATACCCGACCGACTTGCCCGGCGGCACGACGATCTCGCCCTGATCGGCCTCGACCAGACCCGCCATCACTTTCATCAGCGTGGATTTACCCGACCCGTTCCGCCCCACAAGGGCCACGCGGTCGCCCGGCTGAACCACCAGATCAAGCTCGGAAAATACCGGATCGCCCCCGAAGGTCAGGGAAATGCCGGACATCTGCAACAAAGGAATTCTCGCCATGCCCGCCAGCTAAACCGGCTGGGCTGGCGCGTCAACGCCCCTGCTTCTTCTCGTCAAAAATACGGATTCACCCGGCCACCGCTCGCAGCAAACGTTTCCGTGCCGGGGGAATCGCCCCAATCTCGAGCCCTGTGAACACGTGCAGAGTGTTCATATGCCGGTCCACCACCGCATGATCGCTGACCCAGCCGCCCATCAGCAGGTATGTCCGCAGCAAAGGCGGCATCCGCAGCATTGCCTGTTTCGCATCCGGCCTGCGCCGCAGGCGCGCGGCGAAACGGAAAACATCCGGCGCCTTGACGCGTGGCAACCACCGTTTCGGCGCCAGATGGCGGTGTTTGAGCATGGCAAAGGAATCCAGGTATTGCTCGGTCTCGATCCCGGCGAAGGACGAGCAGCCAAACAACATCTCGATCCGGTTTTGGTCGACAAACGCGGTCATCGCCCCCCAGGCCACGCGCAGAATGTCCGGGTCGGTCCAATCGGGGTGAATGCAGAAACGGCCCATCTCGACCATACGCCCGCCGAACCCTTCCAGACTGGACAGGTCATAGAACTGCGCCGAATAGCTGTGCGCGATCTCGGACCCGCTCCCCATTGTCAACATCCGGAAACTGCACACAAGCTGCCCACCGGCCTGCATATTCTCGACCAGCACATGGGAACATACCGCGTCAAACGCGTCCGCGTCGGTTTTTTCCGTCGCAAAGGCCAGCGTCCGTAGCGCCTGCGCCGCCGCCACGTCCCGTTCAGACTGCGCCAACCGGGCCCGATAGCGCCCTTTGTTCAACAAAACGGCTGTTGCCATGGTCGCATCCTCCGAGGTTGCTGACCGGAGATCCAAGTTACCGCCCCGATATCATAAGACATGTGACCTTCCTGTGAACCTCACAAGACGATCCCGTGACTTAGTTCGACGCGCCCGGAATGTTGGCCGGGTTGAAGTTGCCGATATTGCCCAGCAGCTGACGCAGGAAGCCGGTGTTCTCGACACTGGATTCGGTCACGCGGCGTTCCAGCGGGATGACGACCCCGTCCTCCAGGCCAAAGCGTTCGACATTGCTGACCACACCGCGCTGATCGAAGCTGATGGCAACCACCTCGCGCGAAACGACCTCGGGCCGTTTGGGGCCAAAATGGCGGATTCGGGACCGGACATAGTAATAGCCGGAATCGCGCACCACGCCCGAGGCACCGGGCGCGCCAACCGCCTCGGCAACGCTTTCGCGTGTATCCGTGCCCACCTTGATCTCGGCCAGATCCTCGGCCGGAGGCACATAGCCGTGATTCCTGAAGATCGGAGTGCAGGCGGTGATCACAGCCAGACAGGCCACTAACGCAAGCGAACGCATCGCCGATTTCGACCTGTTTCCAATCATCAACATACGCACCCTCTTGCCTTGGCCTCTTGCGGCTTCTATCCGATTACAGAAACCGCTGCCACGGTTCAACACATAGAAAGGCTCACGAATGAGCGACGTTACTGCATTGCGGGTGGCCGACCTGCCACAAAACGCCCCAACCCCGTTCGAATTGCGCCCGGGAAAGGACGTGTTGGAGGCTATTGGCCGGGATCTGGGCCTGCTCGGCCTGCGCAAGCTCAGCTTTGTCGGGGATCTGCGCGCAGCAGGAAAACGCGACTGGGCGCTGTCCGGCAAACTGGGGGCGACTGTGATTCAGCCCTGTGTGGTAACGCTTGAACCCGTGACCACCCGGATCGACATCCCAGTTTCGCGCCTATTTGTGGCCGATTGGACCGACCCTGACGAGCCCGAGTTCGAAATCCCCGAAGATGACGAGACCGAGCCATTGGGCGCTGAGATCGACCCAGCCGCCGTGATGGTCGAGGCGCTTTCGCTGGCCCTGCCCCAATACCCACGCAAGGACGGGGCCGAACTGGGTCAGGCCGACTATACCGAACCGGGCAAACAGGCGATTACGGATGAGGATGTCAAACCCTTCGCAGGGCTGGCGGAATTGCGCGATGCCCTGAAAAAAGACGAGTGACAGAGGTCTGATTTCCTGTCATAGCAGGCGGTCAGAAAAATCACTTGAACATGACGAGAATCGCAGTATTTTCGCGCGCTCATCGGATTTTGGGTTGGACATTTCGGGGCTGGTCCCCTAAACGCGCGTCAAACCACGATAAACGAAATATGAAACCACGGTCGGCGGCGAATCTGCTGACCCTCAGTAGACAAAGGTTGAGACCATGGCCGTCCAACAGAACAAAGTTTCCAAGTCGCGTCGCAACAACCGCCGCGCACACGACGCTCTGGTTGCTGCAAACCCGAACGAATGCCCGAACTGTGGCGAGCTGAAGCGCCCGCACCACGTTTGCGCATCCTGCGGCCACTATGACGATCGCGAAGTCGTCGCGCAGGCCGACGAAATCGACCTGGACGAAGACGCAGCCTAAGCCTGATTGAGCGCAGGCCAAGGCATGACTGAACAACCCACGCACGCCGAACGGATCACCATCTCGGTTGACGCTATGGGGGGGGACGAAGGTCCCGCAGTTGTTGTTGCAGGCCTCGCGGAATCGGCCAAAAAGAACCCCAATATCGGGTTTCTTCTGCACGGTCCGGAAGACATGCTGCGCAAGCTCGTGGCAAAACGGCGCGTCCTTGATGGGCGCGTCGCTTTTCGTGATTGCCCCGACGTGGTCACGATGGAAGACAAGCCCAGCCAGGTTGTGCGCAGCGGCAAGCAGACCTCGATGTGGTCCACGCTTGAGGCCGTCCGTCAGGGCGAGGCGCATGGCGCGGTGTCCTGCGGCAATACCGGCGCGCTGATGGCTTTGTCGATGATGCGCCTGCGCAAACTGCCCGGTGTGAACCGCCCGGCGATTGCGATTCTGTGGCCTTCGCGCAACCCGCAGGGGTTCAACGTGATGCTGGATGTCGGTGCGGATGTGCGCGCCGACGCCAAGGATCTGCTGCAATACGCCCTGATGGGCGCATCTTATGCCCGTAACGGCATGGCCCTGCACCGTCCCCGGATCGGGCTGCTGAATGTGGGCACCGAAGAACACAAGGGCCGCGCCGAGTTGAAAGAGGCGCATGCCATGATCGCCGATTTCGCCGAGCCTGCGAATTTCGATTTCGTGGGTTTTGTCGAAGGCAGCGACATTCCGGGCGACAAGGCAGATGTCATTGTAACCGATGGGTTTACCGGCAACGTCGCGATCAAGACCGGGGAAGGCACCGCCAGCCTGATTGGCGACCTGCTGCGGCAGGCGTTCAAATACACGCCACTGTCCCGGCTGGCCTCGATCCTTGCCATCACCTCGCTGAACCGTTTGAAAAAGCGGATCGACCCGCGACGTGTAAATGGCGGTGTGTTCCTTGGGCTGAACGGCACGGTGGTCAAATCCCATGGCGGCGCTGACCCGACCGGAGTGTCAGCGGCGGTCAAACTGGCCTTCACTTTGGCCGAGTCGGGTTTTGCCGAAAAATTGGCGGCACGGGTTGCATCGACGGCCCAGCTTGCACAAGATGCCGCGCAATCTGCGCCGCAGACGGAAAAATAACAAAAAAGGCAGTACCCCAGCATGGCAGGCCGCTCAGTTGTTGTAGGTGTCGGGCATTATTTGCCAGAACGCGTTGTTCCGAATTCCGAGTTCGAAAAGACACTCGACACCACCGATGAATGGATCCGGACCCGGTCCGGGATCGAACGTCGCCATTTTGCAGCCGAGGGCGAGACCACTTCGGATCTGGCCACCAACGCCGCCCAGGCGGCCCTTGCGGATGCCGGGCTTGAGGCGGACGATATCGACGCCATCGTCCTGGCCACCTCGACCGCTGACCTGACCTTCCCTTCCGCCGCGACGATGGTTCAGGCGCGGCTGGGCATGACCAAGGGGTTTGCCTTTGACGTACAAGCCGTTTGCGCCGGGTTTGTCTTTGCCCTCAGCAACGCCAACGCGCTGATTCTGTCGGGTCAGGCCAAACGCGTTCTGGTCATCGGGGCCGAGACGTTTTCGCGAATCATGGACTGGACCGACCGCTCGACCTGCGTGCTGTTTGGCGATGGCGCTGGGGCATTGGTGCTTGAGCATCAGGAAGGCCACGGCACCTCAGATGACCGGGGCATTCTGGCAACCGATCTGAATTCGGACGGGCGCTATCGGGAGTTGCTGTACGTGGATGGTGGCGTATCGACGCAATCCACCGGCTATCTGCGCATGCAAGGCAATCAGGTCTTCCGTCACGCTGTTGAAAAGCTGACCAAAACGGCCGAAACCGCCCTGTCGAGCGCTGGCCTGTCCAACGAGGATGTCGACTGGATCGTGCCGCATCAGGCCAATATCCGCATCATTCAAGGCACCGCCAAGAAAATGGGCCTGCCGATGGAAAACGTGGTCGTAACCGTGCAGGACCACGGAAACACCTCGGCCGCCTCGATCCCGCTGGCCCTGTCGGTGGGCAAACAGCGCGGGCAAATCAAGCCCGGCGATCTGTTGGTGACCGAAGCCATCGGCGGCGGCTTGGCCTGGGGCGCGGTTGTCCTGCGCTGGTAACAAGCGCATTCCAGCTTACACACCCGCCTGCAATTCATTGATATTGACAGCGAATTTGCGTGGACCCTATGCTTTGATATCAACAGGGGAAAAAGGTATGGGCGACAAAACACTGACCCGAATGGATCTGAGCGAGGCCGTCTTTCGTGAGGTGGGCCTTTCACGAAACGAAAGCGCGCAGCTGGTCGAAAGCGTTCTGAACCACATGTCTGACGCTTTGGTGCGCGGCGAGCAGGTGAAAATCTCGTCTTTTGGTACGTTCAGCGTTCGCGACAAAACCGCCCGTATCGGTCGCAACCCCAAAACCGGCGAAGAGGTTCCGATTCAGCCGCGCCGCGTGCTGACCTTCCGCCCGTCGCATCTGATGAAAGATCGCGTCGCTGCCGGGAATCGCAAGTAACCCGAGGGCCGCACGGACATGAGCAAATCTCCCGACGCGTTTCGCACAATCTCTGAGGTTGCGGACTGGCTCGGTGTTCAGGCCCATGTTCTGCGGTTTTGGGAAAGCCGGTTTACCCAGGTCAAACCTGTCAAACGGGCCGGAGGACGGCGGTACTACCGCCCCAATGATATGCGCCTGCTGGGCGGTATCAAAAAACTGCTGCATGAAGATGGCATAACCATCAAAGGCGTGCAGCGCATTCTGCGCGAACAGGGCATCGCGCATGTCGCGTCGCTGTCGCCAGAGCTGGACGATGTTGCAGCGTCTGAAAGCGCCGGTGATGATACTGTCGTGCCCTTCACTTCCGCCCCTGCCCCTGCGTCGAAACAGATTCATATGGATTTGGGCGAACCGCAGGCGGCGCAGCCAGACGATGCACCCGCGCAGGAACCCGAACTGGACGCAGCCCCGCTGATGGGGGGAATCGCCTCACTGGCCTGGAACCGGTCCGAGTTTGATGAGGAACTTCTGGGCCGAATCGCGCCACTGGCGAAAGACCTGCGCAAATGGCTGGATCGGGTCGAAACCCAAGCGGCGGGATAGGACAAAAAGGCAGTGTTTTCCTCTTGCCCCTGCCGGGAAATTCTTTATGAACACCTCAACGTCGGGCTATGGCGCAGCCTGGTAGCGCGTCCGTCTGGGGGACGGAAGGTCGCAGGTTCGAGTCCTGCTAGCCCGACCAAATCACACCGACGTTTATGGCAGATTGGCCAGATCCCGCTCTGGCATCAGGGGGGATCGGAATGACAGGTGTATGTCCAAACCAACAGATCGAAGCGATGATCGCACGCGGTGAGATCACCGCCAGCCCGGATGTCATCCCTGCACAGGTGCAACCGGCCAGCCTTGATCTGCGTTTGGGAACAGTGGCTTACCGGGTACGCGCTTCGTTCCTGGCGGGCGAAGGGCGCTCAGTCGCCGACCGGCTGGCCGAGTTCGAGATGCACCGCATCGACATCACCGACGGGGCCGTTCTGGAAAAGGGCTGCGTCTATCTGGTGCCGCTGATGGAATCGCTGGCCCTGCCCGACAGCATCACGGCCGTGGCAAATGCCAAAAGCTCGACCGGGCGTCTTGATCTGTTGACCCGCACCATCACCGATGGCGGAACCGAGTTTGACCGCGTCCCCGCAGGCTATGCCGGACCGCTATACGCCGAGATTTGCCCGCGATCATTCTCGGTGCTTGTCCGTCCAGGGATGCGTCTGAACCAGATCCGGTTCCGTCAGGGACAGGCCGCTTTGACCGACGCGGAACTGATGACGCTGCACGGGGAATCGCCTTTGGTCGATGGGCCTGCGGTGATTCAGGACGGGCTGGGGTTCTCGGTCGATCTGCAACTGCCCGACAGCGATCTGGTGGGGTACCGCGCAAAACCCCACACCGGGGTGATCGATCTGGACCGGATCGGCGAATATGACCCGCAGGAATATTGGGAAGAGGTGCGCACCACGGACGGTCGCATCATCCTCGACCCCGGCGCGTTCTACATTCTGGTCAGCCGCGAGGCGGTGCATATCCCGCCCATGTATGCCGCCGAAATGGCCCCCTATCTGGCCATGGTCGGCGAGTTTCGCGTGCATTACGCGGGCTTCTTCGACCCCGGATTCGGCCATGCCGCCGCAGGCGGTGCCGGGTCGCGCGGAGTGCTGGAGGTACGCTGCCACGAGGCCCCGTTTGTGCTGGAGCACGGGCAGGTCGTCGGGCGGTTGGTTTATGAGAAAATGGCCGAGATGCCTACGCAGCTATACGGTGCGGGCATTGCGTCGAACTATCAGGGTCAGGGCCTGAAACTGTCCAAACATTTCAAGGCCGTAGGGTAGTTCTCAAAACTTCATGAACCGGCGCATCTGCCGCGTCATCCGCTGGGCTTGGCGCAGGTTCTTTGCGTGATTTGCCGTGTTGGGGCGTTTCTGCGGACCCGGCGCTGCATCGGGCTTTTGACCTTTGCGGGCGGCCATATCAAACCCTTTGTCCACGCCCTTGTTGACAAGACGGCGCATGACCTGTCGCACGATCATGTCGATGATCCGATTGGCATTCATTGCTCAACTCCGTTTCTCAAACCACAAGATAGGCATCCTGTGCGGCAACAAAAGGGCGGCGCGATCACTCTTCCTCGAACAGCTCGCTTTGATCCTCATTCTCAGCGTCGTCCTGTCTTTCCCCCAGCGGGATAGTGCCCGGCGGTGGGCGGTTTTCCAGCAACCCCGCGGCGCGCAGTTCTTTCAGCCCGGGCAAGTCTCGGGCGTTTTCCAGCCCGAAGTGATCCAGAAACTGCGGCGTCACCACGAACGTCACCGGGCGGCCCGGCGTCATCCGGCGGCGGCCGAGCCTGATCCACTCCATCTCAAGCAACTGGTCGATGGTCCCGCGAGACACCGAGACACCACGAATTTCCTCGATCTCGGCCCGAGTACAGGGCTGGTGATAGGCCACGATAGCCAGCGTTTCGATTGCCGCACGGCTTAGCTTGCGGGTCTCGACCGTTTCTTTTTGCATTAGAAAACCAAGATCGGCAGCGGTTCGGATCGCCCACGCGTCGCCGACGCGCACAACGCGAACACCGCGCCCCTCATAACGTTTCTGCAACAATTCAACCGCTTGCGCGGCGTTGCTGCCATGAGGCATCCGCGCTTCGAGGTCGGCAATGGTGACCGGCTCGGCGCTGGCAAACAGCACCGCTTCGACCATGCGTTCCTGCTCGGCCAACGGGGGCGCTTCGAACAGGGTGCCGGTCTCTTCGGGGGTGTCAGTCACGTGTTTCGGTCCTCTTGCGCAATTGGATCGGGGCAAAGGTGTCGCTTTGCTTGATCTCCATGTGTCCTTCTTTCACCAACTCCAGCGAGGCCGCAAAGGTCGCCGCCGTGGCTGATCTGCGCCGCACCGGGTCGGCGTCCCAGCCTTGGGGCAGATAGGTCTCCATATCCGTCCATGTCCCCGCAAACCCGATCAGCGGGCGCATTCGTTCCAATGCCTGCTCCATCGTGAAGACGGCATCGCGGTCCATCACAAAGGGGCGGAATTCGTCGCGGGTGCGGATACGCGCATAGCCCTGCATCAGGTCCAGCAGCGTGGCGGAATAGGTCACGGTGCGGATGCGGGTCACATCCTCGCCCTGCCCGCGCTTGAAGAAATCGCGCCCCAACTGGTCGCGCGCCATCAGACGCGCGGCGGCGTCGCGCATGGCTTGCAGACGTTCCAACTGGAACGCCAGATGCGCCGCCAGTTCCTCGCCCGACGGCCCTTCGTCATCCGGGTCCGGCGGCAGCAGCAAGCGGGATTTCAGAAAGGCCAACCAAGCGGCCATCACCAGATAATCGGCGGCCAGTTCGATCCGCAGCGCCCGCGCCTTTTCAACAAAGGCCAGATATTGCTGCGCCAGCGCAAGAACCGAGATTTTTCGCAGATCGACCTTTTGCGTGCGCGACAAGGTCAGCAGCACATCCAGCGGGCCTTCGAACCCGTCAACGTCAACAATCAGCGCCTCGGCGGCCAGCCGATCGGCGACCGAGACCGGGTCTTCGCTGAAAAGGTTATCGTTCATATACCTGCCCGCCCATTAGGGCAGATAGTTCCGCCTCGGCGGCCTCAATGTCAAGTTCCGCAGGGGTTTTGCGCATGGTCAGGGCGCGCTCTGCGCGGGTCTGCGCCGCCTGCGTCATCTGGCCCGCAGCTTCCAGCACCTCGGCCCGTTCGGCAAAGCTGCCATTGCAGTGCAGAACAACGTCACAGCCCGCCTGTAGCGCCTGCCGCGACAGGTCCGCGACAGAACCGCTGAGCGCCTTCATCGAGATGTCGTCGGTCATGATCAGCCCTTCAAACCCGATAACCTCGCGGATCACACGCATCATCGGGGCTGAAATTGTGGCCGGGGTCTGGTCAATCTGTTCGAACACCAGATGCGCGGTCATCCCCATGGGCAGATCGTTCAGGGTTCGGAAGGGCGCAAAATCCGTCTCGGTGAGTTCGTCCAGCGACAGATCAACACGCGGCAGGTCGAAATGTGTGTCCAGCGTCGCCCGACCATGGCCCGGCATGTGTTTTACGACGGGCAGAACCCCGCCATCCAGATGCGCCTGAGCCACGGCGCGCCCGATCTGACCAATCGTGCCCGCATCCTCGCCGTAACAGCGATTGCGCAGAAAGGCATGGGTTTCCGCCCGTGCGGTATCCACCATTGGGGCGCAGTTGCTGTCGATCCCAAGCTCGAACAATTCATGCGAGATTAGGCGATAGCGCAGATACATGGCCCGTTCGGCCTGATCCCCTGCCCGTTCCGCGTGATCCAGTGGCGGCATCCATTCGCGGGCCAGTGGCGCGCGCAGGCGCTGCACGCGCCCGCCTTCCTGATCGATTGTGATGGGACAGTTGCGCCCGACGGATTCGCGAAAATCATCGCAGAGCGCGCGCACCTGATCGGTGCTTTCAATATTCCGGGCAAACAGAATGAACCCGAACGGGTTCAACTCGCGGAACAAGGCCCTTTCATCGTCGGTCAGCCGCAGACCTTCGGCATCGGTGATTGCGGCACCGAAACTCACCTGACGGCCACCGGGATGCAGTCAGCCCCTTGCGCCACCAGCGCGGCGCAGAATTGACGCGAGTCGCTCAGGTCTTCAAATCCCAGTACGCGCAGGCGATAAAACGTGCGTCCACCGCTTGAGGTTCGCTGGATAACGCGCTGTTTACCCTTCATATATTCGCCAAATCGGCCATCCAGACGGGACCATTCCGCCTTGGCCACATCGGCGCTTTCAAATGCCCCAAGCTGCGCCAAACGGGTGCCCTTGCTCAGCGTGTCGGGGTCAACATCCAGACCAGCCGCGGCCTTCACGGCGGCATTGATCGCATCCTCCGAGGCAGCAGCGGCCGAAACACGGCGCGCGGGCCGCGTGTTGGGACGCAGCGAGCGGCGCACGCCCGGCAGCTCCGCAATCGCCGGATCGGGCAGAGATGCGGCGAGATCGGCGGGGTCAATGGCGGGTTCTTCCTCGGGTGTTGCCAGCGCGGCAACCTGCACACCGGGTTCCGCCTCTTGCTGATTCCGCGCAGCCTCACCCGCCAGTTCAGCGACCAGCGCGTCAACCGCGTTCTGCCGCAGCTCCGCCGCCTCCTGGTTCGAAATCGGCTCTTCCACCACATGCAGCGCCTGGGTTGGCTTCAACTCTCCGGCGGGCAGGTCTTCGTCGGTCAGCGAGACCGGGCGTGGGGCAAGGATCAGGCGATCCGCAGGTGCCGCAGCCGAGCCTTCGGCAGCGACGGCATTGACGGCAAGCCCCTGATGGTCGGCAGGCTGGCCACCCGGATTTTCGGGCTGAATACGCATCGGCCCTTCGGCGGCGCGCACAACCGGGACGCCACTGACATCCCGCATGACCAACTTGTAGCTCCAGATACCGACACCGGCGACCAGCGCCAGAGAAGCCACCGCCCCCAGCACATTCACCGCCTTGCCCAGCCCGAAAGAGCCACGCGGCGCATCGCCAGCCTGCGCATCCTGTGCTTGCGGTTGATTCGTGTAATGCATATGCTCGGGGCCTTGCTGCCCCGAGTAATCGTAACTCGCCATATCCGCCTCACTGCCCGTTTGCGCCTTAAAAACACGGCGCGCGGGTCATTTCTTGCCTACCTCAGACCGGCGTTTCGGGCGATGTTGGTCACCGCATCTCCTGCGCCGGGGTAACGCCAAGAATACCCAAGCCCGCTGAAATCACAACAGAAACAGCCCGGGCCAAAGCGATTTTCGACTGGCTTGTGGCAACATCGCCATCCTGGATGAAGCGCAGTTGGGTTTCATCGTTGCCCTTGTTCCACAACGCGTGGAAATCCCCTGCGAGTTCATACAGATAGAAGGCAACGCGGTGCGGCTCATTGGTGCGCGCCGCGATTTCCACCAAGCGCGGCCATTCGGCCAGCTTCTTCGCCACGGTCAGTTCCGAGGCGTGATCGTTTTTGCTGAGGTCAGCACATGTAAGCGTCGCATCATCGGCGGTAATCCCGGCCTCGGCGGCGCGGCGCAGCACGCTCATGACGCGGGCATGGGCGTATTGCACGTAGAACACCGGGTTCTCGCGGCTTTGTTCCAGCACCTTGTCGAAATCGAAATCCAAAGGCGCGTCGTTCTTGCGGGTCAGCATGACAAACCGGGTCACATCCGGCCCGACCTGATCGACCACATCGCGCAGCGTGACAAAGTTCCCGGCTCGTTTGGACATCTTGAACGGCTCGCCATTCTTCCACAGCTTCACCAACTGCGTCAGCTTGATATCCAGCGGCACCTTGCCATCGGACAGCGCCGAAACAGCCGCCTTCATCCGTTTGACATAGCCGCCGTGGTCCGCGCCAAACACGTCGATCAGCGCGTCAAAACCACGGCTCACCTTGTCATAGTGATAGGCGATATCGGGGGCGAAATAGGTCCACGAGCCATCCGATTTCTTGACCGGGCGGTCCACATCATCGCCATGCTCGGTCGATTTGAACAGGGTTTGCTCGCGCGGTTCCCAATCCTCGGGCTTCTTGCCCTTTGGCGGCTCCAGCACGCCTTCGTAGATCAGGCCCTTGTCGGTCAGCGACTCCAGCGCCGCCTCGATCCGTCCGGTGCCGTAGAGCGACTTTTCCGAGAAGAACACGTCCATCTCGACGCCCAGCGCCTTCAGGTCGGCGCGGATCAGGTCCATCATCGCATCGGTCGAAAACTCGCGCAGCTCTTCCAGCCACTCGCTTTCCGGCTTGTCGATCAGGCTGTCGCCATATTTCTCTTTCAGCGCCTCACCGATCGGGATCAGGTAGTCACCGGGATAAAGACCTTCGGCAATCTCAGGGCTGAGGCCATTGGCCTCGCGATACCGTTCATAGGCCGAGCGTGCCAGCACATCCACCTGCGCGCCGCCATCGTTGATGTAATACTCGCGGGTCACGTCATGACCCGAATAGGCCAAGAGGCTTGCCAAAGCGTCGCCGAACACCGCCCCCCGCGTATGGCCCACATGCAGCGGGCCGGTGGGGTTGGCCGAGACATACTCAACATTGACCTTCTGCCCTTGCCCCATGGTCGAGCGGCCATAGTCGGTGCCCTGCTCCAACACCGCCGCCAGAACGCCCTGCCAGACGGTCGGCGCAAGCCGCAGGTTCAGAAAGCCCGGCCCGGCCACCTCGGCACTGGTGATCCGCGCGTCCTCGGCCAGTTTCCCGGCCAGCACATCGGCAATGTCGCGCGGCTTCATCTTCGCCGGTTTCGCCAGCACCATCGCCGCGTTGGTCGCCATGTCGCCATGCGCCGCATCGCGCGGAGGTTCGACCGCCACGTTGTCAAAGCTCAGCCCCTCGGGCAGCGCGCCTTCGGACTGCATCTGCGCCAGCGCGTCCAGTACCAGGGCGCGGATCTCGGAAAACAGGTTCATTACGGATGTCCTTTTGCTTGCCGCGCGGTTTACCACGCACCACGCCAAGGTCAATGCACGCCTAAAGTTTGCGCTTGGTTTACCGTCAAAGCCCGCTAGTGTCGGCAGAAATCCACGAACCGGAGATCCGACAATGCGCCTTGCCCTTCCGCTGAGCCTGATGCTGACCACCGCCCTGCCGCTCTGGGCCGATATGCCCGCGCCGCAGGGCCATGTGCTGCTGACACTGGGCGGAGCCGTGACCGAGACCAACCTGCCCGCCCGCGGCCAGAATGACGGCGGGTTGTTGGGTTATCTTGAGGTCCAGCACGACGGCGCGGCTGGTTTCGACGCGATGATGCTGGACGGGCTCGAACAGGTCGAGATCACCATAGCCTACGGCCCCGAGGGCAATCAGCGCGACATCGCATTCTCCGGCCCGCGCCTGTCAGATGTGATGACCATGGCCGGGGCCGAGGGGAAGACGGCAAAGCCGATGGCGTTGGACGGTTATCAGGCCGAAATCCCGTGGGACAGCATCTCAGCACATCAACCGATTGTTGCCACGCACGCCGATAGCAACCCGATGGGCATCGGTGGCTATGGCCCGACCATGATCGTCTTCCCGCCCACCGACGACCCCGATCTGGCGCAGGAACAGGCCAGTCAGCAGGTCTGGGCACTGGCCTATATCGGGATCGAGTGATCAGCCTCCGGTCAGCCGCGCATGATCCTGCAGGGCGAACCGGTCCGTCATGCCCGCGATGTAATCCGATACGATCCGGGCCAAAGCCGTCTCATCACCGGCGGCTTCGATATCGTCATGCCAATGACCCGGCATCTGTTTCGGGTCATTCAGATAGATAGGGAACAGTTCCTCGACTACTTTGCTGACCTTGGCCCGCACCTCCATCACCGAAGGCGCGCGGTACATTCGCGTGAAAAGAAAGGCGCGGATTTCTTTCAACTGGGTCCAGAGATCGCCCGAGAACTGGATGACCGGAGACCCAAGGTGCCGGATATCTTCGACAGACCCCGCCCCCGACGCCGCGATCAGATCAGCCGAGGTGTCAATGACGTCCGAGACCATAACACCAAAGACCCGCCGCAGCGCTTCATGCCGACGGCGATAAGGGTCGAGACCCGGGTATTTGGCGTCCACCTCGGCAAAACAGGCCCCGACAATCGGTAGATCCTGAATGTCCGCATCAGTGAACAGGCCTGCCCGCAACCCGTCGAACAGATCGTGGTTGTTATACGCGATATCGTCTGAAAGTGCCGCCACCTGCGCCTCGGCGCTGGCATGGGTGTGCAGTTCAAGGTCAAACCCCTGATTGCATTCGGCCAGTGCCCAGGGCAGTTCGCCGACCACCGGGCCATTATGCTTGGCGATCCCTTCCAGACATTCCCATGTCAGATTGCAACCATCAAACTCGGCATAGTGACGTTCCAGCTTGGTCACGATCCGAATGGCCTGCGCATTGTGATCAAACCCGCCATAGGGCGCCATCAGCGCGTGCAAGGCGTCCTCGCCTGTATGCCCGAACGGCGTGTGTCCCAGATCATGAGCCAAAGCCACGGCCTCGGTCAGTTCGGGGTTCAGCCCCAACGCCCCGGCAATGGTACGCGCCACCTGAGCGACTTCGATGGAATGGGTCAGACGGGTGCGATAGCTGTCGCCTTCATGCTCGACAAACACCTGCGTCTTGTGTTTGAGCCGCCGAAACGCGCTGGCATGAATGATCCGGTCGCGATCACGCTGAAAGCATGACCGAAAACTGCTCTCCTCCTCCGGTACCAGCCGCCCCCGTGCGCGGCCTGGGTCCGAGGCAAAACCCGCTCTTTCCAAAGGTCTTGTCCTTGTCGCCTGTCCTGAGGTTTCATATATTGTACCCGGCTTAGGAAATAAACCTTTGGAGATTGGCATGAATCTGCCCCCAACAGTCACGGAACGCGCCTTTGATCGCCTCGCCGAGATCGGCGCAGCAGATCAGGGTCAGGCCCTGCGCGTCGCGGTGGAAGGCGGCGGATGTTCCGGTTTTCAATACGAAATCGCGCTGGATAAACCTCAGGACGACGATCTGGTTCTTGAGGGCAAGGGCCAAAAGGTCATCGTGGATAGCGTTTCCCTACCGTTCCTTGAAAATGCAGTGATCGACTTCACCCAGGAACTGATCGGCGCGCGGTTTGTGATCGAGAACCCCAACGCCACCTCATCCTGCGGCTGCGGCACTTCTTTTTCCATGTAGCGCAGGTGGGGGCCAGCCCCCACACCCCCGGGATATTTGCAGCCAGATGAAGCAGGGATCCGTCTCTTCATCTGGCCATAAATATCCCGGAGCGCGAGGCAGAGCCTCGCAAACCCGCCATCCGCCTTGCCGTTGGGCCGGTTCTGCGCGATAGGTTGCCCTGAGGCATCGGAGGACCGCGCATGAAAATCGCTACGTTCAATATCAACGGCATAAAAGCGCGGGCCGAGGCCCTGCCTCGCTGGCTGGATGATGCGCAGCCCGATGTCGTTCTGCTGCAAGAGATCAAATCGGTGGACGAGAACTTCCCGCGCGAGTTGTTCGAAGAGCGTGGTTACAATGTCGAAACCCATGGCCAAAAGAGTTTCAACGGGGTTGCCATCCTGTCGAAACTGCCGCTTGAGGATGTTTCGCGCGGATTGCCCGGAGATGACGAAGATGAGCAGGCGCGCTGGATCGAGGCGACCGTTGTCGGCAAGCAGGCCATTCGAATCTGCGGGCTGTACCTGCCCAATGGCAACCCGGCTCCGGGTCCGAAATACGACTATAAGCTTGCCTGGATGGAACGCCTATATGCACGCGCCAAGGACTTGATGGCCGGTGAAGAACCCGCGCTGATGGCCGGGGACTACAACATCATTCCGCAGCCCGAAGACGCCAAACGCCCCGATGCGTGGCGCGAGGATGCTCTGTTTCGCCCCGAAAGCCGCGCGGCCTTTCGCAAGATCCTGAATCTTGGGTTTACCGAGGCGTTTCGCGCCCGCACCCAAGGCCCCGGGCATTATTCGTTTTGGGATTACCAAGCGGGGGCCTGGAACAGGAATGACGGCATCCGGATTGATCATTTCCTGCTGACACCACAGGCCGCCGACCTGATGCGCGACTGCCGGATTGATGCCGAGGTTCGTGGGCATGAAAAGCCGTCGGATCACGTTCCGGTCTGGGTGGATCTGGATATCTGACAGATCAGGTGGTCACGTCGTGGCTGTAAATCCATTCATACCGGCGCGTCAGATGCGGCCCCAGGGCTGAAAGCGCCAGCTGCGCGGCAAACCGCATGGGGCCTTGCAGGTGAAAGTTGCGGGCGTTTGCGGCAGCGGTGGCAACGACACGCTGGGCGCGAGGGATGCGTGTTGCCTCGTAGGCCGCAAGGGCGCGGGCCACGCCCGATTGGTCCGTGAAGGACCGCGCCAATACCCAGGCGTCTTCCAGTGCCAGACAGGCCCCCTGCGCCATGAAAGGCAAGGTTGGGTGCGCGGCGTCCCCAAGCAAGGCAACACGCCCGTTTTGCCATGTCTGGGCGACGGGCCGCAGGAACAGCGCCCAGACATGCGCTTCCTTCACCTCGGCCAAAATATCGCGCACGGGGCCACCGAAGTCAGCGAACCGGGCGCGCAGATCATCTGGATCGCCCTGCTTGCGCCAGCCTTCTTCCTGCCAGTCAGACCGCTCTTCTACTGCCACGATATTCATGAGTTTCTGGTCGCGCAGAGGGTAAGTCACCACATGGCGGCGTGGACCCATTGTAAGGGTTGCGCGCGGCTCTGCTTCGGCACCACTCCACGGGAGCGTCGCGCGCCAGGCGACCTGATGGGTGAAACTGGGCATCTCGGGCCCGTTCAAGTCGGGCCGGATGGCGCTTCGCCCGCCATCGGCGGCTATGGCACATTCGGCGCGGAGGCGTTCCCCGTTAGCCAACACAATCTCGGCTTCTGCGGGGTGCTTGTGCACCTGGGTCACGCGCGCATTTAATCGTATGTCCACGCCCGCCTTTTTGGCCGCGTCATGCAGCAGATCCAGAAGATCGGCGCGGTGGTAGTAATAGGTCGCCCCCGCCGTCGGGCCCGGAACGCGGCTGATCACACGCCCTTTGCGATAGTCGCACAACACCGTGCCGTAAGATCGCTGCCCCAGTTCGGGGATGTCCGAGACCACGTTCAGGGCGTGCAGAACGCGCATCCCGTTTGCGCTGATCTGCAGGCCCGCCCCGACCTCGGTCAAGGCGGGGGCCTGTTCCAGCACTGTCACTTGCGCCCCGCGTTGGCGCAAAGCCAGCGCTGCGGCCAGCCCGCCGATGCCGCCGCCGATGACACAGAATCTAAGTCCGTCGATATTCATGCCCTTGGCTTAACGCAAAAACGCCGAGGCGACAGGCCCCGGCGTTTGTGTTCTTGTGGATTCCGCAGCGATCAATCGTCGCGGTGAACCTTCTCGCGCCGCTCGTGGCGTTCCTGCGCCTCTAGCGTCATGGTTGCAATCGGACGTGCATCCAGACGTTTCAGCGAAATCGGATCGCCTGTCTTTTCGCAATACCCGTATTCGCCTTCGTCGATCCGGCGCAGGGCCGAGTCGATCTTGGCCACCAGCTTGCGCTGACGATCCCGGGTGCGCAGTTCCAGCGCACGGTCGGTTTCCTCGCTTGCGCGATCGGCGACATCGGGAATATTTCGGGTATTGTCTTGCAGCCCTTCGATCGTGTCGCGGCTGCCTGCGAGTAATTCTGTCTTCCAATCCAGCAGCTTGCGCCGAAAATACTCAAGCTGCCGATCATTCATGAAAGGTTCATCTTCGGCCGGGCGGTAATCATCCGGCAGAAAAACTTCCTGCTTCATATTTGCTCCCTCGGTATGGCCTGAAACGTCGGTAGCGGTAGTATCACCTGACATTTGGCACCCCCTTCTGCGCAGCGTTTATCCGACGGGCACACGATTGTCACTACACAAACGTAGGACCAGCGCGCCGGGTCACTGGGCTGTCTAAATATGAGACTTGAAACAACAAAACGTTGTTTTTCAGTGGTCATACGCAGGTTTTTTTGAGGCAAGTTTCAACCGGCGGCACAACGGGGCACCTGCGAATCACGTAAAAGGGTTTGAAGTCGTTGCGATTTTCCGCTGAATCGACGCAGCGACCCGGGTTGTCAAAAACCCCACCCCTCTGTAACCCGGAACGCAGATCACTCGCACCCGCGCGCTACCACATGAGGGGCCCATGACCGCACGTTTCCAAGGCACAGCCGAATATGTTGCCACAGACGACCTGAATATCGCCGTGAACGCCGCCGTCACGCTGGAACGCCCGCTGCTGGTCAAGGGAGAACCCGGCACCGGCAAGACCGAGCTGGCCAAACAGGTGGCAGGTGCGCTGGGTCTGAAAATGATCGAGTGGAATGTGAAATCCACCACCCGTGCGCAGCAGGGCCTTTATGAATACGACGCCGTCAGCCGGTTGCGCGACAGTCAGCTGGGTGAAGAGCGCGTGCATGACGTCGCGAACTATATCCGCAAGGGTAAACTGTGGCAGGCGTTCGAGGCGGACGAAAAGGTCGTTCTGCTGATCGACGAAATCGACAAGGCCGATATCGAGTTTCCAAACGACCTGCTGCAGGAACTCGATAAGATGGAGTTCCATGTCTACGAGACCGGCGAGACCATCCGGGCCCAGAACCGCCCCATCGTCATCATCACCTCGAACAACGAAAAGGAACTGCCCGACGCCTTCCTGCGCCGCTGTTTCTTCCACTATATCCGCTTCCCGGACGAGGCAACGATGCGCCGCATTGTCGAGGTGCACCACCCCGGCATCAAGGATGCACTGCTGACCACAGCCCTGACGCAGTTCTACGAAATCCGCGAGACGCAGGGGCTGAAGAAAAAGCCCTCGACCTCGGAAGTGCTGGACTGGCTCAAGCTGCTCTTGGCCGAGGATCTGACCGCCGAGGATCTGAAACGCGATGGGGCCAATGCCCTGCCCAAGCTGCACGGGGCGCTGCTGAAGAACGAGCAGGACGTGCATCTGTTCGAGCGTCTGGCCTTTATGGCGCGCAGCAAGCGCTAAATTGCCTTTGAACAGGGTGTGAACGCGGCTTGCCTTGCGACGGGGTGGATGTCAGCATCGAAAGACCTAAGCTTATCTCAGGAACAGGACGCATCGCTTGGCCAACGCACCGAAAATTCGCCCCCTCACGGCTGAGGACAGGGATCAATGGGCCGAGATGTGGCACGCCTATCTGGCGTTCTATGAAACCTCCGTCCCGGATGAGGTCTACGACACCACGTTTGAGCGCCTGTTAGGCGATGATCCGCAGGATTTCTCGTGCTTTGTCGCGGAACAGGATGGCAGGCTTGTCGGCCTGACGCATTATCTGTTCCATCGCCACGCTTGGAAGGTTGAAAAGGTGTGCTACCTGCAGGACCTGTTTGCCCGTCCCGAGGCACGCGGAACCGGGGTCGGGCGCGCCCTGATCCAGGCGGTGTATGACGAGGCTGACCGACAAGGCGCGCCGTCAGTCTACTGGCTGACGCAGGATTTCAACCACACGGCACGAAAGCTATATGACCGGATCGGCACGCTGACGCCCTTTATCAGGTACAATCGCTCATGATGCGTTGGGGCGCGCTTGCTGCGGCACTGGTGCTTTCCGCCTGCGCATCCGTCGAACGGATCGAGCTACCGGACAGCGTGAAAGTTGTCGAACGGTCACTGCCCCCGGCCAAGACGTTTTCAACGGCGCGCCCTACCCCTCCGGCGCGGTCGAACACCAACATCGCTTCGGATTTTGTCGATCTGCATTTCGCACTGGAAGGCGGTACAAAACTGCCGGTGTTCACACGGTTCGAGACACCGGTGACGGTCCGTCTGACCGGCAGGCCCACGCCCAGTATGCAGCGCGATCTGACCAGTCTTCTGTCGCGGCTGCAACGCGAGGCCCGGATCGATATTCGCCAGATCACCGAGGGTCAGGCCAACATCACTATCGAGGCCGTCAGCCAGCGCGACATTCACCGCATCCTGCCAAACGCGGCCTGTTTCGTGGTGCCCAACTCTTCCAGCCTGGAAGAATACCGCCGCGACCGGCGCAAGATCAAAAGCAGCTGGACCGAGCTGCGCCAGCGCGAGCGATTGGGGATTTTTATCCCCTACGATGTCAGCCCTCAGGAAATGCGCGATTGCCTGCATGAAGAACTGGCACAGGCGCTGGGGCCGTTGAACGACCTGTATCACCTGCCGGATTCGGTGTTCAACGACGACAATATCCACACCGTTCTGACCGGGTTCGACATGCTGATCCTGCGGGCGGCCTATGCGCCCGAGTTGCGCACCGGCATGACCCGCGAACAGGTCGAGGCGGTGATCCCGGGTGTGCTGAGCCGTCTGAACCCGCGCGGCGATCGGCTGGCAGTGCAGCCATTGACCGAAACACCGCGCGAATGGATCGACGCAATCAACAAATCCCTCGGCCCCGGCCCCGGATCCCCCCGGCAAATGCGGGCCGCTCAACGGGCCGCCGAAATCGGCCGGCAACTGGGATGGACCGACCATCGCCGCGCCTATCCGCATTACCTGATGGGCCGCATGGTCCAGTTCCGCGATCCCGCAGCGGCGTTGCAGCAATATCAGATCGCCATGCAGTTCCTGAACGCCACACCGGGAACCGAGGTGCACCGCGCCCATGTCACAACCCAGACCGCCGCCTTTGCCCTGGCACAGGATCGCGGGCCGGACGTGTTACCGCAGCTGGACAGCGCCATTGATGTGATGACCCGTGCGGAAAACGCCTCACTCCTCGCGACGTTGCTGCTGCTGAAATCCGAGGCGTTGAAGCAGGCGGGACAGATGCAACAGGCACGCGCCGTCAGGGTGGACAGTCTGGGGTGGGCGCGATACGGGTTTGGCTCGGATCTGGTGGTGCAGTCGCTGGTAGAAAGCGGCGCGGCTGGACGTTTGGACAACAATACAAGCGGATGACAAACGAATGCTCGTAGTACTGGGAATGGCTGTTTTGGGTGCAATCCTGGGTGTTTTGAGCGCTCGCAAGAGCAACGGCAACGCTGCGGATATGGCGCAATACGCGGCAGGCTATGGCATTGCCTTTGCCCTGGTGGGCCTGATCCTGTCGCTGATCCTTGTGCGGTTTGTGGGGTAGCCCATGTTCCTGCCCTTCTTCGAAAACCTTCGCAAAGCAGGCATCCCCGTATCCCTGCGCGAATATCTGACCTTTCTGGAAGGCATGAAAAAGGGTCTGGCCACCTATGATGTCGAGGCGTTCTACTACCTCGCCCGTGTCTCGATGGTGAAGGACGAGCGCAACATCGACAAGTTCGACCGCGCCTTTGCTGCCAGTTTCGAAGGGCTGGGCGAGATCAGCTTTGATCAGGTGCTGGATGCCGTCGACATCCCCGCCGACTGGCTGGCCAAGATGGCCGAGAAACATCTGAGCGATGAGGAAAAGGCCGAGATCGAGGCGCTTGGCGGGTTCGACAAGCTGATGGAGACGCTGCGGGAGCGTTTGCAGGAACAGCAAGGCCGCCATCAGGGCGGCAACAAGTGGATCGGCACCGCCGGGACCTCTCCGTTCGGGGCCTATGGCTATAACCCCGAAGGCGTGCGCATCGGCCAGAAGGAAAGCCGCCATCAGCGCGCGGTGAAAGTCTGGGACAAGCGTGAATTCAGGAACCTGGACGACACGGTTGAATTGGGCACCCGCAACATCAAAGTGGCCCTGAAACGCCTGCGCCGCTGGGCGCGCGAGGGCGCGGTTGAAGAGCTGGATCTGGACGGCACCATCCGCGCCACCGCCGAGCATGGCTATCTGGACGTCAAAACCCGGCCCGAGCGCCATAATGCAGTCAAGGTGCTGCTGTTTCTGGACGTCGGCGGCTCAATGGACCCGCATATCAAGGTGGTCGAGGAATTGTTTTCGGCCGCCCGGACCGAGTTCAAGCATCTGGAATACTACTACTTCCACAATTGCCTGTACGAAGGCGTCTGGCGCGACAACCACCGCCGCTGGGACCAACAGACCCCAACGCATGAGGTTCTGCGCACCTACGGCCCGGACTACAAATGCATCTTCGTCGGCGACGCCTCGATGAGCCCCTACGAAATCGCCTATCCCGGCGGTGCCAACGAACACTGGAACCAGGAGGCCGGTCAGGTCTGGCTGGAGCGCGCGCGCGAACAGTGGAGTTCCAACCTGTGGATCAACCCGGTGCCCGAGAAGTACTGGGAATACACCCATTCCATCGGCATGGTCCGCGAGATTTTCGAGAACCGGATGGTGCCCATGACGCTGGCCGGGCTGGAACAGGGCATGCGGGACCTGACGCGGTGAGCAGTGTGCCGGGTTTGCGCCCACACTTCCGATTACTGTACGGTACACGAATGTCCTCTATCAATCCGCAATGCCTTGCAAAACGCAGTTCTGAAAACTGATTAGCGGAGTTTCTGCACCAGACCCTTCGGCAAGCGGCCCGACTTGGTAGAGTCGCGAGGTTAGGGAACGCTGCATCTTCTCGCAGACCCAGATGGCCTCGGATCGAAATTCACCAATTTCCAGCGGGTACTGCCCTGAGCAACGCTGGAAAATGCCAAGGTTGAGGAAGAACACGCGCCCGAAGGCTGTCCGATCAAGGGCAACATCCCGCAAAGCGGACGCATCTACCACCCGCCCTGGTCACCTTGGTGCTCACGGACGAAGATCAACACGTCAAGGGTGAGCGCTGGTTCCGCGATGAGGGTGAGGCTTTTTTTGTGGATTTGCGGGTTCCGAAGTAGCGGTGGGCAGGTAACTATTCGCCCAGTCGTTCCATTCGCTTTCGAGCTTCGTCTGAACCTAAGTCAGCTGCGCGAGCGTATATTCTTCTTGCTGCGTCTGAGTTTGGAACAGGAAATGGAGACCTTTCCGCATTGAAGGTTGCTGGATCGTACATTTCCGCCACAAGGATCAACGCGGAAATTCTGGTATCTGTTTCGGTGTCTTGGTCACTGGAAAGCTGCATCAAAACACCAAGGGCAAGTTCAAGGTTCTCCCGCCCGCCTTCTTCAATCAACGCCAAAGTAATACTTATTTGGTCTTCACCTGAAAGACTCTCGCCGGGTTGCGCCACTTCGCCAACTAAGTCGTGAACACCGTCTCCATGGTAGTAGAACCGTGCCCCTCCGAAGCCACCAGCAATCACAATTAGCAATACTGCCAGCGCTCGATACTTCCCGGGGCCTTTGTTAGGAGGCTCGGGTTCGCCACCGTAAGCGGCTCGAGTTATGCGCCGCTCAGGCGCAATATGTCGTGGTCCGTCCCAATCGCTCATAACGACCCTAAATCACATTGATGGTTGCGCGCGCCATCTCAAATCCAATCCAGATGGCAGAAGCGACGCAAAACAAAATCTTTAGGTTGTAAGTCAGCCGCCTGATTGTACCTGAAGCTGACGGGTACGGATACCTGCCGCTTTCTTCGTCCTTTTCTTCAAGAATTTTGAGTAGGCCCCGGTTTTGATAGTCCGCTGCGACATACTGCAACAAATCGCAGACCAGCGAGAGGATTGCTAAGCAAGCCGGACCTGCAATTCGTGCAGGGCTCAAGAAGCCGTCCCCGTCACTCGCAGTGCCTTCGATAACAAAAGACATGCAAGTAACCAAAATACCGACAGAGACTGTCCAGACACGGTCGCTGATCCGCGATGTTGTCCAATTCAGGTTTTCAATGATGGTCTTCTTGTCAGGCATGGGTAAGACGGCTTCGTTTGAATGCCTCAACGCTTACACGTGCACCCCTGCTTGTAAATAAGACAAACCCGGTTGATCTCTGTGAATACAACAGCAGACGTCGGTGCAACTGCAGGGAAAGCTCGCTTTGTACACACAGCCGACTTAAGGCTTTTTTGTTTGCTCTCGACGTGAAGCGCTACCATATCTACCCCATGTTGCGTTTCACCCCGATCCTTCTCGCCATTGCTTATGGCCTTGTGATGTACCGGATTTCCGTCTGGCGCACCCATCGTGAGTTGGACCAGAAGTCGACCGAGCTGGCTGATCCGGCGTTGAAGCGGATGACCGACCGGCTGGCCGCCGCTTTGGATATCGCGCGGGTGCCGGTTTATATTTATGAGATTGATCCGGTGAACGGTCTGGCCGCGCCGGATGGGCGGATTTTCATCACGCGCGGGTTTTATCGCAAGTTCCGGAACGGTGAGGTTTCGGCCGAAGAAATGGCCAGCGTGATTGCGCATGAGCTGGGGCATGTGGCCTTGGGTCATGCGCGGCGTCGGATGATCGATTTCTCGGGACAGAACGCCTTGCGCACGGCGCTGATCCTGGTGCTGAACCGGTTCATTCCGTTTGTCGGCGCGATGATCGCCAATGCGCTGACCTCACTGCTGGCCTCGCGCCTGTCGCGGCAGGATGAGTATGAGGCTGACGAATACGCCGCTGCTTTGCTGACCAAGGCCGGGATCGGGATCGAGCCGCAGAAATCCCTGTTTCACAAGCTGGAAGATCTGACGCAGCAGAGGGCTGGAATGGTGCCTGCCTGGCTCATGAGCCATCCGAAGACGGGTGAGCGGATTGCGGCGTTGGAGGCGCTTGAGCAGCGTTGGGCGGGTGGCTGAGGTTGCACAGCGAGAGGCCAGCCTCCCGCCATTGGCGCTCGAACCAATGGCGCACCAATGGCGGCTCTCCGAGATATTTTCAGCCAGATGAAGTGGGATCCCGCCTATTGAGTGAGTGCTTTGCCCAGACGCGGCAGGCGGGCTTTTTTCATCAGCGCGCGCAAGGTCCATTGGTCGCCGGACAGGCGGTTGGCTTCGGCCAGGATTTGGGTGGCGGTATTGGTCATGCCGTCGGGGTCGGTTTGCCAGAAGCTGTGAAGCAGAGTGTCGGGGTCGCGGCGGTCAAGCCCCTCTTCCGCAAGGGTGTTTTTGGGGAAATCCTTTGCGTTGACCGTGACGATAAGGTCGGCTGAGGCGTCAATGGCAGTTGCCAGAACGTGGATATCTGCCGGGTCAGGCAGCCACAGGCGCTGTTCAAGCCCCGGTGCGGGCGCGCGTTCGGCTTTTGGCCATCGCGCCTGAGTCAGGGCGATTTCAGCGCGGGCCTGGGCCTCGCCCTCGGGGCCGAGTTTGCGGGCGGCGCGGGCCCATTCCTCTAGGATGCGGGCCGACCAGATCGGGCTGAAATGGCCGAGTTTGGCGGCACCCAGCAGCATCTCTCGCATCACCGTGGGGTAGATGACGCAGGTGTCCAGAACCGCCTTCACAGCCGGTAGAACACGGCTTTGAGGTAACCGCTTTCGGCCAGTTGCGGCAGTTGCGGATGGTCCGGGCCGGCAAAGCCGGTGTGAATCAGTTGCGCTTGGCGTCCGGCCCGGCCAATCCCGCGCGATGAGGCGTCGCGGAAGCGTCCAAGATCGGCGGCGTGTGAGCAGGAGCAGAGGCCCAGATAGCCGCCGGGTTTGACCAGCGGCGCGGCCAGACGCGCGATGCGTTCATAGGCGCGCAGCCCCGCATCCAGCGCCTGTTTCGAAGGTGCAAAGGCGGGCGGGTCGCAGATGACAACATCGAATTGCGCGCCCTCCTCGCCCAGTTGGGTCAACACGTCGAAAGCGTCGCCCTGGCGGGTCCGGAAACGACCCGAGCAGCCGGTAGCCTCGGCCCCTTTGCTTGCCAACTCCAAAGCGGCAGCGGAGCCATCGACGCAGGTAGCTTGCGCGGCCCCTCCGGCCAGCATGGCAAGACCAAAGCCGCCCACATGGCTGAACACATCCAGCACCTGTGCGCCGGGATGAACCAGTCGGGCAGCAAAGGCATGGTTCGGGCGCTGATCGTAGAACAGGCCGGTTTTCTGGCCGCTGGTCGGGTCGGCCATATAGGTCGCGCCATTCATCGGCACCGGTAACGGCGCGTCCGGGGCCGACCCGCGCAGGGTTTGGTTCACGTCATCCAGCCCCTCAAGCCCGCGGGTGCGGCCTGAGGCGTTTTTGAGGACGGTCGTCACTCCGGTCACCTTAACCAGCGCCTCGGTCAGTTTCTCCAGATGTACCTCGGCCCAGGCAGCGTTGGGTTGGATCACACAGGCGTCCCCGAAGCGGTCGATGATCACACCGGGAAAGCCGTCGGCCTCGGCATGGATCAGGCGGTAATATGGCGCGTCGAACAGACGCTCGCGCATGTCAAGCGCGCGGCGCAGGCGGGTTTCGAACCAATCCGCGTTCAACTCGGCGTCGAGGTCGCGGTCCAGCACACGGCACATGATCTTGGACTCGGGGTTGACGGCCACCAAGGCAATTGGCGCGCGTTTGTCATCTTCGAGCACAGCCAGTGCCCCGGCAGGGATTTTGCGGGTGCGGCGGTCGGTGACGATGTCATTGGCGTAGACCCACGGGAACCCGTGGCGCAGACCGCGCGCGTTGGCTTTGGGTTTCAGGCGGATACGGGGGCGGTCGGCGGTTTGGCTCATGACCGCCTCATAGTCGCGAACAGAGCGAAGGAAAACCCCTTAGCGCGGGCGCGAACGCCAGCCGCCGCGCCGTTTCGGGGCCTGCGCGGATTGCAACCCCTCGGCCAGCACCTGTGTCATCGGGTGATCGGCATCCTGCGCGGCATAAGCGGTGTGCAAGGTGGTCAGTGCCTGTTTCTGGTCCAACCCGTCCGACAGGCTGAGCGCCCAATCAAGGAAGATGCTGCGGCATTCCGGCAAGGCGATGCCGTCGATGTTATACGCCTCGCGGATCAGGCCTTTGGGGTCGTTGGGATCAGTGCTGCGCGCCATCTTCGCCCTCTTTGATTACGCTGCCGATGATCGCGGCGGCGGATGTGTAACTGTCTTGCAGCGCGGCTTGCAGCGCGTCGACCTGATCGAACCCTGTGGCCCGGCAGAGGAAAGCGGTTCCGCCCTCGCCAATGTCATCCGCTTCGATCACCTTGCCCGAAAGCAGCCGCGCCGCGCATTGCACCGACCAGCATAGATCGTAACTGTCCTTGAGCGTTTGTGCCTGCGCGACATCCAGCAAACCGGCAGCGACTGCACCGTCGAGGCCCGAGCGGACATCCCGCTCCGCGATGCCCGCCAGCAATGCGCCCGTTTCCGCCATCAACTCGATATCCATCATCCGGCCGGAGCCGTTTTTGGCGTCCCAAACGCCAGCAGGTGCTTTTGCGGCGGCCAGACGGGTGCGCATCTCGGCCACTTCATGCAGCACCTTGTCGGCCTCACGCGGGTGCGACAGGAATTCGGCCCGGAAGGTTTCAATATCATTTGCCAGACCGGCGTCGCCCGCGACCACATGAGCGCGCGTCAGGGCGAGATGTTCCCACACCCATGCCTCTTCCTGCTGATAATGGGTGAAGCTGGCCCAACTGGTTGCCACCGGCCCCTGATTGCCCGACGGGCGCAGGCGCATATCGACCTCGTAGAGCCGCCCCTGGGACATTGGGGCCGACAATGCCGTGATCAGCGCCTGCGTGAATCGGGCATAGTATGTGCGTGTCGCCAGCGGACGCGGGCCATCGGACATATCCTGATCCAGCGGATCGTAGATCACGATCATGTCCAGATCGGATTGTGAATTGATCCGCCCTGCCCCCAGCGACCCCATGCCCAGAACCGCCGCACCGCGTCCCGGTGCAGGTCCGTGTTTGCGGGCGAAATTGTCGGCCACATGGGGCAAGATCGCCGCGATGACGGCCTGCGCCAGATCGGCGTACTGGCGACCGGCTTGCGCGCCGTCGATCAGCCCACGCAAGTGGTGCACACCGACACGGAAATGCCACTCCTTGCACCAGCGCCGCGCCAGATCAAGCTGGGTCTCGTAATCCGCCTCGTCCTCCAGCGCCTGCGCCAGTTCCGCCTGCAACGCCGCTTGCCCCGGCCAGTCGGCAAAGAAACTGCCGCCGATCACGGCATCGAACACGGACGCATTGCGAGACAGGTGCGAGGCCAACGCATGCGACGTGCCCACAATGTCGATCAACAGATCAATCAGTTGGGGGTTGGCTTCGAACAGGGAAAACAACTGCACGCCAGCGGGCAGACCGGCCAGAAACCCGTCCAGCGCCAACAGCGCCTCTTCGGGCTTGGCCGTCTTGGCGAGGCGCGACAAAAGCTCAGGCCGGAGCCGGTCAAAGATCCGCCTGCCCCGTTGTGAGCGCAGCGCCGGATAGGTCGCCCATCGGGCCAGAATGCTCTTGTCAAACGTAACCTCTTGTTCCGGTGTCGGAGACGCCCCGGGTCCGGGGGCAAAGAACCCTTCGGTCAGCTCGTGCACTTCGCTCAGGCGGCGGGTCAGGTCAGCGGTCAGGTCCGCGCTGGTGGCCCCCATCAGGCAGGCGACGCGTTCGATCCCGTCCGCAGATTTCGGCACCTTATGGGTCTGAGCGTCGTGGATCATCTGGATGCGATGTTCGACCTCGCGATGGGCGCGATAGTGATCGGTCAGCTTTTCAGCAACGTCTTCCGGCACCCAGCCCTTTGCCGCCAAGGCTGCCAGTCCGGGCACCGTCCCACGCACGCGAAGATCCGGGTCGCGCCCCCCGGCAATCAACTGGCGGGTCTGGGTGAAGAATTCGATCTCGCGTATCCCGCCCTGCCCCAGCTTCATGTCGTGGCCCGGGATCGAGAGGCTGCCGCCCGTCCCCTTGTTCTCACGAATGCGCAGGCGCATGTCGTGGGCGTCCTGAATGGCGGCGAAATCCAGATGCCGACGCCAGACAAAGGGGCGCAGCGTTTCCAGAAACCGCTGCCCGGCTGCAATGTCGCCCGCGCAGGCGCGCGCCTTGATATAGGCTGCACGCTCCCACGTGCGGCCCAAGCTTTCGTAGTACCGCTCGGCCGCTTCCATCGCCATGCAGACCGGAGTCACCGCCGGATCGGGACGCAGGCGCAAATCGGTGCGGAATACATAACCCTCAGCGGTCTTGTCACTGAGCGTGGCACAGAAGTTGCGCGTGGCCCGCACCATCCCCTGCCGGGCTTCGTAGAAATCATCCGGGTCAAACCGCGTCTCGTCGAACAACACGATCAGATCGATGTCCGAGCTGTAGTTCAGTTCATGCGCACCCATCTTGCCCATCGCCAGAATGACCATACCGGCGGCGGTTTCGACGTCATCCTCGGTCATGCCGGGCAGTTTGTTGCGGCGGATCAGGGTGGCAATCTCGGCCTTGGCCGCCACATCCGCCGCCAAGGCTCCGAAATCGGTCAGCGCAGCGGTCACCTTTTCCAACGGCCATGCGCCCGCGATATCTGCCAAAGCGGTCAGCACTGCCATGCGGCGCTTGGCAAGTCTCAGGCCCGGTTTAAGCTGGTCAGGCGCAAGCGCGCGGGCCGTTGCCATAACCTCGTCCAGCGCCTCATCCGGGTGGTGCAGCGCGTTTGGCAACCACTCTCTTTCTTGCTCGATCAGACCTTTCAGATAGGGGCTTGATCCAGCCGTCCCGGCGATCAGATCGCCTTGCTCAGCATTCAGATCCGGGATCAAAGCGCGCGTTTCATCCCCCAGCGAGGGATCAAACGCACGCGGCAGACGATTGATGGACAGGCTATTATTCATACCCGGACCCTGCGCATCGCCGCAGGGCAAGGTCAATGGGGCAAACGCATCACAGGTCCTGAACCGGAGTGTCCTGGCTAAAGCTGTTGACCCAAACCCCATGCCGACGCTCCCACAGGGAGGAAATCAGCATCGCATCCCATTCGGTGGCGTCAGGGCGCAGGTAATCCGCCCTATAGGACAACAGCACGACGTCAGGCGTCAGAATCCGCAGCTTTTCCTGGCTCAGCTTGAACTCGGCCATTGTCGGTGCATCTGCAAACTGACCCACATGGTCGTCACGATTGGCAAAGCCAGAGGGGTAAATACCCAGAAAATCAGCGCTCAGCAGCGCCCTGTCGGCGCTGGCATCACCATTAACCAATGCGGCCCAGACCTGCGTTTCAAGCTTCAGAATATCAGCAAGCGAAGGGGCGGTTTCGATTTCTACAGTCATGCCTGCACCCTGCGTGCGAAGCCTTCTGCCGTCAACCGATCCACAAAATGTAAATCTTTTTCACATCGACCCCTTGCAACCGGCCAGAACCTCCCCATCTAGACAATGTGAAAGGAATTTACATCAAACCCCGGAGAGACCACATGACCGCATTGTCCGAACCCGCCGCCCCTGCAAACCCGGGATGGCTTCACCGCACCGAGGCCTGGATGGACGACAAAGGCAAAGGCGCCTGGATCGCCGCCATGGTCCTTGGTTTCATCTTCTTCTGGCCCCTGGGCCTGGCCCTTCTGGCCTATATGATCTGGAGCAAACGCATGTTCAGCAAGTCCTGCAGCCGCCGCAAATCCTGGCACAGCCATATGAGCGCCATGAAACCTTCCGGCAACAGCGCGTTCGACGCCTACAAGGCAGACACTCTGGCACGGCTGGAACGCGAACAGCAGGATTTCGAGGCCTTCCTGCATCGCCTGCGTGAAGCCAAGGACAAGGCCGAGTTCGACCAGTTCATGGATGAACGCGCCCGCGAGAACACCGAAGACGAAGGCAAAGGCGAACCTGCCTAAAGCCCCTTGCCCTGTCCCGAATTTTCGGGACAGGGTGACACGACCTTATCTCTGAGACAGCTATACATGACCCACCTGCCCGATCCTGATCGCCAGCCCGAATTTTACCGATCCGTCGCGACCAAACGCTTTTTCGCGTGGCTGTTCGACATCGCCTTTATCTCACTGCTGTGCATCGTGCCCGTCTTCCTGACATTTGGCGCGGGGCTGTTCTTCCTGCCGCTGATTTATGCGGTCATCAGCTTTGTCTACCGGGTAATCACCATCTCGAACGGCTCGGCCACGCTGGGCATGCGCTTCATGGGGATCGAGCTGCGCGATGCCTTCGGCGAGCGTATGGATATGGGCAAAGCCGTGGCCCATACCGCCGGATACTTCATCAGCATGGCGTTTTTCGTGGTCCAGATCATCTCGATCATCATGATGCTGACCAGCGCCCGTTGTCAGGGCCTGACCGATGCCTTCCTGGGCACAGTCATGATCAATCAGCGGGCCTGAACAGCCTTCGCGTGAATCACTTGGCGGCATCAAAAACCGTTGCTATCATCCGGTCCGAGGCTACATGAGACCTTCATGCGACACACGCTGCCAATTGCGCCACAATTCTATGTGACGGCCCCCCAGCCCTGCCCTTATCTTGAGGGCAGGATGGAACGTAAGCTTTTTACCGCCCTGCAAGGCGAAGGCGCAGACCAGCTGAACAATTCCCTGTCACAACAAGGATTTCGCCGGTCGCAGAACGTGCTCTATCGCCCGTCCTGCACAGATTGCGCGGCCTGCCTGTCGGCCCGGATCGACGTTGCCGCCTTTCACCCGACCAAAAGCCAGAAACGCGCGGCAAAACGCAACTCTTACCTGCAACGCCGCGCCACATCGCCCTGGGCCACGGACGAACAATACGAACTGTTCCGCCGCTACCTCGACACCCGCCACGCCGATGGGGGCATGGCCGATATGGACGTCTTCGAATTCGCCGCGATGATCGAGGAAACCCCGATCCGCAGCCGCGTTGTGGAATATGCCGACCCCGAAACCGGCAACCTGATTGCCGTCAGCCTGACCGATGTGCTCGATGACGGGCTGAGCATGGTCTATTCCTTCTATGATCCGCTGCAGCCTCAGAACTCTCTGGGCACCTACATGATACTCGACCATATCGAAATCGCGCGCGAGGCCGGCCTGCCCTATATCTACCTGGGTTACTGGGTGCCCGGCAGTCCGAAAATGGGGTACAAGGCCAAGTTCTCAGGGCTCGAAGCCTATGTGCAGGGGCAATGGCAAAAGATCCGCAACCCCGACACCTTCTCGGACGAGTCGCATCACCCTCTGTCCTCGGCACCCATTGCCGAACAGGTGGCGAATATCCAACTGCCAGACCGCCACCCCACCAAAGGCTGACCCAACATGAAACAGACCCTGCACGCCGTCACCCTTGTGGTGCCGGACTATGATGCTGCAATCGAATTCTACACTG
Source organism: Ruegeria sp. N4 (assembly GCF_056531425.1). Lineage (NCBI taxonomy): Bacteria > Pseudomonadati > Pseudomonadota > Alphaproteobacteria > Rhodobacterales > Roseobacteraceae > Ruegeria > Ruegeria sp. N4. The sequence goes on from NZ_JBQFLT010000001.1 coordinate 714,432, forward strand.
AAACGCTCGACTTCACCCTTGCACAAGACATCGACCTCGGCGGCGGCAAACGCTGGGTGCTGGTCACGCCGCCCGGCTCTGACGGGGCCTCGCTGCTGCTGGCCAAAGCCGACGGCCCGGATCAAAGCGCCGCTATCGGCAACCAAACGGGCGGCCGGGTCGGTTTCTTCCTGCAAACCGATGACTTCGAACGCGACCACACGAAAATGCAAGGCAAAGGCGTCTCCTTCGAAGAAGAGCCGCGCCATGAACCCTATGGCTCCGTCGCCGTCTGGCGCGACCCGTTCGGCAATCGCTGGGACCTGATCCAGTTCACCTGATCCATTCTTCATCTGGCCAAAAATATCTCGGGGTTGAATTGGCCGCAGGCCAAGAAGGGGCTGGCCCCTTAACCCCAAACAAACAAGCAAAAGGGGGCCAGCAGGCCCCCTTTTTCAATTTGATCACCCAATCAGATCAATTCGGGATCAGATCCGGCACAATGGTCACAATCGCCGGGAAGGACCACAGGATCGCAATCCCCACCACTTGAATGATCACAAACGGCACCACGCCACGATAAATATGGCCCGTCGTCACCTCTTTCGGCGCAACCCCGCGCAGGTAGAATAGCGCGAACCCGAAAGGCGGCGTCAGGAACGAGGTCTGCAGGTTCACCGCCACCATGATCGTCACCCATTTCGGATCGAACGACCCGCCATAGATCACCGGGCCCACGATGGGGATCACGATGTAGATGATCTCAAGGAAATCCAGCACAAAACCCAGAATGAACAGCACAAGCATCACGATCAGGAAGACCGTGAACTCGTTGTCAAAGCTCTTCAGGAACTGCTGGATATAGTGTTCGCCCCCGAAGGAAATCACCACAAGGTTCAGCAACTGCGAGCCGATCAGGATCGTGAACACCATCGAGGTTACTTTGGCCGTTTCCCGCACCACCGGGCTCAGAACCCCGCTGGAGAACAAGACCCAGCAGCCAAAGATCAGACCAAACAGAGCATAAAGGTATGCCGCATAAGCCAGAATAAACGCGATCCAGGTTTCGACCGGCACATTCCCCTGAGAGATGCGCAGATCGAAATTCACGCCCATCAGCAGGCAGATGATCACTGCAAAGGTTGACCAGATGATCACGCTGCCTGACCGCTCCTGATCCTGCAGCTTGCGATAGGCTGCCAGCATGATCGCACCACCCGCCCCCAGCGCCGCAGCGGGTGTGGGGTTTGTGATACCGCCCAGGATCGAACCCAGCACGGCGATGATCAGAACCAGCGGCGGGAACACCACCCGGATCAGATCGTTTGTCGCACAGCGCGCGGCGGCCTCTCTGCACCCGTAAATCGCGATGGCAAAGGGTATGGCCAGCAGAACAAAGGTCAGCCCGGATGAGGTCGTCGGCGCGATAAACAGGATATCGACCAGCAACATCAACAGCAGACCAATTGCCCCCACGATCAAAGGCTGCGGCGAACGCGACGGGGCGATGCCCCGACCCAGTACCAGGGTCAGCGCCAGCAGAACAACGACGATCGCGACACCCGTGCCGATAGGCGCGGCGCTGGCGATCTTGGCCTCGCGCGCGGTGGCCAGTTCCTCTTCGCTCAGGCGTTCGGCGTTGGCGATGCCACCGGCGGCGTCGATCTCTTCCTGCTCGGCCACCGCCTGATCCCAGGCCGCTTGACCGTGCAGGTCGATCATCGACGCTTTACACTCTTCGGACACGTTCGTGCGCAGTGATGCGCCCTGCCCCACATCCGAGAAGGCCGAGACCGAGATATTCTGGCTGCCGATCACCCCGGCACTGCCCAACAGGATCGCGCCAATAATGATCGCAGCCGGTGCACCCAGCAACCATGTCAGACCTTCGGACCGCGTGATCGCCTCGCCCGAGCCGCCGGTCAGTTCCACCGCGGGGGCCTTGTCGGGGTTCAGCAATGCGTAGCCGAAGGCATAAAGCGCATAGAGCAAGGCCAGCATGATCCCGGGCAGCAGCGCCGCCTGGAACAGGGTTCCGACCGAGACCACCGCAGGCTCGCCCAGATAGGTAAGCGCATCGGTACATCCGGCCTCAACCGCGCGGGTTTCCTGCGCGGTCGAATAAAGATCACCCGCCAGCGTCCCCAGAAGAACGATCACAATCGAGGGCGGAATGATCTGCCCCAGCGTCCCCGAGGCCGCGATGACACCGGTTGCCAATTCGGGCGAGTAGTTATTCCGCAACATGGTCGGCAGGGCCAGCAAGCCCATGGTCACCACGGTCGCTCCGACAATACCGGTCGAGGCGGCCAGAAACGCACCCACGACCACAATCGACACCGCCAGACCACCCGGCAACGGGCCGAACACACGGGCCATTGTGGTCAGCAGATCGTTTGCGATCTTCGAGCGTTCCAGTGTGATGCCCATCAGAACGAACATCAGCACGGCCAGCAGAGTCTCAATCGACTGACCGGCCAGAACACGTTCGTTCATGCGGTTCACGATGAAGGACACGTTGCGATCCAGCGCGGTTTCCCAGCCTGCGGGGAAGACAGGCTCTCCTATCCTCGGCAAGTCGGGGTATCGGAACACCGAGACCGAATCCGGTTTCACCCCCGTTGCGACCAGATCGCGGTACATTTGCGAGCTGGTATCGATTGCCTGATGGATCAGCAGCCCGGCGCTGTCCAGCGCGGCGATGATACCGAATGAGATAACCCCGGCCCCGCCAATGGCAAAGGCCACCGGGAACCCGGACAGGATACCTCCGAAGAGGCAGAAGAATACGATAATGAGGCCTATCTCGACGCCATCAAGTCCGAATAGCATTGTCTTGGTCTCCGTCCTTAATGTGCGCCTTCATAGGCTTCTTCACCCTCGCCAAGGCTGTCCTTGTCGAGGTATTTTCCGGCGCTTTCCGGGCCTTCCACGTATTCAAGATACGACCGCCACAGGAACGCGACCGCGTGCAGGAACACCATGCCCGCAAATAGAACGAGCAGGATTTTGAACAGGAAGTAGCCGTTGAACCCGTTGGGACTGAACCCGATGGTTTCCACGTTCCAGCGCAGGGCGCGTGACTTGGCCACGAGGCGATCCAGCGTGTCACTGGCCGATGGTTTCGGCACGATCAGGTGCCGCCACATGAAGTACCAGCCATACATCCATGTCAGCACTGCCATCGGCATCATGAACAGCACCGCGCCACACATATCGACCACGCGCTTGGCCCGGTGGCTGATACCCGCATAGATCAGGTCAACCCGCACATGCCCGCCCTGAACGAATGTATAGGTGCAGCACAGGCAAACGACCATGGCGTTATAAAGTTTAAGTTCTTCCGCGAACCAACTGATATCCTGACTAAAAGGGATACCCAGACCAAAAGACATATCGGGCCGCGCAAACACCCGTTGCATGAAGACGATTACGATCTGCTGGATCACCATCAGCAAACCCGCCCAGGCAAAGAAGCGCCCGGTTGTGTTCGCAAACCCTTCGAGGCCGCGCACCATGCCCCACATGAAGTTTCGGTAGTAGAGGCCAATGGCCGTCAGCACCAGAAACAGGGTGAAGACCACAAAGAAGAACTCGACCGAGCCGCCGTAATAGACAAAGCGCATGATCGCTTCTTTGTCGGACCAGTTCAGCCACAGCTGCGGATGCGTGACCGCATATCCGAAATTATAGAAGGCTTCGGCAATGTTCTGAATGAACCAGATCAGTCCATTCCACAGGGCGCCGAAAAACGAGATACCGTTATCGTCCTGCATGTTGTCCCCGGGTCGCGTCAGTTGCATCGCTGATTATAGCGGCATGATGGGTCCGCGCATATGCAACAGGAAAGGTTTCCCCACGCAGGCGGGGAAACCGTTTAGTCTGATGACTGGCGTTTAGCCGCGAACGCGGTCGCGCTGCGAGGTATAGACACCCGACGACAGGTTGTTCCACGCCGACGATGCTGCCATCGACTCCATGGCGCTGTCGTGGATTCGCTTGAACAGCTCGTCGCCCATGTTTTCGTCCAGAACCTCTTGGCTGGCCTGACCGAAGGCGTCCCAAACGGCATCCGGGAATTCCATGACCTTAACGCCGCCCGACTGCAGACGCTGCAGGGCTGCACCGTTATTGGCCAGGAACTGCGCCAGGTTCCACTGGTGCGCTTCGGCGGCTGCGATCTCGATGATCTTCTGTTGCGCCGGTGTCAGTTCGTCGAACACGTCGCGGTTGGTAGCCAGCGACAGACCCGCGCCCGGCTCGTGGAAGCCTGCGGTGTAGTAGGTCTTGGTGATTTCCTGGAAACCGGCCTTTTCGTCGGCCCACGGACCGATCCACTCGGTCCCGTCAATCGCGCCCGAGGACAGCGCCTGATACACTTCCGAACCCGGAATGTTCTGAACCGATGCACCCAGCTTGCCCAGCGCCTGTCCACCCAGACCCGGCATACGGAATTTTAGACCCTGGAAGTCTTCGGGGCCGTTGATCTCTTTCGAGTACCAGCCACCTGCCTGCGCGCCGGTGTTGCCGGCCAGGAAGGATTTCAGGCCGAAGATCGAGCCCAGCTCGTCATGCAGCTCCATGCCGCCATCGTGATAGTACCAGTTCACCAGTTCCTGCGCGGTCATGCCGAACGGAACAGCGGTGAAGAAGGCATAGCCCGGATGCTGGCCCACAAAGTAGTAGTCCGCCGCGTGGTACATATCGGCCTGACCCGATGAAACGGCGTCAAACACTTCAAACGCGCCCACAAGCTCGCCCGCAGCTTTGATTTCAACGTTCAGGCTGCCGTCGGACATCGCGTTGATGCTGTCGGCGCAGCGCTGTGCGCTGTCGAACACGCCCGCAAGGCCACGGCCCCACGAGGTTACCATGGTCAGGGTCCGCTGACCCTGCGCATAGGCCGGAGCCGCCAGTGCAGTTGCCGCAGCAGCCGAGCCGCCCAGAGCGGATTTTTTCAGAAATGAACGACGATCCATATAAGTGTTCCTCCCCTTTATAGTCGTAACCCGGACAGTTCCGGGCCTGTCGCATTCAATAGGCCGGAGCGTAATGCCGAAGATGTGAAAGGGAATACCTACTACTGCGTAGAAAACCGGATTTCTGACCCTTTTTCGCGGGTTAATCCCTGTGAAACTCCAGCCCAATCGCGTCTTTTCAGCCCTTTTGAGCCCGAATTGTTCAATCTTTTTGCATTTTTGCCGCCGCTTGCGTATCGATTCGACCATGCAAAGACTTAGAAATCTGGTTTCGCTGACCTATGCGCAGAAACTGTCTTTGGTTGCGGCCATTCCTTTGGTCGTTGCCGTTGCGGCGATTGCCATATTGGTCGCCTATCAGGCCCGTGCCACCGCCGAGCGCGAGATCCAAGCGCTGGAGCGCAGCCTGATCCAGGCCAAGAAGGAAGAGTTGAAGAATTACGTCACCCAGGCCCGCAACGGGTTTGCCTATATCTATGGCCGCGCTGAACCGGATGATGACGTCGCCAAAACCCTTGTCACTCAGATCCTGTCGGCCATGATCTACGGTCAGGACGGGTTCTTTTTCGTCTACGATTACGATGGCACCAATCTGGTCAGCCCGCGCCAGACCCAATTCATCAACCGCAATTGGGAAGGGCTGACCGACAGTGACGGCACCCCGATTGTCGACGAATTCATCACTCTGGCCCGTCAGGGGGCCGGTTGGCACAGTTTCATGTGGCAAAAACCTTCGACCGGGGAAGAGGCGCAGATGATCGCCTACGTGGTGGGTTTGCAGGATTGGCGTTGGGCCGTCGGCACCGGCGTCTTCATCGACGATATCGTGGCCACCGTCGCCAATGCCCGCGCCGAGGTCGAGGCGCGTGTGCAACGCACCTTCATGTATATCGGCGGCATCGTTCTGGCAGCTGTGCTGATCGTCTTTGCCTCGGGCATGCTCCTAAACATCCGCGAACGGCGGTTGGCTGATGCCAAGCTGAAGGAACTGACCCAGCGCGTCTTTGATGCACAGGAAGAAGAACGCGGCCGGGTGGCGCGTGAATTGCATGATGGCATCAGCCAGATCCTCGTCGGCGTGCGCTACGCTTTGGACAATGCCCGCCGCCGCCTGTCGCGTGGCGATGATGCAGGCGCGCAGGACCCGCTGGACAAGGGCATCGATCATCTCGGCACCGCCATTACCGAGGTCCGGCGCATCAGTCGCGACCTGCGCCCCGGTGTGCTGGACGACCTGGGCCTTGGCCCCGCGTTGAAAGCCCTGACCGATGATTTCCGCGACCGCACCGGAATCGAGACCGAATTCTCGACCGTCGTGTTCCGCAACCGGCTGGACCATGACAGCAAGATCGCCCTTTACCGTATCGCGCAAGAGGCGCTGACCAATATCGAACGCCACGCGGATGCAACCCGTGTTACAATCGACCTGCGCGGCCACAAGAAGGGCGCGACCATGCGGATTACCGATAACGGGCGCGGGTTGCGGACGGAACCGGGCCAGATCACCACCGGGATCGGGCTGCGCAATATGCAGGAACGCATCGAACAGCTTGACGGATCGCTGCGTATTCTGTCATCACGCGGCCCGCGCGGGGGCACGGCAATCGAGGCCAGCCTGCCGCTCAGCCGCCTGCTGCCGCCGCAGGAAGACGCAACCCCGAACCGAAAGGCCGGTACATGACAATCCGAGTTCTCATCGTCGACGATCACCCGATGGTGGCCGAAGGCATCCAGTCGATCCTGGAAAGCTATGATGAGATCGAAGTGGTCGGCACATTGGGCAGCGGTCAGGCGGCGGTGGATCAGGCGGTCGGGCTGGCCCCGGACGTGATCCTAATGGATTTGAACATGCCCGGCCTCGGCGGCCTGAGCGCGACCGAGATCATCCTCGAACGCCTGCCCGAAACGCGCATCCTGATCCTGTCGATGCATGACAGCCCCGAATATATCTCGACCGCACTCAGCCACGGGGCCAAGGGGTATATCCTCAAAGACGTCCCCACCGATGAGATCAAACAGGCCATCGACGCCGTGATGCAGGGTCAGCAATACCTGTGCACCGGCGCAAGCGGATCGCTGAAACCCAAGGGCGACAGCACGCGCGAGGCATTGACGGGCCGCGAACAGACCATTCTGCTGGAACTGGCGCAGGGCAAATCGAACAAAGAGGTCGCGCTGGCGCTGGATATCTCGGTCCGCACCGTTGAAACCCACCGCAAGAACATCAAACGCAAGCTGGGCATCTCGTCTACGGCAGGCCTGACCCGTTATGCTCTGGAACACGGTGTCTTGCAGGGCACCGGCGTCGGCTACTGACGCAGCCGCAGCGCGGCACGCTCTGCCTGGCCCAACCAGAGGAGATGCGCCGCAGGCGCTGCGACGATGGGCGGGAGGGTTACTCCCTTGGCCGAATATCCTCACCAAAGAAGATCAGCGTTCCGTCCTCATCGATGACGTGGAATTCCCGTTGCAAATACGGCTGGTCAAATGGTGGACGCACACGCCCCTCGGGCAGATCGCTTAGCCCGTCTTTCAGGCTTTCATACAGCGCGTCAATGTCCTGAACGTCGATATAATAAGACTGATTGTCCCCCAAGGGTTTGCCATCTTCGCGCGGCGGGCATTCCAACAGCCGAATGGCAATCGGGCCGTTCTTCAAAAAGGCGTAATTGTCCTGCCTGAAGTTGCATTCAAATCCCAGCCGCGTGCAGTAGAACGCGATCTGCGCGTCCAGTGACGCGCACAGAACAAATGGCGTGAGTTGCAGGATGTTGGACATTCCGGCCTCCGCAAGAAACAGCACCATCCTACACGCTGGGCCGTATCAATCCAGCAGCTGATCTTTGCGCGTCCCTTCCCGTTCGTAATGGTGCGGCAGAACGCGGCCATATAGCTGTCGCGTCCGCTCGATCCCGCCGCACATCCCCTCGGCCTCGACAAAGGAAAAAATCCCCACATAGCGACGCCGCGCCCCGGAAACCGGCGCAACCCGGTGCAGCGAATACCGTCCCTTGAATATCTGCAGATCGCCGGGCTGAAGTTCCAGCTGACAGACACGGGACATATCGCCATCCAGAACCGAGGCCACCGCATTGAAATTCTCATCCTCTGCGGTGCGCAGGTTCGGCGCATATTCAAACGCCCCGCCCTGTTCCCCGTTCTGAATAGCCAGTGTCACGGTGAAATTATTGGTGTCGAAATGCCAGGGAAAGCCCTGCCCCTCTTCCACTACATTGATAATCACATCCGCCAGCGGGTCGTCATAGCGAAAGAACCTGTCCTCGGGTTCATCCAATGCGGCGCGAATGAACGGCAGGAACCCGTCAAACTCGTAAATCCGGCGCAGCGGGCTGGATTTCGGAAAGTTGTCAGCCGGGACAAACGCGTTTGACCGATCATAAAAGCGCCGGATCGGGTGGCCGATGCCAAACCGGGGGTCGTCTTTGGTGAAATAGGCGTTGGTGCGATTGAAGGAGCGATGCGCCTGCGGCGCGACGGCGTCCGCCTCCTGCACCAGCAGATTTAACCCGTCCTGATGCACGAACCCCGGCAAAACGGCGCATCCATCCTGCTCTAACTCGCGCTGAATGTCGCCGATCATCCGGTCATAGGCATGAGACCCCGGACAGTCTATCGGATAGCGCCCCAAATCCACCAGATCGTGCAGCATGATGAGCCTCGCAGTTGGTTCCGTCCCCCACAGCGTGGCGCAGACACAACCGCCAATCATGCCCGTTTCGGACATTCCGTTGACGCATTCCGACCAGTTCAAATTCCGTTCAACCGGCGGTTTTCCACCACAAATTGCCGGAAGTTCCCAGCATGCGGCAATCTGCGCAACAAAATGTCGCAAAATCAGGTCCTCAGGATAGAAAATTGGTGCAATTGCCTGTTGACGCCCCTGCGCGCCGACCATAATGTCCCTGCACGCAAAGAAGGAGCCTCTGGCGATGAGAACGCTAGTCGTAATCGTAGGAACCACGCGCATGGGCCGGTAACGGTAAACCATAATCGAACCCATGCGCCTCCGAAAAAATCGGGGGCTTTTTTTATGCGAAACGCAAGACACATGTCGCGAACGGAGCAAAGCAGATGACACGTGAGATGACCGGCGCAAAGATGGTGGTTCAGGCCCTCAAGGATCAGGGCGTGGACACGGTATTCGGATACCCCGGCGGCGCCGTGCTACCGATCTATGATGAGATCTTTCTGCAAAACGACATTCGCCACATTCTGGTACGCCACGAACAGGGCGCGGTGCACGCCGCCGAAGGCTATGCGCGCTCGACCGGAAAGCCGGGCGTTGCGCTGGTGACATCCGGTCCCGGCGCGACCAACGCGGTGACCGGTCTGACCGACGCGCTGCTGGATTCGATCCCGATTGTGGTTCTGACCGGACAGGTTCCGACCTTCATGATCGGTTCGGACGCGTTTCAAGAGGCCGACACCGTCGGCATCACCCGCCCCTGCACCAAGCATAACTGGCTGGTGAAGGATACGGATTCCCTGTCCGCAACCATTCACGAAGCCTTTCACGTCGCCAAATCCGGCCGTCCCGGCCCGGTGTTGATCGACATCCCGAAGGACGTGCAGTTTGCGAGCGGTGAATACAACGCGCCGAAGCCGTCGACATCGCATTACCAGCCGGTTCTGAAAGGCGATCTGGAAGAGATCACCGAACTGGTTGCCGCAATGGAAACTGCCAAGAAGCCGGTTTTCTACACAGGCGGCGGCGTCATCAATTCCGGCCCCGCGGCCAGCCAATTGCTGCGCGAGCTGGTGGACGCGACCGGCTTCCCCATCACCTCGACCCTTATGGGTCTTGGGGCGTATCCGGCGTCGGGCGAAAACTGGCTGGGTATGCTGGGCATGCACGGGCTGTACGAAGCCAACATGGCGATGCATGACTGCGATCTGATGATCAATATCGGCGCGCGGTTCGATGACCGGATCACCGGGCGCATCGATGCGTTCTCGCCCAATTCGAAGAAAGCGCATGTCGATATCGATCCGTCCTCGATCAACAAGGTGATCCGCGTGGACATCCCGATTGTCGGCGACGTGGCCCATGTGTTGGAGGACATCCTGAAGATCTGGAAGTCGCGCGGGCGCAAAACCGATGCGGCCTCGGTCAAGCAGTGGCAGGCGCAGATCGCGGATTGGCGCAAAGTGAATTGCCTGGCCTTCACTGCCAGCGAAAAAACCATCAAACCGCAGCACGCGCTGCAGCGGCTGGAAGAGCTGACCAAGAAACACGACCGCTACATCACCACCGAAGTGGGCCAGCACCAGATGTGGGCCGCGCAGTACCTCGGGTTCGAAGATCCGAACCGCTGGATGACATCCGGTGGTCTGGGCACGATGGGCTATGGCTTCCCGGCCTCGATCGGCGTGCAGATGGCGCACCCGGATGCGCTGGTAATCAACGTTGCGGGCGAGGCGTCGTGGCTGATGAACATGCAGGAAATGGGCACCGCCGTTCAGTACCGCCTGCCGGTCAAGCAGTTCATCCTGAACAATGAACGTCTGGGCATGGTCCGCCAGTGGCAGGAACTGCTGCATGGCGAGCGCTATTCGCATTCCTGGTCCGAGGCCCTGCCCGATTTCGTCAAACTCGCCGAGGCGTTTGGGGCGAAAGGCATCCTGTGTTCCGACCCCGCCGATCTGGACGATGCGATCATGGAGATGATCACCTATGACGGCCCGGTGATCTTCGACTGTCTGGTCGAAAAGCACGAAAACTGCTTCCCCATGATCCCGTCGGGCAAGGCCCATAACGAAATGCTGCTGGGCGAGGCCGAGACACAGGGCGTTATCGACTCCAAAGGCTCGGTTCTGGTCTGACGAATTTGAAGATTTCAGTCGGACGCCTCGCGCGTCCGACCACAGATGGATGATGAAAGGGACATAAATGTCTGCCCTACATATCAAAAAAGGCTCTACCCGCCACTCGGCCTATAACCTACGGCCCACCTTCTCGGACGTTCAGGAACGCCACACAATCGCGGTTCTGGTCGAGAACGAGCCCGGTGTTCTGGCCCGCGTGATCGGCTTGTTCTCGGGCCGTGGCTATAACATCGAAAGCCTGACCGTGGCCGAGGTGGATCACACCGGCCACCTGAGCCGGATCACCATTGTCACCGCCGGAACCCCGCAGGTGATCGAGCAGATCAAGGCGCAGCTTGGCCGCATCGTGCCGGTTCATGACGTGCATGACCTGACGGTCGAGGGCCCCTCGGTCGAGCGTGAACTGGCCATCATTAAGGTGGTGGGCGAAGGCGACAAACGGGTCGAGGCGCTGCGGCTGGCCGATATCTTCCGCGCCAATGTGGTCGACAGCACGCTCAATTCGTTCATCTTCGAGATCACCGGTGCGCCGGACAAGATCGACGCCTTTGCCGATCTGATGCGTCCGCTGGGATTGATCGAGATTGCCCGCACTGGCGTCGCCGCCTTGCTGCGCGGCGACTAAAAAACCTACGCCTTGCCCCGGTTCACCGGTTGAAACCGGGGCAAGGACAGGCCTAACGTGCCAATATGCTGCCCCTGACAGCCTCTGATTGAGTTTATGTGCGTTAATTTTGTCATAACGCCGCCCTCTCTCGGATAAACATCAAACAAATTGGAATAAAGCCTATTGCCTTTGGCTTATGGCGCGTTAGCCTCGTGGCCGCAACGCGACGTGGGGATACGTTGCTTGGGGTCATCTTTACGATTGCTGATATGCGTACGGTTATCCGGACGCCGCTATCATGTTTTTGCAGGGAATTGGTAACGCCGGGGACAGACATGACCGACGACATTCGCAGCCCTGCTGAGCTTCGGGCCATGTTCGGTTCGAATCTCAGACAGCTTGCGCGACAGCATCCGTCTGTCTCGGCCCTGTGTCGGAAACTTGGGATCAACCGGACCCAGTTCAACCGCTATCTGGCAGGTGAAAGTTTTCCCCGCCCCGACGTGCTGGATCGCATCTGCCGGTTCTTCGACATTGATGCCCGAATTGTTCTGGAACCGCTGAACGACATTCCCAAGACCGAGGGCCACCCGGCCAGTTCCGTCCTGACCCAGTTTCTTGGCTCCGGGTCCGAGCCCAGCGCCGCGACCCCCTTTCCGTCCGGTTTCTATGCAGTTGTCGAAAGCCAGCCCCTTACGCCGCAAGTGTCGATGCTGTACGCAACCCGTTTGCCGCAATGCACGTTGGTCCGCGGATACACACCGCGCGGCCTGATGCCCGGCGCACCGCCAAAAGCCCGCGAGATTCAGGGCATCGCCGCCAGTTCCGGGGATCACGTCTCGATCCTGACATCCCAACGCGGCGGGGCAAACAGCAAGATCTACGTCATCACCCCCGATGCAGATCACTGGCGCGGCACGGTGATCCGGCCGTCTACGGCGCAGGAGCCCAAACCGGTCATGTTGCAGCACCTTGGCCAGAACGCCGGTGCCGTGTTCCACACGGCCCGGCAATCCATAAAATCCAGCACGCTGTCCGCGCCGGGTGGGCTGGCTGTCAGCTAGCGATCTCGGCCTTGTCGGCTTGCGCGATTTCTCGATACAGGTGCCAGCTTGCGTGCCCCAACAGTGGCAGGACAATCAGCAGGCCCAGAAACCACGGAATCATGGCGACAAATGTCAGCACGGCAATGAAAGCGCCCCAAGCCAGCATCACGGCCTTGTTTTCGGAAACATACGTAAAGCTGGCAATCATGGCGGTGACAAAATCCAGCTCGCGGTCCAGCAGCATCGGGATCGACAGAACGGAAATCATATAAAGAAGCGTCGCAAACACAGCGCCAACAACGGTGCCAACGGCCAGCATCGTCAATCCGTTCAGCGTCAGAAATACCTCGATCGACGTGGACACGTTCGTCATGGTCGACAGCCCCATGAACAGGGCAAAGATCATGTGACCCAGAAAGAACCAGAACAGAAACACCACCACAATAATGGCGCAGATCGAAGGCAGCTGACGGCGGCTTTGCTGTATCACCACCCCGAAAATCGCCTTCATATCAAGTGGTTCACCCCGTTCCAACCGGTGAGAAACCTCATACAACCCCACCGCTGCAAAAGGTCCAAGCAACGGAAAACTGATGGCAGCCAGAACCAGCCAAAAGGTTGTGCCTGTTTGCACCGTCACCCAGGCCATCGCCCACCCGGCCAGAACATAGAACCCGGCAAAAATCAGACCAAACACCGGCGCGCGGCGATAATCGGCCCAGGCCTGTCGCAAAGCGCTGCGCAACATCGCGGTGTTGACCGCTTGCATCTGTGGAACGCCAAAAGGCTTCTCCATCTCGTTTCCTCCCTCCCTGCCCGGCGCTATGGCATTGCCGGTCTTCTTTTTGGCCAATCGGTTGCGGCGTGATAGGCCGCCCCCAGTGACAACAATCGCGCGTCCGACCCGCGCGGCCCGAGCAGTTGCAAGCCCATCGGCAGCCCCTGCGCCCCAAAGCCGGCTGGAACCGCCAGACAGGGCAAGCCAATCAGGCTGACCGGCACCGTCACGTGCATCCAGCGGTGATAAGTGTCCACTGCACGCCCGGCAATCTCGGTCGGATACGGTGTCTCAACCGCAAAGGGCCAGACCTGCGCGGCAGGCAGGATCAGCGCGTCATAGCTTTGAAACATCTCCGCCGCCGTCCGGAACCAATCGGACCGCACCACGCTCGCCTGATGAACCTGCATGGCGGTCAGCGTCAGGCCCCGGTCCAACTCCCACTGCGCGCTGTCCTTCAAGGCCGAGCGTTGCCCGGACAAGGGCTCCAGACCCGTAGCCACCGACCAGGATCGCAGAGTGATCCAGCTGTCCCACATCTGTTCGGCATCAAAGGGCGGCGGCACAGGCTCGACATCAGCCCCCAGGTCTTCAAAGACCCGCGTGGCCACTTGGCAGAGGTCCAGAACCCCCTCCTCCATCGGAAACGCCCCGCCCCAATCGCCCAGCCAACCGATCCGAACGCCGCTCAGATCGGCGGGTCCCACCGGTGAGACCGGTGCGCTTGAAGCAGCCAGAGGCAGGCGCGGATCGGGGCCCGAGATCACATCCAACAACAGGCCCAGATCCTCCGGGCTGCGCGCCATCGGCCCCAAAGTCGACAACTGATGCAAGAACCCATCGCCAACCGGGTCCGACGGCACCCGCCCCCAGCTGGGCCGAAAGCCATACACATTGTTCCACGCTGCCGGGTTGCGCAAACTGCCCATCATGTCCGAACCATCGGCCAGCGCCACCATCCCCGTCGCCAAGGCCACCGCCGCCCCGCCCGAGGACCCGCCGCAGGTGCGCGCGGCGTCATATGGGTTCCGCGTCGCCCCATAGACCGGATTGAACGTATGCGAGCCCAACCCGAATTCCGGCGTATTGGTCTTGCCAATCAGGATCGCTCCCGCCGCACGCAACCGCGCCGCAATCAGATCATCCGTGTCAGGCACAAACCCATCGAACAAAGGCGACCCCTGCGATGAAACGACGCCCGCCACGTTGACCAAATCCTTCACTGCGATCGGCACCCCGTGCAGCGGTCCGCGAACGGGCCCTTCATCCATCGCCTGCGCCTCGGCCAACAGCGCATCTTCGTCCCGCAAGGCGACAATGGCATTCACCACGCCATTCACCTGCCCGATCCGCTCCAGCGTCGCGCGCATCACCTCGACCGCTGTCACCCGCCTGTGCGACAGGTCAGAAATCAGCGTCCGCGCGGAATGGTCTGAGAGGTTCATATGGGCTCCGGCAGCAATGCAACTCACGTCACAATCAGCCTAGCCGGGCCGCAAGATCAATAAAACCCACTGTTTAAATACATCTTTCCCGGGTCAGCCTGTGCCGCCCGGATCCCCTTCATCTGGCTAAAAATATCTCGGGGGAGTCGCGGCTTGCCGCGGCGGGGGCAGAGCCCCCGACCCACTTAGTCGCCCTGCGCCTCGGACCGGCTTTTGCCCGCCACGTTCAACGCAAGCGTCGCCGCCATGAACCCGTCCAAATCCCCGTCCAACACACCTTTGGTGTCCGAGGTCTCATGGTTTGTCCGCAGGTCTTTCACCATCTGATAGGGCTGCAAGACGTAAGACCGGATCTGGTTGCCCCATCCCGCATCGCCCTTCGCCTCATGCGCCGCGTTGATGTCGGCATTCCGGCGGTCCAGCTCTTGCTGATACAGCCGCGATTTCAGCGCCTTCATGGCAATGTCGCGGTTCTGGTGCTGCGATTTCTCGGAACTCGTCACAACAATCCCGGTCGGAATGTGCGTGATCCGCACCGCCGAGTCGGTGGTGTTCACGTGCTGACCACCCGCACCCGAGGACCGATAGGTATCAATCCGAATATCGGCTGGGTTCACCTCGATCTCGATATTGTCGTCCACCACCGGATAAACCCAGACCGAGCTGAACGAGGTATGCCGCTTTGCCGCCGAGTCATAAGGCGAAATCCGCACCAGCCGGTGCACGCCACTTTCCGATTTCAGCCAGCCATAGGCGTTATGGCCGGAAATTTTGTAGGCGGCAGATTTGATCCCCGCCTCTTCGCCCGCCGTCTCGGACTGCAACTCGACAGTATAACCTTTCTTTTCGGCCCATCGCACATACATCCGCGCCAGCATCGAGGCCCAGTCGCAGCTTTCCGTCCCACCCGCGCCCGAGTTGATCTCGAGGAAGGTGTCGTTGCTGTCGGCCTCGCCATCCAGCAGCGCCTCAAGCTCTTTCTTCGCCGCCTTGGCCCCGAGCGCCTTGATGGCCGCTTCGGCGTCCTGAACAACCTCTTCGTCCTCTTCCATCTCGCCCAGTTCGATCAGCTCGATATTGTCGCTGAGATCGGTTTTGATGGTCTCATAGGTCTCAATCGCATCGACCAGCATCTGACGCTCGCGCATCAGTTTCTGCGCGTTTTCGGGGCTGTCCCACAGGTTGGGATCCTCGACGCGCGCGTTGAATTCCTCAAGCCGGTGCGGTGCGGTTTCATAGTCCATGCGCTGCGCCAACAGCTCCAGCGACTTTTCGATTTCCGCCACGATATTCTGGGTTTCGGCGCGCATGGTCTTGTCCCAACTTGCTCAATCAGGCCTGCGTGATAGCAAGAGGTGAAGGCCACCACAAGACAGGCAAGAAGTGAATGCAGGCCCCATCGCAAGAGATTCTGGATCGCTGGCAACTGACCATGGTCAGCCCCGTCGCCGAAACCGGTTCCGCGCGGGTGTGGAAGGTGCGCGATGCGAGCGGCGCAGATGCCGCGCTGAAATTCTATCTCCGCGCCGATCGGGGCAACGAAGCCTGTGGGGCCGATCTGTTGAGAGCATGGCAAGACCGGGGTGCCGTTACAATCCTGCGAGAAACCGAAACGGCGATTTTGATGGAATGGCTCGAGGGCCCAACCCTCGGTGACATAGCCCGGCAAGGCGCGGTGATTGAGGCTCTGAACGCGCTGGCAGAAACTGCCACAAGGTTACACGCATCGCCACAACCAACACTGCAAGGGCTGCGCCCGCTTGCCGACGTCATGACACCCCTCTTTCAATACAGGTTCGCCCCGGGATGCCCAACGCCCCTGACGCAGGACATGACGCGCGCCATCGCTCTGGCCAAGCATCTGTTGGAAACCCAACCAACATCCCAGCCGCTGCATGGCGACCTGCACCCGGACAACGTCATCCTGACAGACAGCGGCCCACGTGTGTTTGATGCCAAAGGGTATCTGGGCGATCCCGCATTTGAACTGGCAAATGCAATCCGTCACCCGAAAGGAATGCCGGATTTGGTGCGCCAGTCAAAGCAGATCGAACGCTGCCTGACGCTCTATGCCGATGCTCTTGGTGTTTCGCGCGAACGGCTTGCCCAATGGGCGGCAGCCAAATGCGCCATGTCGATCTTCTGGAGGTCAAACGGCCTCGTCACAAGGGATGACGAGGCCGATCTTTTGCACTCATTTCTCAGGGCTGCGGATCAGTAAAGCCCGCCCGTCGTCACGTCGCCTTGCGTGGCCTTTGGCCCAACCGTAACCGTCTGACCGGTCGAGGTCTGCACCTGAACGCCTGCGCGCTGAACCTCTTCGAACAGCGGCAGGTCCGAGCCGATAGCAAAGCCACCGTCATAAATCCGGTCGATGAAGCCATCGACGCCATCCCGGAAATACTCGGCCACCACATAGTCGCCCGTTGCATCCGCAGGCAGGCGCGCACCGCTAAAGCGGTCAATCTTGATGAAATGGCCACCTTCGGGCACTTCGAACGGGCCGCCACCGTATTTCTCAACGGCCTTTTCCATGAAGCTCTGGAAGACCGGGCCGCACATTGTGCCGCCATAGGCCCCCCGGCCCATCGGACGCGGACGGTCATAACCAATATAGCAACCGGCTACGATGTTCGAGGTGAAGCCGATGAACCACGCGTCCTTCGACTCGTTGGTCGTTCCGGTTTTGCCCGCCGTTGGAACCGGCAGGTTCACATAGCGCGACGCAGTGCCACGATCCACAACGCCCTTCATCATGGACGTCAGCTGATACGCGGTGATCGCATCCATGACCTGAGAGCGGTTGGTCTCGATAGTGGGTGACTCGTCCGGCTCCAGCCAGCTCGAGTTGCAATCCAGACATTGCCGGTCGTCATGGCGATAGATCGTCTTGCCGAAGCGGTCCTGAATACGGTCGACCAGAGTGGGCTCGACCCGTTCACCGCCATTGGCGAACATCGCGTAGGCGGCAACCATTTTGTAGAGCGTGGTTTCCTCGGACCCCAAGGAGTTGGCCAGAAACGCGCCCATCCGGTCATAGACCCCAAAGCGTTCCGCGTATCCGGCGACAACGGGCATCGTGACCTCTTGCGCCAGACGGATGGTCATCAGGTTCCGAGATTGTTCAATCCCCGTGCGCAGCGGCGTCGGGCCGTAAAATTTGTTCGACGAGTTCTTGGGTCGCCACAGGCCCTGCGGCGTGTTCACCTCAATCGGGGCGTCCACGACGATGGTTGCCGGGCTGTAGCCACTGTCCAGCGCTGCAGCATAAACGAAGGGCTTAAAGGACGATCCCGGCTGACGCTGCGCCTGTGTGGCGCGGTTGAACACCGTATCCTGATACGAGAACCCGCCCTGCATCGCCAGAACACGGCCCGAGTTCACATCCATCGCGACAAAACCGCCCTGCACTTCGGGCACCTGACGGGCGGACCATTGGCCCTCTTCCCCGGCCATGACAAGGATCACGTCGCCGCGTTTGAAATTGTCGAAGAAGTTGCCCTGCATCCATTTGATGTCAGATCGCGGGATTGTGCCATCGGACGGGCCATCCTCGATCCCGACCGTCAACTGCTGTTCGGCCACGTCCATCACAACCGCCGGGTACCATTGGGTCGGCAGCACCACGTCGCGGGGGATTTCCATCAGCGCAAGCGCCTGACGCCACTGCGCCTCGTCCGCCAATTGTTCTTCTGGGATCACCTCGCCGGTTCCGCGCCATTGGCCGCGCGACAGGTCGTATTTCTGCAACGCTTCACGCAACGCGCGGGCGGCTTCGACCTGCATCTCTTCGTCAACCGAGGCGCGGACGGTGAAGCCGCCGGTAAAGAATTCACCCTCACCAAAATCCTCGCTCAGCTGTCGGCGGATTTCATCGGTGAAATAGTCGCGCGGCGGCAGCGCGGTACGGAAACTTTCGAAATCTCCGTTTTGAACCGAGCGCAGAGGCATTTCGACCTCGACCTCATAGGTCGCCTGATCGATATAGCCGTTCTGGTTCATCTCGCGCAGCACATAGTTGCGGCGGGCCAGCAGGCGTTCCTTTTGGCGAACCGGGTGATAGTCAGACGGTGCTTTGGGCATCGCGGCCAGCATCGCGGCCTCATGCGGGGCCAGTTCCTGCAGCGTCTTGTTGAAATAGGTCTGCGCCGCAGCGGTCACGCCGTAGGAGTTCTGACCCAGAAAGATCTCGTTCATATAAAGTTCGAGGATCTGTTCCTTGTCCAGCGTATCCTCAAGCCGGGTGGCGAGGATGATTTCCTTGATCTTGCGCTCGGCCCGACGGTCGCCGGACAGCAGGAAGTTCTTCATCACCTGCTGCGTGATGGTCGAGGCCCCGCGCACGGTCTCACCCTTCGTGCGCACAGCTTCGACCCCGGCGGCGATGATTCCGCGCGGGTCATAGCCCTGGTGGCTGTAAAAGTTCTTATCTTCCGCCGAAATAAAGGCCTGTTTTACCAGATCGGGAATTTCCTCGGACGGGGTGAACAAACGACGTTCCTGCGCGAATTCGTCGATCAACTGGCCTTCGCCCGAGTAAATCCGGCTGATCGTCGGGGGCTTGTATTGGGCCAGCGATTCATGGCTGGGCAGATCGCGGCCATACATCCAGAATACCGCGCCGATCACCAGCGCGGTCATGAAAATACCCAAAGTCACGAGGCTGAAGATCGCCCCGAAAATCGAAAGAATGAACCGGATCACGTTACTGCCTTTTTCTCGCGCTGCCGCCTATATAGGGACGCACCGCCCAAGGGTCAAAACCACAAGCGCATTCTAGCCGCTTTGCGCCCTCAGGTCACTGTCCAATCAGGGATCGTCTGATCACATCCTGCTGCCGCCAGTCTTCCAGCCCCTGATAAATCCCCAGCGCCATCTGGGCGCGCCATTCGGGATTTTTGATGTTTTTCAGGTCTCTGGGGCTGGACAGAAATCCAAGCTCGACCAGAACCGAGGGGATATCGGCTGCCTTGAGCACCGAGAAGGAGGCAGATCGCAAGGGTTTGCTGTTCATCGGTCCCCCCTGCTGCGCCATGCCGTTCGCAACCGCCCGCGCCAGCGCATCCGTGCGCGGCTGGGTTTCCTGCCGCGCCAGATCCAGCAAAACGTCGGTGACCTGATCATCCGCCCCGCTCAGATCGACGCCGGACAGCAGATCCCCCCGATCATGCCGTTCGGCCAGTTTCAGACTGGCCATGTCCGAGGCTTCATCGGACAGGGTATAGACCACCGCGCCATGGGCCTGCCCTTCGGACAGTGAATCCGCGTGCAGTGAGACAAACAGATCCACACCCGCCTGATGCGCCAGAGCGATGCGGCGTTCCAGCGACACGAAATGATCGCCGGTTCGCGTCAAATAAACCTCGTAACCCCCTGATCGCAAAAGCAGCTCGCGCAGTTCGCGGGCAAAGGTCAGCATCATGGTTTTCTCATCGATCCCGCCAACCTCGGCCCCCGGATCAATACCACCATGGCCCGGATCCAGCATCACCCGCAGCGGTCGATCTGCATTTGGCGGGACCACTTTGGCGGTCACCGCCGGTTCCGGCAAATCCCAACCGGGATTGTGCGGCACGCCTGCCGTGGCATTGAAGGCGTCAAAATCGACCCCCTTCAGGTTCAGCGACAGTACTGCCGTGCCTGCGTTTTGGTCGATCTTCATCTCGGCCGTGTCCACCGCCATAGGCGCACCCAGATCCAGCACCAGACGTGACCAACCGGGCACATAAGCCCCAAATTGCACGCCGCTGATCCGGTCCGATTGCAGGAAATCGTCACGGTTCAAGCCGCTCCAGTCGACCTCCTGAAAGTCCATGACCATGCGATAGGGATCGCGCAGGGTAAAGATGCGGTACGGCACCCCCTGGCTGAGGCCCAGATCGACGCGGACACCCGTGCGCCCCGTATCCACGATGCGGCTTTGATCCGGCTGAATACGCGCCAGCGCATTGAAATCCTGCGCAAACGCAGCACTGGCGAGCGCCCAGATCAGGGCGATGCAAAAGAAAATCCTGCTCATGGCCTCAAGTTTTCCCGAGATCGTTTGGCTGGCAGCCTATACCACGCGGGGCCTTTTGTGAACGGGTCAGACCTGTTCGGCCAAGGCACCGCGTTCGGACATGAATCTGTGCAGCCGCGATAGCCCCTCTTCGATATCGGCAGTGGCCCGCGCGTAAGAGAACCGCAGGGTCGTGTGACCGCGCGCGGGGTCGAAATCCAGCCCCGGCGTGACCGCAACGCCGGCCTTGTCCAGAATCTCTGCCGCAAAGGCGCGGCTGTCGTCGGTCAGGTCCGAGACGTCGGCATAGACATAAAACGCCCCATCCGGCGGCGCGATATTGGTGAATCCGGCCTTGGGCAACCCGTCCAGCATCAGCATACGGTTCTGACGGTAGACATCCAGATTGGCCTGCAGTTCTTCGTCGCAATCCATTGCGGCCAGCGCGGCCACCTGACTGGCATGGGGCGCACAGATGAACATGTTCTGAGCAATCCGTTCGACCACGCGCACCTGATCTTCCGGGACCACCATCCAGCCGACCCGCCAGCCGGTCATCGAGAAATACTTGGAGAAGGAATTGATCACATAGCACTCATCCGTCAGTTCCAGCGCGGTGACGGCTTTGGCCTCATATTCCAGCCCATGATAGATTTCGTCGCTGATGAATGATGCGCCCTGCCCCTGTGCTGCGTCGATCAGCGCACCCATAGCCGCGTGATCCAGCATGGTGCCGGTTGGATTGGCCGGGGACGCGACCATCAGGCCCTGAAGATCCAGCCCGGCAAAATCGCTGGGCACCGGTTGCAGCCGGTTTTCAGGCGCAGTCGGCAGATCGACCGGTACCAAGCCAAGGGCCTTCAGGATCTGTCGATAAGACGGATAACCCGGCGCGCCAATTCCCACGCGGTCGCCACTGTCAAAAAGCGCGGTGAAAGCCAGCAGAAACCCGCCGGATGAGCCGGGCGTGATCACCACGCGCTCGGGTTTCAGATCGACATTGTACCATTCGCCATACATCCGCGCGATCCGCTGCCGCAGCGCGGGCAGGCCCAAAGCCACCGTATAGCCCAATGGCCCTTGCTGCGTCGCCTTGGCCAAAGCTTCGGTCGCGCCTTTGGGGGCACCGGTTCCGGGTTGGCCGACCTCCATGTGGATGATGTGGCGTCCGGCCTCTTCCGCTTTGCGCGCGGCCTCCATCACGTCCATCACAATAAACGGATCGACCCCGGACCGGGTTGAGTTTCTCATGCCCATCTCCCATGTTGCAGCCATGGCTTTTGAACGCGTATCCCGGCTGGCGTCAATCCCGGCCCTGATACTGGCGGCTGTCGTTTGGCTGACGGCCGCAGCGCAAAGCCATGCCCAAAGCCTGATCCGCGACCCCGATATCGAATATGGGCTGCGAGAGCTGGCCTTTCCGGTACTGCGCGCCGCCGGTCTGAACACCAACCGGGTTCGGATTCTGGTGGTCAATGACAGCACGTTCAACGCCTTTGTCATCGACTACAACGCCATCTACCTGAATTACGGTCTGATTCTGGGTGTCGACAGCCCCGAAATGCTGCAAGCGGTGATCGCACACGAGGCCGCGCACATCGCCAACGGGCACCTCGCCCGTCGTGCCGAGAACCTGCGGGCGGCAAACCGCAATGCGGGCCTGGGCACCGCCTTGGCCCTGATCGCCGCCGTCGCTGGCGGTGGGGAAGCCGCAGCCGGGATTGCCGCTGGTGTTCAAGGTTCCGCCATACGCAGCTTTCTGGGTCATACACGGGCCGAAGAAGCCTCAGCCGACCGAAGCGCCGCCAGTTATCTGCGATGGGCCGGGATTTCGCCCAGCGGCATGGTCACGCTGCATCGCAAATTCGCCGGGCAGGAACTGCTGAGCCTGACCAATCAGGACCCCTATATGCGGTCTCACCCCACCAGCCGCGAACGTCTGCGCGCAGCCGAGGCGTTTTTGGAGGAATTCGGAGACAAGGCCGAGCCCAACGCCAATGCCGACTACTGGTTCGCGCGGGTCAAGGGCAAGCTTTCGGCCTTTCTGCGCTCACCCACATGGACCTTGCGCCGCGCCAAAGAGGAAACCGACCGCGACATTCGCATGATGCGCGAGGCGTCGGCCCATCACCAAAACCGCAACCTCGCCCGCGCCCGCGCAGCCATTGACGAAGCGCTGGCCATTCGCCCGGACGATCCGTTCTACTACGAGCTCAAGGGGCAAATCCTGTTGGAAAACAGACAATTGTCCGAGGCTGTTCAAGCTTATGGGCAAGCGGTCGAGATGGCTCCGAATGATTCATTGATTCTAGCCGGATACGGGCGCGCATTGCTGGCGCAAGGCAAGACTAACGAGGCTTTGGGCGTGCTTGAAAAAGCGCGGGCGCGTGATTTTCGAAACGCCCGCCTGATGCGCGACCTGGGCCTCGCCTATTCGCAGGTTGGAAATAACGGGATGGCGGCGACCGTCACCGCGGAACGATATGCCCTGCAAGGCCGGTTGGCCGATGCGGGGATCCACGCAAGGCGCGCCGTCGGGCAATTGCCCGAGGGCTCTCCGGGTTGGCAAAGGGCACAGGATGTGTTGATTGCCTCGGAACGCGCAAAGAAAGCAAAAAGGAACAGGAAATGATCCTCAGACATGCAGCACCCGCCCTTCTGGGGCTTTCCCTGATCACAGGCCCGGCACAGGCGCTGGACCTGAACGCCATGACCGAGACCGAGCGCGCCGAATTTGGCGCCCAGGTCCGTGAGTACCTTCTGGAAAACCCCGAGGTCATTCTGGAAGCGATCAACATTCTGGAACAGCGCAACGCCGCCGCCGAAGCTGCCGCGGACAAGGAACTGGTCGCGGCCAACTCGGATGAGTTGTTCAATGACGGTTTCAGCTGGGTCGGCGGCAACCCGGACGGAGATATCACTCTGGTCGAGTTCATGGACTATCGCTGCGGCTATTGCCGTCGCGCGGTGCCCGAAGTGGCACAGTTGCTGGAAGCTGATGGCAACATCCGGCTGGTGATCAAAGAATTCCCGATCCTTGGCGACGCCTCGGTCCTGTCCTCGCGCTTTGCCGTGGCCACCAAACATGTGGCGGGCGCTGATGCGTATAAACAGGTCCACGACGCCCTGCTTGAATTCAGCGGCGAGCCGTCCGAAGTGACCTTGCGCCGTATCTCGGACGGTCTGGGGCTGGACAGCGACGCGATCATCGCCGCAATGGATAGCGATCAGGTCACCGAAGAAATCCAGCACACTCGCGCTCTGGCGCAGCGGATGCAGATTTCGGGCACGCCTTCGTTTGTTCTGGGCACCGAAATGCTGCGCGGCTTCCTGCCCGCCGATCAAATGCAACAGATTGCGGATGGGGTTCGCGCGGATCGGGGCTGAACGAACCGTCTGGAGGCGGGCATCCCGCCTCCTCCGATAGATGTTCGTGGCACCCACTCAATAGGGAAATGGTGCGTCGCACGTCAGCCAGACCACCCACCGGTTCGTACCATCGGAACGGAACTGTGCAGCCGGCACAGCGGTTCCCTTCACGCTGGTGGGGATAACATCGCGCCCCTGCTTGCGGCTTTCGGCCAGCACAGCCTGGATGTCCTGAGGGTTCGAGATGCGCCGCACCCCATTGTTCGGAGCAATCGGACCGGATCGGCAGTAAGTTGAACGTGCAACCTGCTGCGCCACAGCCATTGCCGCCTTCGCGTCGCTGCCGTCTCGTAAGGATACCGCGACGCGCGCGGCCAAATTCGGATCAGCCAGAACCAGCGGTTTGTCTTTTGGTGGCTTTCCCTGCCCGCCCGGAGACAAGGTCACAATGATGCTTGAAACTGTGACCCGGTCAGTACCGGGTGCAAGGTCCGCAGACAGGTAGCGCAATTGGGTTTGGGCAACCGTTGCTGGGATCGGAATATTCACATCCCGTGGATACCGGTCCAGCTCACCCGAACCGTTGCTGCACGCGCCCAGAACGAGGCAGGAGACTGCGGTGACGCAGGAAATAAATTTCATGAAAAACGCCTTTGAACTGCTCGATTTCAGAACAGTCATTAAAGGCAATTCAGGCGAAAGAATGTCGTCGTGGAAAAATACCTAGGACGACGTCAGGCACACCGCAGGAAAGATGTAGGGGCCAATCCGCAGCCTTTGCGTTCGCGTCCAGTTCTGCGGTCAATTCTTTTTGCCGGTCTTTTCAAACTCGGCGAATTTCTCCGCATAATCCGGGTGCCAGCGTGACAAAGCCGGGCGGTTTTCGGTCAGGTCGACCGTATTCCACTCGATCCGGCGGTTGTCGCGGGTGCTGTCCACGTCATTGTCCGGGCAAAGAATGTAGAACGCACCTTCTGACATACGGCTGATGAAATGATCCACCGTCTGCTCGCTGGTCCAGGCGGCATCGGGTTTTTCCGGAAGGAACGCCGCGATCATGCCGGTATATGTGAAACCGGGAACGAACAGATGCACCGAAATCGGGGCCTCGGCCTGCCGTAATTCATGCGCCAATTGTTCGCTGAGAACGCGCACAGCCGCCTTGCTGACATTGTAGCCCGGATTGCCGGGTGGCGTGGTAATACCCTGCTTCGAGCCGGTATTGATCACGACGGCGGGGCGGCCGGCCTCGATCATGCGCGGAACAAAGGCCTGTACCCCGCGCAGAACACCCAGAAAGTTAACCTCAAGCAGTTTCAGCCAGTTTTCCATCTCGGACCATGTCTTGGTCGGCAGGCTGATACCGGCATTGTTCATCAAAACGGCGACCGGCCCCGTGGCAAAAGCTTTGTCGGCCAGCGCATTGATGTCTTCCTGCTTGGTGACATCAGTCGGAACAGCAAACACCTGGGCTTCGTCCGCAACATGGCCACGAACCTCGGCCACGGCCTCATCCAGCGGCTCACCGGGCAGATCGGCCAGAATGACGCTAAGACCCGCCTGCGCGAACCGGATGGCCGATACACGGCCCACACCGCTGGCCGCCCCTGTGACGACGGCCACACCGCCCTGTTCAATTGCCTTGAGATACATGCCAATCCTCCCTTTGTGGGACAGAAGGCTACTCCGCCGCCTCTGCCGCTGCATCCAGTTCGGCGGCTTTCTTCTCGACCTCTTCCACGATGTGATCGATCATCTGATCGTTCGACATCTTGTGGCTGGCCTTGCCCGCCAGATAGACCATGCCGGAGCCCGCCCCGCCGCCGGTAAAGCCCACATCGGTCATCAGCGCCTCACCCGGGCCGTTGACGACGCAGCCGATGATCGACAGGCTCATGGGCGTTTTGATGTGTTCCAGCCGATGTTCCAGCGCCTCGACCGTCTTGATCACATCAAATCCCTGCCGTGCGCAGGACGGGCACGAGATGATGTTGACGCCGCGATGGCGCAGGCCCAATGACTTCAGGATTTCAAAGCCGACCTTGACCTCTTCCACCGGATCCGCGGACAGGCTGACGCGGATCGTGTCGCCAATGCCCATCCATAGCAGATTGCCCAGACCGATGGCGGATTTGATGGTGCCGCTGACCAGCCCACCGGCCTCGGTGATACCCAGATGGATCGGGGCGTCTGTGGCCTCGGCAATGCCCTGATAGGCGGCTGCCGACAGGAAAACATCGCTGGCCTTCACGCTGATCTTGAACTCGTGGAAGTCGTTGTCTTGCAGGATACGGATATGCTCCAACCCGCTTTCAACCATCGCCTCGGGGCACGGCTCGCCATATTTCTCAAGCAGATGCTTTTCCAAAGACCCCGCGTTCACCCCAATGCGGATCGAGCAATTGTGGTCGCGGGCGGCTTTGATCACCTCTTTGACGCGCTTTTCATCCCCGATATTGCCGGGATTGATCCGCAGACAGGCGGCACCCGCCTCGGCGGCTTCGATGCCTCGACGGTAGTGAAAGTGGATGTCGGCCACAATCGGCACCGGGCTTTCGCGCACGATCTCTTTCAGCGCTTTCGCGGATGCCTCATCCGGGACCGACACGCGAACGATATCCGCACCAGCCTCGGCTGCCGCCTGCACCTGCGCAACCGTCGCAGCCACATCCGTGGTCAGGGTATTGGTCATGGTCTGCACGGCGATGGGCGCGTCGCCCCCAACCGGCACATTGCCGACCATGATCTGACGGGATTTGCGGCGATAAATGTCGCGCCAAGGGCGTACATGATTAAGAGACATGAGAACCTGTCCGCGTCTAGCTGGGTTGCGACATTAGATAGTCCGCGAACCGGGGTACCGCAATGGCTAGATCACTCGGACGGTTGTTCCGCGACCTCGGTCTGCAGCTCGGCCACGAATTGTTTCAGGGCGCTGTTCTGCTCGGCCTCAAGATCGGCTTCGGCATAAACCTCGGACACCGCATCCTTGGACAGGACAACGCCTTTCGCCACGGTGCCCGGTGCACCGGCGGGGCCGTAATGCTTGCCGTTCATCGAGAAATAGACCGAACCCGAAGCGCCAGCACGCAGCTGCGGCGGTTCTTCGGTCAGCGGCACTTCGAACACATTGCCCTGTTCGACCGTGCCCAGTGTACCTTCGAATATCACGCTGCCATCAGCGGCTGTGACCCGCATCCAGGCCGGATCAACGGCCACGATCTTCAGCGTGGTGTCGATCTGTTCGACAACCTGCGGCAAGGCCGGGCGTTCCACGGTATGGATGTCGGCCACTACAACCTCGGGCAGTTCAGGCGGGCGGAACGTGCCCACATCACGCGGATCGAGCGTTGAGATCGGTGCATCGCGCGCCACCAGAACCGGAACATCCAAGGCCTGCGGGCGGTACAGACGGTCCAGCGCCTCGACACTGGGTGCTTCTGCTGTTTCGACCTCAGGCGAGACGCTGCGGGCGGCATCCAGCGGATCAAGATCAGACAGCACGACGGGGGCCTGTTCAACCGGGCTGACCTGCACCTGCTGGATCCGGTTCAGAACGGACCAGCCGCCATAGCCGATACCACCGATCAGCGCCAACAGCACCAGTGACGACCCGATGGCGCGCGGTTCGATCTGACTGACCAGAGATTCCTTGCCAGGAATGTAGGGCGTGTTGGGCGAAATGAAGGGGTCACGCCCCATCGGTCCGCGCGCGGGCAAATCGCCCGAGGGTTTGCGCACCACCGACGCCTGAGCGGACATCCCATGTGCCACCTCGAACCCGCTTTCTGCGCAGAAGGTGGCGAAGGTTTCGTCGGGGTCCATACCCAGATAACGGGCATAGGAACGCACATACCCGGCGATGAAGCCGGGTGTGTCAAATGCGTCGGGGTCGGCGTTTTCAATGGCAGCGATGTAGTTGGCTTTGATCCGAAGCTCGCGCTGAACGTCCAGAAGCGATTTGCCCATGGTGGCACGCTCGCCGCGCATTCGATCACCAAGCCGAACCTCGTAATCGTCAAACCCTTTGGGTCTGACGTCTACACCTTCCTCGGCTTCGCGCTGTGATCTGCGCCCAATCATCCTGCTGCCCCATTCTGCCTGTCACGCGTTTCGCGCTAACGGCGAATCGCCCCCATAACGATTCGTCCGTCACTTTTGTTAGCGTAAGCTTAACACGTGGCAAATAAGTTGCACACTTTGGCGTGAGGTTATCCGGCAAGTTCGGCGCGATTTAGCGCACAATGTGACCAAAGTTCGTCCATGGCCTGCACCAGACGGTTCAATTCGCCCGGTCCATGCACCGGAGACGGGGTAAACCGCAAACGCTCGGTCCCGCGCGGGACGGTCGGGAAATTGATCGGTTGCACATAGATGCCATAATCCTCAAGCAACCGGTCGCTGAGGATTTTGGTGTGCACAGGGTCCCCGACGATGACCGGGACGATATGGCTGCCGTGGTCGATCAGCGGCAGGCCCAGCCCTTTCAGGCGCAGCTTCAGGATACTGGCCTGAGTTTGGTGCTGTTCGCGCAGCTCAGGGGCCGTTTTCAGATGCGCCACCGAGGCAGCCGCCCCTGCCGCAACCGCAGGCGGCAAAGACGTGGTAAAGATGAAGCCTGGCGCGTAAGAGCGCACGGCGTCACACATCTTCTCGCTGGCCGCAATATAGCCGCCCATGACACCATAGGCTTTGGCCAGCGTGCCATTGATAATGTCGATACGATGGGCCAGACGATCACGCTCGGTCACGCCACCGCCGCGCGGGCCGTACATGCCAACTGCGTGGACCTCGTCGATATAAGTCAGGGCGCCGAATTCATCGGCCAGGTCGCAGATCTCTTCAATCGGGCCGAAATCGCCATCCATGGAATAGACCGACTCAAAAGCGATCAGCTTGGGCGCATTGGGATCATCCGCTTCCAGCAGTTCGCGCAGATGGGCGACGTCATTGTGGCGGAAGATGCGCTTGGCCCCGCCATTGCGGCGCACGCCTTCGATCATCGAGGCATGGTTCAGCGCATCGGAATAGATGATCAGACCGGGGAACAGCTTGGGCAGAGTCGAAAGCGTCGCGTCATTGGCGATATAGGCGCTGGTGAACAGCAGGGCCGATTCCTTGCCATGCAAATCTGCCAGTTCGGCCTCAAGCCGTTTATGATAGACCGTGGTGCCCGAGATATTGCGCGTCCCGCCCGAGCCTGCACCAGCCGCATCGACAGCCTCATGCATCGCCTCCAGAACAACCGGGTGTTGGCCCATGCCCAGATAGTCATTGCCGCACCACACAGTGATGTTCTGCGTTGATCCATCAGGACGGGTGCGAACCGCGTGCGGGAAATGCCCGTTCCGACGTTCGATGTCGATAAAGGTCCGGTAACGTCCTTCGTCATGCAGCCTGGCAATCGCTGTATCGAGCTGAGCAGTATAGTCCACCGGACCCTCCTAATTCACCCAAGGTGATACACCCACCCTAAGCGCGTATTCCACCACCTGTCACAGCCTAAAGCGTTTCGGCGGTTTTTCGTTCCTTTGTCCTACCTGACTACAGGCGAACGGAAGAACCTAACTTTGACCTGCATCAAATATAAACTTCATTCGGGTCGAGCAAGTATAGTTACGCCCCCCAGACGCGAGGAAACGACGCAGGCCCCGTGTCTTAGCCCGCCCGGTTTCCAATGATAGCACAAATTCCACCTCAACGCCTCTGGACGGCAGCGGCCACGCTGGTAGGTTCGCCACAATCCAAAATCACGCAGGAGCCCTGTTATGTCGCTAGACGCCGTGCTGAGCCGGATCGATTCCGATCTGCAAACTTCGATCGACCGGTTGATGGAGCTGTTGCGCATCCCGTCCATCTCGACCGACCCCGCCTTCAAAGAGCACGTGGATCAGGCCGCCGACTGGCTTGTGGCCGATCTGCAAAGCATCGGTATCAAGGCCGAAAAACGCGAAACCCCGGGGCATCCCATGGTTGTCGGACATGTGGGTGAGGATTTGGACGGTCCGCATGTGCTGTTCTACGGCCACTACGATGTGCAACCGGTTGATCCCCTGAACCTGTGGAACCGCGATCCCTTCGATCCGGCGATTGAAGACACCGAACACGGCCCGGTCATTCGGGGACGAGGGTCGTCGGATGACAAAGGTCAGTTGATGACCTTTGTCGAAGCCTGCCGCGCCTGGAAAGCCGTTCACGGCACCCTGCCCTGCCGCATCACCTTCTTTTTCGAAGGTGAGGAAGAATCGGGTTCGCCCTCGCTGGTGCCCTTTCTTGAGGCCAACAAAGAAGAATTGCAGGCCGATCTGGCATTGGTTTGTGACACCTCGATGGTGTCACGCGGCGTGCCCTCGATTTCATCGCAACTGCGCGGGATGCTGAAGGACGAATTCACCATCATCGGCCCGCGCATCGACCTGCATTCCGGCCATTACGGCGGCCCGGGGCTGAACCCCCTGCGCGAATTGTCCAAGATCATCGCCTCGTTTTACGACGATGAAACCGGACGCGTCGCGGTCGAGGGGTTCTACGAAGGCGTGCACGAGGTTCCTGCCGAGCAGCTGCGCCAGTGGGAAAACTGCGGCTTTGACGAAGCCGACTATCTGAACTCGGTAGGCTACAGCCAGCCCCATGGGGAAAAAGGCTACTCGACCCTCGAACAGCAATGGGCGCGCCCGACGCTTGAGGTCAACGGCCTTTGGGGCGGGTACAACGGCGCAGGGTCCAAAACGGTGATCCCGTCCGAGGCGCATTGCAAGATCACCTGCCGCCTTGTTGGCGACATGGACCCGGACGCCCTGCGCAAGAAAATCCGCAAACATGTCGCTGACCGCCTGTCGCCGGACGCCAAAGTCACGTGGGACAATGACCTTGAAGGCTCACCCGCTTCGGTCATGAACCTGGACCGCCCCGAATTCGAAGCCGCGCGCGGTGCGCTGTCAGATGAATGGGACCGCGAGGCCGTCTTTACCGGAATGGGCGGATCGATTCCGGTTGTCGGATACTTCAACACCGTGCTCGGGCTGGATTCGATGCTGGTCGGCTATGCAAATGACGACGACGCCATTCACTCACCCAACGAGAAATACGACGTCAAAAGCTTCCACAAAGGTATCCGCTCCTGGGCCCGCATTCTGGACGCTTTGAATAAGTAAGAGTCTTTTGCGAGGCTCTGCCTCGCGCTCCGAGGTATTTGGGAACAGAAGAAGTACGGATCCCCTGCTTCTTCTGTTTGAAAATACCTCGGGGGAGTCGCGGCTTGCCGCGGCGGGGGCAGAGCCCCCTTTTCTCACATATGGATCACACGCCCGTAGGCATCCAGCACGGCTTCGTGCATCATCTCGGACAGCGTTGGGTGCGGGAAGACGGTGTTCATCAGATCTTCTTCGGTTGTTTCCAGCTGTCGACCAACCACGTAACCCTGGATCAGTTCGGTCACTTCTGCGCCGATCATGTGGGCACCCAGAAGTTCTCCGGTCTTGGCGTCGAAAACGGTTTTGATCAGGCCCTCGGGCTCTCCCAACGCGATGGCCTTGCCGTTGCCGATGAAGGGGAAGCGGCCGACTTTGATGTCATAGCCCAGTTCCTTGGCCTTGGCTTCGCTGTAACCGACCGATGCAACCTGCGGCTGGCAATAGGTGCAGCCCGCGATGCTTTCGGGTTTGACCGGATGTGCGTGTTTGCCCGCGATAAGGTCCGCGACCATGACGCCCTCGTGGCTGGCTTTATGGGCCAGCCAAGGCGCGCCGGCGATGTCGCCGATGGCATAGAGACCCTCGACCCCCGTGCGGCAATATTCGTCTGTGATTACATGGGTGCGGTCGATTTTGACACCCAGAGCCTCTAGCCCCAGGTTCTCGACATTGCCCACGATACCAACGGCAGAGATCACGGTGTCGAAATCGTGTTTCTCGACCTTGCCCTTGACCTCGATATGCGCTGTGACCTTGCCCTTGGCGCGATCCAGCTGCTTGACCATCGCTTTTTCCATGATGGTCATGCCTTGTTTGGTGAAGGCTTTCTTGGCGAAGGCGCTGATTTCGGCGTCCTCGACAGGCAGGACTCGGTCCATCACCTCGACCACAGTCGTATCCGCGCCAAGCGTATTGTAGAAACTGGCGAATTCGATGCCGATGGCGCCCGACCCGATGACCAGCAGTTTCTTCGGCATCCGGGGCGGTTGCAGCGCGTGTTTGTAGGTCCAGACCAGATCGCCGTCAGCCTCGAGCCCCGGCAGTTCGCGCGCCCGTGCGCCGGTGGCCAGCACGATGTTCTTGGCCGTCAGTTCTTCGGTGCCTTTGTCTGTCTTGACGGTCACTTTGCCCTTGGCGGGGATCGTGGCCTCGCCCATGATCACGGACACTTTGTTTTTCTTCAGCAAGTGCCCGATGCCGCCGGAAAGCTGCCCTGCAACACCGCGCGACCGTTTGACAACCGCATCCAGATCATAGCCGATCTTGTCCGCTTTCAAGCCGAAATCCTTGGCCCGCTCCATCAGATGGAACACTTCGGACGAGCGCAGCAGCGCCTTGGTGGGGATACAACCCCAGTTCAGGCAGATACCACCCAGATGCTCACGCTCGACCACAACGGTTTTCAGCCCCAGCTGCGCCGCGCGGATGGCAGCAACATAGCCTCCGGGGCCTGCCCCGATTACGATCAGATCAAAAGATTGTGCTGCCATGTGTCCCTCTCGGCGCAGGTCGGATGAAATTTAGTTTACCATTAAACTATTTTTCAGAACGCATCAACACACCCTACCCGCGACAAAAGCGACGCAGGGTAAACAGTGGCAGGATTGCGCTGTTTTCAGCCTATACCCGCGCCATCCCAAAGGCTAGAAAAGAACAGCCTACAGTGGCGCCGCTTTCCTAATCACAAGTCATTCGAAAGGCTTACCATGGCCAAAACTATGAAAGATCTATTTCTTGCCCTGCTCAACGCCACATTGATTCTGGTGGCGCTTTGCCTGTTTCTGGGATGGAAGCTGGCCTCGAGCGTCGAGAATGTCACAACCGATTTCGCCGAAACACTGCAGGTTGTGACACCTCTGCGGGACGAAGCACAAGGTATCCGGGGGGAACTGGCGGCTTTGCGCAGCGAGCTTGCAGCCCTGCCTACCGATGGCAGCGTTATCGACATCGCCACGTCGCGCCGGATTAAGTCGGCGCTGAACCGGCTGAACGCGATCGAGGACAAGCTGCAAACAACTCAGGCCCGGTTCTCTGACCTGGCAGAGCAACCGGACCTGTTGATCGAAAAAGCCATTCAGACCTCGGGCGACGTTGTCGCCGACCGGGTCCTTGCCATCAGAGGATGCGTCCCCGAGACTTAACTCGCCGCCTGAAGCTCGCGCACTGTTGTGCCGTAGCCGCCCATGTTGACATATGCTGTCTCATGTTCGGTCGAGTGGCGCGACAGTGCCTCGTTCCGATAGGGGAACCGGCCGAATTTGCGGATCACCTCACGATGGGCCCGAGCATGTAACAGATTGCCCGGGTTGCTGCTGAGGTTCTGGCACATCAGGCGCACACAGCGTTCCTGATCGCACAGGTTTTCCGAATGCATCATGGGCAGATAAAAGAACTGCCGGGCCGGTTCATCGATCCTCATATCCCAACCCTTGTCCACCGCACATTTGGCGGCGGTAAGCGCCGCCTTGTCCGTTGCAAAGGCTTTTGCGCTGCCTCGGAACATGTTGCGTGGAAACTGGTCGGTCAGGATGATGTAGGCCAACACCCCGCTGGGATAGGTCAGCCAAAGAGAGAATGTCCCTTCGGTTGCGGCCTCCCATGTTGTCTGGAAACGGTCCCGGATTTCCGCGTCCAACGCGTCATCCTGTAGATACCAACCTTTGGGACCAACTTCATCTAACCAATAACTCAATACGTCTTCAGGCCCTACCATTGCCCTAAACTCCAACTTGTGCCCTCCCCAGGGACGTAACGTCATTTAAGGCTGTTTTACAGAATTGTAACAGTAAAATATTGCAACATTAGCGACATATTTACGTGTCTTAAGCGACTTCCTGCGTATCCTGTTCAGCTTCGGCGGCCTCGATGGCCACCTCTTGTGCCACTTCAAGCGCAACCGGCGACGCGGTGGGATAAAGCGGGG
Source organism: Ruegeria sp. N4 (assembly GCF_056531425.1). Taxonomy (NCBI): domain Bacteria; kingdom Pseudomonadati; phylum Pseudomonadota; class Alphaproteobacteria; order Rhodobacterales; family Roseobacteraceae; genus Ruegeria; species Ruegeria sp. N4. The sequence continues at coordinate 748,596 of NZ_JBQFLT010000001.1, forward strand.
ACATGGTGCCGGTTTCGTCGACAGGCACAGTCGGGCGCTGCGTCGTCCGGTAGAGCGCATAGACTGCGGTCATGAACAACAGGGCGGCGATAAACAGGAAGAAGCCCTGCGGCCCGAAAATGGCATCACCCATCAGCCAGCCGGTGATCAGCGGACCTGCAATTGCGCCCAGACCGTTGATGAAGATCAGCCCGCCCGAGGCCGCCGCCATGTCCTCATGCTCCAGAAAGTCGTTGGCGTGGGCAATCAGCAGCGAATAGAGCGGGTTGGACATGCCGCCGATCAGGAAGGCAGCGCCCAGCAGAACCGGGAATGCCAGACCAAAGATCATTCCAACCACAGCACCGATGCCGCCGCCAGCCGAAACAAGCATGATCAGAACGCGGCGATCCATCCGGTCCGAGAACCAGCCCAGCGGATATTGCAGAACCACTGCCCCAATATAGAACGCGGCCACGAAGGATGAGATTTCGACCAATGTCAGCCCGGCGCGTGCGCCATAGACTGGTGCCATCCCGAACTGGGCCGAGAATACGCCGCCCAGCAGGAACATGCCGACGCAGCCCAGGGGCGATTTCCCCATCAACTCGCGCAGGGTCATGGGTTTGGTGGTGTCGAAGGCCGGTGTGGGGGAAATTGACAGCAGAATGGGCGCAAACGAGACCGAAACCAGGATCGAGGCGATGACGAATGTTTCATAGCCCGCCGGATCGCCCAGCAAAACAAGCCCTTGCGCGCTGATGATCCCAGTCATCTGGACGATCATATACAGCGACAGGGCCTGACCACGGTTTTCATTGCTGGCTGCGTTGTTCAGCCAGCTTTCAGCAGTGACATACACACCCGAGAAACAGAACCCGATCACGACGCGGCCCAGAACCCATGCAATCGGGTCGGTCAGCATCGGATACATGATCATCACGGCCGAGATGAATGAGGCCAGCGCGGCAAAAACTCGGACATGCCCGACCCTGCGGATCATCTCGGGCGTCAGGCGCGATCCGCCCAGGAACCCAAGGAAATACGCCGACATCACAAAGGACATCTGAAGTGTCGAGAACCCTTCGATCTCGCCACGAACGCCCAGGATGGTGCCCTGCAGGCCGTTGCCGATCATCAAAAGACCCATTCCGAGCAACAGCGCCCACGCGCTGGACAGGACCTGAAACATTGGGGCCTCCGATGAAATGCCGTTCTTAACTTGGATTCGTTGGTGCGATCAAAAAACGCTCTGGTCGCGCTTGTCTACGACTTTCCTGTCGTTTGCGGCCCGAAACGCGTCCTTCACGGGATCAAAAGCGACGAGTCACCATATGAGAAGAAGCGATATTTCTGTGCAATGGCATGGGCATACACCTCGCGCATCCGGTCCTGGCCCATCAGGGCTGAGACCAGCATCAGCAGGGTGGATTTTGGCAGGTGGAAGTTGGTCATCAGCGCGTCGGTGACGTGGAATTGGAAACCGGGGTAGATAAAAATATCGGTCTCGCCTTCCCATGCCTGGATCTCACCACCCCGCGCGGCGCTTTCTATCAGACGCAGCGCGGTGGTGCCTACGGGGATGACACGCCCGCCTGCGGCTTTGGTGGCACGAATCTCGGCGGCGGCGGTGTCGCTGACCCTGCCCCATTCGGCATGCATCTTGTGGGTGGTCACGTCTTCGACCTTCACAGGCAGGAAAGTGCCCGCGCCGACATGCAGGGTCACATGGCTGAATTCGATACCGCGTTCCTTCAGCGCCTGCATCAGCGGTTCGTCGAAATGCAGCGAAGCCGTCGGGGCGGCAACCGCGCCTGAATTCCGCGCCCAGATGGTTTGGTAATCGGTCTTGTCCTGCTCGTCCGCAGGGCGTTTGGCGGCGATGTAGGGCGGCAAGGGCATTGCACCGGCCTGTTCCAGCGCGGTGTCGAAATCCTCGCCCGTCAGGTTGAACCGCAGATAGGCTTGCCCGTCTTCCACGCGGTCCAATGTTGCGGTCAGATCGTCCGAGAAGATGATCTCTTCCCCCGGTTTGACCTTTTTCAGCGGCTTGATCAAAGCGGCCCAACTGCCATCGGCTTGCGGGTCCAGCAAGGTGGCCTCAATCGCGGCCGACACAGGGCCCTGTGCGCTGTCACGATGACGCCTGCCGCTGAGTCTTGCCGGGATCACCCGCGTATCGTTCAGCACCAGCCGATCACCGGGTTGCAGCCAGTCGGGCAGATCGAACACATGGCTGTCCGAAACCGCATCCCCCCGCGCCACCAGCAGACGCGCCGAGGATCGCGGATTGGCGGGCCGCGTTGCAATCAGGTCTTCGGGCAGGTGGAAATCAAAATCGCTGAGTTTCATGGCCGCGCCATACAAGGCCAAAACAGATTCGGCCATATCCCCGGATCAGTTGTCCCTTGGCGGTGATCCATAGGTGCGTTTCACCTCATCGGGTTTCTGAGGCTGGGAATTTGGCCCGTCGGACACCCTGGGTGCCGGTGGGCGCAGCAGGTCACGTAAGAACAAGGGTGCCAGCCCTGACAGCGGGTTCACCGATACTTTCGGCGCGCTCAGCGGTCCGGTCAGCCTGTAGTTAAAGCCGATCACGCCTTCGCCTTTGCGCGTCAGAACACTGCCAATTGCATTCACAAGATAGATCGGAGAGATCGCGCCGCGCAGGTCCAGCATACCGTTGACGGTATCGATGGTGCCATCAAACGACAGGCCCATGGACGGGCCAACGGCACTGCCGCTTAGCACCTTGATGTCCGTTGGTGTCAGCCGCATGCGGCTGTCGATGGACGAAAAGAAGATGCCCTGCCCCGCCATCTCATCCAGCAGGCCAACAAGGCTGATGGCGTTCAACAGGGCCGCCATGGCGGGCGCGTCGGTAATGCGAGTGTTCACGATCTTGACGATCACATCGTAACTGCCGGGGGCCGCCACCGGCTCAAGCTGCAAGTCAAGATCGCCGCCGCGCGCCTGCGTCAGCACCCCGGCTGATCGCAGCACCGCCCCCGCGTCCTTTGACGTCAGGCTGACCGCACTGCGGTTGCTGCGCGGTGTCACCTGCCCTCGCACAGCGGCCCCGCCATTGACGGCAGCCGTGAAACCGCCGGTGACACCGCCTGTGGTCTGGAAGTTCCCCTTGAAACCGGTCAGCGCCACGGTCTCGGTCACTTGCAGCCGATCCAGCGTTACATCCAGCTTTGGCCCCGGACCGCCACCGCCCGAACCTCCGCCCTCGCCAAAGGTTGCATCGCCCATATTCATGACACCGCCCAGAACGCGAATATCCGGCACCGCCCCGCCCCGGCTGATCAGTTCCGCCGGAACGGCCAGCCAATTGCCCAGATCGAACGAGCTAAAGCGGACGCGGTCAAATTCACCGTCTTCGCGGAACGAGATTGAGGCATTGGTACGCAATCCCGCCGCATCTACACGCAGGGAGTCGACGCTCAGCTGGTCGCCCAACGTGACGTCGGCAATCAAAGTACCGGTGCTGTTCGCGCCTTTGCGCCAACCCAGTTCGGGGATGGCAAGCACGACCCCGGACAGATCCGATGTCGCCAACAGCTTGGGCGGCTCGCCTGCACCGATACCCAGACTGATGTCCGCCGTGCCCTGCCCGGTCAGCATACCGTCCGGCAGGGCCGCGTTGATCTCTTGCATCAGTCGGGGGGACAGTTCGATCTGGCCCGTCAGCTCGCTGCGCTGCGCGGTTTTTCCGTCGATTGGCTGGCGCCACGCGGCCTGAATCGGAACGTCGCCGAAATTGCCCTGACCAGCGATCTCAACTCCGGTCTGATCTCCGCTTAGATCCAGCAGATCGGCGCTGACGGAAAATCCGGGGACAAGCCTGTCGCTGCTGAGATTCCCCAGATCGCCGTCAAAGTGGAACTGCGTGTCCTGAAACTGAAGCTCTTTCTTCATCGGCAGTGACAAAGTACCCGCCAGCGCGACGGTCCCATCCGCCAGATCAACCGGCAGCCCGGCCTTGCTGAGCAATGACAACGGCGGCCGGTCCAGCAAGGACAATGCTGCCGTGACACTGCCCAACGCCTTGATCCGTGCAATCGCCGGCGAGGATTTCTTGATGCTTGTATCCGGAATGATAAAGGACGTCCCAGAGGCATCCACCTCACCGCCCGCATCCGCGATCACAATCCCGCGCTGCGCCGTCGCGGTGAAGCGGCGATCTATCAGGCTGGCTTGCCCTTGCGCGTTTTCGATGGGCGGCAGGGTTTTGACAAAGCGGATCGTTGCATCCTCGAACCCGAAATCCAGATAGAGGTCCGGCTTGGACCCGGGTCGCAGACGCAGCGCAAAATCCATGTCCGACAGCAGGCCTTGATACAGGTTCTTTGTCACCCACTCCCGCGGCTTGGGGGCCAGACGTTCGGGCCAGTAGCTTAGCACCTCATCCGAGGTCATGCGATCCAGATGCGCGTCCAGATCGACCGACCACCCGTCAGGCAGGCCCACAAGATCACCGGACGCACGCACCCGGTGATCCCCATCTTCGATGGTCATCTGACCAAGACGCAGATGAAACGGCGCGAAGGTCATCTTGAAATCCAGATCGGCCTGCCGCAGCTTCAGCGCCTCGGGGAACAGGTCTGCCGGGTTGGCGTCGATGCCGGTCAGGCGCAACTGTGCGTCTAGGCTGTCCAGGATGCCGTTTTCCACCCCTTGCAGAAACGCCTTCCCTTCCGCCTGGACCGAGCCCCAGGCGGACACCACCGAAACCTCGTTGAAATCAATCTGATGCCCGACGGGGTTGTAGGTGAAATAGGTGCGGGCCGAGTCGAAGGGAACTGGCCGTGTCTCGGGGTTGGGTTGTACCGCCCCGGCCCCAAGGTTGAGCGTGGCAAACAGCGGCCCAACCGCGCCTTCGCCGTCAATACTGCCGCGCAGCGCGCCGGAGATTGGCGTTCGAAGCACCTGCAACCACGCCAACGCCGGGCTTTGGCCATAGACATCCTCGGCCGGCAGATCGGTGATTGAAACACCGAACCGCGCCTCGGGTGTGCCCAGAACGCTGGTATAGTTCGCCTCGATCCCGCTGACATAATCGCGCCCCGACAGAACCGAGAAGCCCGTCGCCAGCCGCATCTCATTGTCGTTACGTGTCAGTTGGATGTGGCCACCATCCAGCACCCAGGACCGCCCCAGCCGCAGATCGCGGTAATCCAGTGTGATCGCGTCCAGCTGCACCGAGGTCAGCGCCGACAACATGGGCGACAGGAACACCTCGTCCGAGGATTCGATCAACTGCGCCAGGTTTGGTGCCTCCTGCACCGGAGAGCTGTCGGTGCCCACCGTCAGGGTCAGCGCCCCATCCATCCCTCGGGTCAGTGCGATCTGGGCGCCGCTCAGCATGATGCGTTTGGGGCGTACGTTGCCGCGCAGCAACGGGCGCATGGCCAGGCTGGCCCGCATATCCGAGACCTGAGCGATCTGCTGACCCGCCGCATCGCTGATGCTGACATCCGTCAGGCGCAGGCGGGGTCGCCACCCTTCATGGATGATAAAGCTGACATCTCCGAACCGGATTTGCAAACCGCCCAAGGTTTGTTCCAGCCGCGCCTCGACCCGGTCGCGCACCCAGGCCGGGGCGTGCATACGTTGGCCGATCATCATGAACCCGACCACCACTGCCAGCACCACAAGCAGAATGGTGCCCCGCATCGCCCAAAGGCCTGCCGTCCGTCGGCGCGAGCGTCGGCGTGGGGTACGTTCCGGCGGATCGCCCCCTTGCTGTTCCTGCTGCGCCAATTTGCTGTTCACGCCTTTTAACCCGCTGGTATCGCCCTATGATCTCGGGCAGCCTTTAAAAACCTTTAGCGGAGTTTCCAATGCCCGACATTTCAGACATGGCCCCCGATTTCACCCTGCCGCGCGACGGCGGTGGCGAGGTGAGCCTTTCGGACCTGCGCGGCAGTACCGTCGTTCTGTTCTTCTATCCTCGGGATGATACGCCGGGCTGCACCAAGGAATCCATCGGTTTCTCGGAACAACTTCAGGCCTTTGCGGATGCGGGCGCTCAAGTTTTCGGCATCTCGCGCGACAGCGTGGCCAAGCATGACAAGTTCGTCGCCAAACACGGCCTGACCACGCCGCTGCTGTCCGACGAGAACTCGACCGTGTGCGAGGATTATGGCGTCTGGGTCGAGAAGAACATGTATGGGCGCAAATCGATGGGGATCGAACGGTCTACCTTCATCATCGACGGCGACGGGCGCATCGCGCAGATCTGGCGCAAGGTCAAAGTGCCCGGCCATGTCGAGGCCGTGTTGGAGGCCGTTAAGGCGATGTAAGTCCCTCGACCCCGACGGCCATCCGGTTTATGTCGCAGCCTTGCAATCAACAGGCGGAGCGCACCCGTGCCCAAAACACTGACCCAGATGGCCACCCAGGTTCTGACCACAGCGGACGGGCGGGCGAAAACCGCCCTGTCCAAACGCCATGCCGCCGCCTGGTTTGCCGCCCGCAAGGGTGAGGGCGAGCCGATTGAGATCGGCACCGCAATGCCACCGCTGCAACCCTCACGCCCCGACAAACCCGAATTGCTGTCGCCCCGCGAGGTTCCAAAGCGCAAACCGGGGACCGAGGCCGGGCGGATCGCCCTGCTGCATGCGGTTGCTCATATCGAGCTGAACGCCGTCGACCTGCATTGGGACATCATCGCGCGCTTTGGCCATGTTCCCATGCCCATCGGCTTTTACGACGATTGGGTCAAATGCGCCGAAGAAGAGTCGCGCCATTTCGAGATGGTTTGCGATTGTCTGGAACAGATGGGCAGCCATTACGGCGCCCTGCCCGCCCATGCAGGCATGTGGCGCGCTGCTGAAGACACCGCCGAGGACCTGATGGGGCGTTTGGCCGTGGTGCCCATGGTGCTTGAAGCGCGCGGGCTGGACGTGACGCCGGGCATGATCGACATCTTCCGCAAGGCCAAAGCCGAACAGGCCATCGCGGCGTTAGAGGTGATCTATGCCGAAGAGTTGGGCCATGTCGCCTATGGCTCGAAATGGTTTCACTTCCTCTGCGGGCGCGAGAATGCCGACCCCAAGGACGTGTTCCATACGCTTGTGAGGCGTTACTTCCACGGCGTGCTGAAACCGCCCTTTAACGAGGAAAAACGCGCCGAGGCCGGGTTGCCGCCCGACTTCTACTGGCCGCTGACCGAAGACCTGCCCTTGCCGGGCACCGTCTCAAAGTGATCCTTGCTGGTTAATTTCGGCAAAATCCCGCCGATCACGTGGGGTAAAATTGCGAGGTTTGTGGCAAATTGGTCAACAAACTTGCCGCATGGCCACGACCCGTTTATGCAATCGCCCCAAGGGACGGCTACTGCACCACGACCGGTCCCGATCTTGGGGATGAGAGGTAAGACGCGTGCGAACACGTCTGGCAATTAAGTTTCACTCGTGGCTTGAACGCCGCTTCCCGGAACGCCGGGTTTTTCTGAAATCTGATCAAGACACGCGGTTCATCCGGCTTAGCTCGGAAACGCAGGTAGCTGCTGTTGCCGGTGTGGCCGTGATGGTGGGCTGGACGACGGTTGCCACCGCGATCCTGCTGATGGACAGCATCGGATCCGGCAATTTTCGCGAGCAGGCAAAACGCGATCAGGCGACTTATCAGGAACGTCTGAACATTCTGTCTACCGAACGCGATTCCCGCGCGCAGGAAGCACTGGCCGCGCATGAACGGTTCAATGCGGCGCTCGAACAGATCTCGGCCATGCAGTCCGAATTGCTGGCCTCGGAAAACCGCAGACGCGAGTTGGAAACCGGGATCGAAGTCATCCAGACCACCCTGCGCGCGACCATGAAACAGCGCGAAGAGGTTCGGACCGAGCTGGCCAACCTGCAACAGGGTGCTGACGGATCGGACATGTATATGGCGGCGGTCGCCAACCCCGCACAAATGGAATTCATGACCGAGGCACTGGCGCGCACAGCGGAGGAACGCGATCAGATCGCCACCGATGCGCAGGATGCCCTGGATCAGCGCGACGAGCTGGAGCTGGAAATCCAGCTGATGCAGGAACGCAGCGACGAGATCTTCCGCCAGTTGGAAGAGGCTATGGTAATCTCGGTCGAGCCGCTGGACAAAATGTTCCGTCAGGCAGGCATGCCCACAGATCGTATCATCGAAGAGGTCCGGCGCGGATATAGCGGTATGGGCGGTCCGCTGACCCCTTTATCCTTCAGCAGCCGCGGCGCTGAAGAAGAGCTGACGGCTGACGAAATCCGGGCCAACAAACTGCTGCAACAGATGGATCAGCTGAACCTGTACCGTCTGGCTGCGGAAAAAGCGCCGTTTGCCAATCCGGTCCATTCCGCCGTGCGTTTCACCAGCGGCTTCGGCACCCGCCGCGATCCCAAAAGCGGCGGTCGGCGGATGCATAATGGCGTTGATTTTGCCGGGCCTCAGGGCACCGACATCTTTGCAACCGCTGATGGAGTGGTCACCCATGCAGGCTGGCAATCCGGATTTGGCCGCCTTGTGAAGATCAAGCATGCCTTCGGGATTGAGACACTTTACGCTCATAACACCAAGATCAACGTAAAGGTTGGCCAAAGGGTCTCGCGCGGGGATCATATTGCTGATATGGGTAGCACCGGACGGTCCACCGGCACGCATTTGCACTATGAGGTGCGCGTGAACGGAAAACCTGTGAACCCAATGACTTACATCAAGGCTGCGAGAAATGTTTTCTAAGAGCAAAATCAACGAGCCCGCATCCAAGGATTCTGAGGCGGCGAAACCTGCTGCTCCGGCGACTCCGGCGGCCCCTGCACCATCCGAGCCCAAGGCCAGCACCGCGCCCAAGCCCAAGCCGCCCGCGTCGGTTCTGTCCTCGGACCTGCACATCACCGGTAACATCAAGACAACCGGCGACATTCAGGTTGAAGGCACTGTCGAAGGCGACATCCGCGCGCATCTGCTGACCATCGGCGAAACCGCCACCATCAAGGGTGAAGTCACCGCCGACGACGTTGTGGTCAATGGCCGTATCGTCGGCCGCGTGCGTGGTCTGAAGGTTCGCCTGACCTCGACCGCACGGGTTGAAGGCGACATCATCCACAAGACCATCGCCATCGAAAGCGGCGCGCATTTCGAAGGCTCGGTCCAGCGTCAGGACGATCCGCTGAACCCGGGTCGCAGCGCGAAATCCGGTGGCAACCCTGCGGCGGAAGTCAAGCAGTAAGCCATTCGCTGAATAGAATTCGAAAACGCCGCAGGACTTTCCTGCGGCGTTTTTCTTTTGGACCTGCGCCGGGCCGTTTTGCGTTTCCCGTCAGGCGGGAACTGGCTTAGGCTCGCGCCATGTTCATGTTTCTAAGCGTTGTTGCCCTGATCGCTGCTGTCGTTGCCTACTACCTGTGGTCGCGCAGACAGGCGCGTGCGCAGTTGCTGGCAACGCCGCTAACTGCGTCTCAGCGCCAGACGATTGAGACGATGGTCCCGATTGTCGAACGCCTGCCGTCCGAGCTGCGCGCCAAGCTTGAAGGCAAGATGAATCTGTTTCAAAACCAGGTCAGCTTCTATGGCTGTGACGGGCTGGAAGTGACCGAGGATATGCGGTTGTCGATCTCAGCCCAAGCCTGCCTGCTGGTCGTGAACACCGATATGTGGTTCGACAACCTGACCACCATTCTGATCTATCCGAACGCCTTTAAGTCCCGCCAACAACGGCGCAGCGGCTATGTTGTGACCGAGAAAGAGATCGTGCGCACCGGGGAAAGCTGGAACCGGGGGCCGGTGATCCTGTCCTGGGCGCACAGCCAGCAAGGCGCGTTGAACGACCATGACGGGCACAACGTCGTCTTTCACGAATTCGCACATCAGATCGACGACCTTTCAGGCGGCACAGATGGCGTGCCGGTTCTAAGCCGAGGACAAAGCTATGCCGACTGGGAACGTGTGTTTGTCTCAGCCTATGACGCGCATGTGCGCGCAGTGGAGGCCAGACACCCCACTGTTATCGATCCATACGGTGCCGAAGGCCATGAAGAGTTCTTTGCCGTCTCGGTCGAGGTTTTCTTCGAAAGACCGCGGGCGCTGAAATCCAGCAATCCAGACGTCTACGACCAACTGTCTCAACTGTTTCAGCTGGACCCGGTCAGCTGGAATTAGCCAAACCTGCCGCGTTTGACGAAAGCCGGAAAAAACTCCCCTTTCTCAAAAAAATTAACAAATGGCATTTCCTGAATTAGACTAAAAACCATTGGTTTAACGGAGGAGTTTCCATGTCATCCAAATTGATGGCCGAGTTTATCGGCACATTCTGGCTGGTGCTGGGCGGTTGCGGCAGTGCGGTTCTGGCGGCGGGTGTTGCCGATGTCGGGATCGGCTGGCTGGGCGTGTCCTTTGCCTTTGGCCTGACGGTTCTGACCATGGCCTATGCGGTCGGTCCGATCTCTGGTGGGCATTTCAACCCGGCTGTCAGCCTTGGTCTGATGATCGGCGGGCGGTTCGACGCCAAGGATCTGATCCCCTATTGGATCGCTCAGGTCGCCGGGGCCATTGTTGCAGCCGTTGTTCTTTATGTGATTGTCAGCGGCGCGCCCGGGTTTGAGGGTGTCGGCGGATTCGCCTCGAACGGGTATGGCGAGGCGTCGCCGGAAGGTTATTCGATGATGTCCGCGCTGGTGATCGAGATCGTGATGACCGCGTTCTTCCTGCTGATCATCCTTGGCGCAACGTCCGACAAAGCGCCTGCTGGCTTTGCGCCCATCGCCATTGGTCTGGGCCTGACCCTGATCCACCTGATCTCGATCCCGGTGACCAACACGTCGGTCAACCCGGCGCGGTCGACCGGTGTTGCCCTGTTTGCCGAAGGCCCTGCCCTTGCACAGCTTTGGTTGTTCTGGGTCGCGCCACTGATCGGCGGAGCCATTGGCGCCTTGATCTGGAAGGCAATGGCGTCCGACGACTGAACCCATTCACGGCGCGACCTAATCGGTCGCGCCGGTTGACCTGCGGCAAGACACAGGTCTGCGCAGAATTCTTGTACCCGGAACTGGCTGGTTGAATTTCGCCCAAAAGCGGCGAAAACTCCGCCTTATGTGTATGAGAGATTTTTCATGACCTCCGGAACCGGTTTCAAACGCCCTGCCTCGGCTATTCCGGTGACGCCCGGATGGATTTCGATGCTTGGCATTCCGATCCTGCATTACTTCTGGCCTGACATGCCGGGTGTGTCTGACCGGGATCAGACGGTTTTGTTTGCCCTGACGATCTTTGCGCTGATGGCTGCGGCTGAATTCGCCATTTGCAAGCTGCACCGGATGCCCGGCAGCGGGCTGGTCTACAAACCACAGAACTTCCGTGACCCCGCCTATATTCGGGCCTACCAGATCAAGCTGGTGGGATTGGCAACCAGCGCCGCGCTACTGGCCTTGGTCTATTGGTCCGCCGACCTGTACCACGGCGACTGGTACTGGCCCTTCTTTTCCCTGCTTGCCGACTATTGGTGGCTGATCCTGACCGTCGTTCTAAGCGTCGTCACATCCGTCCATTTCATGATGCGCCATCCCCGCGACGGGATGTGGCATCTGGGCCGGGTTGTCCTGACGCTTGGGCAAGAGTCGCTGCACGCGCGCGGTCTCAAGGTCTATCTGCTGGGCCTGTTGGTCAAAGGCTTCTTTCTGCCACTGATGTTCTGCTATCTGGTCTACGACTGGAGCTTTTTTCAGTCGCGATCGCTATGGGAGGCCACAACCTTTCCCGAGGTTTACGAATACCTCTACCGGTTTTCCTTCTTCCTTGACCTGACCATCGTGGTGATCGGATACGCCACGGCCACGCGGCTGTTGATGTCCCATATCCGGTGGACGGAAACGACCGTCAGCGGCTGGCTGGTCTGCGTGCTGTGTTATTCGCCCTTCTGGCAGGTGCTGTCGCGCGAGTACTTCAATTATGTGCAGGACGGGTTCGCCTGGGGCGCGTGGCTGTGGGATTACCCGGTCATCTATACGATCTGGGGCTGTACGATCCTGTTCTGCCTGTTCATCTACACTCTGGCCTCAGCACGAATGGGGCTGCGGTTTTCGAACCTCACGTATCGCGGTCTTGCCTGCGATTTCCCCTATAACATCACCAAACACCCCGCCTATATCAGCAAGAACCTCAGCTGGTGGATGGTATCGATCCCGTTCATCGCTGTGGATTTCTGGACCGGTGTGGCCAATTGCGTGGCGCTGTTGGGCATCAACGTCATCTATTTCCTGCGCGCCTGGCATGAGGAACGGTGCTTGTCTCAGGCACCGTCGTACCGGGCCTATCAGCGGCATGTGAATGAATACGGGATGCTGGCGCGGATCCGGCAGGCTGTTCTGCCAACCCCGCCGCGCCGTTCGGAAAAGGTGAACTGATCCGATACGGGTGTCCCGGCGCAGTCACCCGCGCCGGGACACAGGTTTATTCGGTGACGGTGACGGTTTTCATCACGTCAGGCTGGCCTGTGACCGCCCCGGTCTGAGAGTGGCCGCGTTTGATCGCGTCGACCACCTCCATCCCTTCGGTGACCTGACCGACGACGGTGTACTGACCATCCAGAAACGGGCCCGGATCGAACATGATGAAAAACTGCGAGTTCGCGCTATCCGGGTCGTTTGACCGCGCCATGCCAACGATACCGCGATCAAAGGTACGGTCCGAGAACTCGGCAGGCAGATCAGGACGGTCCGAGCCGCCACGTCCGGCGTAACGCATATCGAAACTCTCATCCGTCTGATCGCCGAATTCGACATCCCCGGTCTGGGCCATGAATCCGTCGATCACACGGTGGAACACGACACCGTCATATTGGCCTTCGCTGGCCAGGGCGGTGATCTGTTCGACATGCTGGGGCGCCAGATCTTCGAACAGGTCGATGGTGATGGTGCCGTTGGCCCCTTCTCCTTCGACCTCGATCTGAAGCCCCGTGGCCAGCGCCGGGCTGGCCAGCAGGGCAAAAGCGGCGGCCAGCTTATGCATCTGCAGCCACTTTCACGCTGATCATGCGATCGGGGCTTGCAGGCGGCTCGCCACGAGTGATGGCGTCCACATGCTCCATACCTTCGATGACGCGGCCATAAACGGTGTATTGACCGTTCAGGAAGTGGTTGTCCTTGAAGTTGATGAAGAATTGCGAGTTGGCCGAGTCCGGGTTCTGCGAGCGCGCCGCGCCCAGCGTCCCGCGATCATGCGGCAGTTTCGAGAATTCCGCCGGAACGTTCGGCAGCGACGATCCACCGGTGCCCGCCATGCGCAGGTTGAACCCGTCTTCCATGTCGCCATGCTGCACGTCGCCGGTTTGCGCCATGAAGCCGTCGATCACACGGTGGAAGGCCACATTGTCATACTCGCCCCCACGGGCCAGTTCCTTCATCCGCGCGCTGTGCTGCGGGGCCACATCGGGCAGCAGCTCGATCACGACATTGCCGTCTTTCAGCTCGATGATGATAGTGTTTTCGGGATCCTTGATTTCGGCCATCTGGCCCTCCTGTCGTTTTGTCTTGCGCAAATACCTATGCGCCGGGCGCGTGAATGCCAAGTGACGCATTGACCTGAGGGCAAAATGAAGGAAAAGAACCGCCTAAACCGGTATCAAACTCACGAAGGATTGCACGATGGGCTGGAAAACGCTGGACGACATGGACCTGAACGGCAAACGCGTCTTGGTGCGCGTGGACATCAACGTGCCCGTCGTGGACGGCGTTGTCACCGACGCCACGCGCATCGAACGGATCGTGCCCACTGTGCGCGACATTCTGGCGGCAGGCGGGAAACCGATCCTGCTGGCCCATTTCGGGCGTCCGGGCGGTGAGCGGCGCGAGAACCTGTCGCTGAAGCAGCTGGTGCCGACATTGGAAAGCGCCTTTGGCACCCCGGTCCTGTTTGCCGCCGATTGCGTCGGAGCCGAGGCTGAACTGGCCGCAGATGCGCTGCAACCGGGTCAGGTTCTGCTGTTGGAAAACACCCGCTTTCATGCAGCCGAGACGAAGAATGACACCGATCTGGCCGCAGGTATGGCCAAGCTGGGCGACGTCTATTGCAACGACGCGTTTTCAGCCGCGCACCGCGCCCACAGCTCGACCGAGGCGCTGGCCCGCCTTCTGCCCGCCTGCGCAGGCCGTTTGATGCAAGCTGAATTGCAGGCTTTGGAGGGTGCTCTGAGTGCCCCAAAACGCCCCGTGACCGCCGTTGTGGGCGGCGCGAAAGTGTCGACCAAGTTGGAACTGCTGGGCAATCTGATCGACAAGGTGGATTACCTGGTGATCGGCGGTGGCATGGCGAACACCTTCCTTGTCGCCAAGGGGATCAGCGTCGGCAAATCGCTGGCCGAGCGTGAGATGAAGGACACCGCTGCCGAGATCTTGGCCAAGGCCGAAACCTCGGGCTGCACTATTGTCCTGCCCACCGATATCGTTGTGGCCGAGAACTTTGCGGCAAATGCCCCGCATCAGGTGCTGCCCGCCGATCACTGCCCTGACGAGGGTATGATCCTTGACGCAGGCCCAGAAAGCGTCGCCGCGATCTCGGAGATTTTCGCAAAAAGCCAGACGCTGATCTGGAACGGCCCGCTGGGCGCGTTCGAACTGGAACCGTTTGACGCGGCCACAAATGCCGCCGCGCTGAAAGCCGCGGCGCTGACACGGTCGGGCCAATTGGTCTCGGTCGCGGGTGGCGGTGACACGGTTGCGGCGCTGAATGCCTCGGGCGCTGCGCATGATTTCTCGTACATCTCGACAGCGGGCGGCGCGTTCCTTGAGTGGATGGAAGGCAAAACCCTGCCCGGCGTCGCAGCGCTGGAACAGTGACGCAGGCCTGCGCGGCGAGACATTCTGACTCAGGCTGACATTTTTGCGAATCAGGGGATTCACATCGCGAATCGCCTGTGACATAGTGCTGACAGAGGTTCGAAAAGGACCCGTTATTGAGGCAAGTTTTCATACGGCGGTAAACAGAGTGTCCCGTTCCAATCGCCCCGGTTTGGGCTCAGTTGCTTTCTTCTCGGTGGCTTTCATGCTGGGTGTCTATTTCACCTTTGCCGCCGTGCAGGGTGACTATGGCCTGTTCCGACGGGTCGAGATTGCAGCGGAACGGGACGCTCTGTCGCGCGATCTGGCCAATTTGGATGCGGAGATCACCGAAATGGAAAACCTGACCCGCAGGCTATCGGATACCTATCTGGATCTGGACCTTCTGGATCAGCAGGCCCGCTCGGTTCTGGGCATGATCCGCGCCGATGAGATCGTGATCCGGTAAACCGCCCCACACCCGCTGCCCCATATTTTTTCGAAAACCTATCATCACGTGCCAGCCGGAATCCGCGTCTGGCGACGCTGCGTCACATTTGCACTCGCCAGACCGTCGCAAATGCTCTAAAAGATAGTTTAACGCTAAACTATCTGTCCGAAAGGGGGAGATCGCCACGATGGCTGCGCGAAAAACCACAAAGAAACCAAATGTTTCTGCGGAAGAGCTTAAAACCTACTACCGCGAAATGCTGCTGATCCGCCGATTCGAAGAAAAGGCTGGCCAGCTTTATGGCATGGGTCTGATCGGCGGGTTCTGCCACCTTTATATCGGTCAGGAAGCGGTGGTTGTCGGCCTCGAGGCGGCGGCACAGGACGGTGACAAACGCATCACCTCGTACCGCGATCACGGCCATATGCTGGCCTGCGGCATGGATCCGGGTGGTGTGATGGCCGAACTGACCGGGCGCGAAGGCGGCTTGTCCAAGGGCAAAGGCGGCTCGATGCACATGTTCTCGAAAGAGAAGCATTTCTATGGCGGCCACGGCATCGTTGGTGCGCAGGTTCCGCTTGGGGCCGGTCTGGCCTTTGCGGACAAGTACAAAGAAACCGGCGGTGTTACCTTCACCTATTTCGGGGACGGTGCGGCAAACCAGGGGCAGGTCTATGAGACCTTCAACATGGCCGCTTTGTGGGACCTGCCCGTAGTCTTCGTGATCGAGAACAACCAATACGCCATGGGTACCGCTCAGGCGCGGTCGACCTCGACCAAGGACATCTACCACCGGGGCGAGGCGTTCGGCATTCCCGGCGAGATTGTGAACGGCATGGACGTGCTGGCAGTCAAGGAAGCCGGTGAAAAAGCTGTGGCTCACTGCCGTTCGGGCAAGGGCCCTTACATCCTTGAGGTCAAGACCTACCGCTATCGCGGCCACTCAATGTCCGACCCGGCCAAGTACCGGACCCGGGAAGAGGTTCAGAAGGTGCGCGAACAAAGCGACCCGATCGAGCACGTGCGTGAACTGCTGCTGTCCGGCAAACACGCCTCCGAGGATGACCTGAAAGCGATCGACAAGGAAATCAAAGAGATCGTTAATCAGGCCGCCGAATTCTCGAAAGAAAGCCCCGAGCCTTCCGTCGAAGAGCTCTGGACCGATATTTACGCCTGAGAGGACGACTAAGACATGGCAACCGAAATTCTCATGCCCGCCCTTTCGCCTACGATGGAAGAGGGCACGCTGGCCAAATGGCTGGTCAAGGAAGGCGACACCGTATCCTCGGGCGACATCATGGCCGAGATTGAAACCGACAAGGCAACGATGGAGTTCGAGGCTGTCGATGAAGGTATCGTCGGCAAAATCCTGATCGCCGAAGGCACCGAAGGGGTAAAGGTAAACACCCCCATCGCGATCCTTGTTGAGGAAGGTGAAGACGCCTCGGCCCTGCCCGCGGCTGCGCCCGCAGCCGCAGCGGTGGCCGAGGCCGCCCCTGCGGCGGTTGAGGCCCCCGCTCCTGCCCCGGCTGCCCCGGTGGTCGATCTGTCCCCCGACTGGCCCGCCGATGCCGAAATGAAGTCCGAAACCGTACGCGAAGCCCTGCGGGACGCGATGGCCGAGGAAATGCGCAACGACCAGGATGTCTTCCTGATGGGCGAGGAAGTCGCCGAGTATCAGGGCGCGTACAAAATCTCCCAGGGCCTGCTGGACGAATTCGGCTCCAAACGCGTGATCGACACCCCGATCACCGAACATGGCTTCGCCGGTATCGCGGTCGGTTCGGCCTTTGGTGGTCTGAAACCGATTGTCGAGTTCATGACCTTCAACTTCGCCATGCAAGCGATTGACCAGATCATCAACTCTGCCGCCAAGACGCTGTATATGTCCGGTGGTCAGATGGGCTGCCCCATCGTGTTCCGTGGTCCCAATGGTGCCGCCGCCCGCGTGGCCGCGCAGCACTCTCAGGATTACGCGGCATGGTACATGCAGATCCCCGGCCTGAAAGTCGTCATGCCTTATTCCGCAGCCGACGCCAAAGGCCTGCTGAAATCGGCGATCCGCGACCCCAACCCGGTGATCTTCCTTGAAAACGAAATCCTATACGGCCGGTCCTTCGACATGCCGCAAGTGGATGACCTGACCATCCCACTGGGCAAGGCCCGCATTTGGCGCGAAGGTTCAGACGTGACCATCGTCAGCTTTGGCATCGGCATGCAATACGCACTGGAAGCCGCCGACAAGCTGGCCGAAGACGGCATCAGCGCCGAAGTGATCGACCTGCGCACAATCCGCCCGATGGACACCGGCGCGATCATCAACTCGGTGATGAAAACCAACCGTCTGGTCACGGTCGAAGAAGGCTGGCCGCAAGGCTCGGTCGGCAGTTACATCAGCTCGGTGGTGATGCAGGAAGCGTTCGATTACCTCGACGCACCGGTCATCAACTGCACCGGCAAGGATGTTCCGATGCCTTATGCGGCGAACCTTGAAAAGCTGGCGCTGGTGACCACGGATGAGGTTATCGCGGCGGTCAAACAAGTGACCTACCGATAGGCAATGACCCCCGGGAACGTACATAATCCTGCGGGCGTGGACTGGCTTTTCGAAAGCCTCGTCTCGGCGCGCAAGGACAATAACCGTAACCTTCTTTATGTTTGTGCGGCGTTCCTGTTGGTCTCCTTTGTCAGCATCGCGTTCAATCTGGATGCCTTCGACCAGCTTCAGTTCGATCTGCTGTCGGTCGAAGGCAGTCTGACAAGCGCCTGGCCGATCCGGGCCATGCTGTGTGTCGCCTGTGTCGTGTCCTATGCCTCGGTCATTTACATCGTGCTCGAACAGCAGCGCCTGCAGCTGGGCATGGACTATCTGGCCGCCATCGAACACAGCGACGCAGCCGCCCTGGGCCAGTTCACCGAATGGCTGGAACAGAACCATCCGCGCGTCTCAAAGGCGCGCTCTGTGGTCGTGGGGGTGTTCGTCACCTTCTGCGCGGCCATTCTCCTGATCGATATCGCAACGCTGATCTACTCATTTTCGAAGTAAGAGGACATGAAGACATGCCCACCGAAATTCTGATGCCCGCCCTTTCGCCCACGATGGAGGAAGGCACGCTTGCCAAATGGCTGGTCAAAGAGGGCGACACAGTCTCTTCCGGCGACCTGCTGGCCGAGATCGAAACCGACAAGGCCACGATGGAGTTCGAGGCCGTTGACGAAGGCACCATCGGAAAAATCCTGATCCCCGAGGGCACCGAAGGCGTCAAGGTCAACACCGCCATTGCAGTCCTGCTGGAAGATGGCGAAAGCGCTGACGATATCGCGGCCACATCTGCCAAGGCTCCTGAGGCGGCCCCAGCCGCCGCGGGTAACGAGGCTGCCGCGCCAGCGGCATCCGAGGCGCCCGCCCCTGCCCCGGCGGCCCCGGTCAAGGCAGATGGTGGACGGATCTTTGCCTCGCCGCTGGCCCGTCGCATCGCTGCGCAGAAAGGTCTTGATCTGGCGCAGATCGCTGGGTCCGGCCCGCATGGTCGTATCGTCAAGGCGGATGTCGAAGGCGCAACCGCAACGGCACCTGCTGCCGCCCCGGCACCCGCCGCAGCGGCTCCGGCGGCTGCTGCCCCGGCTGGCCCATCGGCAGATGCTGTCGCCCGGATGTACGAAGGGCGCGAGTACGAAGAAATCAAACTCGACGGGATGCGCAAAACCATCGCCGCGCGCCTGTCCGAGGCCAAGCAGACCATCCCGCATTTCTACCTGCGCCGCGACATCAAGCTGGACGCCCTGCTCAAATTCCGCAGCCAGTTGAACAAGCAGTTGGAAGGCCGTGGCGTGAAGCTGAGCGTCAATGACTTCATCATCAAGGCCGTCGCCAACGCGCTGCAACAGGTTCCGGCCTGCAATGCGGTCTGGGCAGGCGACCGCGTGCTGCAATTGAAACCCTCGGACGTGGCTGTCGCTGTCGCCATCGAAGGCGGGTTGTTCACTCCGGTCCTGCAGGATGCCGACACCAAATCACTCTCGGCCCTTTCGACCGAGATGAAAGATCTTGCTGGTCGCGCGCGCGAGCGCAAGCTGGCCCCGCACGAATATCAGGGTGGCACGTTTGCGGTCTCGAACCTCGGCATGTTCGGCATCGACAATTTCGACGCCATCGTGAACCCGCCGCATGCCGGTATTCTGGCCGTCGGTTCGGGGGTCAAGAAGCCTGTTGTTGGTGATGACGGAGAACTGGCAGTCGCCACCGTCATGTCCGTCACCATGTCGGTCGATCACCGCGTTATCGACGGCGCGCTTGGGGCGGAACTGCTGCAGGCCATCGTCGACAATCTGGAAAACCCAATGGTCATGCTGGCCTGAACGAATTTCTCCCGCCGGGTCCAAACCCGGCGGGAATTTTTACGATCACCGCCATGATGTGAGCGGGCGTGATCGCCTGGGCAATTGCCCAACACCCGATCCCATACCACCTTGGATGCATAGACAACCCAGATGCACAGGTGCGCCATGGCTTTCGGAACTACCACAAAAACCCTGTTACTGGTCGCTTTGACAGCGACCGCGCTGCCCGCTGCGGCCATCGCCAAGCCCAACAGCTATCCGGGTGAGAATTCAAAGTTCAAATCCAGCGACCCCGCCGTGATCGCCCAGCAAAAAGCCGAGCAGAAACAGCGCTTTGAAGAGCGGAAAAAACGGCGTCAGGAAAGAAGGCTCAAGCGGTTGAACCGAAAGAAGAACCGCTTGAACTGATCCTTACTGGTCCTTGCCCAGCATGTGATCCATCGAGATCGAGGGCTGATCGCATCCGGCCTCGCCCACGATCTTAGCGGGAATACCGGCCACGGTTTTGCACGATGGCACGGGTTGCAGAACCACGGACCCGGCCGCGATACGGCTGCAATGGCCGACCTCGATATTGCCCAGAACCTTGGCCCCGGCACCGATCAGAACACCGTTCCCGATCTTGGGATGGCGCTGTTCCTCTTCCTTGCCGGTCCCGCCCAACGTCACCGAATGCAGCATCGAGACATTGTCGCCCACAACCGCAGTTTCGCCGATCACGATAGAATGGGCGTGGTCGATCATGATGCCCTTGCCGATCTTGGCAGCCGGGTGAATGTCGATCCCGAAAATCTCGGACGAGCGCATCTGGAAGAAATAGGCCAGATCGTGCCGGCCCTTGGTCCACAGCCAATGCGCGACCCGGTAGGCCTGCATAGCCTGATAGCCCTTGAAATACAGAATCGGCTGCAACAGGCGGTGGCATGCCGGATCGCGTTCATAGACGGCCATCAAATCGGCCCGCGCCGCTTCGACCAGGCTTGGATCGTCGGCATAGGCCTCATCCACGATCTCGCGCAGGACCATCATCGACATCTCGTTCGAGCACAGCTTGGCCGAAACCCGATAGGACAAAGCCCTGTCAAGGCTGCGATGGTGCAGGATACAGGCGTGCACCAGCCCGCCCATCAGCGGCTCTTGCTCCACCGCTTCGGTGGCTTCCGAGGTGATGCGATCCCAAACCGGGTCGACTTGTGTCACATGGCTGCGCTTTTTGAACATAGCTTTTGATCCTTTGCTGCGCCTAGAATGCCATTTAGTGGCAAAAACACCAAACGCAAACCCGTGAACTGCATCGCAACGAAAATGAATGAGTCCCAGCGCCGTTATTTCGAGACACAAATTCGCGAGCGATTGGCCGAATTGTCGGCACTATCTGCCTCGGGACAGCAGGCACAGGCTGTGGTGGAATTGGATCAGCAAGCTGTCGGACGGCTTAGCCGCATGGATGCGTTGCAAAATCAGGCCATGGCCAAGGCGCAGCAGGCCAACCGGGATATTGAAGCCCACCGCCTGAACACCGCCTTGCAACGCCTTGAGGACGGTGAATACGGCTGTTGCGAGGATTGTGGTGAGCGGATTCCCGATGACCGCCTGAAGCTGGATCTGGCGGCCAGTAAATGCGTCAGCTGTGCGTCCGGCTGATATGGAAACGGATCAACTGTCGCAGAACCATCTCAAAACACTGACAATATTGCACGTCGTCAAACCCCGGCTCATCCGCCAGAACCCGTGTACGCGCCGTGGCCATCAGCGAGCCGTTGCCATAAAGCGGATGCAGACGTCCGGTTTTCTGAACATGGGCGTCGGCCAGTTTCGCCTCAGCAATCATCTGCACGCACAGGCGCGTGCGGCTGGGATGCGGCGCGGCCAACAAGGCCCGCGCCGCCGAACTGAGATCGCCGTGAAGAACCGGGCGCATGGCGGCGATTTACCCAACCGCCACGCGCGCCGTTGCGCCCGGCCCGAATATGGCCGAGACCTGCGCGACCTCAATCTCAAACGCTCCGGTCACGCCATCCGCGATTCGCATCGCCGTTGAATAGGTCCAGCGGGGCTGTGTCGCAAGATCCTCGCGAATGACCGCGCCGCCCGAGTGGACCCGAACGAGATAAGACTCGGTTTCTTCACCCAGCGGAACATCCAGACCAGACCAATCATCACCGTCCAACCGGGTGCGCCGGACCCATGTCGCCTCATGACCGGCGGAGGTCTGACGCACCGCCAAATGCGCGGGGGAATAGGGCCGCAAACCGTTGCCGTCAAAGGCGTGAACCAAGTGCTCATAAGCCGGATCATCATAGCCGCGCGTTGCCGGTCCGATGCGATAGTGCTTGTCCACACGCCGCTCGGTCCGCAGCAGGTTGATCTGCGAGACGCTGTCATTCAGCAGCACAAAGAGTGAGCCATCGGGCCAGGCGTCCGGCATCAAGGCATCCGTCCCCAACTGCCCCCGCAAACGCCCGGACAAGGCATAGACACCGGGGCTTTCGAGATGGGCGCTTGAGAACTGGAAAATCTCCCAGTTGCCGGGCGTTCCATCCCCGATGGCCGCCAGATTGAGACCGTTCAGCAACGACTCGCGCGGCTGGGATTCCAACCGACCGTCAATCAGCCGAACCCGCAGCAGCGGGCCTTCATCCCAGACCCCGGCACTTGCGCGTCGGAGGGGCGTTTCGGTCAGGCCAATCGTCGCCGGGGCGGTGATCACATCGCTGAGCGTATAGCCCTGATCATTGGTCGAGCTATAGACGGCGGCATTTCCCGGCCATGGGTCCGCTGCAACAGCCAGATACGGCGCGTGCGGCACCTCGGCCCCGGTGATCAGCGGCAGGTCCATGAAGACCGGCAAAACGGGCACCGGGGCCAGATAGGGCCGCACAGTCGGGGGTTCGTCTTCAATGTCCGACAGCTTGTAGACACCGTGTTCAATGCGAACCGCGTCGGCCAGTTGCAACCCGGCGCTTTCCAGCCGGTCGATCCGGTACCGCGCACCGGTGTCGTCGTCAGACAACCGCACCACATCCCCCGCCCCAAGATGCATCATGGAGGGCGGCAGCGCAAAACGCGCCGAGTCACGGGACACCCGCGCCTCGCTCAACCACCGCTCAGCAGTTTGCCGCCCCTCGCCGCGTGTCATCGACAAGGGCATTTCGTTGACCGCGACAGAATGGGTTTTGTCGTCGGGCAAAATCGCCTCCTCCGCCACAATATCGTGGTCGGAATCGGATTGGACAAAACGCAGGCGCACCCGACCGGTCATCTCGGCCTCGGCCTCGCGGCGGTATTCGACGGTGCCGTCAAGATCGGTGCTGATCGCCAAGTGGTCCGGATCTACGTCAATGGCGCCAAGGCCGTCCCGCATTTGGAACCGCAACACGCCATCCCGTTCGATCGCGTCGAACCCATAGCGCAGCATCAACGGTTGCAGGGCCGAACGCGCGTTGGTGACATCTTCGATCACATAGCCCCGCACCACGCCGTATAGGCCGCCGACGTCAATATCGGTGACACCTGCGCCATGGCAGATCTCGGTCACGACCGAGGCCAGCGTGCGCGCACCGGACCGGCCATTTAGCCAATGGCCACGGGCATAGTTCGCCCCATCGCTCCATTTCCCGCGTCGGTTCGGGAAGGCCGGGAACGGTCGCGCATCCCAGGCCCAGACATAGGCGTTCGACAGATCGACCATGGGCTTGCCATAGATGGGTGATTTTGGATTCACCTCAGGATCAGCCCAATAGGTCAGCATTGCCGTCAGGTACTGAACCTGAATGAAATCGTCACGCATCCCGTTCGAATAGGCCGGAAGCCGGGATTCCGAGGATTTGGGGTCCAGAAACTTGTTCGGCTGGTTCGTGCCCTTGTCGATGGCGGCACAGCCCAATTCCGTGAACCAGATCGGCTTCGAGCCCGGCACCCAATCGGTCGGGTTTGCCTGCCTTACGCCATCGATCCGGTTGTGGTGCGTG
The DNA here is from genome assembly GCF_056531425.1 of Ruegeria sp. N4. Lineage (NCBI taxonomy): Bacteria > Pseudomonadati > Pseudomonadota > Alphaproteobacteria > Rhodobacterales > Roseobacteraceae > Ruegeria > Ruegeria sp. N4. The sequence continues at coordinate 772,130 of NZ_JBQFLT010000001.1, forward strand.
TTCGACCACCAGTTCCGCAGATCCTTGTACCGCCAGATCCACGGCTCATCATGCTCGCCATCCTCAATCGGAGTGCGAATTTGCGCCACGTCCTCTTCCGGCGAGGCATAGTACCAATCATAGCCCTCGCCGCCTTCGATATTGCTGCGAAGGTAGTCCAGATCGTAGATCGACGGAGCGCCTGCGGCGGCATCCAGATGATCCTCGCCGTCGCGCCAGTCGGACAGGGGCATGTAGTTGTCGATGCCTACAAAATCGATGTCATCATCTGCCCATAAGGGATCGAGGTGGAACAACCGATCACTGGTGCCGGGTGGCTGATAGCCGAAATATTCGCTCCAATCCGCCGCATAGCCGATTTTTGTGTTTGGACCCAAAATCTCGCGCACCTCGGACGCCAGCGCGCGCAGCTGCGCCACCGCCGGGAACCCATCAGCGCCGCGGATCTGAGTCAGGCCCCGCATCTCGGAGGCAATGCAAAAAGAATCGACCCCGCCTGCGGCTTTGCACAACGCCGCATAATGCAGAATGAAGCGGCAAAGGCCCCATTCCTGCGGACCTGTATAGGTGACGACGCCGTCGCCAACCACAAAATCGCTGGCGCGTGCCGTCCCGAAGAACTGCGCCACCTGCACATCTGCCGAGATGGTTTGATCCGGTGATCCGGTTCGTCCCGGCGCGATATTCAAGGTGATGCGCCCGCGCCATGGCAGGTGCGGCTGGTTGGCGTTATCAGACCAGGGGTCAGGCAAACCGTTGCCCTTCAACTGCTCCATCAGAATGAACGGATAGAACATGACCCGCTTGCCGCGCTGTTTCAGGTGCCGGATCGCCTCGACCACAGAAGCATCCGCCGGGGTTCCGCCATAGACCGGTCGATTGTCGTCATGCGCCACGATCTGAGCGTAACTGCGCCGGACGCCCGAGACACGCCATGGCATTCCCTGACCATCCGCATCCCGGCGTTCGACCTTTGGCCGGATTTCGCAGGACGCGCAGCGCAGATCATCCCCGAACCACGAAACGATAAGCGAGGCCGCGTCGCACCCCGGCAGTTCCCGTCCCAACGCCCGCGTGGACGACACCAGATCGGTCCGACCTGATGCCGAGCTGACATTGGCCGGTGCGCTCTTGCCGTAGCCCAGCGCATAGTTCACTTGCTGACTGGCCAGCGCATATTCACCCGTGCCGGGCATCAGCGCGACGCCCTGCACCAGTTGGGGAAGCGAGGTTTCATAGTCCGGCATGTCACTCTGTGCGGGACGCACAACTTCGAACGAGAATTGCGGGACGCGGTTGCCGAATGCGGCAAGCTGAAAATCCTCGATCACCACATAAGCCGTGCCGCGATAGGCCGGAACATTTCCCGCGCCCTCAATCGCCTCGATCAGCGGGTCCGGCAACTGATTCGCCGTTCCGCGATAGATGCGCATGTTCAAGCTGTTGTGCTCCAGCTCTTCCCCATCGGCCCAGATACGCCCGACATCGGCAATCGTGCCGACGCCAACAGCAATCGCCAGCGAGATCGAGTAGCTGTAGGTGACGGTCGTAACCTCGGGGGCTTTGGGCTTGCCTTTGCCACCCCCGCCGCCTTCGGTGGTTTCACTGCGGGTTTCCAGAAAGTCCGATGCCCAGATCACCTGCCCGCCGACCCGCATCCGGCCAAACACGGTCGAAACCGGGGCACCCTCGCCTGTCTCGGTCAGGCGAAACCGGTCCATGCGGCCGGTTTCCACCACTTCACTGCCGCCGCCCATGACGGATTGGCTCAGAAATCTCTGATCAATCACACGTCCCAGTGTGGCCCCGACGGCGCGGCCAATGATGGCAGTCGAAAGGCCCGCAACCGTACCACCGATTGAGCCGCCCAGCGCTGCCCCGGCTGCGGATAATAGAATAGTCGCCATCAGCGGTCCTCCAACGGGAATTCAAAACAAGCGACCACGCGGCGACGCCACGGATCGCTGAGTGCGTTTTCCACAACGCCATATCCGGAATAAGCATGAATGAATCGCGGGACCGCGCCGATGCCGGTCACAATCCCAAGATGCTTGGCAACGCCAGCGTCACGCATGCGGAACAACACCACATCCGCAGGGGCCAGATCCGCGATTGGCTTTTCGGTCAGATGACGCTGCGCCGCCGCCCACATCCGTTCCTCGCCCTGAGGTTCGGACCAATCCATGCTGTAGATCGGCACCTCTTCGGGCTCCTGCCCGATTTGCGCCCGCCACACACCGCGCAAAAGCCCCAGGCAATCCGTGCCCGCCCCCTTGGTCGAGGCCTGATGGACGTATGGCGTACCAAGCCAATCGCGCGCCTCGTCCACGATATCCTGTCTGTTGGGCTTCACCGCCTGCTTCCCCCTTTGTTCGGATTGCTTTTCTTGGGCACAGCCATCATCCAGTCTTCGCCCGGAAGATCAGGGAACCCTTGGAAATTCAGCAGGTTGTTGAACTTCAACCGGCAGGTGCGCATGCGTTTGTCACATCCGGCGGTCAGACGGACGCGGTCGCCCAAGGCAAGCCCGCCGCCAATGCTGGACCACATGGTGATCTCTCGCCCACCGGCAGTTTTCTGATCCGTCTTGATCGAGGACCAAAGCCCACTGGCAGATCCGGACAGCACGTCCAGACGCCCGCGCTTGAACCACCCGGACGCAAAGGCCGCTCCACCCGCCAGTCGGATCTGAGTGCCCCCGTCGAACCCGACGATATCCGCTTCAACCCAGAAACCTTCAACTTCTGTATTGAACCGGCAGGACCGGTCGCCAAGGACGGCGGTGCAGGGCTTTTGATACACCCGCCCCACGGGCCGGTTCAGCAAATCCGTCAGCCCGCGCAATTCGGCATGAAAAGCACCACCAGCGCGCCGCAACTCACCAATTGAACCGCGAAACTGCAAAATCCGCTGGTCCGGATTGGCCCAATTGACCAGCCAGGCCCGTACCTGAGCGCCATCGAACCGACCGGCTTCAATGTCCTCCTCGCGCACAGCTGCATCGGACAACGCACCCATCGCTTCGGTATTGTCGATTGACAGGCCGGTGGCCTGCTCGATGGCGGCGGCGGTCAAGCCGGTGCTGGCCTTGAAGGTCAGACCCTCGAAGGTCAGCGCCAAATCGTGATCGGTGAACCCGTATTCCTGCCCATCCGTGCGCGTTATCGCCCAGCAGCGGCAAACCGTGGTCAGCCCGCTTTGCAGATGACCATGCAGTCCCTGAACATCTCCGGCCATCAGACACGCACCTCGACCACGGGAACATTCGGGACGTCACCGGCCTGAAAGCTGGCCACGCTGGTCTGGATCTTGTCAGTGTCGAACCGGACCGGCACGTCGAACTCGTACCCTGCCGTGATCTCGACCCCTTCGGGTGGCGGATCAGAAAAGGTCACCGAGCCGGTGTTCAGATCGACCTCAAAATCCACGCCCTCGCGCACGGCGTCCTGATCCAGCCCCAGTACAACTGTGCCCAGAACCGGTTTGGTGATCGGACGCATATAGCTGACGCCGCCGGATGTATAGGTCTTGACCAGTTGAAACGCTGTGCGCACCCCGTCGCCCAGCGCGATGACCTGATCATCCATCGCAACATCTGCCGAGGCCACGCCGGACTTGAAATCAGACCAGTCCTTCCAGCGGAAGCCGAACATCTGCCCCTGTCGCGCCTCGAAGAAGGAAATCAGCGTCTCGATATCGTCCAGCGAGCGCATGCCCAGCCCCGCGTCATAGCGACGGCGCGAATGCGCCCAGGGGGTGTTGCGCTCTTCGAACCCGTTGGCCAGCGTCACGATATCGGTGCGCCGTTCTGGCCCGCCGACCGAGCCAAAGCTCAGGCTGGCCGGAAATCTGACCTCGTGAAAATTCATGATCTGCTCCCGGAATTATCTGTTGCGATTGCCGCGCCCCAGGGCCCGGCTCATCTGTGCCGCGATCTGGCCCTGGCTGCGGCGGAACCCCTGAAGGTCAGGCGTTGTGATGTTCATGACGACATTGACCGCGCGCCCACCGACCGAGGTGCGCACGCCCAGCTTGCCATCCGGCCCGCGGGCCAAGGGCATGATCGCCTCGGGGCCCGCCTCACCCATCAGCCCGGTGCCGCCCCGCATCGGGAAGGTGGTCGGGCCGCTGATCACACCGCCATTGGCAAAGGGCATCACGCGCCCCTGACTGAAGCTGCCGCCATCGGCAAAAGGCAGAACCCCCTGCACTACGCTGCCGACTGTGTTGGCCAGCAACCCGCCAAAGTGATCCGTCACCGGCTTGATCGCCGCCGCATAGGCCGTTTGGATCAGCGAGTTCTTCAACACGTCCAGCGCATCCGACAGGTTCATTCCGTCCAGCACCACGCCGTCAAAGGCCTTGCGCAACCCGCTGGACATGCCGCGTTCCAGCGTGGCGACATCCTTGCCGGTTTCCTCAAAAGCTGCGCTGATGCGCTTCATCTGCCCGTCAAAGGCCGCTGCCATGCTGGCCGCATCACTCAGCGAGTCGCCCAGCGCCTCGCCCCGTTCCTGCAGGTCGTCAAACCCGTCACGATCCGTCATCACGCTCTCCTTCTTGCTTGTCCGGGTAGGCCGCCAACAGCGCGTCCAGCCCGGCGCGGTTCATCGCGGGCATCCCGGCGCCCTGCCCCAGCATCAGCCGCAGCTCGGCCGGGGTCAGACGCCAGAACTGTTCCGGCGTCAGGCGCAGGCCGACGAAACCGGCCCGCATCAGAACAGGCCAGTCGAACCCGCTCATGCGCCACCCGGCACCATGAAGGCCCGCGCCAGCAGTTCGGCCGCCGCTTTTGCGCCCGCCATGGGGCCGCCTGCGATCTCGGCATGCATCACATCGGCCCGCGCCACATCGGCCCCACCGCCGCGCAATCCGGCCACAATCAGCGCCAGCACATCACTGCTGGAATAGGCCCCGCCTTCGAACCGCTGCACCAGATCGACCAGCGACCCGGCTTTCAATTCTTGCTCCAAATCCGCCAAGGCACCCAAAGTCAGTTTGAGCACCCGCCGCTCCCCATCGATGGTCAATGCCACCTCGCCCGTCCACGGATTGGCCATCAGAGCGCCGTGAAGCTCAGCGCACCGGCGCTTGCCAGGCTCATCTCATAGGTCGCCTCGCCATTGTGCGAGCCTGCGTATTCGATGCCGGTCACCTGAAACGGGCCTTCGACAATGCCGAAATCGGGAATGATCACCTGAAATCCCGGCGTCTCACCATCGAAGAACAACTGCCGTGCGCGCTCATCCGTGCCTTCGTCCCGAAACACGCCCGAGCCAGAGATCGAGGCCGACTTGACCCCTGCCCCCGACAGCAACTCACGCCAGCCGCCCTGGCTTTCCAGCGTTGTCACATCCACACTTTCCGCGTTGAAACTGATCCGCGTGGCGCGCAGGCCCGCGATGGTTTCGAACAGGCCCGTGCCGTTCATATCCACTTTGACCAACAGGTCTTTTCCGTTCTGGGCAGCCATGTGCTCTCTCCGTTGATTGCTTAGTCGTCTTCCACGCGGGCGCGGAATCTCAGGTCGATCTGGCGGATCGCGCCGCCTGTTCCGGTGCGCCGGGCGCGGGCACGTTCGAACCACAGCCCAACCAGACGCCCCCGATCCAGGGTCAGCTCCGCGCCTTCCAGCGCGTCACACACCGCCCCGGCCAGCATCTTGGCCGCGCTGAAACCAGCCGCCTCGGACACCACGGAAACCGCGAACCGATGCAATGCACCCGCGCCGGATTTGTCCGAGGCTTCCCGGACCTCCTCTGGGCCCAGCGTCACGTAGGTCTGGGGGATGGTTCCGGTGGGCACCGCGTCATAGATCGCGCCACCGGATTGGGCGCTGACATCGGCGTCGTTCGAAAGCTGTTGAAACACCGCCGCCTGCAAAGCAGCTGAAACGCCGTAACTCATGCTGCCACCTCTTCGTCTGCAAAGCAGGTCAGATACCGGCCCTGCGGGTCCCGATCCGCAACCGCGCGGATCACAAAGCGGCGCGCGCCTTCCACAAAACGCTGATCCGGCGAAGGCCGCATCGAGGACCCCTCGGGCGCGCCGCGCACGACAATGCGATAACCAACGCGCGACACCGGCACCCCGGCGATGGATCGCTCGGACCCGCTGCGCGCTGTTATCTCGGCCCATACTGTGCCCAGCGCCTCCCAGGTCTCGGCAAAGCCGCCCGCACCGTCAGCCACTCGTATGGGGGCCTCAAGCACCAGCTTGCGGTTCAGATGCGGCGCGCTCATTGGCTCACCCCTGCGCCAAAGCGTACAATCCGGTAGCGCTGGATCAGGCTGGTGACGCCAAAAGGCATGCAGCCCGCGCCAAGCGCCGTTTCATCGCGATATTCGTAGTAATGGGCAGCCAGCAGCAGCACCGCCTGCCCCAGATCGGCGGGCAATCCGCCCCAATCCATCGACAGCCCGGCGGTCAAATCAATCTTCACACTGCCCCCGGTCGGGACCTTGGGCAAAGCAGTCGCCACAGGCCGCAGCCGGGGGCGCTGACTGTCCCGCTCCAGCCGATAAGCACCGTCATCGGCAACGCTGTCCACGCCGGCCGCATCGGTCACCGTGACCACATCAATCGCCGAGACCGGGGCAACCGGCAAAACCTCGCCCGACGGATCGCGCCAGCCGTTCAGGCTCCAGGAAAAAGCGCGTTCAATCAGAATCTTGCCCGTGCGCGCCTCAATCGCGGCAATCGCTGCCCGCAGAAAACCCTTCAGCACCTCGTCCTGCACATTGTCCTCGGCAAAGCCTGTGCCCAGCCGCAGATGCGCCTTGAACTGATCCACCGGCAGCGCCGCATCCGCGATGGCGGTTTCTTCGATCAACATCATCCATTCACTCCGCAATCTCGGCCCCCTCCGGGGGTCGTCACTTCAGGAAATTGGCGGGCACGCGCCGCCCCACGTTGCTCGGACGGAGGGGAGCAGCTAGACAACGCGGGGGATCTCACCCCGGCCCGCGCCCGCCGCCCGAGGGGCCAATGGCCCCCCGGATCCGTCACCGCTTAGGCAGTGCCGAATTTCAGCAGCTTGATCGCAGCAAAATCGCTCACGTCACCGCCGACGCGCTTGGTCGCGTAGAACAGGACATGGGGCTTGGCGCTGAACGGATCGCGCAGCACGCGCAGGTCGGGGCGTTCGGCAATGGTGTAACCCGCCTGGAAATCGCCAAAGGCAATGGCAAAGCTGTCGGACGCCGCATCCGGCATATCTTCCGCAATCAGCACCGGATAGCCCATCAGACGCGCAGGCTCACCAGCAGCCAGACCGTCCGACCACAAGAAGCGGCCATCGCTGTCCTTCAGCTTGCGGATCTGACCGGCGGTTTTCGAGTTCATGACGAAAGTGCCATTGACCCGGTACTGCGCGCCCAGCGCATAGACCACATCGACAATCGCATCCGCATCGACGCCGCCATCGATGCCAGTGGCCACATAGCCCAGGCTACCCCACGACCAGGTGTCGTTCGCCACCGCACGATGGATCATCAGACCCTTGGGCTTGTCGATCCCGTCGCCGTTGATAAAGGCCGAGGCCTCGGCACGGGCGAACTTGTCCGCGATACGGCCCGCCAGCCAGCCTTCGACGTCAAACGCGCTGTCATCCAGCAGACGTTGCGAGGCCTTGGGCAGCGCGCTCAGCTCGTGCAGCGGGATCGAGATCCGGTCAATCACGGGTGTCGAGGTCTCTGTCGTAGTCGACGCCTCATCCGCCCAGCCCGCGCCCACATCTGTGTGATCGATCAGCACGTCGAACGAGTTCGCCTCGACATTCACCACCGACGCAATCGAACGGATCGAAGCGGTCGAGTTCAGCACCGACTTGACCGTCTCAGCGGTTTGCGGATCGACCAGATAGCCGCCATCGCTGTTGACCGCGGTGGACAGCGATTTCGCTTCCATCTCGAGCCCGCGCAGCCCGTCATCCTCGCCGGACCGCACATAAGCGTCGAACGCCTTCTGATGCGGTGCGCCGTCTTCGATCGAGGCCGCAAGATGCGGACGCGCCGCGATGGTTGATTTACGATCCAGCATGGTCAGTCGCTCTTCTGTCTGTTGCAGTTTGGTTGTAACTTCGGCCTTGAGGCCCTTAAATTCATTCACGAAGCCAGCCATCGCCTGCTTCACCTCCTGAACCAGGGGCGCACCCTCTCCGGTCAAGGCCGGGGTCTCGGTCTTGCTCATCAGCACTTCCTTATTGGGGGGGTTGAGGCGCTAGATCCGCGCCAGCTCCTGCCGGGCATCTCGGAACACCTCGGCAATACTGCGCCAGGTGAACGCGGTCTCGGGGTCTGCCCCTTTCGCCGCCACCCGCGCACTGGGCAGCATCGGGAAGGTCACCAAAGACACCTCCCACAGCTCCAGTTCGGTCAGGACCCGCTGGCCCTTGTCATTCTTCACGGCCCGCTTGGTGCGATAGCCAATCGACAGTCCGTCCATGGCACCGGCGCGGATCAGTTCCGCTGCCTCGCGGCCCTTTTGCGTGGCCTCCAGCAGACGTCCCTTGACCCAAAGGCCCCGATCATCCTCGCGCACCTCATCCCAGACGCCAATGGGCTGCGCCGGGTCGTGCTGCCACAGCATCTTGACCCGCTGACCCGCCTCGGCCAGCCCCGCAAGCGAGCTTTGGTACGCCCCGCGCTGCACCACGTCACTGCCCTGATCGACCTGCCCGAACAGGCTGGCATAACCTTCGATCTCCGCATCATCCGAGACGGACAAACCGTCCCCAAACCGCGCGAATTTATGCTCCAAATCCATGAACTTCTCCATGTAACCCACTGATTTTATGGCGTCGCCACAAGGAATGACTGAAACGCCTGCGCCAGGATCACCGCCGCCACGCCATAGACCGTCAGCCACAACCGCCGCTCCAGCCGTTCCATCATCTCTTCGATCTGATCCAACCGCCTGCACAGATGAGCGTGCTGGATCTCGGCCACCCGCTCATGCGCGGCCAGACGCAGGCCCGGCGCGCATTCGAACGGGGGATACACCTCAGCCATCGGCACGCTCCGGCAGCCCCAGCAAGGCGCGCTTCTCGGCATCGCTCAGGAAGTCCGCCCCGTTCACCCGCGCCCATTGCGCGTCGCGTTCCGCCGACAATGCGGGCACCTGATCCAGATCGGGCTTCAGCACCAATTCCTCGCCGGTAAAACCCGCCAGCCAGTCCGACACCGCCGCCGCCACCCGCGTCACCAGAGGCAAAACGGTCAGGCGATAAAACGCCCGGTTGGCCTCCTGATAGTTCGAATAGGTCGCGTCGCCTTGGATCCCCAGCAGCATCGGCGGGACCCCAAAGGCCAGCGCGATCTCGCGGGCGGCGGCTTCCTTGGTCTTTTGAAACTCCATGTCCGAGGGCGAGAAACCCATCGGTTTCCAATCCAGCCCCCCTTCCAGAACCATCGGACGGCCTGCATTGCGCGCGCCGCGATAGTTCTGCTCGATCTCGTCCGACAAACGCCGGAACTGATCCTCGGCCATCACCCCATGGCCATCGCCCTTCCACACCAGCGCCCCCGAAGGCCGCGCCGCATTGTCCAACAGCGATTTCGACCAGCGCGACGCGCTGTTATGCACATCAATCGCCATCGCCGCCGCCTGCATCGGCGAGAACCCGTAATGATCGTCCTGCGGGTGGAACGATTTGATATGACAGATATTTTCCGCCGCAAACCGGTGCTTCTTACCGCCCACCGCGTAATTATACGCCTTAGGCCAGCCATCCGCCCCCGGCACCACGCTCATCCGGTCAGACCGCAGCACATGCAGCTCAACCGGCAACCCTGCGTCGGCCTGCACCGCCTCGACATAGGCGTTCCCCGACAGCAGCAACTGCCCGAACAAGGCCTCCATCAGCTCCGCCCGCCCCTGCGCCGCATTCGGACGACGCATCAGGTTCAGGATCGGATGCACATCGTACCGCTGCGCCTGATCCTGCAGCACCAAGGGCAACGCCGCCGCCGCTTCGGCAATCAACTTGACCGAGCGAAACCCCACCGGGTTCCCCGAAAACCCCGTCCGTGTCAGCGACACAGCGTCCCTGGGGCTCCACGCCACGCGCCCACCCGTCTGCCACGCCACCACAGGCCCCGCCGCGCTCGCCTTCGCCTCGGGCGCGTCCTCAGCCGATCCACGACGCAAGAAATCGAATACCATCTGTGCTCCTTTCTGCCGCCGCTCTGCCCGGCTTGTTGAAAGGAGTTATGACGGAAAGAAGTTTAAGGCTTGGGAATGGGGCGTACGGGGGTTGAGCAACGGGTAAATACCCTGTGTTAGTGCACCCGTTGTGCAACAACAATTTTTTTCACTCTCGACACTCGCAAACTCTTCCATAAGTTGTTTGCATCGCTAAAACTCTGCTGAAGAAGGCAAATTCCGTGGCGGAAGAACAGGAGTTCAAGTGATTGTATTTGGCGATTTCGACCTGACAGATTTTTGGTCGGGTGGAGAATACGAACGGAAGAACTACGTCAGCGGGGAACTGAATTAGAGCTTGCTGCGATCCGTCGAACAAGAGTTGGGGGTAAAGTTACCCGAAAGATATGTTGAAATGATGAAAGTTCAGAATGGCGGGACCCCTACGAAGAACTCTCATTCCACAAGTACACCAACCTCATGGGCTAAGGACCACATAGCGATTTCTGGAATCTATGGAATCGACAGAAACCTGGACTGCTCACTCTGTGGCTACTACAGCACCAAATTTTGGATGGAGGAATGGGGTTATCCATCTATAGGAGTTTACTTCGCAGACTGTCCGTCGGCAGGCCACGATATGCTTTGTCTGGACTACCGAAATGTCTCCGGCGACAGCCAACCGACTGTCGTTCATGTAGATCAAGAGTACGACTATCGTATTACTTTCGTGGCCCCAGATTTTGAGAGTTTCATTCGCGGCCTTAAGGATGAAAATGATTTTGACCTAGGTTAGCGCGAGTTTGCTTTCACAAACTCCGCACCCTCGGCCGCCGATACACCCCCGCAGGCCCCACAATCAACTCATGCAGCGCCCAGACCAGCGCGTCGACCCGATCCGGCGAACCCTGCCCCTCGAACCCCCGCGCGGTCATCTGGCACATCTGCTCCTCCAGCGCGTCCAGCCCGGCCACATGGCTCACCCGCCCCTGCTCATACAGTGCCGCCACAGGCTCGGCCCGCGCGACCTTGCCGCGGGAGGCCCGCACTGCGCGATAAGGGACCAGAGGATCCACCTGCCGCACCACCTCTTCCACCAGCTGCCCGCCCTGATTGACCTCGGCCACCAGACGTTCGGCCCCGAACTCATCCATTGCGTCAATCGCCGCCTGCGCCCAGCCCGCCGGGCCAACGCCCTGCACCGTCCGGTCGGCCAGCACATAGGCACGCCACTCTTCGGGCGGCCCCTGCACCTGCGCACCGACCACCATGATCCCGCAGGCATCTGCGCCTGAACCGGATGTCACCGCCGGGTCCAGCGCCACCACGATGCGATCCAGATCGGGCACCTGCGCACAGCGCGCCGCCTCGAGCATTGATCCCGTCCACAACGCCCCCTCGGCATCCGACAGCAGCACCCCGTCCAATTCCTGCCGCCCCAGCCGCGTGCCCGCGTATCGTGCGCGTACCTCGTCCAGAAACGAGGCCGCCAGATTGGCCCGGTTCGCCTCGGTCGGCGCATGGGTCTGCACCGTGGACGGAGACGCCAGTAATTCCTTCAAAACCTTAACATTGCGCGGCGTCGTCGTCACACAGACCCGAGGCCGATCCCCCAACCGCAAGGCAAATTGCAGCATATCCCAGGTCTCGCGCGCCTTTTTCCACTTGGCCAGTTCATCCACCCAGGCCGCATCGAACTGAGGCCCGCGCAACCCCTCCGGGTCATGCGCCGAAAACGCCTGTGCCTCGGCCCCGTTGGGCCAGATCAGCTTACGTTCCGATGCCTTCCACGTGGGGCGCCGATCCGGCGGCGAGCATTGCAATATCCCGCTATCGCCAAAGATCATCACGTCGCGCACTTGATCAAAGGTCTCGCCAACCAAAGCCACGCGACTGGCCTCACCACGATCCAACGGTTTCGAACCTTCAACCATCGACCGCACCCATTCAGACCCGGCGCGCGTCTTCCCCGCGCCACGCCCGCCCATGATCACCCAGGATCGCCAGTCCCCCTCGGGCGGTAGCTGATGCGGCAGCGCCCAGAACTCGAACAGGAAAGGGAGGGCACACAGCCCCCCCTCCCCGATCTCACTCAGAAATCTCTCGCGCACCGCAGCATCGGCGGAGGCGAGCCAACCTGCACCCGATTTCAAATCGAGCGCGCTCAAGGTCGAGCGCATAGCCCCCTTGGGCAATTCCGGCTTGTCTGTGATGTTGTTCGACAAAATTCGCCTCCACTTTCTGACAGGTTCGGATCAGCCCCTCTAGCTGACCGAGTTGCCGTGCTGAACCAGCAAGATCTGCATCCTCCCCGGCTCCGATCTGCCTGCGCAGTTCTTCCGCTGCCTGGCGCAGATCGCGAATGGATCGCTCAAGCGACTGCAACAAGTCAGCCGTCTGGGAAATCCGCTCTTCCGGGGTAATCAAAGTCATGTTTGCCTGTGACCTCATGCGTGAGTTTTCTCCGCACGAGAGAAACGAAAAACGGCCACCGGGTCGCCCCGGGGCCGTTGCCCACCTCTTCTAGCATGGCACAATCGATATAGAAAAAAGCGCGTGAAGTCAATGCTTTGCGCAACACACGCGCAACACGCACCGTGCGACCTGTTTACACTTCGCCATCAATCTCCGGACGGTTTCAGACCTTACCCCCGCGCGATTTCCAACAATGCCGCGCTGACGATCAGTGTCGCGCCGGTGAATTCGCGCAGCCCAAAAGGTTCGCCCGAGAACACGGCGGCGGAAATCAGGCCAACGACGATCTCGCTCATCAAAAGCAAACCGACCCGCGCAGGCGTTAACAGCGTTGCGGGCCAAATTGTCAGAAAAGTCATCGGCAGCGTGTATAGGACCGACAGCAGCGCAATCGGAAGCACCCGGACAATAACGTCGCTCTGCTCGCTCAACGCGCCCGCGCTGAAGGCCAGACTGGCCACTGACAGCAACAATGCCCCGGTAATGAACGCAAAGACCTGCCCCGGAACAGAAATACCTGACGCCCGGTACAGCCCAAGTGTTCCCACAGCCCAGGCCATTCCTGACAGAAGGGCCGCCCAATCCCCGGCATTGCTGGGCCACGGGATGATCTGCTCGCCCCCGAGGACGATGACCATTCCGCCAAGCCCACAGGCAAGCCCCAACAGCCGGATCAGGGTCAGCCGCTCGCCCAGAAAAACAAGGCCGACAATCGTTCCCCATACTGGCGTGAGGTAGAACAGCAAGATCGCGCGCACGACATCGGTATAGATCAGGCTGATCGTGAACAGGCCAAAAGCTGCGCCAGTGAAAACACCACTGAACATCAGGTCCTGCCAGCGAAGCAGCAAGTCCCGCCTGTCGCGCCACAAAAAGGGTGCTAGACCAACAAGAGCAGCCGAATACATCACGATGCCGGGCCAAGCGCCGCTTAGTCCCTGATCAACGAAAAAGCGGACCGGGATCCAGTACAGCCCCCACATCATGCCGCCAAACACAAGAGCGGCACTTGCGACCTTCAGGTTTGAGCCGTGCAAGTTTCTTGACATCATCTGTGATACTCGGTGCCGATCAATTCCGGTTGCGGCACAACCCGCTCAAATTGCAGCGGCCTGGACCACAAAATCGATGCCGCAAACCGCCCAGGAACACCAGCAGATTCTAAACCACGAGGCGCTTAGGGTTTACCCAATGCAGCCTCAACACCTTGACAAACCCCGTCACAGACTTCATGTGCCCCATCAAAGCGCTGACGCGTGAGCATTGGCGGGCTTCTTCCGCCCCACAGCGCCCTACAGACACTTCTCCAGTTCCCCTTCACGCAGGGTTCTTGATGCGATGGCCGGATGGCACAGGGTTCGCCTGTGAGTCCCGAGGCCGCGCAAAACCCCTGCCGGTTGCGCGGTTGCCGCGTGACCCGTTTCAAATGCGCCCCGGCCAGTTCGGCCCGGGGTGGAAAAAGGATAGACATTGTTCGACTTTGACATGCTGGGCCTTGCGCCAGCTCTGAATGACGCGCTGAAACGCACCAACTTCTCACAACCGACCCCGATTCAGAACCAGGCCATTCCGTTGGCCCTGAACGGCCATGACATTCTGGGTCTGGCCCAGACCGGTACCGGCAAAACTCTGGCCTTTGGACTGCCGCTGATCGATCACCTGCTGGCGCAGCCCGGCAAACCCGATCCCAAAACCGCCAAAGCCCTGATCCTTGCCCCGACCCGAGAGCTCGTGAACCAGATCGCCGACAGCCTGCGCAATCTGACCCAAAAGACCAAGCTGCGCGTCGCCACGGTTGTGGGCGGCCAGTCCATCAACAAGCAGATCATGTTTCTGTCTCGCGGCACCGACATTCTGGTCGCCACGCCCGGACGTCTGATCGATTTGATGGAGCGCGGCGCGGTTGACCTCGGCGCAGTGCGCCATCTGGTTCTGGACGAAGCGGACCAGATGCTGGATCTGGGCTTCATCCACGCGCTGCGCAAGATCGCGCCAGCACTGGGGACGCCGCGCCAGACCATGCTGTTCTCGGCCACAATGCCCAAGCAGATGGAAGAACTCAGCCGCGCGTATCTGACCAACCCGCAGCGCGTGCAAGTCTCGCCTCCGGGCAAGGCTGCGGACAAGATCACCCAGTCAGTGCATTTTGTCAGCAAACCGGGAAAGCCCGGCAAGCTGCGCGAAATCCTGTCGCAGGATACCGATGCCCTGACCCTTGTCTTCTCGCGCACGAAACACGGGGCCGAGAAGCTGATGAAAGGGCTGGTCGCTGACGGCTACAACGCCGCTTCGATCCACGGCAACAAAAGTCAGGGCCAGCGTGACCGCGCCATCAAGGCCTTCCGCGCCGGAGAGATCAACGTATTGGTCGCAACAGATGTGGCCGCACGTGGGATCGACATTCCGGGCGTGGCCTATGTGATCAACTACGATCTGCCTGAGGTGCCCGACAACTACGTCCACCGCATCGGCCGCACCGCCCGCGCCGGGCGCGAGGGCGAAGCCATCGCGTTCTGCTCAGCGGAAGAGGTCGATCTGCTGCGCCAGATTCAGAAGCTGATGAAAATCGACATCCCTGTGGCCAGCGGAGAAATGCCCGAAGCCGTTCAGGCCGAACGCCCCGCGCGCGGTCAGAACAATCGCCGCCGTGGATTCCGACCCAAGCCCGCCAATGGCGGCTCAAAGCCGTCGCAGTCCAAGCGCAGGCGGCCCCGTTGCAAACCCGCAGCTTGACCCAACAAAAAACAGCGCCCGAACCGGCGCTGTTTTTTCTTTCGAACTTGGCTCAAAGCGTGCGACCTTAAATCTGAGACACGAATACCCTGCCACGCCTGCGGCGCTCTCGGGCCATTCGTGTCGCATGATGATTCCGGTTAAAGGTCGCACGCTCTAGTTGCCCGAATTCCGTTCGGCCTCAATCTCGCGCCACTTGGCGACATTGCGGTTATGTTCCTGCAGGGTCTCGGCAAAGGCGTGACCACCGGTGCCATCCGCAACAAAGAAGATGTAATCCGTGCTGTCCGGGGCAACCGCCGCTTGCAGGCTGGCCTGACCAGGGTTGGCAATCGGCGTCGGCGGCAGACCATCGATCTGATAGGTGTTCCACGGCGTCGGGCGGTTCAACTCGCTGCGCCGCAACCCACGGCCCAACGTGCCCTGCCCCTTGGTGACGCCATAAATCACGGTCGGGTCTGTTTGCAGCCGCATCCCTTGGTTCAGACGGTTTACAAACACGCTCGCCACCTGACCACGTTCTTCCGGGACACCGGTTTCTTTCTCGATGATCGACGCAAGGATCAGCATTTCTTCGGGGCTTTGCAGCGGCAGACCATCCTGACGGCTTTCCCAAGCTGCATTGATGCGCAGCTGCTGAGTTTCCTGCATCGCCTGAAGGATTTCGTTCCGGTCCTGCCCGGCGACGACATCATAGCTGTCCGGCGCCAGCGATCCTTCGGCAGGAATTTCTGTCACCTCACCGCTCAGCGCTTCAAACCCCTTCAACGCCTCAACCACCTGCCACGAGGTCACACCCTCGGCCAGCGAAACACGATAGCGGGTATCCGCTTCGTTGCGCTTCTCCGTATAGGCTTCGGGCGTTTCGTCTTCGGCTGCATCGAATGACGCGATCTCGTCGAAGTCCAGTGTCGCCGGGTTCAACTCGCGCACACGGGTCTGGGCACGGGTCACGCCGATCCGGTATTCAATCTCGGACCCGCAGGTGCTGGCCCCGCTGCTGGTGATCTCGTCGATGATCTGCTCCATAGACGCACCTT
Source organism: Ruegeria sp. N4 (assembly GCF_056531425.1). Classification (NCBI taxonomy): domain Bacteria; kingdom Pseudomonadati; phylum Pseudomonadota; class Alphaproteobacteria; order Rhodobacterales; family Roseobacteraceae; genus Ruegeria; species Ruegeria sp. N4. The sequence continues at coordinate 788,521 of NZ_JBQFLT010000001.1, forward strand.
CGCGCACCAGAAAGCTGCCTGCCTTCAACCGCTGCGCCCGGTCGGTGTAATCCGCAGCCATCCGAAAGATCGTGGCGCTTGTGATCGCGCCCTGATCCTCAAGATCGCGGCTGACGCGGGTCATGTTCGACCCGCTTGCCACTTGCAGGCAAATCGCGGTGTCCAGCGGGCCTTCGGCCTTGTACTGGGATTGGCCCCAAAGGATCAGACCGCCCATCAGGAACAGGCCGACCACCAGAATGGTCAGCGCGTTCGATGCCAGGGCACGCCACATTTAACTGACCTTTCCGAAGATCACGCTGGCATTGGTTCCGCCAAACCCGAACGAGTTCGACAGGGCCACGTTAATCTCACGCTCGCGCTTGGCATTCGGGGCCAGATCAATCGGCGTTTCAACCGCTGGATTGTCCAGATTGATCGTCGGCGGTGCAACCTGATCGCGGATCGCCAGGATCGAGAAGATCGCCTCAATCGCACCCGCAGCCCCCAGCAGGTGACCGGTGGCTGACTTGGTCGAGGTCATCGTGGCGCTGCTCGCATGATCGCCCAGCAGACGCTCCACCGCACCCAGCTCAATCGTATCCGCCATGGTCGAGGTGCCGTGTGCGTTGATGTAGTCCAGATCCTTCGGCTCGAGCCCTGCGCTGCGCAGCGCGGCTTTCATCGAGCGTTCGGCCCCGTCTCCATCCTCGGACGGTGCGGTGATGTGATAGGCGTCACCGGACATGCCATAGCCCAGAACCTCGGCGTAGATCTTGGCACCACGCGCCTTGGCGTGCTCGTAGTCTTCCAGGACCACAATGCCTGCGCCTTCGCCCATGACAAAACCGTCACGATCAACGTCATAGGGACGGCTGGCTTTCTTCGGATCATCGGCATATTTGGTCGACAGCGCCTTGCACGCGTTGAATCCTGCAATCCCAATCTCGCAGATGCAGCCTTCGCCGCCACCGGCGATCATCACATCCGCGTCGCCCGACCGGATGATCCGGCTGGCATCGCCAATGGCGTGGGCACCGGTCGAACAGGCCGTCACCACCGAATGGTTGGGCCCCTTGAAACCGAACCGGATCGAAACCTGACCAGACGCCAGGTTGATCAGCGCGCCGGGAATAAAGAACGGCGATACGCGGCGTGGGCCTTTGTCGCGGATCAGGTTTGCAGTTTCCGCAATCGATCCCAGGCCACCAATGCCCGACCCGATCAGAACGCCGGTCCGCAGACGATCCTCTTCATCCTCGGGCGTCCAGCCCGCATCCTTGCACGCCATCTCGGCCGCCGCGATGGAATACAGGATAAAGTCCTCGATCTTGCGCTGCTCTTTCGGCGGCATCCAGTCGTCGGGGTTGAATGTCCCGTTGGTTCCGTCCCCACGCGGCACTTCACAGGCATAGGTCGTGGTGACCCCGCTTGCCTCGGCATCGAACAGTGTGATCGGGCCAGCGCCGGACTCTCCGTCCAGCAGACGTGACCAGGTTTCTTCGACCCCGCTGGCCAAAGGAGTGACCAATCCCAGACCGGTTACGACGACTCTGCGCATGAAGTGCCTCTTGCCTGCTTCCTGTTATGAGAACCGCTCATACCCCGCCCCGGGGTACGGGGGCAAGAGCAAGGGCGCATTCCTTACCGACATCATATTGCCAATTCCGGTCATATCTTGCCGTGCAGCCGGACTTTACCACCCCGCTGCAACAAAAAAACCGCCCTCTCCCGGATGTGGAAAAGGGCGGAACAAATCTCTCGGTCAGTCCTATTGGAACTGCGCTACCGGTTCATGGGCAGCCGTCGCAACCTCAAGCGCCTCAGACAGATCCAGCGTTTTGCGGAACAATGCGCGCGCGAACATCGCACCCGAAATGTTGGGAATATAGGCCAGCCGCGAAATATCATCAGCCGAACGCACCACGCCGTTGGCAACGATAGGCGTGCGCGAATGCTGGGCCAGGCCGGAAATCAGCCCAAGCTGGGCTTCGACATCTTCCATGTCGCTGTCAATATCCGTCACCACGATGGCCGCAAAAGGCGTGCCCTCGAACGCGTCGATGAATGCCTCGGGTGTAAAGGCGCTCTGGCTGCGCCAACCTTCGGTCATCACGTAGCCCTGCCAGACATCCACCGCCAACACGATCTGGTCGGGGTACAGCTTGGCCAGCTCCTTCACCAGTTGCGGATCACGCGCCGCCAATGTCCCGATCACGATACGGCCCGCGCCTTTGTCGATCCAATGCTCGACATGCTCGCGGCTGCGCATGCCACCGCCCAGCTGTACCGGGATTTCAGCGCTGCGAATGATCTCTTCGACCAGCCCCGCGTTGGTGTCGCGCCCTTCGATCGCGTCGAAATCGGTCAGATGCATCCATTCAGCACCGACGGCAGCCCAGCTGCGCGCTGTTTCAACCGGGTCCACATGCCAGATCATTGCATCGTCCAGGCGACCCTTGTCCAGGGTGACGCACCGCCCGTTCTGCAATTCCATCGTGGGGTAAATCCGCATGAGCATTCTCCTCCGCTCAATCGTTCTGGAAATCCAGAATAGCATACATGCGATGGATCGGCCCAATTTACCGGGATCGGCAAAGTCTGGTCAATTTGCGGCATAAGTTGCCCTCGGCGGAGTTACGCCCGCGCCGGTGGTCCGTTGCGACGCAGCAAGTGGACCGGAGTGCCTTTGTACTCGGCCTCGCGCGTCAGCACATAGCCCAGCTTTTTTGCCAGTTTCTGCGAGGTCGCGTTGCCTGCATTCACCATGGCAACCAACGGCCCCGGCATGATCCGGTCGAACCAGTCATGCGCGGCCTGGGCGGCCTCATACCCCAGCCCCTGCCCTTGGGCTTCGGTAGCGAGGACCCAACCGGCCTCGGGGAAAGCGTCGAATTCTTCACCCATCCCGCGATCGGCGTAGAAAAACCCGGCCTGACCTATCAATTTGCGATTCGATTGTTGCAGAACGCCCCACTGCCCGAACCCGGCCATCTGCCAGTGGCCCGCATTGCGCAGGAACGAATCCCAGGCTTCACCGCGCGACCGGGGCTGGCCGCCGATATGCTGAACCACGCAAGGGTCGCGCCAGATTTCGGCAAAGCGCTCAAAATCCTCGGGCCGCATCGCACACAGCGTCAGCCGTGCCGTATTGATCATCGGTGTGGATCTTATCATCGCCTGCCCACTTGGAATAACGCCTCAGTGGAAACAGTGCTAAGCGAACAGGCGTCACGCAAGCCTGAAAGTTGGGCCGACAATAAAAAACGGCGCCCCCGTTGCCCGGAAGCGCCGCTTTTGATCAGAAATGAAACGCTTAGGACGCTTCGCTGATGAATTTGACCGCGTCGCCGAAGGTCTGGATGGTCTCGGCTGCGTCATCAGGAATTTCGATGCCGAACTCTTCTTCGAAGGCCATGACCAGCTCGACGGTGTCCAGGCTGTCTGCGCCCAGATCGTCGATGAAGGAGGCGTTTTCCGCAACCTTGTCTTCTTCAACACCCAGGTGCTCAACAACGATCTTTTTAACGCGATCTGCGACGTCGCTCATGTCTATTCCTCATTCCTATTCAGGGCGGTTTGCCCGGTTCTGCCCTTGCCCGCACGGGTTGGCTTTGATTTGCCCGTTCCGGGCGGTTTGGGTCCCGGCTCACCGGGAAAGTAGAAGGCCGACCTGAACGACCGGCCCCTGCATAGATGCGCCGCCTATAACATAGTCCGCGCACAAGGCAAACGCTTTCGCGCCTGTCCTGTTATGCGCTCACAACATGGCCATACCGCCATTCACATGCAAGGTGCTTCCGGTAACATAGCCCGCTTCGGGGCTGGCAAGATACAGAACGGCGGCCGCAATTTCCTCGGGGTCGCCCATACGACCCGCCGGAACCTTGAGCAACAAACCCTTTTTCTGTTCCTCGGTCAGCTTCTCGGTCATGGCCGTGGTAATGAAACCCGGAGCCACAGCGTTAACGGTGATGCCGCGCGTGGCAACTTCGTGGGCCAAGGCCTTGGAAAAGCCGATCATTCCGGCTTTCGACGCCGCATAGTTCGCCTGCCCCGGATTGCCGATCGCGGCCACCACGGACGAGACATTCACGATCCGACCCCAACGCGCCTTCATCATGCCCCGGATCACGCCTTTGCACAGTTTCATGGTCGAGGTCATGTTCACGTCAATGACGCTCTGCCATTCTTCATCGGACATGCGCATGAACAGGTTGTCACGCGTGATGCCGGCGTTGTTGACCAGAATGTCGACCGATCCCATCGCCTCGGCTGCCTGTTTCGGCAGCGCCTCGACGGCCTGTGTGTCACTCAGGTTGCAGGGCAGCACATGCGCCCGCTCTCCCAGCTCATCGGCCAAAGCCTGCAGTGGCTCAACCCGCGTACCCGAAAGGCCCACATTGGCACCAGCGCCATGCAGAGCGCGGGCGATATCGCCCCCGATCCCGCCCGAAGCGCCAGTAACCAGCGCATTCTTACCCGTCAAATCAAACATACTGTTTCCCTCGTGAGGCGCCCTGAACGGCGCGTTCTATGCTTACGACTCGGCCGCGACGGCCTTTAGGACATCTTCTGGCGTTCCAACCGCTTTGCCCGCGATGGCCCGGTCAATCTTGCGGATCATGCCGGACAGGGCTTTGCCCGCGCCAATTTCCCACGTCTCGGTCACGCCCTGCGCCGCCATGTACTGCACGCTTTCGCGCCAACGAACCGAGCCCGTCACCTGCTCGACCAACAACTGCCGGATCAGGTCCGGGTCGCTCACAGCTTCGGCGCGCACATTGGCGACGACCGGAACTGCGGGGGCCTTGATTTCGACTGCGGCCAAGGCGTCTGCCATTACATCAGCAGCAGGCTGCATCAGCGCACAGTGAAATGGAGCACTTACCGGCAACAAAATCGCCCGCTTTGCGCCTTTTTCCTTGGCAATCTCGGCAGCCCGTTCCACTGCCGCCTTGGCGCCGGATACGACAACCTGCGTTGGGTCGTTGTCATTTGCCGCCTGACACACCTCGCCCTGCGCGGCTTCTTCAGCGACGGCGCGCACCGCTTCAAGGTCCAGACCAAGAACAGCCGCCATTGCACCTTCACCCACCGGAACCGCGCTTTGCATCGCCTGACCGCGCTTGCGCAAAAGGCGGGCAGTATCGGCAACCGACAAGGCACCCGCCGCCGCCAGTGCGGAATATTCACCCAGCGAATGCCCGGCCACATAGGCCGCATCAGTTACAGACACACCTTCGGCCTCCAGCGCACGCATCGCGGCCATCGACGTGGCCATCAGCGCGGGCTGCGCGTTCTGAGTCAGCGTCAGTTCTTCGATCTCGCCGTCCCAGATCAGGCTGCTTAGCTTTTCGCCCAGCGCCTCGTCGACCTCATCAAAAACGGCTTGGGCCGCCGGGTAGGCCTCGGCCAGTGCTTTACCCATTCCGATGGTCTGGGCGCCCTGCCCCGGAAAAACGAACGCGCGTGTCATTGCAACCTCATGGATGACGTTAGGTTGCGGCGGGGTGTAAACTGACATGGGACGCGGCACAAGTAGGGTGCATTGCGGCACCTTGAATGTGCGCAGTCTCGTACTTGTGTCATTGCGCGTGCGCTTTAGGTTGGGGGCAGCCCACCCATACCGGAGCGTTTGTTCGATGCCCTCAAGCAATACCTTTTCCAGCTATGGCAGCGTCGCCAAGGCTTTTCACTGGCTGACGGCTTTGCTGATCTTCACAGCCCTGCCGCTGGGCTGGTACGCCAACCAGTTGGCCCACGCGATCTATGACCCTAACATCCCGACATCCGAAGAGGATATTGCCAACGCGGCCCGTCTGTTCTCGCTGCACAAGACCGTTGGCGTGACGGTGTTCTTTGTCGCGCTGGCCCGCATTCTGTGGGCATTGTCTCAAACCAAGCCGGGATTGCTGAACGCTGAAAACAAGCCCGAGGCTTTTGCCGCCGAAACCGTGCATTGGATGCTTTACGCCTCATTGGTTCTGGTACCGCTGACCGGCTGGCTTCACCACGCCGCCGCCGAGGGCTTTGCCCCGATCCTGTGGCCTTTCGGCCAAAACCTGCCGTTTGTTCCAAAATCGCCATACGTGGCCGAGGTGACCGCCGGGCTGCACTGGCTGTTCATCTGGGTTTTGGGCGGGTCGCTGGCTCTGCACATCATGGGTGCCCTGAAACACCACGTTGTCGATAAGGACAGCACCCTGCGTCGTATGCTGCCCGGTCAGGCGGACGCACCCGAACCGCCAGCACAACACCACTCGGCCCTGCCAGCATTCGCTGCCTTGATCGTCTGGTTGGGGGTTCTGGGCTTTGGCTGGACCAACGGCACATTTGATGACCACTCCAAAGCGGCAACCGACACGGCCGAGCTTGAAGACGTGCAATCTGAATGGGAGGTCGAGGATGGCACCTTGTCGATCACCATCTCTCAGCTGGGCAGCCCTGTGACCGGGACCTTTGGCGACTGGACAGCCGCGATTGCCTTCGAAGACCCAGCCGAACCGGGATTGGCAGGCTCGGTTGATGTGACGATTGCCATCGGATCGCTCAGCCTGGGTACAGTGAGCGATCAGGCGATGGGTGCGGATTTCTTTGACAGCGCGCAATTCCCGACCGCCACCTTCAAGGCTGATTTGTTCAAGACCGAAACAGGCTATGAGGCCCGGGGGCCTCTGACGATCCGCGACAAATCCCTGGACGTTGTTCTGCCTTTCGCCCTGGAGCTGCAGGATGATCAGGCAACCATGTCAGGCGAGTTGCAGTTGAACCGGATGGATTTCGACGTTGGCACATCTCAACCGACAGAGGACTCGCTGGGCTTTAACGTCACAGTCTCGGTCGAGTTGACTGCCGAGCGGGACGAAGAGTGACAAAAAAACCGCCGGGTCGTCTGACCCGGCGGTTTCCTGTCGTAACGATCAAGCTTCGCTTATTCGGCTTTCTGCGCTTCAACCGAAATCTGAACCTGTACCTCGTCGCTGACGAACGGGGCGAACTGGCCCAGATCAAACTCGCTACGGGTCAGGGTTGTGGTCGCATTGAAACCGGCCCAGGGCTTGTTGGCCATCGGGTGCTGGTCGACCTTGTTCAGTTTGGCATCCAGAACGACCGACTTGGTCACACCGTTCATGGTCAGATCGCCGGTAATATTGGCCGTGTCGTCTCCTGTAACTTCGATCCCAGTCGAGGTGAAGGTGATCAGATCGCCTTCGGACGCACCAAAGAAGTCCTCGGTCATAAAGTGATCTTCACGCGCTTCCCAGCCGGTGAACATCGACATCACCGGCATCGAGACGGACACGCTGGATGCGGCAGGGTCTTCCTGATCGAACATGATCTCGCCTTCAAAGCCCGAGAACATGCCAGTGGTGGTCGAGAATCCCAGGTGGTCATAGCTGAAAATGACCTGACTATGGCTTGGATCCAGAACGTATTTCTCGGCGCTGGCGAAGGCAGTGGTCGCCGTCATGGCCAGAGCAGCAGCAAGCAGGGTGGGTTTCATAACAGTCTCCGCTTTTTTGTGAATGCAAACCGTTTGGGTTGCTCAAAACAAAAATGTGCCGCCCAAGGGCGGCACACAAGTATTTTTGATTCACAAACTCTGTTCCTTTTTGAACAGAATAAAACTCAGGCGAAAATTGTTACGCTTTGGCTCAGTTGACCCTTCAGCGCTCGGCTGACATCCGCCGATTGCAACGGCAGTTTCATCAGCAGGCTGCCGTCAACGTCATACAATTGGACTTCATCATCCTCGAAACGGGCACCGCCAAGGCTTTCATAGCTGCGACGCAGAACCGTCTGGGGACGGCCGTTCTCGTTCTTTTGCAGAATGCGGACTTCACGGCGGATCGGATCGAAATAGGCATCCGGGCGCGAATCCATCACTTCGATGGTCAACAGGCTGACGCCTACGATCAGGAACAGCATCGACGCGACCATCTTGATCGGCCAGACCTCGGCCCCGATCACCGACCCCGGCATCAGCCACATCGAAAAGGCCGACACGATCAGGAAGGCTCCGACGATGCGGGCCAGAACGATCCGGGCTTTCCAGTTGACTTTGAATGCAATCTTGACCGGCACGGAATGTTCAAAGCCCGCGCCCTGCGCCTGCTTGCCAAGTGTGTTCGTGTTCGTCGCGGTCATAACATCATCACCCTGTATAAGGTTACCGTCTTAGATTTGGCTGTCCGGATGTGTTCCGGCTTGCTTAACAACTTTGAGCCGAAAAGCGTCAGGAATTGGGCGCAGCAAAGGAAATTGGACGACTTCACCATGGCAGCCCCGGCAGGCCTTGCCCCGGACGGGGAAACGTGTATACGAGGCCATCCTTCGCACGACACATGAATCGCGCAGCCTCTCGTGGCAGGGTCGCGAAGGATCACAATGGCCCCGCCTATGAAATGCGCCTTGATATAAACAGGAGTGAACATGCCACTGTATGAGCATGTAATGATCGCGCGTCAGGACCTGTCCAACGCGCAGGCCGAGGGCCTGATCGAACACTTTGGCACCGTGCTGGCCGACAACGGCGGCAACCTCGTTGATAGCGAGTACTGGGGTGTCAAGACGATGGCCTACAAGATCAACAAGAACCGCAAAGGCCACTATGCCTTCCTGAAGACCGATGCCCCCTCGGGTGCGGTTCAGGAAATGGAACGCCTGATGCGCCTGCATGACGACGTCATGCGCGTTCTGACCATCAAGGTCGACGGTCACGAAGATGGCCCGTCGGTTCAGATGCAGAAGCGTGACGAACGTGGCGACCGCCGCGAGCGTCGTTGATCAACGCCTGAGAAAAGGACACTAAACCATGGCCGCAAAACCATTTTTCCGCCGCCGCAAGGTCTGCCCGTTCTCGGGTGAGAACGCGCCGAAGATCGACTATAAAGACACCCGTCTGCTGCAACGCTATATCTCTGAGCGTGGCAAGATCGTTCCTTCGCGCATCACCGCCGTTTCGGCGAAAAAGCAGCGTGAACTGGCCCGTGCTATCAAGCGCGCCCGCTTCCTCGCCCTGCTGCCCTACGCCGTGAAGTAAGGAGAGACTGACATGCAAGTTATCCTTCTGGAACGCGTTGCGAAACTGGGTCAGATGGGCGACGTCGTTGAAGTCAAGCCCGGCTACGCCCGCAACTTCCTGCTGCCCCAGGGCAAAGCCCTGAGCGCATCGGACGCCAACATCGCGTCGTTCGAAGCCCAGAAAGCGCAGCTGGAAGCACGCAACCTGGAAACCAAGAAAGAAGCTGAAGCCCTGGCTGAAAAGCTGGACGGTCAGCAGTTCATCGTGATTCGCTCGGCATCGGATGCTGGCGCTCTGTACGGCTCGGTCACCCCGCGTGACGCCGCAGATGCCGCAACCGAAGCAGGTTTCACCGTCGACAAGAAACAGGTCATCCTGATCGCTCCGATCAAGGAACTGGGCCTGCACTCGGTCGCCGTTCGCCTGCACCCCGAGGTTGAAGTCGAGATCAAGATGAACGTTGCCCGCTCAGAAGAAGAAGCCGAACTGCAGGCATCGGGCAAATCGATTCAGGAACTGGCCGCTGAAGAAGAAGCTGCCGCTGAATTCGAAATCGCCGAACTGTTCGACGACATCGGCTCGGCCGCTTCGGACGACGACGATCTGGTGGCCGAAGACGCCCCTGCCCAAGAAGACGAAGCAAAAGCCTGATCTGGCCAAGCTGACCTTACAGAAAGGGCCGCGCCATCCGCGCGGCCCTTTTTCTTGCCCGAGCCAGCAAAATTCAGCCCAATTTCACAGCTAATCTTGCGGCGTCGACTGCGATCCATATCATCGCGCACCGGAACCTGGAGAATTTAGATGGCAGTTTTCCCCCGCCGCAGCATCATCGCCTTCCTCGCAATGGCCACCCTTGCCGCCTGTAGCGGCGCCGAAGTATCCCGAGGTGACGCGGAACCGTTCGATCCGCCGCTCTACCCCAACGAGACCCCGGAACTGCGCGCGTCGATCAACAAATGGGCCGATCACTACGAGTTGCCGCGTGAGTTGGTGCACAAGCTGGCGATCCGCGAAAGCACGCACAGACCTTGGGCTGTGAACCGCCCTTACTACGGCCTGCTCCAGATCCTGCCTGCCACGGCGCGCTCGATGGGATATAAGGGCAACGCGCAAGGTCTGCTGGACGCTGACACCAATCTGGAGTTTGCGGGAAAATATCTGCGCGGTGCATGGCTGCTTTCCGATGGCGATCAGCAACGCGCCATCTTTTTATATGCAAAAGGGTACTATCCCGAAGCCAAGGCACGCGGTATGCTGGTCGAGACAGGATTACGACCCGCGCCGTGATATGGGGCGGTCAATCGGAATGATCTTCTGTTAGCAGTTGCGTTCCGATAGTGACAAAAATGTTCTAATACGTCACCAGCAGCGTCGAAAAGCGCAGACATTTCGCACGTCGCCTTGTCATGTTTTCAAAAGTATGTTGTGCTGGCTGCCGTGAGGTAAGTTGGGTTCCACTCTAAGTTTACTGCCGGTCTGACGACACCATCAGACTTGTGGTATGGGCCGCAGTTGGTAGGCGCCGCATGGAAATTTTCGATCTGAGCACTCTGCCGGATGCAGAAACTCGGTATACCGAGTTTCTTAAGCAGATTTGCGACAAGCATGAAATGGACCATGCCGCCTATGCTGGCATGAATCCTGCGGCTGGTACCGTAGCCGGTTTTGTGACCTACGACGACGCCTGGAACGAACACTATCAGAACCAGGGTCTGATCATGATCGACCCCACAATCCACATGGCCCGACGCAGCATCGCCCCCGTGGATTGGAGCCGTCTTGAACGCAGTCCGGAATTTCAGCGTGTGTTCAGGGACGCCCATGATTTTGGCATTCCGAATCAAGGCGTTACCATTCCTGTGCGCGGACCTTATGGCGATATTGGATTGCTCAGCGCGACCCGCAATTGCAGCAAGGAAGAATGGCGTAAACTGTACGCCCATGTCATCAGCGACCTGCAATCGATGGCCGTTCACATTCACGACCATGTCGTGACCTCAGATGAGCTGACCGGTGCGCTGTACCACCCTACCCTGTCCACGCGCGAGGCCGAGATCCTGCAATGGGTCGCGGCAGGCAAGTCGCAGCAGGATATCGGCGACATCCTGTCCATCTCGCACCGCACCGTCGAGGTGCATCTGCGATCAAGCCGCGAAAAGCTGAGCGCGTTGACCACGCCGCAAGCCGTCGGCCGGGCCATCGCAATTGGGCTTATTACCCCAGGTTAAACACAAATTTCCCCAAATTCCGTCAAAATACGGGAAACCCCCAATAGAAAAACCCCCTCAAAACGGTAACTTCTAGTTTACCGAACAACCACTCGAAGGGGGAAAAAATGATCATCGTGGTAGATGGGCTGAACAGACACCTGTTCGGCGAAGTTCTCGACGAAATGTTTGAACTGCGCGCACGCGTATTCGGCGGACGTCTTGGATGGGACGTTAATATTGAAGATGGGAAAGAGATCGACGAATTCGATCACCTGGATCCTGCATACGTAATCGGACTCGACGACGGGGGGAATGTCGTCGCAGCCGTGCGTGCCCTGCAGACCACCGGACCTCACATGCTTTCCGATGTCTTCTCGGCCATTCTGGATGGCGAAGCACCGCTGCGCAGCGCGACGATGTGGGAATCCACGCGCTTTTGCGTCGACACGCAGCGCCTCAAGCGGGGCAAGGACAAAAACTCGGTGTCTTATGCCACCTGTGAACTGATGATTGGCTCGCTGGAATATGCCAAGAACGCAGGTATCCAGGACATCATCACCGTAATCGATCCGGTTATGGATCGCGTTCTGCAGCGGTCGAACTGTGCGCCTTACGACTATGTCGGCAAAACTGTCCCGATGGGCAAAGTATCTGCACTGGCCGCGCTGTTGGATTGCACCGATGAACGCATTCAGGGCGTCCGTGACTTCGCTGGCATCGAAGGCGACGTCTTCCTGGACGAGGAAGAGGCGCTGGCCCTGTTCAACTCGAAGAAAGCTGTTGAGCCCAATCCGGCCAATCGCGATCACAAACCGCTCACTGACCTCGAAAAATACTTTGTCGAACAGATGAGCGCAGCGCGCACCGAAGCGGAACGGCAAGATGTTCTGAAGCTGATCGAAGCGCTGACCGACACCTTCACGCCAGAGCAGAAGACCGCTCTGCTACAGACCCCCCGTGCTTTTGCTCATGAGGCCTGACCCCCTCACCTCATAGCACAAAGCCACCCATGCGGAGTCGCCAATTTAAGGCGGCTCCGCTTTACTTTTGGCCCCCGAAAAGGGGGGAAGAGGATTATTCCTCTTCCAGTGCCTCAACGGCTTTTTGCAGGTCGTCCTTGCTGACTTCTTTGTCTGCAACGGTGGCCAGTTCGAAAACGTAGTCGACAACCTTATCTTCAAAGATCGGCGCGCGCAGTTGCTGCTGCATCTGGGCGTTTTGCTGCACGAACTCAAAGAACTGGCGTTCCTGACCCGGGTACTGACGCGCCTGGTTCATGATCGCCTGAGTCATCTCGGCATCGGTCACTTCAACTTCGGCCTTCTGGCCCAGCTCGGCCAGCAGCAGGCCCAGACGCACGCGGCGCTCGGCCAGTTTGTTGTGCTCGTCGGTGGGTTCGATCTCATCGTGATCGTGGCCTTCGACCTCGGGGTTTTCCTCGTGCCATAGCTGGTGAGCAATCTGCTTGGCCTCGGCCTCTACCAGCGACGGCGGCAGGTCAAAGGACACCTTCTCGTCCAGCGCATCCAACAGGGCGCGCTTCATCACAGCGCGTGACGCACCAGCGTATTCGGCTTCCAGACGCTCGGAAATCTGACCTTTCAGAGCCTCCAGATCCTCGGCACCGAATTTCTTGGCCAGCTCATCATTGATCTCAGCCGCAACCGGTTCCTTCACCTCTTTGACGGTGCAGGTGAAAACAGCGTCCTTACCGGCCAGATGCTCGGCACCGTATTCTTCGGGGAAGGTGACGTTGACGTCTTTTTCTTCCTCGGCTTTCACACCAACCAGCTGCTCTTCAAAGCCGGGGATGAAGCTGTTCGAGCCCAGCACCAGCGGGTAGTCTTCCGCCGAGCCGCCTTCGAACTCTTCGCCGTCAACCTTGCCGACGAAATCGAACACGATTTGGTCGCCGTCTTTGGCTTTCGAACCCTTGCGGCGCGCTTTGAAATCCTGTGCAGTTTCGGCCAGATTGTTCAGCGCCTCTTCCACGGCTGCGTCATCGGCTTTGACAACCAGTTTCTCCAGTTCGACCGATTTCAGGTCAACCTCGGGGATTTCCGGCAGCGCTTCGTAGGACATTGCGACCTCGACGTCGTCGCCTTCTTTCCAGTCCTCATTGGTCATCTTGACCTCGGGCTGCAGCGCAGGGCGGTCGCCGCTGTCTTCAAAGTGCTTGTTCATCGCACCATCGATGGTTTCCTGCATCGCTTCGCCCAGCAGGCGCTGGCCAAATTGCTTCTTCAGCAGCGCCATCGGCACCTTGCCTTTGCGGAAGCCCTTCATCTCAACTTCGGGCTGCGCCTCGGTCAGCTTCTCGTTGACCTTGTCGTCCAGCTCGGCTGCTGTGACGGTGATGTTGTAGCCGCGTTTCAGACCTTCGTTCAGCGTCTCGGTAACCTGCATTATGGTAGTCCCCATAGGATTCGGGGCGCGCAAAACGGCGCGCCGGGCAAATTTGACGCCTTCTATTTGCCCAGCCGCCCGCGTGCAAGGGGGCAAAGGCCGGATCACCCCGGATTTACCGCCTCTCAGTATAAAAAACGCCCCGGATTGGACCGGGGCGTTTGTTCAGGAAATCGTCCGGGTGATCAGAACCGCCAGCGCGCGCCCAGAACCCAAGCCTCGTTGTTGTCGAACGAGGTGCCGTCGTCAAAGTCGTGGTTGCGGTATTTCAGATAGGCATCGGTGTTGATTGCGTCGATCTTCTGCACCACCGCGATGCCCCACGCCTTGGTGCTGGACCCGTCCGAGTCAAAATCCGAACCGTCAAAATAGTCGATCCCGACGCCGGTTTTGCCCCATGGCACCCAGTTCCCTTCATAGGCGATTTTGCCGTACCAGTAATTGGGGTCGGACACGCCATCCGCGTCGTCGTCGCGCGTACCTGCTGCAACGGTAAAGCTGAACCCGCTGGGCAACAGAACCGAGGCCGAGCCGATCGTGTCTTTGCGCTCACCCGAGTTGTCGTCGCGGTCGCGCACGGCATAGGCCAGACCGGCCGCAAATTCGACCCCGCCCGCAAAGGTGTTTTCGTAGGACAGGCCAATGTCGTAGTAATCGTCGTCATCGCTGCTGGACAGGATGTTCTGACCATAGGCGATCCCGGCAGAAAATCCGTTGACGGTCGGCGTGTCATAACGAATGCGGCCCCGGCGCGAACCGTCCAGGTTGCTGCTGGAGTCGCCAACGGTGATATCGCTCAGCATGCCGTCAGTTCCGCGGTAGAAGAAGCCCGCGTTCTCGTCGTTGGTGAACGAATAAAGCGCTGTGCCGACATAGGACAAATCCACTTCGGCGGCACCATCGGACACCATGCTGCCCTGCCCGGCCGAGAATTTACCCCAATCGCCCTTCAAGGCGAAATCGACATGGCGCAGATCTTCGCGCGTCCAGCCATCGCCATTGGTGCCGAACTGATCCGCCGAGGCTGATCCGGGCAGACCCAGGCCGGTTTCAAAGCGGAAGGTAAACTCGTTGCTGCCAAAAGGCTGCAGCAAGCGCAGGCCAACGCGGCTGTTAGACAGATCGTTGTCCAAAAGCCGGGTCTCGGTCTCTTCGCCATCGTCGACCGAAATAATGGCCGGGTTCAGCTGGCCATAAAGCTCGACATAGCCGCCACTGTTGTTTTCATATTTCAATTCAGCCGCAGCCGGAATTGCCGTTGATGCGGCAAGGACTGCAACAACCGAAGTGGATTTAAAGTTCAGGGTCATTTCACTCACCATGAAAAATTCAGGTTTCAGGTACTGCTCAGATGTTTACGGAACGTGAGCGTTCCAGTGCGCCGCAATCGGTCCCGCGAGAGCATTGCTTTTTCGCAACAGCAGAAACTCGCAAAATTTGTTATTTGTTAATGTTTCTAAAGGCTTGAACATTCACACACTAGATGTCGCCAAGCACCACAAGTGAATTGTGACGCCGAGCCATGCGTCTGGCAAACACTCGCTATGCATCCGCGCAGGTCTTGACGGCGGATTTCCGCCGAGTCGCACCCCGCTGAGCCATTCCCCGCCCAATATACTTATATATTTAATTGCCTAAATACGTATGGAAGCTGCTCGGGCAGATCTTCTGCAATCAGCCCTGGGCCGAAATGGCGCGCGCATTCCACGTGCAGCCAGGCCGCGCTCTCGGCGGCCTGCATGGCTGAAACCCCTCGTGCCATCAGCCCTGTGATGAACCCGGCCAGCACATCCCCCGACCCGGCCGTCGCCAACCACGGGGCGGAACGGTCGTAGTGCGCCGCGTTGATCGAGCACTGGCCATTTGGATCGGCAATCACCGTGTCCGGCCCTTTGAACAGAACAACACACCCGGCTCGTTTCGCGGCCTCGCGCGTGGCATCCACTTTGGAATATGCAGGGCCTTTCAAGGGCACCGCATTCAGCTTCTCAGAAATATCCGGGAAAAGCCGCGCAAACTCTCCGCCATGTGGGGTCAGCACGCAGTTTGCGTGCAGCAGTCCGAACAGCGCGTCTGGGTCGTTCGCAAAGGCCGTCAGCGCATCGGCATCCAGCACTGTTGCCCGCCGCGCTGCCAACGCGACCGGCACCAATTGCAGCGCACGCTTCACTCCCAGCCCCGGGCCAAGGCACACAGCATTCAGCCGCTCATCCTGCAACACCTCGGCCAACCCATCCGCACCCTCAACGCGCTGCAACATGATGGCCGTCACCTGCGCCGCAACCTCCATCTGGGCCGACGGCGGCACCCCAATCGTCACCAACCCGGCACCGATCCGCAAAGCCCCCCGCGCCGCCAGCCGCGCCGCGCCCGTTTTACCGGCACCACCCGATAGGATAAGGGCGTGACCGTATCCATATTTGTGCGCGGAACTGCTCTTGCTAATACGCGATGAAACGCCCTCAGTCTTTTTCAGGATCGGCCCTTCGGCGTACCTGTCCCACCCGCCGTCCAATCCAATCGACTTCGTAGCAAGCGTGCCAGTATGCCGTGGACCACCACAAAGCACGTGACCACGCTTGGCCCTATGGAATGAGACCGTCAATTCGGCATCCAGCTGAGCCCCAAGTAGTTTTCCGCTATCCGAACAAAGACCCGAGGGCACATCGACCGCGACAATTCTGCCGCCGCGCGCCTCCCTGAACGCCCTTACAGACTGAAAGGCCTGGGCCAACTTGCCTTCGACAGGCCGCGCAAGCCCGGTTCCAAAAACCGCGTCAATGATCAGGTCCACTGCGGCCATATCGTCAAAAACGTCGCGAACAGAAAGGTCTTGAACAGCTCCGTTTTCCATCCACCGCTGATAATTCACCCGCGCATCCGGCGGCAGCTTCTCTGGGTCGCCATATAGAAAAACCTCAACCTCCCAACCCAACTCCCGCAACAACCGCGCCACAACAAACCCGTCACCCCCGTTGTTCCCAGGTCCACACAGCACCACGGCACGCGAGGGATCCCCTTCATCTGGCCCCAAATATCCCGGGGAGCTCGAGGGGCTGGCCCCTCGATCCCTCAACTCTGGCCACTCCTCGAAAATCGCGTCGACAACGCCCTGCCCCGCGCGCTCCATCAGGTCCAGACCCGTCACCTGACCGGACCCAATAGCCGCCTGCTCGATCGCCCGCATCTGCGCCGCTGTCAGCAATTCTGCCATCCGAAACCCCTTCGCGATTCAATTCTGATTACTTTTTGTGCAAAGTGACTAAAATTTCACCCCACGCCAAATTTCGCCCCGCCCTAAGGCCTACATTTTCGCAATCACATTGCTGAGCGATCTTAGACGTGATCACTGCGGGTCTGACAACCATGCGAGGTGAGCCGGGATGAAAAAGATCGAAGCGATCATCAAGCCGTTCAAACTGGACGAAGTGAAAGAGGCATTGCAGGACGTTGGCGTCCAGGGCCTCAGCGTGATCGAAGTCAAGGGCTTTGGCCGCCAAAAGGGTCACACGGAACTCTACCGGGGTGCCGAATACGTGGTCGATTTTCTGCCCAAAGTGAAGGTCGAAGTGGTTCTGGACGACGATCAGGTCGATGCCGCCATCGAGGCTATCGTCTCGGCCGCCAAGACCGACAAGATCGGCGACGGCAAGATCTTTGTCTCACCCGTTGAACAAGCCATCCGCATCCGCACCGGCGAGACCGGCTCGGACGCGCTGTAACCCATTACCGAATTCTCAAACCAGAGGAACAATAGAATGAGCAAGGACGCAGTTCTTCAGCTGATCAAAGACGAAGGCGCCGATTACGTCGACGTCCGTTTCACCGACCCGCGCGGCAAGCTTCAGCACGTGACCCTGATGGCTGATCAGGTTGACGAAGACTTCCTGGAAGAAGGCTTCATGTTCGACGGTTCGTCGATTGCGGGCTGGAAGTCGATCGAAGCATCGGACATGAAACTGATGGTCGATACCGACAGCGCTTATGTCGATCCGTTCTATGCAGAAAAAACCATCTGCGTGCACTGCTCGGTCGTCGAGCCTGACACCGGCGAAGCCTATGAGCGCGACCCGCGCGGCACCGCCCAAAAAGCCGAGGCCTACCTGAAAGCGTCCGGCATCGGCGACGCGGCCTTCTTCGGCCCCGAAGCTGAATTCTTCCTGTTTGACGATGTCCGTTTCTCAAACACGATCAACAAGGTATCCTACGAAGTTGATGCGACCGACGCGTCGTGGAACACCGACACCGAATACGAGATGGGCAACATGGGCCATCGTCCGGGCGTCAAGGGTGGCTACTTCCCGGTTAACCCGATCGACGAATCTCAGGACCTGCGTTCGGAAATGCTCAGCACCATGAAGCGCCTGGGCATGAAGGTCGACAAGCACCACCACGAGGTTGCCTCGTGCCAGCACGAGCTGGGCCTGATCTTCGACAGCCTGACCAAACAGGCGGACGAGCTGCAGAAGTACAAATACGTCATCCACAACGTCGCGCACGCCTACGGCAAATCGGCGACCTTCATGCCGAAGCCCATCGCAGGCGACAACGGCACCGGCATGCACGTGAACATGTCGATCTGGAAAGACGGCAAGCCGCTGTTTGCAGGTGACAAATATGCCGACCTGTCGGATGAAGCACTGTGGTTCATCGGTGGTGTTCTGAAACACGCCAAGACCCTGAATGCCTTCACCAACCCGTCAACCAACAGCTACAAGCGTCTGATCCCGGGCTTTGAAGCTCCTGTTTTGCGCGCTTACTCGGCCCGTAACCGTTCGGGTTGTGTCCGTATTCCGTGGACCGAAAGCCCGAAAGCCAAGCGCGTCGAGGCCCGTTTCCCCGATCCGGCCGCAAACCCCTATCTGGCGTTTGCTGCGCTGCTGATGGCCGGTCTGGACGGCATCAAGAACAAGATCGATCCGGGCGAAGCCATGGATAAGAACCTGTACGACCTGCCCGCCGAAGAACTGGCCGACATCCCGACCGTTTGCGGCAGCTTGCGTGAGGCTCTGGAAGCTCTGGCCGCCGATCACGACTTCCTGCTGCAGGGCGACGTGTTCACCAAAGACCAGATCGACGGCTACATCGCGCTGAAGATGGAAGAGGTCGAAACCTACGAGCATACCCCGCACCCGGTTGAGTACGGCATGTACTACAGCTGCTGATCCGGAACAGGGTTACATCTGCAAGGGCGTCCAAACGGGCGCCCTTGTTTCGTTTGGCATGATCTTTCACACTCGGACGCAAACCGGTCAGGAGAGAGCGCATGTCATCCGATACCCCGTTTGCACAATTTTCGGACATCGTAACCTCGGTCGAAGATCTGGAACGCATCACCGGCGCGCCTCTGCCCCAGATCATCGCCAAGGAATTGTCCGCACTAGATCAGATGTGCCGCGACTTCATCGACAAATCCACCTTCTGCCTGATCGCCTCGGCCAACCCGGATGGGTATCTGGACATCTCGCCGCGCGGCGACCCTGAAGGATTTGTTCAGGTGATATCGGGCACCCTGATCGCCATCCCGGATCGCCCCGGCAACAAGCGGGTGGACACGTTTCACAACGTTCTGAAAGACCCGCGCGTCAGTGTGATCTTCTTTGTTCCCGGCAAAATGGAAACTCTGCGCATTCGCGGCACGGCGCGACTATGCGCTGACCCCGACCTGCTAAGCGGTATGGCCGTGAACGGGCGGGTGCCGAAACTTGTCCTGCTGATCCATGTCGAAACTGCCTTTGCCCACTGCCCCAAATGCGTCATCCGTGGGAACCTGTGGCAACCCGATCACTGGCCCGATGCCTCGCAACTGGCGAACATGAATGCGATGATGGTCAAACACGCGAAAATCGACAAAACCCCCGAGGAATGGTTCGAAAGCCTGAAAGCCACGGACGAACTGGACCTGTATTAACCGACTTGCCATTTCGCCCTTGGCATTTACGCTTTCACAACCACAGCCAATCGGAGTGCCCCTATGCTGCGCGCGCTTTTTCTGTCGCTTGCCCTGACCATCCCGACCGTCGGACTGACCGCGCCCTGCGGGAATACCAGCGCAGGGTTCGAGGCCTGGAAAGCGGACTTTGCCAAACAGGCGCGCCGTGCCGGAGTTAAAAAGAAGGGTCTGCATGCGCTGGCGCAAACGCAATACGCAACCCGCACCATTGCAGCCGACCGAAATCAGAAGAGTTTCAAATACTCGCTGGATAAATTCATGCGTGTGCGCGGCGCCGACACGATTGTTGCGCAAGGGCGCAAACGCAAAGCCAGAAACCCGGATTTCTACGCTGCACTGGAACGCCAATACGGCGTGCCATCCGGAATTTTGCTGGCCATCCACGGCATGGAAACCGGTTTTGGCAGCTTCATGGGCGACAGTCAGGTTGTTTCCGCAATCACAACATTAGCCTACGATTGCCGCAGATCGGATTTCTTTATCCCCCATGCCATTGGGGCGCTTAAACTGGTCGATCAGGGCAGCATCACCATGGCGACAAAAGGGGCAAAACATGGCGAACTGGGCCATACGCAATTCCTGCCCGGCAACGCCCTGGAATACGGTGTCGATGCCACCGGCGACCGACGTGTGGACTTTTACAACCTGACGGATGCAATGGCCTCGACCGCGAATTTCCTTCGCAAAAAAGGATGGAAACCGGGGCGTGGCTATCAGCCGGGGCAGCCGAATTTCGCGGTCATCCAACAATGGAATGCGGCATCGGTCTATCAGCAATCCATCGCCATCATGGCCGCCCGAATCGATGGTTAGGCCCGACACTCCGTCACCACGTCCTACACGCAATTCGGCCACAAAATTGCCACAGTGGCCACCAAAACGCCTTGGATTCAGGGTTTCCAAAGCGTAATCAATCCTCGGAAATTTCGATTTTTTTCCATTTTGGTCAAATTCTGTCCAAAAACCGTTGATAGTTTGTCGGCTTAGACAATAAGCGGCAAAGGAACACTCCAGTGGCTCGGAAGCACAGCTACCATGGCGGCCTGCAATTCGATGGCGACACAGACGGCGCGATCGAGCGGTTTGGCACAATTGTCGCCACGACGCTTGAAGATTACGGCCATTTGGTCGAACGCAAAGCGCTGTTGTCGCGGACCGAGGCAAGCGTCGTCTCAAGCCAGTATATGGTACGCCTGACGCTGGATACCGAAGCGGCGGATGCCGACACACGTTACGAGCGTATGGATCGCGCGGCTGGTTTGCGGACACTCGCCCGGCCCGCTGTGTCCAACCCTCAGAACCGGTTGGTCCTGACGATCACCCCGGTGTCGCCGCTGCTGGACGATCCCGAGATCTCGGAACTTATGTTGGTCGTCATTCTGTATCGCATGGTCGATATCTGCTCGACCCGGCGGGTGGAATGGCTGTCACCGCACACGGTATTGACCGTCGAACAGTTCATGAGCGCCTTTGACACGCTGGCCCCCAGCAAACCCAGAAACCGTAAACAGATCTTTCAATCTGTGACCGGTCAGTTTGCAGGTCTGGACATCCCCGAACCGCAAGATCCTATCGAAGCAGCCAAACCCGCGGCCCGTCCGATCCAGCTGTCAGACGAACAACTGCTCAGCATCGCGTTTCGCACGGACGAACCGCAAACCCCAACAGAAACCCTGCCCAGCGATCCCGCTGAGGAAGACGAGCGGCCAAGCGACATTCTGCGGCTCAGCAGCTGGTGCATGACAGGCGTGATCGCCAGTGTCTCCACCCCGATTGCGCTGTCCATGGCGGCGGTTAACCTGATCCGGGGTGAGGATTTCAGACTGAACACTCAGGTTCTGGTCTTCACCTTTGCCATTGTCGCCCTGAATGCCAGCAACGCCTTTGCCGACGTTGCCACCGCTTTGGGCATGTAACCGAATTACAAGAACCCTCCTTGGAGGCCCCGCCGTCAGGCGGGGTTTTCCATTTCTGCCAGGCTGTGCGCGGCCAGAACATAGGTGTGGATCGAGAAAACGACCGCGCCAGTCTTGGGCAGACGCATCAAAGTCTGACGCTCGCTCCGCAGGTATGAGGTGGTCCCCGCCATGGGTTTTTCCCGCGGTTCGCTGGCACTGCGGGGTTGAAAAAGCTCCGGGTCCTCGTACCACAGCGCATTGAAGCGCCAAAGCGGGCGATCTGGTTGAATCCCATCGAACAATCGCTGCACGCGCCGGGCGATATTGTCGTCGTAGCTGGCGACCGGCACATGAATATCCACCAGCGGGCGCATGAATTTCTCACTCAAACGCCAACTGGCCGGAAAACACAGGATCGCGCCTGTCAGAACATGCTGATCGGCTTGCTTTTGCAGGATGCAGAAATCCTCTTGAACCAGATGGCACAGCGTATCCAGTGGCCGGGTCCTGTCGATGTCAACCGACACGCCGTCAGGCCGCTGCACGCTGTCCGCAGCAGCAGGATAGACCTGCGCCAGAACCAGTTCCAAAAGCTCTTGCGCCGCAGGTTCGGCACCTTGGTCCAGCGCCAGCACCTGATCGCGCCGTTCTTTCAACAGGGTCGCCCGATGGCTCATCTGCGCGGCAAAGGCGTCATCCTGATGCAGCCACGCGTCCTGCGACGCAGGCTGCACACCGGGCAGCGCACGGGCGTTGCGCGGGTCATACGGGATTTTTTCCTGCAAAATGATAGTCATGAGACCCAGCTACCACCGAATCCATGCAATGTCGGTCAAAAAACGACCCGCAGACGGTCGCAATCTTCTGCGACGACGGATCAGGGCCTCAACACACTCGACCCCATGTCAGGGAGGCGTGACGTGAATCAACACTACCGGGATACCCGCAAAATCGACCCGACCCGAGGCGAAACACTGGGCGACGGAACACCCAACGACAACAACCGGATCGAGATCGGACCGACGCAACTGGCCTTTGACGAATGGGCTGCGGCAGGGTTGAAACTACCAAACCTTGAACGGATGCGCGAATTCCGCTGGAAGCGCCTGACGCAGGCGATTGTCGATCGCGGATACGGCGGCCTGTTGATCTTTGACCCGCTGAACATCCGCTACGCCACTGACAGCACCAACATGCAGCTATGGAACACCCACAACCCGTTCCGGGCCGTGCTGCTATGCGCCGACGGGTATATGGTGATCTGGGACTACAAGAACTCGCCCTTCCTGTCGACGTTCAACCCGTTGGTGCGCGAACAGCGGTCGGGCGCGGATCTGTTCTATTTCGACCGGGGCGACAAGGTGGATATCGCGGCGGACGTGTTCTCGAACGAAGTGCGCGTGCTGATCGGCGAACATGGCGGCGGAAACAAGCGTCTGGCGGTCGACAAGATCATGTTGCACGGGCTGCGCGCGCTTGAGGCGCAGGGGTTCGAAATCATGGAAGGCGAGGAACTGACCGAAAAGACCCGCGCCATCAAAGGCCCGGACGAGATTCTGGCCATGCGCTGCGCCAGCCATGCCTGCGAGACCGCCGTGGCCGAGATGGAAAAATTCGCCCGTACCAATGTCGGCGACGGAAAAACCTCGGAAGATGACATCTGGGCCGTTCTGCACGCCGAAAACATCCGGCGCGGGGGTGAGTGGATCGAAACCCGCCTTTTGGCCTCGGGCCAGCGCACCAACCCGTGGTTTCAGGAATGCGGCCCCCGCATTACACAGCAGAATGAGATCATTGCATTCGACACGGACCTGATCGGATCGTACGGGATTTGCATCGATATTTCACGCACATGGTGGATCGGCGACCAGAAACCGCGCGCCGATATGATCTATGCCATGCAGCACGCGCATGAACACATCATGACCAATATGGAGATGCTGAAACCCGGTGTGATGATCCCCGAGCTGACGGCCAACTCTCACAGGTTGGACGACAAGTTTCAGGCGCAGAAGTACGGCTGCCTGATGCATGGCGTGGGATTGTGTGACGAATGGCCATTGGTCGCCTATCCCGACAAGGCGGTTGCCGGGGCCTATGACTATCCATTGGAACCCGGCATGGTGCTCTGTGTCGAAGCCGCCGTTGGCGAAGTGGGCGGAGATTTCTCGATCAAGCTGGAAGATCAGGTACTGATAACCGAGGACGGCTATGAGAACCTGACCAAATACCCGTTTGATGGGCGGCTTATGGGGTCAGAGTGAGGTTGCCCTCACTCTGACCAATTTGAACGACGCACATTGCCGTGCCAGTCTTCAATCGGCTGCGTCAATTGCGGGTCGCTTGCGAATTCGCCCAGTGGCCAGGACTGTCCCAGCGCAAAACCCAATGCGCCAACCAGAACAAGAGTAACCAATGTGCCTGCCCCGATACCGGGCGACTGCGGGGTTGCTGTAATATGTGTCATGCTTTCCTCCGGCGATGGTGTGGATACCGTGAAGATGGGGGAGGCAGTTGAATTATGAAAATGAATATTTAATCGACACAACATCACCAATTGTGATGTTTGGTCATTCAATTGGACGCCGCAACACCGCTTACCTGCGCAAGTGCACAGGTCCTGTGCACCTGTCCGCCAAGTCCTCACCTTACCGTTACGCCTTTGACATATCCCTTGAGACTGGCTTTGCTTCACCACAGTATTGCAGGCATCCCCCCAAACCGAAGGAGCCGAAATGCCCACGGAACGCATCACTTTTGCCGGACATGACGGCGGTCAACTTGCAGCACGACTGGACCTGCCCGACGGTCCGGTGCTGGCAACCGCCCTGTTCGCGCATTGCTTTACCTGTTCCAAGGACATTCCAGCCGCGCGCCGCATCTCGGCCCGGCTGGCGGCAATGGGCATCGCGGTCTTGCGGTTCGACTTTACGGGTCTGGGCCACTCGGAAGGCGAGTTCGCAAACACCACCTTCACCTCGAATGTCGAAGACCTGATTGCGGCGGCTCAGTATCTTGCGGGCCGGAACATGGCCCCTGCCCTGTTGATCGGTCACTCGCTCGGCGGTGCTGCGGTTTTGCGCGCCCGTGCGGGCATCCCTTCGGTCAAGGCGGTTGTGACGCTTGGGGCACCGGCCGATCCCAGCCACGTCTCGCACCATTTCGAAGATGCCCTGCCGCAGATCCAGCAGGACGGCAGCGCCGAGGTCTCGCTGGGCGGGCGTCCGTTCCGCATTGGCAAGGCCTTTGTCGACGATATTGCCGAAGCAGCACTGACCCCATCGGTTGCTGATCTGAAAGCCGCATTGCTGATCCTGCACGCGCCGATGGATGAAACGGTCAGCATCGACAATGCCAGCACAATCTTTCTTGCGGCCAAACACCCCAAAAGCTTTGTCACCCTTGACGATGCCGACCACCTGATCACCCGCGCCGCAGATGCCGAATATGCGGCCGATGTGATCGCAGCCTGGGTGTCGCGCTATGTCTCGCTATGCCCGCCTGCCCCACCGCCGGGCGCGCCCGAAGGCGTCATTCGAGTGACCGAGTCGGACCCCAATGGTTTCTTGCAGGACATTCAATCGGGGCCGCGCCATCACGTCGTGGCGGACGAGCCGGTGTCATATGGCGGCACGGATCGTGGCATGTCGCCTTACGGGTTTGTCTCCTCGGGTCTTGGGGCGTGTACCTCGATGACCATACGCATGTATGCGCGGCGCAAACGGTGGCCGCTGACCGGCATCACCGTCGATGTGTGCCACGACAAGGTTCACGCGCAGGATGCGGGTCTGGCAAACGAGGGCAAGATCGATCAGTTCAAACGCAAGATACGGCTGGAAGGCCCCCTGACCCCCGACCAACGCGCGCGCCTTCTGGAGATTGCGGATAAATGCCCCGTGCACCGCACGCTGGAAGGCTCCTCCGTTGTGACCACGATCCTGCTGGACGCGTGACCTGAAATCCTGTCACGGAACTGTTTCGCGTGGCTGCTACCCACGCGGCCATGGAAAAACAGATCGTGTGCATAAACTGGGGCACGCTCTACGGCGCCCCCTATATCAACCGCCTTTATCGGATGGTCTGTGCCAGAACGACGCCGCCTTTCCGGTTTGTGGCCTTCACGGATTCGCGCGACGGTGTCGATCCCGGTGTCGAATGCTATGAC
Source organism: Ruegeria sp. N4 (assembly GCF_056531425.1). Classification (NCBI taxonomy): domain Bacteria; kingdom Pseudomonadati; phylum Pseudomonadota; class Alphaproteobacteria; order Rhodobacterales; family Roseobacteraceae; genus Ruegeria; species Ruegeria sp. N4. Next base: position 814,160 of record NZ_JBQFLT010000001.1, read on the forward strand.
CTGCCCGAGATGCCCGGCTTCATGCCGCAGCGAACCATTGGCCAATGGCCGAAATCCAGACTGTGGGCCGCACAGCTGGCCGATCTGAAGGGTCCATTCCTGTTTCTGGATCTGGACGTCGCGATCACCGGCTCGCTGGATCCGTTCTTCGAGTTCGGCGACCCGGACGACGTTATCCTTGCACGCAACGTGGCCAAACCCCTCAGCCGTCTGGGGCAAACGTCGATCTACCGTATGCCGGTCGGTGCGCTTGCCCCGCTGCAGGATATCTTTGCCGCCGACCCTCAGGGCGTGGCGGATACGTATCGGTTTGACCAGCATTTTGTGACAAAGAACGCGCCAAACGGGATAAGGTTCTGGCCCTCCGGCTGGGTCCGCCATTTCCGGATCGAGTGTATTCCCAAGTTTCCGCTGAACTACTTTCTGGACACACGCGCACCTAAGGACGCGCGCGTCGTGATCTTTGCCGGATCGCTCAACCCGCCCGATGCGATCAAAGGCCAGTACCATGCCGAGGTTCCGCACCTGCCGCCCGGCCCACACATCTGGCGCGCGCTCAGATCAAAGCACAAGCTTCGGGGAATCCGCCAGTTTGTTCGACCAGCAACCTGGGTCGAGCGGATTTGGGATCAGGCAGAACAAAGCTAAGCCCGGCCCGGCTGCATGCCGGGCACGGAACAGATCACCAATCAGCGCCTCCGCGGCGCAGGCCGATGGATCGGAGGCCGCGCCGCAGGCGGTCTTGCAACCGGAGGACGTGGGCGCGACGGCGGCTTGGCAATCGGTGGCTTCGGACGCGCAGGTGGCTTGCCCGCCGGGGGCTTCGGTCGATTGGGCGGCTTGCCGTCCGGCGGTCTGGGCCGGTCCGGCCGGTTCACGTCGATATCGACATCGACGTCGTGGTAATAGTCATTCCACAGCATCGAGTCGTAAAACGGATCGTACCCGTACCCATAGCCCACGCCGACACTTACGCCATCGCAGCCTGACAGGGTCAGACCTGCGACCCCCAAGCCCAGCGCGAGCACAGAACGTTTGATCAGTTTGCGTGTCATACCAACCTCCGTCATTGCAGCGACCGGAACGACGCAAAAACGGCGTTCAGATCATCCACATAAGCCGGGTCAGCCCCATCGCGCAGGATCGCCACCACGACGGCCACCCGGTTTCGCGGCAGGTCGATCAGGGTCGCCGTGAAATTGACCCCGCGACCATCGCGGTTGCCGGTGCCACGGTAGACACGGGCGGGCAACCCCCCGATACGGGTATCGCTGGTGCTGGTGACGGTTGGATCTTTGACAAGGAACTTGTCGATATCTTCAAGATATCGCTCCCCGTCCTGAATATCTTCAACTCCGGCTGGCGATACGAAGCCCATCCAGACCGTGTCGTCAGTAACCGGTCGAATGGCCATCACGCGCGCAACGGCGCGGGCATCCCCTAACTCGGTGTCTTCAATGTCACGCGGCCCACCGGTGCGCAGGGCCCAGAAATCCGGTACTGAAAACCGAAACAAGGCCCGACCCGCATCGGTATAGGTCACAGGCGTCTCGGCCCGGACAGGTGCAGCCCCTGCCGCCCATAGGGCTGCGCAGGCAGCAAGTGTTGACGCTAGAAAAATACGCATATCTCAATAACCTGATGGTTTCGCTGCCATCAGATTGAACCGGGCGCGCTTGCTTTGTCCAGTACTGCCTTGCCCAACAACGGAAAATCCGCGCGGGAAGCGTTGGGTCAGTTCCCCCGCTTAACAAGCACGCCATCTGTTGTGTTGCCGGCGTCATCGACAAAGCGGATTGTCTGACCCTTTTGCTGAACATCATAACACGCCCACAGATCCGATGGCGGCCAGAGCGAGCAATACTGATCCCCTCGCACAGCCCAGCGCCCCTCACTTGGGCCGCCCGCGAAATATTGGGTCAGCATCGAGGGCTCAAAGGTCTGCCAAACGCCATCCCCGTAATCCAGCTTCTGTTCGGTCAGCGCCGCCAGAATTCCCTCGCCAGACAGGGTCTGAAACTCTTCAGCCGCCAGAAAACCGGGCCAGATCGCTAAAATCAGGGCAAACCGTCTCATATCCGCACTCACACCTTGTTCATTAGATGGTGCGGGTTTAAACCCCGCCGCATCGCCTCCTGCCCAAACACAATAAGGTGCCGCTGCTTATGATTCCACGTTATTCCCGCCCCGATATGGTCGCCATCTGGTCGCCCGAAAGCAAGTTCCGCATCTGGTACGAGATCGAGGCGCATGCCTGCGACGCCATGGCTGATCTGGGCGTGATCCCGCGCGAAAACGCCGAGGCCGTGTGGAAAGCCAAGGATGTGGAATTCGACGTCGCCCGTATCGACGAGATCGAAGCCGTCACCAAGCATGACGTCATCGCCTTCCTGACCCATCTGGCCGAGCATGTCGGCAGTGAAGAGGCACGTTTTGTGCACCAGGGCATGACCAGCTCTGACGTGCTGGACACCTGCCTGAATGTGCAACTGACCCGCGCCGCCGATCTGCTGATCGCCGATCTTGAGGGTCTGCTGGCCGCCCTGAAACGCCGTGCGATTGAACACAAGAACACCGTCCGCATCGGTCGCAGCCACGGTATCCACGCCGAGCCGACCACCATGGGCCTGACCTTTGCCCGTTTCTACGCCGAGATGGACCGCAACCTGTCCCGCATGCGCGACGCCCGTGCGGAAATCGCAACCGGCGCAATTAGCGGTGCGGTTGGCACATTCGCCAACATTGACCCGCGCGTCGAGGAACACGTCTGCGACCAACTTGGTCTGGTGCCCGAACCGATCAGCACCCAAGTTATCCCCCGCGACCGCCACGCGGCCTTCTTTGCAACCCTTGGCGTGATCGCCAGCAGCATCGAAAACATCGCCATCGAAATCCGCCACATGCAGCGGACCGAGGTGCTGGAAGGCGCCGAATTCTTCTCGATGGGTCAAAAGGGCTCGTCGGCGATGCCGCATAAGAAAAACCCGGTTCTGACCGAGAACCTGACCGGTCTGGCCCGCATGGTGCGCGCGGCTGTGATCCCGGCGATGGAAAACGTGGCGCTTTGGCATGAACGCGACATCTCGCATTCCTCCGTCGAACGCATGATCGGGCCCGACGCCACAATCACGCTGGACTTTGCCCTGGCCCGTCTGACCGGCGTGATCGACAAGATGCTGATCTTCCCCGAGAACATGCTGGAGAACATGAACAAGTTCCCCGGTCTGGTGATGAGCCAACGCGTTCTGCTGGCCCTGACCCAAGCCGGTGTCAGCCGCGAGGACGCCTATGCCATGGTGCAGCGCAACGCGTTGAAAGTCTGGGAACACCGGACCGATTTCAAGCAAGAGCTGCTGGCAGATGCCGACGTCACCGCCGCGCTGAGCCCCGAAGAGATCGAAGAGAAATTCGACCTTGGCTATCACACCAAGCATGTCGACACGATTTTCGAGCGTGTTTTTGGCGAATAAATCATCGTAAGCCATGAAACAGCCCGGTCTGCCACAGCAGCAGGCCGGGCTTTTTTGCGATTCAGCAAGAATCGGTTACTCTTCACGGAACATCTCTGCAAAAGGAACTGATCATGATCCGAACCGTTCTTTGCTCGATCGCCCTTGTCTGCTTTGCCTCGGCCAGCCTTGCCTGCACCGGCCATTCCAAGCAGACCCAATCCTGCGCCGATGGCGCCGTTTGGGATCAGGAATCGCAAAGCTGCACAAAAATCATAAACAGCTAAGAGTTTTCTTTCCTGTTTGTGAATAAATGCGACCCGTCCGGTGTTAGCTTTTTTGAAGATCGCACTATGATTTCAATTAGCAGACCCGAGAACGGAGTTAAATTATGCGCCTAGTCCTAGCATCCGCGATTGCATTTCAGGCATTTGCCTTTGCCCCCATTGTTCATGCCGCAGGTGGCGACAGCAGCCCGCCGAAACCGACAAACACGACGAAGAAATGCCTGTTTGGCCGTGTGTATGACGAGGCTGCGGGCCGCTGTGTGAAGCCGAACAAAACCAATTTCACCCAAGATCAGTTGTATGACGCGGTGCGCGAGCTGGCCTATGACGGGCAGTATGAACATGCGCAGGACATTCTGCGCGTGATGGATCAAGGCGATGACCGTGTTCTGACCTATTGGGGCTTTACCTACCGCAAGATGGGCGAACTGGCGCTGGCCAATGCGTTCTATCAGGATGCGATCACTGCAAACCCCGACAACATTTTGGCGCGCAGCTATATGGGTCAGGGCTTTGTCTCGGAAGGCCGCACCGATCTGGCCATCGAACAATGGCGCGAGATCAAGGCCCGTGGTGGCGAAGGCACCTGGGCCGAAGCCTCGTTGCGCGACGCAATCCGCACCGGGCTGACATATAGCTACTAGGCTTCAGCCTTTCTTTACCCGATTCCCGCTAATCTGCCTGTGGACTTGATTTTGGCTCGGCAGGCAGATGCAGGATACGAACGCGCTGATACAAATGGCACCGGGGGCGGCCGCCCCCGCCGGTGACGGTAACGACGCCCCAAGGGTTGTTCCCCGATCGCTCAGCTCTCTACAAAAGGCCGCGGTTGTTGTGCGGCTTTTGTTGAATGAAGGCGCGGATATACCGCTGGAAGACCTGCCTGACGATTTGCAGGAAAAGCTGACCCATCAATTGGGTCAGATGGGGTTGGTGGATCGCGTTACACTGGATGCCGTCGCGCGTGAATTTGGCGATGCGCTGGACAATATCGGACTGTCCTTCCCGCATGGGCTAGCCGGTGCTCTGGACGCAATCAACGGCAAGATCGCGCCCGCCACGGCGGCCCGATTGCGCAAAGTCGCGGGCGTGCGCCAGATCGGTGATCCGTGGCAAAGGTTGCGCGAAATTCCAACCGAAGACCTTGCCCAAATGGCGCAAGCCGAAAGCACCGAGATTGCGGCGGTCATGGTCTCCAAGCTCGATACAGCGCAGGCGGCGCAATTGCTGGGTCAACTGCCCGGACCTGTGGCCCGACGGATCACCTATGCCATCTCCAAAACCGCCAATGTCACCCCCGAAGCGGTCGAACGGATTGGCTGGTCGCTGGCCTCGCAACTGGATCAACGTCCGGCCCAGGCCTTCAGCGACGGACCTGGCGCGCGGGTCGGAGCGATTCTCAACCAATCGGCGGCCTCGACCCGCGACGGGTTGCTGACCGCGCTGGACGAAGAGGATGCGGATTTCGCCAGCGTCGTACGCCAGTCCATTTTCACCTTCGCCCATATCACAACCCGTATCGCAGCCCGCGACATTCCGGCCATCCTGCGCGAGGTGGATCAACCCGTCCTGATCACCGCCCTGGCGGGTGCTGCGGCGGATGACGACAAGGCGTCGGTGGAATATGTGCTTTCGAACATCTCATCCCGCATGGCCGATAACCTGCGCGAAGAAATGGGCGAACGCGGCCGCGTCAAACAAGCCGAAGCCGAGGAGGCGATGACACAGATCGTCGGTGCCATTCGCAATCTGGTGGATGCAGGCACGCTCACCCTGGTCGAAGCCGAGGAAGAGGACGCGTAGATTGGGTCGCCAAGGACCCATGAGGGTGCTTGAGGTTGCCAGCCCCGGTCTGTATGTCTGATCGGGAAACGCGCAATATGCGGTGAGACGCCTTCATGCCTGTCGAAAAGTCAGAGCTCAGCCAGACTGAGCTTGCAAAATACTATGTCGCCAATCTGTTCCTGAAGGGGGTCATCGGCACCATGCGCCTGCTGCCGTATGAACGGCGCATCGCGACCATGGGTGCCATCGTGCGCGGCCTTGCCCCGGTGGTTGGATTTCGCAGACGCGTGCGCCGCAACCTGAACCTGACCTGCCCGAACCTGTCCGAGGCCGAGATTCGCAAGATCTCGGGCGATGTGTCGGACAATGCCGGGCGCGCCATCATGGAGCATTTTTCGCCCGAAGGTTTCATGGCGCGTCAGAAGACCGCCAAAATCAGTGGTGCCGGAATCGCAGCGCTTGATGCCGCCATTGCCGAAGGCCGTCCGGTGATGATGATCACCGCTCATTTCGGGCATTATCTGGCGGCGCGCGTCGCGCTTCAGGCCCGGTGCGGCAAGCCCATCGGATGCCTTTATCGTCGAATGGCAAACCCCTATTTCAACGACGATTACGTCAAAGCCTTCTACAAAACCGGCTCACCCATGTTCGAGCAGGGTCGGCGCGGCATGGTGGAAATGGTGCGGTCGCTGAAAAGTGGTGGCATTATCGCGATCGTATCAGACCTGCATGTTCAGGGCGGCGAACAGCTGCAATTCTTCGGCAAACCCGCGATCACCTCAGTTCTGAACGCCGAACTTGCGATGAAATACAAAGCGGTCCTGATCCCGGTTTACGCGGTGCGTCAACCCAACGGAATCGACTTTGAAATCGTTCTGCATGAACCAGTTCCGCATACCGATCCCAAGGAAATGACGCAGTTCACCAATAACGACCTGGAAAAGATGGTTCGTCAGCACATGGGCCAATGGTTCTGGATCCATCGCCGGTGGAAGCACTGGAACGGGCTGGGCGTCAGCCCCGAGGAAATGCCCTGATCACCTGACCTTGGTCGCTGCAACGATAGGCCCGTGCCCGGCTTGCTGCACCAGCACGACCGCAGGCAGGTCTGACTCCAGTTCCGCCGTGTAGCTTTGCGGCGCAACACCGTCCCACTGCCCGGCGATCTGCCAGGATTCGACCACATTGGCATAATCCAGTTCATGCCCCGCCAACTCACCCCGGCGGATCGAGGCATGGCGCAGCGGCGAATATTGGACCACTCGGACGTCATAGACCTGCCCCTCGGGCAGTTCGACGGGTGAGACCTCAACAGTCACGGCACCGCCATCCCGCTGCGCCTGAACCGAGGCTTGCGGGGCCGCTGTCAGATGCGCGTCGATCAGTTGATCGAGCTGGCGGGCTTTTGCCCCGACTACGTCCTGCTGTCCGTTTACCACCATCTGTGGCGTGTAGATCATCGTCCGTCCGCCTTGCCGTGCATAGGCGCGCTGCCGGTCAGTGTGGCTGGGGTCGGCATATTCGTCTTTCCAGCCGATATAGTCCCAGTAATCCACATGCAGGGCCAGACCGATCACATCGTCGCGTTTGGCCAATTCGTGCATGATGTCGTCGGCTGGCGGGCAGGACGAACAGCCTTGCGAGGTAAACAGCTCGATCACCACCGGATCGCTTTTGGCCACAACGGGAACAAGCGCAAAAAGGGAAAATGCAGTGGCAATGGCGGCAGTTCGGATCATGTCTGGCCTCGGGCTAATAGCTTTATTCTCTGGATTCGATAAGGTGTGGTAATGGTTTAAACCCTTTGCTCATCACCCTCCAATCAAGGTTTCTTGAGACCGGTTGCAAGGATTTCCACCGAAATGTGTGCAATGGTATACAAAAAATGCACTTAACGAGCCGATCCTTCTTGAACCGGTGGCCCGAGTGATGCAGATAAAATGCAGCGACCCTGAATTCCAAGTTGTTTGAGAGGGAGGCCAACAGATGCCCATCAAAGTCGGACAGGACACCGCCAAAACGCGCCGCAGCCTGAGCGTGAATGGCAAAACCATCTCGTACTACTCAATCCCCGCAGCGCAAGAGGCCGGGCTGGGTGATTTTTCCAGGCTTCCCGCCGCGCTGAAAGTCGTGTTGGAAAACATGCTGCGGTTCGAGGATGACGGCTTTTCCGTCTCGGTCGAGGACATCAAGGCCTTCGGCGAATGGGGCGCGAATGGCGGCAAGAACCCGCGTGAGATCGCCTACCGCCCTGCCCGCGTGCTGATGCAGGATTTCACCGGCGTTCCGGCGGTGGTCGATCTGGCAGCGATGCGCGATGGTATCAAGGGGCTGGGCGGCGATGCGCAAAAGATCAACCCGCTGAACCCGGTCGATCTGGTCATCGACCACTCGGTCATGATTGACGAGTTCGGCAACCCCCGCGCCTTCCAGATGAATGTGGATCGCGAATATGAGCGCAATATGGAACGCTATCAGTTCCTGAAATGGGGTCAGAACGCGTTTAACAATTTCCGCGTCGTGCCTCCCGGCACCGGCATCTGTCATCAGGTGAACCTGGAATATCTGGCCCAGACCGTCTGGACCGATGCCGACCAGAACGGGGATGAGGTCGCCTATCCCGACACGCTGGTCGGCACCGACAGCCATACCACCATGGTCAACGGCATGGCCGTTCTGGGCTGGGGCGTTGGCGGGATCGAGGCCGAGGCCGCGATGCTGGGTCAGCCGATCTCGATGCTGATCCCCGAGGTTGTGGGCTTTGAGCTGACCGGCGCGATGGTCGAAGGCACCACCGGCACCGATCTGGTGCTGAAGGTCGTGGAAATGCTGCGCGAGAAAGGCGTCGTGGGCAAATTCGTCGAATTCTACGGCAGCGGTCTGGATCGCCTGCCGCTGGCCGACCGTGCCACCATCGCCAATATGGCACCGGAATACGGCGCGACCTGTGGCTTCTTCCCCATCGACGGCGAAACCCTGCGCTACATGCGCAATACGGGCCGCGACGAGGACCGGATCGCGCTGGTCGAAGCCTATGCCAAGGAAAACGGATTCTGGCGCGGGGCGGACTATGCGCCGATCTATACCGACACCCTGTCACTGGACATGGGCACTATTGTCCCGGCGATTTCCGGCCCGAAACGGCCGCAGGATTATGTCGCGCTGACCGACGCCAAGGCCGCCTTTGCACACGAGATGGCCGAGACCTTCAAGCGCCCCATGGGCAAAGAGGTCCCCGTCAAAGGCGAAGACTACACGATGGAATCGGGCAAGGTCGTGATCGCCTCGATCACTTCCTGCACCAACACGTCGAACCCTTATGTGATGATCGGCGCAGGTCTGGTGGCGCGAAAAGCCGCCGCGCTGGGTTTGAACCGCAAGCCGTGGGTCAAGACCTCGCTGGCACCGGGATCGCAGGTTGTGTCCGCCTATCTTGAGGCCGCTGGCCTGCAGGATGATCTGGACAAGATCGGCTTTAACCTTGTTGGCTATGGCTGTACCACCTGTATCGGCAACTCGGGTCCGATCCAGAAAGAACTGTCCGAAGCAATTGCCGAGGGCGATCTGGTCGCCACCTCGGTTCTGTCGGGCAACCGCAACTTCGAAGGTCGTATCAGCCCGGACGTGCGCGCCAACTATCTGGCCTCGCCGCCGCTGGTCGTGGTTTACGCGCTGGCGGGCACACTGGATATCGACCTGACCTCGGAGCCGATCGGTCAGGACAAGGATGGCAATGACGTCTTCATGAAAGATATCTGGCCCAGCCAAAGCGAAATCGCCGAGCTGGTCGAGGCAACCGTGACCCGCGAGGCGTTCCAGACCAAATATGCGGACGTGTTCAAGGGCGACGAGAAATGGCAAAGCGTCGAGGTTCCGCAACAGGAAACCTATGACTGGCCACCGAGCTCGACCTACATCCAGAACCCGCCCTATTTTCAGGGCATGGGCCCCGAGCCGGGCACGATCTCGAACATTGAAGGTGCCAAGGTTCTGCTGATCCTGGGCGACATGATCACCACCGACCACATCTCGCCCGCCGGATCGTTTGCGACGACCACACCGGCTGGCAAATACCTGACCGACCGCCAGGTTCAGCCGCGCGAGTTCAACTCATACGGGTCCCGCCGTGGCAACCACGAGGTCATGATGCGCGGCACCTTCGCCAATATCCGCGTCAAGAATGAGATGCTGGACGGCGTCGAGGGCGGCTACACCGTCGGGCCGGATGGCGCGCAGACCTCGATCTATGATGCATCGATGGCCTATCAGGAACAGGGCGTCCCGCTGGTTGTGTTCGGCGGCGAGCAATATGGCGCGGGCTCGTCCCGTGACTGGGCCGCGAAGGGCACCGCGTTGCTGGGCGTCAAGGCGGTGATCGCCGAGAGCTTTGAGCGTATCCACCGCTCGAACCTTGTGGGCATGGGTGTGATCCCGCTGGAATTCACAGGCGGCGACACGCGCAAGTCGCTGGGTCTGAAGGGGGATGAAACCGTCTCGATCCACGGATTGGACACAGTCGAGCCGCTGCAAGAGGTGCCCTGCACTATCGTTTATGGGTATGGATCCGAGAAGACCATCACTCTGAAATGCCGGATCGATACCGCGCCCGAGATTGAATATATCGAAAACGGCGGCGTGCTGCAGTATGTGCTGCGGAATCTGGCAAAGGCGGGGTAAAGCTGCGCCTTTGGACTTGATCAGAAAGGACGCCTTCGGGCGTCCTTTTTTTTTGCGAGGCTCTGCCTCGCGCTCCGAGGTATTTTTGAACAGAAGAAGTTGAATTGGCGCAAGAGACCGGGTTTGCTGCGCCGGGGAGGTCGCGATGAACAAGGTGGCATTGATAACCGGAGGCGCGCGCGGCATTGGGCGCGCGATTGTCGAGGAGTTGAGCCGCGACCATCACATCGCATTCACGTGGTTTTCGACCGAGCCGACGCATACGCTTTTGAGTGACGGGACTCTGTCCATTCGATCCGACCTGACTGAGGATGGGCAGCCGGAGGCCGTGATTCAGCAGATCATCGACAAGTTTGGCCGGCTGGACGTGATCGTAAACAACGCGGGGGCGGTGAAATCGACCCCAAAAGAGGTGTTCAATCGCGACGACCACCGCGCCATTCTGGATTTGAACCTGCTTGTGCCCGCAGCCTTGTTGACTGCCGCGTTGCCGCATCTGAAACCGGGTGCGGCGATTGTCAGCATATCTTCGATGAACGCCGTTTTGCCGCCGAAAGACGCGGTAACCTATGGGGCAAGCAAGGCTGCACTGAACTTATGGACCCGCGGCATGGCGAAAGAGCTTGGGCCCGAAGGTATCCGGGTGAACGCAGTCGCACCGGGGGCCATCAACATCCCCGAGGCCCCGCGGCCCGATGATCTGACAGCCCTGTTTGTGAAAGACACAGCCATTGGGCGCGTCGGACGACCGCAAGACATTGCAAAGGCCGTTCGGTTCCTCGCATCGGATGACGCTGCATTCATCACCGGTGAGACCTTGGCGGTTACCGGGGGCTACAGGCTTTAGGCAAAGGGGTTATCCGCCCGCCGCCTTTTCCAAAGCAGGGCGGATTGTGCTTTCTATCACGCGCTGAGTGATCGGCCCGGCAAAGCGCAGAATTACCGTACCCTCGCCGTCAATCACATAGGTTTCCGGCACGCCGTATAGGCCCCAATCCAGCGCCATGCGTCCCTGCTCGTCGCGGCCGATGGCTTCGTATGGATCACCCAACTCGACCAGGAATCCCTCGGCGTTGTCCAACTTGTCCTTGTAGTTGATGCCGTAGACCGGGATGCCTTCGTCCGACAGCGCCTCGAGGTTCGGGTGCTCGGCCCGGCATGGAGCGCACCAGCTGGCCCAATAGTTGACCAGCTTGACCTCACCATCCCTCAGGGTCGTGTCGTCGAACAGGGCCTTGCCGGGAAACTCGGTCAGCACGACCGGGGGCGCAGGCTGCCCCTCGCGCGCAGAGGGCAGCGCGTTTGGATCCTCGCGGAACATGCCGATCCCGGCCAGAACCGCGAAAGCCCCGAAAATCAGGGGCGGCGCGAGCATCAGGGGCGAGATTTTAGCCATTCCGGGTTACCCTTTGTTCGATCTTTTCCATCTCGGCCCGCACCTTGCGTCCGCGCAGGATACTTAAGACAACCAGCGCGACCAGCAGTGCAATCGAGGCTGCATAAGACGACAGGACCGCGTCCGCGTATTTTCCAAGATCAGGGATCATCCGCCCACCCTTTCCCGTGCAAGCAACGCCTTGATCCGCCGCGCCCGGATTTCCGTGCCGGTGCGATACAGCACCAGCGCGATGAACAGCAGCACAAAGCCGATGATGCACGCCAGCAGCGGATAGAAGAAGATATTGCTGACCTTCTCTTCGGTATCGGTGCCGGTGACGGCACCCGCCCGCATGACGGACGCGCCCTGATGCAGGCCCTGATTCCAGAAGTTCACTGCATAGCGGCTGAGGATCGCAAAGACCGACCCCACCAGACACAGGACCGAGGTCAGGTCGGCAGCGGTATCGGGGTCTTCAATCGCCTCCCACAAGGCGACGTAGCCGAGGTAGAACAGGAACAAGATCAGGAACGATGTCAGGCGCGGATCCCAGGCCCACCACGTGCCCCACATCGGCTGGCCCCAGATCGCCCCGGTTGCCAGCGCGATCAGTGTCATGACGATGCCGATCGGGGCGGCGGCCCGCGCGGCCAGTGCACTGACATGGTGGCGACGCACCAGCCAGACCAGCGAGGTCACCAGCATCATCAGCCAGCAATTGATCGCCATCAGCGCCGACGGGACGTGCAGGTAGATGATCTTGACGGTCGATCCCTGCTTGTAATCGTCCGGCGTGAAGAAAAAGCCCCAGACCAGCCCGACCACGATAAACACTGCCGAAGTGATCCAGAAAAACGGCAGGACACGTTCACTGGTGGCAAGGAACTTGCGCGGGTTGGCATATTCCCAGAGGGAGTTGGCTTTGGCTGCGATTGTCATGGCCGTTATTTAGTCTGAATCGGAGGTTTTCTCAATTGACCTCGGTCAAAGATGTGGCGCTTCACCGCAGATTGATCCGCAGCACCGCTGCGCTGGCAAAGGGCAGCAGGGCGATGGTTGCAGCGGTGATCCCGGCCAGCATGAGAAGCGGTGTCTGTGTCTCCATCCCGATGGCGCCACGGCGGGCGACCTCAGCGCCGAAAATCAGGGTCGGGACGTAAAGCGGCAGGACCAGCAAGGACAACAGCAACCCGCCCCGTTTCAGGCCGACGGTGAGCGCTGCGCCGAAGGTGCCAATGACGCTCATGGCCGGGGTGCCCAGCAACAGCGAGATCACCAGCCAGAAAAAGCCCGGAACCGGCAGGTTCAACAGTACACCCAGGAAGGGTGCAGCAAGGACCAGCGGCAGGCCGGTGGTGATCCAATGGGCCAGCGCCTTGATCGAGACAACCGCTTCAAGCGGTAGCGGTGCGGTCGCCAGCAAGTCCAGCGAGCCGTCCTCCCAATCCAGCGCCAACAGGCGGTCGAGCGACAGCAGGCAGGCCAGAAGCGCACCGAGCCACAGGACACCCGGCGCGATCGTGGACAGCAGCGACGATTGCGGGCCGACCGCAAAGGGCACCAGAACCGTCACAATCAGGAAGAAGGCCAGCCCCAGACCGAAGCCGCCGCCCGCCCGGAAGGCCAGTTTCAGATCACGCAGCAACAGGGCGATCACAGGAAACCTCCGTCAAAGTCGTCGATGGGGGCGGGTTTGGCTTTGTTGGGGCCTACGTCCAGGACCTCGCCATCAAGGCCCAGATCGATATGGGTGGCGATCAGGGCCGAGCCACCCTGCCCCAGATGCGCGCGCACAGCATCTGCGAACATCTGCACGGCGTTTTTGTCCAGCGAAACGGTTGGTTCGTCCAGCATCCAGATCGGTCGCCCCGTGACCAGCATCCGCGCCAGCCCCAATCGCCGCTTTTGTCCGGCGGACAGGTTGCCAGCGTGACGGTCCGAAAGCTCATTCAGCGCAAAGGCGTCCAGGGCGGGCTGGATCTGCTGCGTCCCAAAAACCGAGGCCCAGAAGCTGAGGTTTTCAGTCACTGTCAACGTTGGTTTCAACCCGTCGGAATGCGAGGCGTAAGCGATCTGATCTTCGGCACCGTCTATCTGACCGGCCAATGGGGGCTGCAACCCGGCCAGCGTACGCAAAAGGGTTGTCTTGCCGATCCCGTTCGGCCCGCGCAGGATCAGGGCCTGACCGGGTTGGAGCGTGAAGCTCAGCCCCTCCAGTACTGGAATGCCGCCTCGGGTGATGGTCAGATCGGTTACGGTTAACGTCATGTGACCCGCTTATCCGATTGGGGACGCAGGTAAAAGGCGGGATTTGCCGCAGGGTGGCGATGTCGGCGCATATTGGTGATTGCGGGAGCGAGAGGCCAGCCTCGCCGCCATTGGCGCTCGAACCAATGGCGCACTAATGGCGGCTCTCCGGGATATTTTTGGCCAGATGAAGGGGGATCCGGTTACACGGGGATCAGGGCCAGCGCGATGCGGCGACCTTCTGACAGCAGGACGTTATAGGTGCGGCAAGCGGCTGGGGAGTTCATGATCTCGATCCCGATACCCGCATTTTCCAAGGCATTGCGCAAATCTGTGGGGATATGTGTCAGTTCGGCTCCGGTGCCGATCAACAGTACATCTATTGCGCCCGAAAGGTTCAGCAGAGGTTCGGAGTCGGCATACCCCTCCCACGATTGGGTTCCGGTTGCGCAAGTCAGGACGCCGCCGTTATGGACCTGCCCTCCGATACGAAAAAAGCCCGGTCCGTAGCCGTCGATGGGTTGGGCGTTGGTATAGGTGATCTCATTCAATCGCATGGGTGGTATCTATCCCCAAAGTGGCAGGCCGGACAAGGCCGCCAGCGCAATCGCCAGATAGGCGGCAGCACGGTAGAGGTGTTCGCGGTCGGGTCGGAACAACCAGGCCCCCAGCAAGTTGCCCAACAGGTTTGGCACGGCCAGCGCAAACCCCAGTCCCGCAGCGGCCAGCGTCACCTGCCCCATGCCGGTGAGATAGCCCAGCAGCAGGAAGTCAAAGGCAAACAGGAAAAGCAGGATGGTTGCCCGGATCACTTCGACAGGCAGCGGGCGTGACATGTAGAACAGGATAACGGCTGGTCCGGGCAATCCGGCGACTCCGCCCAAAAACCCCGCCGCCCCGCCGATACCCGAGACCATCGTGCGGCTGACACGCCCGTGATAGCGCAGACCCAGGATCAGAATGGCGAGCATGATCAGGGCGAGGCCGCTGACTGCGTAACTAAATACCTCGGGGTCGACTTGCGTTAGTACCCATAGACCGACAGGCAGAATCGCGGCGCAACCGATCACCAAACGTGCCAGATCGCCCTTGTTCACCGCGCCCCAAGCCCGGCGCAGATTTGGCAAGGGACCAAAGATATCCATGAAGGTTAGACCGATCAGAGCGCCAAAGGGGCCCAGATAAGGCGTGGCGATGGGCAGGAAAACCAATGCGGTTCCGAACCCCGAAAAGCCGCGCACGACCCCGCCCAGAAACGCTGCAAAAAAGATAACGGCCAGACCCTGCGGGGACTGGCCGAAAACCTCAGGCATCTATGTTGGCAAACTGATTGCCGGCGGTGTTGGATGGCTTGGACCAGTCGCGCTTGACCCCCAGCCACAGCAGGATGGTCGAGGCCACAAAGACCGACGAATAGGTCCCCACGATCACACCCCAGATCATCGCAAACACAAACCCCCGGATCACGTCGCCGCCCAAAACATAAAGCGAGATCAGCGCCAGCAGGGTTGTGACCGAGGTCATCACAGTCCGGCTGAGCGTTTCGTTGATCGAGATGTTCAGAACTTCCTTGAGGTCTTTCTTCTTGTACTTGCGAAGGTTCTCCCTCACCCGGTCGAACACAACCACGGTGTCGTTCAGCGAGTAGCCAACGATGGTCAGAAGTGCTGCGATGATGGCCAGATCGAAGCGGATTTGCAGCTCTGAGAAGATGCCGATGGTCAGGATCACGTCATGCACAAGTGCGGCCACCGCGCCCAAGGCGAACTGCCATTCGAACCGCAGCCAGATATAGACAAGCACCGCGCCGATGGCCAAGGCCACGGCGATGACCGCCGTCTGGATCAGTTCACCGGACACTTTCGGGCCAACAGATTCAACCGAGACAAATTGGATGTCGGGGATCACAGTTTGCAACGCGCTTTCAACCGCTGTGATTGTCGAAGCTTCGACCGCTTCGGCATCGGCCTGCGCCTGAATGCGGATCATGGCGACGTTTTCGTCCGGCCCGAAGGTCGGGTCGAAAATCTCGGTGATCGTGACATCGCCCAATTCCAGCGGCGCGATGGCGTCGCGGTAGGTGCCCACGTCAATCGGCTGTGCGCTTTCGGTGCGGATCGTGGTGCCGCCCCGGAAATCGATGCCGAAATTCAGACCTTGCAACAGGAATGAAACAAAGGCGATCACCATCATCAGGCCCGATATGCCCAGCCAGACTTTCCAGCGGCTGAAGAAATCGAACGAGGTTTCCTGGGGTACGAGTTTTAGTCTCATGTCAAACCTCGATCATTTTCGGACGGCGGCGTTCGAACCACATGACCACCATCAGGCGCGTCACGAAGATCGCAGTGAAGACCGAGGTGATGATACCCAGCCCAAGCGTAATAGCGAAGCCGCGCACCGGACCGCTGCCCATGGCAAACAGGATGGTCGCAGTGATGAATGTGGTGACGTTGGCGTCCAGAATGGCCGACAGTGCCTTTTCATAGCCAAGCTCGATGGCGCGGGCCGGGCCTTTGGCGGATTTCAGTTCCTCGCGGATCCGTTCAAAGATCAGAACGTTGGCGTCCACCGCCATACCAACGGTCAGAACGATCCCGGCGATACCCGGCAGAGTCAGCGTGGCCCCGATCAGGGACAGCAAACCGAACAGCAGACCGACGTTGATGATCAGAGCGATGTTGGCAAAGATACCGAACAGCCCGTAGCTGAGCGCCATGAAGACCAGCACCGCGGCGAAGGCCACGATTGTGGCGACTTTACCGGCGTCGATGCTGTCCTGGCCCAGTTCAGGGCCGATTGTGCGTTCTTCCAGAAAGATCAGCTCGGCGGGCAAGGCCCCTGCCCGCAGCAGGATGGCCAGATTGGTGCTTTCCTCGACCGAGAAGTTCCCGGTGATGATCCCCGACCCGCCCGGAATGTGGCTTTGAATGACAGGGGCCGAGATCACCTCGTCATCCAACACGATGGCAAAGGGCGCGCCGATATTGTCGCGCGTGTAGTCACCGAATTTGCGCGCACCGGATGTGTTGAAACGGAAGCTGACCGCCGGACGGCCGTTCTGATCGAAGGATGGCTGCGCGTCCACCAGTTCCTCACCCGTCACGACCGGGGCGGATTCGATGATGTAGTAGACACCGCTCTCGTCGATTGAGGGCACGACTTCCTGACCAATACCAGCAACCGCATCCGGGTCGGTGCCCCGATTGACCACAGGGTTGAAGGTCAGCTGTGCCGTCGTTCCGATGATATCTTTTAACTCACCGGCGCTGCCGATGCCCGGCACCTGGATCAGGATACGATCCGCGCCCTGGCGCTGAATGGTGGGTTCGCGGGTTCCGACCTCGTCAATCCGGCGGCGGACAATCTCAAGCGATTGGCGCACGGTGCGGTCGTCTGAGGCCAGTTTTTCAGCCTCGGACAGTTGCACGACAATCGTGTCCCCGTCGGCGAAGGCTTCGATGTCGGTTGCGCCGACCCCGGTCAGGGTTTGCACCTGACGGGCAAGACCGCGCACAACCTCCAGCGCGCGGGGCATCCCGTCGGGCTGGCTGATACGGACGCGAATCTGATCGGGGGCCGAGTCCTGACGGCGGATGGTTCCAACGGTCGCCCGCTCGTCCCGCAGGGCGTCGCGGATTTCCGGCCACATGCCCTCCATCCGGGATTCGTAGACATCCTCGACCTTAACCTCGGCCAGCAGATGGGCACCGCCGCGCAGATCGAGGCCCAGATTGACCAGAGACGATGGCAGCCAGTTGGGCCATTGTTCAGCCAGCGCCTGATTTTCGGGGGTGTCCGCGCCCAGCTCAATCGCGGCTTTGGCGTCGTTGGATTGTTCGACCCGCGTGTAAAACGCATTCGGCAGGGCAAGGATCAGGCCGGTCACACAGACCAGCCAGATCAGAACCCGCTTCCAGGTATCAATTTGCAGCATTACCCTGCCTTTTCAAGGAATTGTCAGGCGAAGTTATTTCGCAGGTTCGGTCTTGCTCAGAACCTGGGCGATGGTCGATTTGACCACGCGCACCTTCACACCTTCGGCGATCTCGACCTCGATCTCGTTCTCGCCTTCCTTGACCTTGGACACTTTGCCAATCAGGCCACCCTGCGTGACGACCTGATCGCCCCGGCGCACGGCCTCGACCATGGCTTGATGTTCCTTCATCTTCTTTTGCTGCGGACGGATCAGCAGGAAATACATGATCGCGAAGATCAGGATCAGCGGGAGAAACTGGGCGATTGCGCCACCTTCCATGGGATATTCCTTTTGCTTTGTGTTGCGGCACCGTTCCGCAAATTTGGCGGGAACCTATGCGCTGATATGTCTGTTTGCAAGCAAAGGCGGCGGTGTGACCCACCTGAACGCGACCCTGTCACCGCAAGAACAGTCAAAGCGTTGCAGATATGTCCTAGGAACATGGCCCAAACCGGGTATAGTCCGGGGTAAGGGGGACATATGGCACGGCAATTCAAGCCCTTCCTTTTGTTACGTTATTTCCTGGCCGCTTTGGCGGTGATCCTGTGGTTTGACGGTCCTGTCCGGGCACAGGACGCACCTGCGGAAGCGACCGCGTCCGAAGCAGCTGAATCAGAGGCCTTCATGGCCCCGGTCATCGTGGATGGGGACATCCTGTTTCAGGTCCGCGGTTCAAGCGCCCTGCCCGCGCCCGAACGGGCCGAGGGTGTTCAGAACAAGATCATCGAAATCGCCGAAGCGTCGGACGCGACCGAGATCGCAATCAGCTTTGAAGAAACCGACTTTGGCACCTGGATTCTGGCAGATGGTGAAAGGGTCTCAATCGTCACCGAAGCCGATGCCGAATTGGATCAGATGGAGCTGAGCGTTGTCAGCGTTCTGCACGGCAATGCGATCAAGCAATCCATCGAAGCCTACCGCTCGAACAGAACGGATCAGGCGCGCGTGTCGGGCGCGATCGAAGCTGCGGCCTGGACCTTGGGCTTTATTGTCTTTGTCGTCGCCATCCTGTGGCTGCATCGCAGGATCCGACGGCGCACCCTGAAATTCGTCAAACGCCACCTGAAGGACGTTGAAACCGCCACCGCCAAAAGCGTTCAGGCCGAGGCAATTGCTGCCCTGGTACGCTATGGGCTGAATTTTGTCCTGCTGGTGATCTTCTTTCTGGGCTTTTACTACTATCTGTCCTTCGTCCTGCTTGCCTTTGCCGAAACCCGCTATTTCGCGCAGTTGCTTCTGACCTACCTGACGGAACCCGTCCTTCTGATCTTCAAGGGCATCCTCAGCTATATCCCGAATATGATCATGCTTGGCCTGATCACCTGGGTAACGATGTATATTATCAAGGGCATGCGGGTGTTCTTTGACGCGGTCGAAGCGGGCTCGTTCGAGTTGGGGGATTTCGAAAAGCACTGGATCAACCCAACCTTCAACATCGCTCGGGTGGTTGTGATCCTGATCGCGCTGGTCTTTGCTGTGCCCTATATCCCGGGCTCGGATTCCGCGGCGTTTCAGGGGCTGACCATTCTGGTGGGTGCGATGCTGTCGCTTGGCGCAAACTCGGTCGTGTCGAATATGCTGGCGGGGCTGTTTGTGATCTATCGCCGCTCGACCTCGATCGGGGATCGAATTCAGATCGGGGATCACATTGGTGACGTGGTGCAGATCAAGCTGATGGAGACACATCTGAAATCCATCAAGAATGAGCTGATCTCGATCCCCAACGCGCAGCTGATGAATTCGGATGTGGTGAATTTCTCGAAGAAAACCGACGGCAGCGGTCTGTTGCTGCACACCACTGTCGGCATCGGGTACGAGGAACCGCCCGAAAAGGTCGAGGCGATGCTGATCGAAGCCGCCCATCGCACCAAGGGGATCAAGGCCAAGCCTGAACCCTTTGTATTGTGGACCGCGCTGGCCGATTACGCGATCAATTATCAGATCAATGGGTACACCACACGCGGCAGTATTATCCCCAAAATCCGGTCAGACCTGCACCGCAACATCGTGGCTGTGTTTAACGAGAACAATGTGCAGATCATGACCCCGTCCTACATGGCCGACCCGCCCGAGCCGAAGATCCCAGCCGGGGATTGGGATGGTCATCTGGCGCATCACGAAGAGACGCCAGACAGTTAAGCGCAATTTGGTTAACCAGCGCTACACCCTTCCAGCCATATGGTGCATAAGCAGCTTTAGTGATTCACGCATTAAGGATCTGAGACATGCACGACATCCGCGCCATTCGCGAAAACCCTGCCGCCTTCGACGCCGCTCTTGCGCGCCGTGGGGACGCGCCGGTGTCGTCAGACCTGCTGCGCCTGGACGAAAGCCGCCGCGCCAAGATTCTGGCGGCTGAGACGGCGCAGGCCGAACAGAACAAAGCCAGCAAAGAGGTCGGTGCCGCCAAGGGGCGCGGAGATGAGGCGGAATTCGAACGCCTGCGCACTCTGGTCGCCGAAAAAAAGGCCGAGATTGCGCGGATGCAGACCGAAGCCAAGGATCTGGACGCGCTGCTGACCGATCAACTGGCCCGCATCGCCAACCTGCCCGCCGAGGATGTACCCCAAGGCGCGGACGAAAACGACAATGTCGAGGTGAACCGCTGGGGCACGCCGCGTGCGTTCGATTTCGCTCCGAAAGAGCATTTCGACATTCCCGCCGTCGCCGCCGCAATGGATTTCGAGACCGCCGCCAAGACCAGCGGCAGCCGGTTTGTGAACCTGTCAAAAGGCGTCGCGCGTATCCACCGCGCCTTGGCCCAGTTCATGCTGGACACCCATATCGACAAGAACGGTCTGACCGAGATGCAGACCCCCGTTCTGGTCCGGGATGAGGCGATGTATGGCACCGACAAACTGCCGAAATTCGGCGATGACAGCTATCAGACCACCAATGGCTGGTGGCTGATCCCGACCTCTGAGGTCACACTGACCTATTCGGTATCCGGGGAGATTCTGGACGAGGCCGCCCTGCCCATCCGCATGACCGCCCACACCGTCTGCTTCCGGTCCGAAGCTGGCAGCGCCGGTAAGGACACCGCCGGGATGCTGCGGCAGCACCAGTTTGAAAAGGTCGAGATGGTCTCGATCACTCATCCCGATAGATCGGACGAGGAACAAAAACGGATGCTGCGCTGCGCCGAGGACCTGTTGGAACAGTTGGGCATCCCCTACCGCACCGTTGTCCTGTGCACCGGTGATATGGGCTTCGGCGCGCGCCGCACCTTTGACATCGAGGCATGGCTGCCCGGTCAGCATACCTATCGCGAGATCAGCTCGGTCTCGACCACCGGCGATTTTCAGGCGCGTCGCATGAATGCCCGTTTCCGCCCCGAAGCGGGTGGCAAACCGGAATATGTCCACAGCCTGAACGGCTCGGGGCTGGCCGTGGGGCGCTGCCTGATCGCCGTGCTGGAGAACGGGCAGAACGCAGATGGCACTGTGACCCTGCCCGAGGTTCTGGCCCCCTATCTGGGCGGCAAACGGACCCTGCAAACAGACGGCACACTGGCATAAGAAAACCGGCGCTTCGACAAGCGCCGGTCTTTCCAAAAGGGCGAGGAAGGCTTACTTCTTCGCCTTTTTCTTATCCTTCTTCTTATCTTTCTTTTTGCTGTCCTTCTTGCCAGCGTCTTTTTTCTTGTCGTCCTTCTTGGACTTCTTGTCCTTCTTCGACTTGGCTTTCACCTTGTCCTTGGCTTTCGAGAACGCGGCCTCCATCTCGGCACGTTTCTTGGCGGCCTTTTCAGCCTTTGCTTTTGCCTTGGCCTTCTTCTTGGCCTTCGCCTCGGCGGCTTCGGCTGCAGCCTTTTCAGCCGCAGCTTTCTTCGCGGCCTCTTCCGCACGTTTTTCGGCGGCTGCTGCGGCGACTGTCTTGCGGGCCGCGGGGCGTCGCGCCGCAGCTTTGCGCGGCGCAGCCCGACGTGCCGCTGGCGCGCGCTTGGCGGCAGGCTTGGCGGTGGCGGGTTTCGCAGCGACGGCCTCTTTCGCGGCAGCAATCAGCACAGCGGCCCGTGCCAGACCTATTCTGGGGACCTTGACCAGATCTTCGGGCTTGGCTTTCGCCACGGCCTCGGCTGTCTTGAAACCGTTCGCGGACAAGGCTGTGGCAAGCGCTTCTCCCACGCCCTTAACATCGGTCAATGCGGTCATTATGGGTCCTTTCTCTGTCTCCCTGCACATCCGTATATACACAGGATATACAATCCTTCAAGTCGTGATGCTGTCCCGTTGCGATCTCACCTACCGTGAGCCAGCTTGGCGTCCTGCCGCTGCTTGGGAAACGGCACCAAACGTTTGGCGTCTTCGTCCCATAGCTTAAGGGTCAACGCGGCCACAGCCTCGGGGAATTTGATCCGGCGCGGGGTGTATTCTGGCGGCAGGTTATAGTGACACGCCCGCAGCCGGTAGGACGGGATGCGCGCGTTGAAATGGTGGACGTCGTGCAAAGTGATGCAGGCAACCGCATTGTCGAACCACCACCCGAAATCCAGAGCAGACGATCCTTGCAACGCCGCCAGCTGAGGGTCCAGCTCAGGCCGACGATCCCAGTATGTGTCCTCGAAATTATGCTGCAGATAGACAAGAAATACGCCCAGCATCCCCCCGAGCAGAGAGAATACCAGCCAGACCAGAATGCCCGTTGTGCCCGCTATCAACCACAGAAGCCCCAGGAATACGACGATGGAAAGGTTGTGCAGCACAACCCCCTTCACTCCGAACCGAACGGTGTTCTTGGGCCAGCGATAGCGGATGAAATAGGTAAACAACGCCCCAACCGGCACGAGGATGAACGGGTTGCGATAAAGTCTGTAGAACAGGCGCTTTTTCCAATCCGCCTCATTCCATTCCCGCAAGGTCATCGTATGGATCTCGCCGGTTTCGCGGTGCTCCAGATTGCCAATTCCGGCGTGGTGCAGGTTGTGGTTCTGCTTCATCACCTCGAACGGAGCGAAGGTGAAAGGCGACAGGCCGTGCCCGGCCCATTCGTTCTGTTGCCGTGTCTCAAACAGCGAATGATGCCCGCAATCATGTTGCAGCACGTAAAGACGCACTGCCGAAAAGGCAAAAACAATCCCCGCCGGAACCATGATGTACCAGCGATCCACGTATGTGATCGCCAGCGCCAGCGATGCGAAATACACCGCGAAGGTCCCAAAATAGCTCAACGCTGCCAGTTTGTTGTCCTGAACCGCGTATTGTCTTGTGTATTCCCTAAGATCCATCCAGCCCGCTCCCCACGATGGCCCGACAAAAATTAACCCAAAAATATGCGCGGAGTGTCCGCGTACAAGCAGCGCACACGAAACAAATGCACGCAACTGAATGCTAGCGCGGGGAAAAGGCGCTGTCACGCCCCGAGGCTAAAAACGCTGAAAATTGGCGCAGTTACGCCTTACCCTTGAGATGTTTGGCCAAAGCACCCGCATTTTTCTTGCGTCGCCCCTTGTAGGGGTTCTTGTCGCCCTGCCCCCTCAGGGTCAGGCGGATCGGTGTGCCGGGCATGTCAAAATCTTCGCGCAGACCATTGACCAGATAGCGGGTGTAGCTGGCGGGCATCTTGTCGGGATGCGAGCACATGACCACGAAACCCGGCGGGCGGGTCTTGGCCTGTGTCATGTAGCGCAGCTTGATCCGGCGGCCCTGCGGGGCTGGCGGCGGGTGCTGTTCCAGCATTGCGGTCAGCCAGCGGTTCAGCGCAGCGGTCGGCACGCGCCGGTTCCAGATGTCGTGGGCGCGAAGGATTGCGGCGCGCAGACGCTCGAGCCCCCGGCCCGTTTTGGCAGAGACGGTGATCAAAGGCGCGCCGCGCAGTTGTGGCAGCAGGCGTTCGAAGGATTCTTTCAGATCACGCAGTTTTTCCTGCTTGTCCTCTTCGATGTCCCATTTATTGACCGCGACAACAACGGCGCGGCCTTCGCGTTCGGCCAGATCGGCGATGCGCAGGTCCTGCTGTTCGAACGGAATCGCAGCATCCAGCAGAACCACGACAACCTCGGCAAATTTCACGGCGCGCAGCCCGTCAGAGACCGATAGCTTTTCCAGCTTCTCTTGCACCTTGGCCTTTTTGCGCATGCCCGCGGTGTCGAAAATCCGCATCGGGGTGCTGTCGCCATCAGGGTCAGCCCAGTCGATGCGCAGGCTGATGGCATCGCGGGTGATCCCGGCTTCGGGGCCGGTCAGCAGGCGGTCTTCGCCGATGATTTTGTTGATCAGCGTGGATTTACCGGCATTCGGACGTCCAACCACCGCAACCTGCAGCGGCTTGGACGCAGTGATCAGAGGCGTTTCACCTTCGCCATTCTCATCCAGCTCGATATCGGTTTCGGGGGTATCGTCCTCGGCCTTGTCCTCAGCCGCGTCCGCCAGCGGCATCAGTTGGGCATAAAGGTCCGTCATCCCCTCGCCGTGCTCACCCGACAGGCGTACGGGTTCGCCGAGGCCCAGGTTATAGGCCTCAAGCACACCGGCATCCGCTGCGGACCCTTCGGCCTTGTTGGCCGCCAGAATCACGTGTTTCGAGCGTTTGCGCAGAATCTCGGCAAACATCTCATCCGTTGGGGTCAGACCGGTCCTCGCGTCGATCATGAACAGGCAGACATCGGCCATGTCCACCGCACGCTCGGTCAGGCGGCGCATCCGGCCCTGCAGGCTGTCATCGGTTGCATCCTCAAGCCCCGCCGTGTCGATCACGGTAAAACGCAGATCGCCCAGACGCCCTTCGCCCTCGCGCAGGTCGCGCGTCACGCCGGGCTGGTCGTCGACCAAGGCCAGACGTTTGCCCACAAGGCGGTTGAACAGGGTGGATTTGCCCACATTCGGGCGCCCCACGATGGCGAGGGTCAGCGACATGTTCTCAACTTTCAAGACTCAAGAAGCGCCCTTTAGCGCATCTGAACGTCAACGGAAAGCGTGTAGATCGCCCTTGGTCGAAACGACGTACAGCGTCTGCCCCGCCACGACTGGTGAGGTGGTGGCCCCACCCGGAACCTCGACCTGGTAAATCTGCGATCCGTCAACCGGATTGAAGAAGCGCACATAGCCATCGTTTGAGGACACGACAAGACGTCCACCCGCCAGAATCGGGCCGTAATGGGCCACAATCGGCCCGCGCCGTCCGGGACGGTCTTTGACAAAGCCCGGCAGGTCCTGTGCCCAGATGATCGAACCATCAGCAGCGTTCAGGCGCACCAACTGGCTGCGGTCGCTGATCAGGAAGATGCTGTTGCCCGCAGGCCAGACCGTATCCACCGCGCCTTCATCGGCGGTCCAGCGACGTTCGCCCGAACCCGCGTCGAATGCGACGGTGCGCCCTGAATGGTTGCCGATATAGATCGTGTCGCCCGCCACCATCGGCCCGCCGGTCACGTCGATGATCTGCGCTGCGGCCCGTCCCCGGCGCCCACCGGCAACCGACGCGTTCCAGCGGCGGATACCGCCCCGCCGGAAGGTGGCGGCAATATCACCGGAACCAAAGGCAAAAACAGCAAGGTCCGAGGCCAGAACCGGGGCAGGCGCGCCCAGAACGTTGCCGACGCTCGGCGTGCCTTCGATCTGCCAGGCAATCCGGCCGTCTTTGGTGTCGATGGTCCAGCCGGTTTCGTCCCCTGCGACCAGATACAGCAGCCCGTTCGCAACCAGGGGCGATCCGCTGCCTGTGGCGTTCAGGCGTTTCTGCCACCGGATCGCTCCGGTTCGTGCATCCATCGCGGTCAGGCGGCCAAAGCCAGAGGAGACGTACAGAACACCGTCGGCATAGGCTATGCCGCCGCCGGTCGCGTCAACATCACCGTCATTTCTGGGGATCAGGTTGGTCTCCCACACAACCTGCCCTTGCGGCGAAACCGCTGTCACGGTCGCAACCGCGTCCAGAGTGTAAATCAACCCTCCGGCCACAACAGGTTCGGCGGTGATGCGCTGCTTGCGCGAGTCGCCCTTGCCGATCGGGGCCGACCAGATCCGCTGCGGCGTAGCGCGCAGGGCCGCGTTGGTGGTGCGGAAAGCCGGGGTTCCGGCACTCTGCGACCAACTGGAATTAGCTGTTTGCGCTGGCAGGCTGATCGGCTGAGACCCGCGCGTTTCCACAACCTCGGTGTCCGAGGCAGGCCGGATGTCTTCGCGAGCGCCGGGCAGGATGGACTCGGGCTCTTGACAAGCGGCCAGGGCGGTAAGGGCAATTGCCGCAGCCGGCAATCCCATACGGGAAAATAGTCGTGTTACCATGTCAATCCGAACTCGCCTGTCCTTTATTATACCGCCAGCTTAGCCCTGTTGTGCCACCAACGGGTCCGGCTCGCCCCCCAGGGCGACAATCAACTGCGCAGCGCGTTGCTGCAAATCTACGCCCACCTCGGCATCCTGCCGCAAGGCCTGCAAACGCGTCAGCGCCGCGTCAACCTCACCCTCGGAAATATCGATCAGGGCCAGTTGCTCTTCGGCCAGCAGGCGCAGCGGTGCGCCTGGCGCGGCCAGAGCCTCGAACTGCAGGCGGCGATCTGCGGCAGGCAACGTATCCGCTTGCAGCAACAGTGCCTTGAAACTTGCAATCGCCCGGTAAATTTCCGGCAAATCGCCCTGAACGGCAATTGCGTTCAGGCTGGCAACGGCGTCCTGTTCGGATCCGGCATCCACCTGCGCGGCGGACAACAGCATGCTCAGAACGGCATCACCGCCCGGCGATTGTGGCTGAACTGCCTGCAATTCGGTCGCCCGCGCAGCAGAATCGTTTTCCGCAAGCGCGGCAAGGATTTCGTCGCCCAGCTTTTGCGCCTGAGCCGTATCGCGGGACTTGCGAACCTCGTTGAAAGCGGCCCCACCGACGACCAGTATGACGGCAACAACACCGACCCAGCCCCAGCGGCGCAACAGCAGGTACATGCGGTCACGGCGTACCTCTTCTGTGACCTCATCAATGAAACTGTCGGTGTCGCTCATCCCTGCCCCCGGGCTGTGTCTTCTGCTTTCGTGCGCCATGTCATACCCCGGCACCACGGCCAAGCCAAGGCCCGGATTGTGCACAATACCGTAGCGGCAGTCCGCTCTTGCGCAAAAAAGTGAACCGAACTATTCAGTTTAGCGTAGAAAATATACATGTCCGCCCCCATTTTCAGACATGTATGTCAGGTCCGCCTGACGTGAAATTCTGGGAGAAGTACCTTATGCGGTTGATTTCGTTCATCAACGCCCTTTTGGTCATTGTTGCACTGTATTTTCTTGTGTTCGAGCGTGACGCGCTGTTTGCGTTTGCCGGACGGGGTGACGCCGAGGACTTTTCCACAACCGAGGGCGAAGCAACCCAGGTTGCAGCCGCGGATGAAGCAATTATTCGCGTCGTCGCGGTGCGTTCGCAAGCGCGCGAAATCGACAGTGCCGTGCTGCTGCGTGGACAAACCAAAGCCAACCGGCAGGTTGAGGTTCTGGCCGAAACAACCTCGACCGTTGTCTCGGAACCCAAACGCCGGGGTACGTTTGTAGAGACCGGCGATCTGCTGTGCGAACTTGATCCGGGCACACGCCCCGCCAGCCTGGCGGAAGCCATGGCTGGAAAACTGGAAGCCGAAAGCCGCATTCCCGAGGCCGAAGCGCGGCTGGAAGAAGCGCACGCGCTTGTGGCCGAGGCGCAGATCAATCTTACAGCCGCCCAGAAACTGTCGGAAACCGGGTTCGGGTCCGAGACCCGGCGCATTTCCAGCGAAGCCGCGATGAGCACCGCCGAAGCCGGTATCAAGTCCGCCGAAGCCGGGCTGGAAGCCACCCGCGCCGGGATCGAAGCTGCCACAGCCGAGGTCGAAGCCGCACGGCGTGAGATCAATCGCCTAACCATCGAGGCCCCGTTTCAGGGCCTGCTGGAAAGCGACACGGCAGAGCTTGGCAGCCTGATGCAGCCCGGTTCGCTATGCGCCACGGTCATCCAACTTGACCCCATCAAGCTGGTCGGCTTTGTGCCGGAAACCGAGGTCAACCGCGTGCAGGTCGGTGCCGAAGCCTCGGCGCAACTGGTTACCGGGCGGCAGGTTGAAGGGCGCGTGACATTCCTAAGCCGGTCGGCGGATGAAACCACCCGTACCTTCGAGGTTGAGATCACCGTACCGAACCCCGATCTGACCATCCGCGACGGCCAGACCGCAACGATCCGCATTGCAGCCGAAGGGGCCAAGGCACATTTGCTGCCGCAATCGGCGTTGACACTGAACAATGAAGGCCAGTTGGGCGTGCGCACCATTGGCGCGGGCGATGTGGTCGATTTCATGCCGGTCCGCGTATTGCGGGATACCGCCGATGGCGTCTGGATTGGCGGATTGCCGGAAAAAACTGATATAATCGTTGTCGGACAAGAATTCGTGACCCGGGGCGTCACCGTCGCCCCGACCTATCAGGAAGCGTCACAATGACAGGTATTGTTGCTTGGGCCGCTGATCGGGCCCGAATGGTTCTGGCCTTTATCGCCATCTCGCTGGTCATCGGCGGGTTTGCCTATGTCAGCTTGCCAAAAGAAGGCGAGCCGGATATCGAAATCCCGGCGTTGTTTGTGTCGGTCCAGTTTCCGGGCATCTCGGCAGAGGATTCCGAAAACCTGCTTGTCAAACCGATGGAGACCGAGCTTGCGGATCTTGACGGTCTGAAAGAGATGACGGCAACCGCCGCCGAAAGCTATGCCGGTGTGGCGCTGGAATTCGACTTTGGCTGGGACAAGACGGCCATCATGGCCGATGTGCGCGACGCCATGAACAGCGCGCAGGCCGAGTTCCCCGAAGGGGCCGAGCAATATTCGCTGCACGAGATCAACTTTTCCGAATTCCCAATCGTCATCGTCAACCTGACCGGGGCCGTGCCCGAACGCACAATGGCCCGCGTGGCCAAGGACTTGCAGGATGAGCTTGAGGCACTGGATTCGGTGCTGGAGGCCGGTATTGCGGGCAATCGCGACGAATTGCTTGAGGTCGTCATCGACCCCCTGCGGCTTGAAGCTTACAACGTCACAGCAGCCGAACTGATCAATGTCGTGCAAAACAACAACCAGCTGATCGCAGCGGGTGAAGTTGAAACGGCGCAAGGCACATTCTCGGTCAAGATCCCCTCGTCCTTCAAAACCGCGCAGGATGTCTATGGGCTGCCGGTCAAGGTCAACGGTGACCGGGTGATCACGCTGGGTGAACTGGCCGAGATCAATTACACCTTCGAAGACCGCGAAGGCACGGCCCGTTTCGACAATGTGCCGACCGTCGCGTTACAGGTGGTCAAGCGGAAAGGGTTCAACCTGATCGACACCGTCGAACAGGTCAAGGCCACCGTTGCCGAGGCGCAAAGCAAATGGCCGCCAGAACTGCAAGCAGCCGTGGATGTCGGTACGTCGAACGACCAAAGCCGCATCGTGGGATCGATGGTCAGCCAATTGGAAGGCTCGGTCCTGACAGCGATTGCGCTGGTGATGATCGTTGTGCTGGCCTCGCTGGGGTCACGCGCCGCGTTGCTGGTGGGTTTTGCCATTCCCACCTCGTTCCTTCTGTGTTTCGCGTTCCTGGCGGTTATGGGCGTCAGTATTTCGAACATTGTGATGTTTGGTCTGATCCTGGCGGTTGGTATGTTGGTGGATGGTGCGATTGTGGTGGTCGAATATGCCGACAAGCGCATCAAGGAAGGCGTCGGCCCGATGCACGCCTATGTCGAGGCGGCGCAGCGGATGTTCTGGCCCATCGTCTCATCCACGGCAACAACGCTGTGTGCCTTTCTGCCGATGCTGTTCTGGCCGGGCGTACCGGGTGAGTTCATGGGGATGCTGCCCGTCACCCTGATCTTCGTTCTGTCCGCCTCGCTGATCGTTGCGCTGATCTATCTGCCGGTCATGGGCGGCGTGTCGGGACGCCTCAGCCGTGTCTTTGACCGCTGCTCGAATTGGCTGCGGGCCCGCACGCCGTGGTGGCTGCGTGTGTTGCTGGTGGCCCCTTCGTTCTACCTTGTGTTCCTGGGTGCAATGCAGGTGTTGAACCCGAACTACCTTGTGCCCGGTGGTGGCTCCTTCATCGGCGCTGTCATGATGATCTTTGGCGCGTTCGCCGGATCGGTCACGCTGGGTGCGGCCAAGATCGAACGCAAGCCGGACACCAAGGTTCATACCGCGAAAGAGCACACGCCATTCGGCTATTTCATCAAGTTCCTCGTCGGCAACCCGATCATGCCGATTGTGTCCATCGCCGCCGTCGGGTTTGCGGTGATGACCGTGATGACGATCTTTGGCGAAAACAACCGCGGCGTTGAATTCTTCGTCGAAAGCGAGCCCGAACAGGCCACCGCCTTCGTAAGGGCGCGCGGCAACCTGTCGCTGGCGGAAAAAGACGCCATGGTTCTGGCCGCCGAACAGGTAATCGCGGCCCATCCTGCGGTAATCAACGTCTTTTCCTTCGCCGGTGAAGGCGGGCTGGACCAGAACAACGGCGGCGCACAGGATCCTGCGGATACCGTCGGGCGCGTGCAGTTCGAGATCATCCCATGGGAAGACCGCCCGAACATCTCAGAACCCATTCTGGGCGGGTTGTTTGATCGCCACTTTGTCGCCCCGGAATATGACGGCGACTATGTGCTGGACGAGCTGAATACCCAACTGGCCGAACTGCCCGGCTTCGTGGTCGAGATTCTGCCGCTGGAACAAGGCCCCGCCTCGGCCAAGCCCGTGCATCTGCGGATCAAGGGTGATGGTTGGGACAGTCTGACAAGCGCCACTCTGGCGGCGCGTGAGGCGTTCGATTCCATGCCCGGCCTGATCAAGATCGAAGACACCCTGCCCCTGCCCGGCATCGACTGGCAGATCGACGTGGATGTCGCCAAGGCGGGTCGTTTCGGGGCCGACGTGGCAACTGTTGGGGCCATGGTGCAACTGGTCACGCGCGGTATCCTGCTGGGTGAGATGCGCCCCGACTCCACGGATGAAGAGATCGAGATCCGCGTCCGCCTGCCCGAGGAAGACCGCGTTTTGTCCACACTGGACACCTTGAAAGTCCGCACGCCTGACGGGCTGGTGCCGCTGTCCAACTTCGTGTCGCGTCAACCCGTGGCCAAACTGGCCGAGATCAACCGCATCGATCAGGAGCGTTACTATGACGTCAAGGCCGATGTCGAACCCGGTCTGAGCAAGGTGGTGACGGATGGCCCCAATGGCACAGACAAACGTCTGGCCGTTCTGCGCGCGCTTGAGGATGGTGCCGCGCCTTCGGCTTCGACCCTGACAACGCCGGATGGCAAGCAGTTCGACCTTGTTCAACTGACCGGTGCAGGCAGCGTTGAAGAGCTGCGCGGCGTGATCGACGCAGGTGACGCCCGCATCAGCCTGATAAATCCAAACGAACGTATCGCCGTTCTGACCGAGTGGCTGCAAACCGACCCGTTCGATCCCGCAATCAGCTGGGAATGGACCGGCGATCAGGAGGAACAGGCCGAAAGCCAGGCCTTCCTGTCCAGCGCGTTTCTGGCCGCTTTGGGACTGATGTTCGTGATCCTGCTGGCGCAGTTCAACAGCTTCTACAACTCGGTTCTGGTGCTGCTGGCGGTGGTGTTGTCCACGACCGGCGTCCTGATCGGGATGCTGGTAATGGAGCAGCCCTTCTCGATCATCATGACCGGCACCGGGATCGTGGCGCTGGCAGGCATCGTGGTGAACAACAACATCGTTCTGATCGACACCTATCAGGAATACAGCCGCTATATGCCCCGGATCGATGCCATCGTGCGCACGGCCGAGGCCCGGATCCGTCCGGTTCTGCTGACCACGCTGACCACAATGGCCGGTCTGACACCGATGATGTTTGGCTTGTCGCTGGATTTCGTCAACGGCGGCTACACCATCGACAGCCCCACCGCACTGTGGTGGAAGCAACTGGCGACCGCCGTGGTCTTTGGTCTGGGCATCGCGACCGTGTTGACCCTGATTGTGACGCCTTCCTTCCTGGCGCTGCGCGTCTGGGTGACGACCTATGCGGTTTGGCTGGGCAAGCTTCTGGCACGGGTGTCCGCAGGCCGTTCCAGCAGGATCGCGCAGGACATGGCAATTGGCCGGACCGCGCGCGCCATGCAATCGACCGAGATTGTGTGGGACGATCAGCCTCTGCCCAATCGGGTCGAACCCGAGGATCGCCCCGACACCCCGCCCGGCGCACCGCTGAAAGCCGCAGAATAAGAAAAAGGACCGGATTTTCCGGTCCTTTTTTGTTGGGTAGATCTTGGCATCGGTTGGCCTGATGTCAGGCGGCCTGACTGTCGGATTGCTGTCGGTTCCACAGTTGCGCATAGCGCCCTTCGCGGGCCAGCAATTCGTCATGGGTGCCCTGCTCGATGATCTCACCGGCCTCGAGCACGACGATGCGGTCGGCCTCGGCAATCGTGCTCAACCGATGGGCGATGGTGATCACAGTGCGCCCTTCACCCGCGCGGGCCAGCGCATCCTTGATGTCCTGCTCGGTATCCGTATCAAGGGCCGAGGTCGCCTCATCCAGCAACAGGATCGGCGGGTTCTTCAGCAGCGTGCGGGCGATCCCAACGCGCTGCTTTTCACCGCCGGACAGTTTCAGCCCCCGCTCGCCCACTTTGGTGTCATAGCCTTCGGGCAAGGAGGCAATGAAGTCGTGAATCTGTGCCGCCCGCGCGACCGCTTCGACATCTTCCTGCGTCGCGCCATCCCGGCCATAGGCGATGTTGTAGCGGATGGTGTCGTTGAACAGAACCGTGTCCTGCGGCACAACGCCGATAGAGCCGTGCAAGCTGGCTTGGGTCACGTCCCGCACGTCCTGCCCGTCGATTTTCAGGGCCCCTCCGGTGACGTCATAGAAACGGAACAGGAGGCGTCCGATGGTGGATTTCCCGGACCCGGTCGCCCCAACGATGGCCACCGTCTTCCCTGCCGGAACGGTCAGAGACACACCCTTCAGGATTTCACGATCCGGGTCATAGCCAAAGCGCACATCCTGCAACGTCACCTCACCGCCATTGACGTTCAGCTTGGGCGCATCGGGCTTGTCTTTGACCTCGGCGGGTTGTTCCAACAGGTCGAACATCTGCCCCATATCGACCAGAGCCTGCCGGATTTCACGATAGACAGTGCCCAAAAAGTTCAGCGGCACGGTAATCTGGATCATGTAGGCGTTCACCATCACGAAATCGCCTACGGTCAGCGACCCGTTCTGCACCCCGACGGCCGCCAGAACCATAACCCCGATCAGACCACAGGTGATCAGGAAGGACTGCCCGAAATTCAAGAAGGCCAGCGAATAGGCAGTTTTCAACGCAGCCCCGGCATAGGCCTTCATCGATACGTCGTAGCGTTCGGTCTCGCGCGTTTCCGCGTTGAAATATTTGACGGTTTCAAAGTTCAGAAGGCTGTCGATGGCGCGTTGGTTGGCTTCGGTGTCCTGATCATTCATCTCGCGCCGCAGCTTCACGCGCCATTCGGTGACGACGAAAGTAAAGCAGATATAAAGCGCGATGGTGACCGCCACGACCACCAGATACCAAATGTCGAACAGCCACATCAGGATGACGGCGATCAAGAGCAGCTCCAGGATCAGGGGCCCGATCGAGAACAGCAGGAACCGCAGAAGAAAATCGACGCCTTTGACCCCACGCTCGATGATGCGGCTCAGGCCGCCGGTGCGGCGGGTGACGTGGTAGCGCATCGACAACTGGTGGATATGCCCGAAGGTCTCAAGCGCAAGGGCACGCAGGGCGCGTTGACCCACCGGGGCAAAGGACGCATCGCGCAATTGCTGAAACCCAACCGTCATCATGCGCGCAACGCCATAAGCAACGGTCAACCCGACCGCGCCCAGCGCAACGGGCGGAACCCCTTCCCCCGCCAGCGCATCAACGGCCCCTTTATACAGGATCGGTGTATAGACCGCGATCAGCTTGGCCAGCACCAGCATCGACATCGCAATGACGACCCGGCGCTTCACCCAAGGCTCATCATCCGGCCACAGGTAAGGCGTAACCTTGCGGATCGTGCGCCAGCCCGACTTTCGTTCGTCGATCTCGGCCAATTCCTCAGATGTCATTGGGACCGTCCGTCTCATCACGTACCTTGTCTGCGGTCAGAGATATACTCTGGCCCCAAAAGGGCCAGAGGTTTCTTTATTCAGGGATTGTAAAGACCTGCCCCGGATAGATCAGGTCCGGGTCCCGGATCAGGTCGCGGTTGGCATCAAACAACCGGACATACAGAATGCCATCACCAAAACGCTCGCGCGAAATGGCCCATAGCGTGTCGCCCTTTTGCACAGTGACCGAGCGGATCGGGGCCGCCTGTTCCGCAACCTCTTCCGAAGCCGTCGCCTCGGCTGCTTGCAGAACTTCCACCGGCTCGCGTTTGAAGGGCGTTTCCACCCGGCTGATGACGGTGCCATCGGTGGCAACCTCATCCACCCGCAGGGTGTAGACGCCCGGATCGATCCCTTCCAACTCACCCCGCCAATTGCCGTCATCGGCAGGTGTCAGATCCGCAACCAGACGGTTGTTCAGATAAAGTCGAACGGCAGAGCCTTCGCTGACGCGGCCTGTCAGTTCGACCTCACCGGTGTCGGAATAGCCAATCGTATCCAACTCGACCTGTTGCGGTTCGTTGGCAGATGCGGATGGTGACTGAACCAACTCAACCCCCTCTTCGCCCGAGCGCAGAACGGCAATCTGTTGATCTTCAGCTTCATCCTTGACCGGGGCAGTTTCGGCAACCTGCGTGTCTTCGGCAGGCTGTTCCGGTTGTGCCGGGGCATCGCTGCTGTCCGCTTCGGTTGGTGCCGCTGGCGCTTCCTCGGGTTCTGGCACCGTATCGGCGCTGGCCACCTGTTCGTCTTCAACCGGCTTCGGCAGCGCCGCAATCAGGTAGTCGTCCGACCGCGCAGTTTGCTGGCCGTTCGAGGTTTGCAGCACCAGCCCTTGCGCATCATCGCTGAACGGGATCGAAACGAACTCGGCAAACTGCCCGCTGCTATCCACGGTGAAGCTGTGAAGCGGCTCTCCGTCCAGCAGCACCTGAATCTCGCTGCCGGGCGCGGCCTCGCCGGACAGCAGAGCATTGCCGTCTTTTTCAACGAAAATCTGATCAAGGACAGGAGCGGCGATTGCAGGGGCCTCGGCCACCTCTTCGGTGGTCTCCGCCTCAGGCTCTGCTTGGGTTGGCTCGTCGGTCGCGGTATCGGCAACCTCGGGCGCGGGTTGTTCGGCGGGCTCTTGTGTGGCGGCTTCGGCCTCATCCGACGCAATCTCGGCGGTATCCTGCGGGGGGGCTTCAGCTGCTTGCTCAGGCTCTGCTTCTTCAGCCGGTTGCTCGGTCTCGTCCGCCGGCACCGCAGCCGTTTGTTCCTGAGGGACGTCTTCCGGTGCCGGGGCCGAGGTGAAGACCCCGGACAGATACAGCCCTCCGGCCCCCAGAATTGCAATGATACCGGCAACCACCCCCCATACGAAGTTGCCCGAGCTTCCGTTTCCCGACTTGGCGTCCATTCTTTTCCTTTCGCTCCGCAGCGCGAAGGCATTCATTCCTAATGCGTTCCGGCGGACAGTTGAGCCAATTTATCAATCCCGCTATCACGGGTCAAAACCCCTGACACAACCCCGGAGCCCCCATTCCATGTCCCAGAAATCTGTCTGTGTGTATTGCGGGTCACGCAATGGCGCAAAACCGGCCTATTCCGATACGGCCCGAACGTTTGGCACCTTGCTGGCAAAGGAAGGCTGGCGGCTTGTTTACGGTGCCGGAGATGTTGGCCTGATGGGCGAAGTCGCCCGCGCAGCACAGGATGCAGGCGGCGAAACCTTTGGCGTTATCCCGGTACATCTGGTGCAGCGCGAGGTTGGCAAAACCGACCTGACCCATTTCGTGATCACCGAAACGATGCACGAGCGCAAAAAGGTCATGATCATGAATGCCGACGCGGTCGTTGTTCTGCCCGGCGGCCCCGGGTCACTGGATGAGCTGTTCGAGGCGCTGACATGGCGGCAGTTGGGTCTGCATGACAAACCCATCGTCGTGGTGAATGTCGATGGCTACTGGGACGCGCTGCATACGCTGCTGGATCAGGTCATCGGCCAGGGCTTTGCCGACGCATCGCTGGCCGATTTCATCATATGGGCCGACAGCGCCGGGGCTGCCATGGCCGCTTTACGCGATACGTTGGGATAGCCTGGGCGGCAAATGCCACCCAAGCCGAGCCGCAGTTACGCAAATCGCGGTGCGGGCTTTAGCCGTTGCCGCAAAACCTGCTCGACCTTGTGCAGCGGATGGTTGGTCAGCGTCTTGTCGACTTCGGCCACGACCTTGGCCAGCACGTCGCTGTGCAAACGCCGCCGCAACAGCCCCAGCACATGGGGGCTGGCGACCAGAACCAGACGTTTATACGCGCCCTTCAACCCCTTGCGGTTCAGCAGATTTGCCAGGTCCTGCACGAAAAGGGACTTGGCATGGGTTTTCCAGGACGCCTCCTCCATCGCCGATTTCTGATTGGGACCACCATCATTTCGACGCCCTGCACGATCTGAAGGCTTTGCAGGCAACGCATCTGGTTCTTCGACCGAAACAACAACCAGATTGGGGTCTTCGGCATCGGTGATGTTCTCCATGAACAGCGCCTTTTCCCCGTCTGCAATAATAACCCAGGTTCCTTGTGCAAGTGCGACCATCGTGATCTCCCGTAGCGATGTCAGGTGGCATCCCTCATCCGTCAGGCATAGCGTCTGCCCACAGCCGCGCAGGTGTGGCGGTTGCCGTCTGTTTTGTTGTTGGCGGGCTTTTCCTTCCGCTCACCTTAGGTAAGCATTGGCGGGTGGGGTACAATGCCGTCTCAGGATGAAACTTTGTTCATCGGCGGGATTTTTCTGATCAGGCCGACAGCTCGATCACGGTAATCTCGGGCGTTACGCCAAAACGCACCGGCAGCATGGAACAGCCAATGCCGCCCGACACAACCAGATCGCGCCCATCTTCGCGCACATGGCCATACGCATAGCGATTGCCGAACCGCGATGGCACGACCGGGGACCACCCGAACAGCCGCACCTGCCCTCCATGAGTGTGACCGCACAACGTCAATGCAACACGGCTTGGCACCTTGGGAAATATGTCGGGCTCATGCGCCAACAGAATTGCCGGGACGTCCTGCGGGATCTGCTCTAGCGTTCCGGGCAGATCATCCACCCCGGAATAAACGCCTCGGCTATGGCGAATGGCGATCTGATCCCCAAGGCCCGCCAACCAGACACCGTTTGGCAAGGCTACCGCCTTGTTTTCCAACACCGGGATACCGTTGCGCTCTAGCTCGTCAGCGGTTTCGACCGGCCCGCGCCCCCGGTCTTGCGCGGCTTTGTCCTGCCACCAATCGTGGTTGCCCAATATCGCGTAAACACCTAGCGGAGCCGACAATGCCCCCAAAACCGTGGCCGTCTCACGCACCGGAACATCCTTGGTCACATAGCTATGCCCGGCCGTCAGATCGCCCAAAACTACAATCAGATCGGCTCCCAGGGCATTTGTGCGCGCCACAATCTTCTCTAGCCGAGACAGCGGCGTCGTCGGCTCTGCCATATGAAGGTCGGTCAGGACCGCGACCTTGACCGGGCGGTTCTGCGGCCAATCCGAGCGCTTCACCCGCCACTGACGCACACGCAACCGCAACGCCGGTTCGATGAAAAACCCGTAAAACGCAGCAAAAAGGCCTGCCAGCGTCACCGCCAGCAGGCCCTTTATGAACCCTCGTCGGGTCAAGATTTACATCCGCGATGCAACGTTTTCCCAGTTCACCAGATTGTCGAGGAAGTTCGACAGGTAAACCGGGCGCTTGTTGCGGAAATCGATGTAGTAGCTGTGCTCCCATACGTCACAGCCCAACAGCGCGGTCTGACCAAAACACAGCGGGTTCACGCCGTT
This sequence comes from Ruegeria sp. N4, assembly GCF_056531425.1. NCBI lineage: Bacteria > Pseudomonadati > Pseudomonadota > Alphaproteobacteria > Rhodobacterales > Roseobacteraceae > Ruegeria > Ruegeria sp. N4. Next base: position 851,864 of record NZ_JBQFLT010000001.1, read on the forward strand.
TTCAGTCTTGGTCACGGCCAGCGAGCCGTCTGCGTTCTTGACCAGCCAGGCCCAGCCCGAGCCGAACTGACCGGCACCTGCGGCGCTGAATTGCGACTTGAACTCGTCAACCGAGCCGAAGCTTTCGGTCAGAGCCTTCTCCAACTCGCCGGGCATGGCGCTCTCGCCGGGGCCCATCATCTCCCAGAATTGGTTGTGGTTCCACAGCTGGCTGATGTTGTTAAAGATTCCGTTCTGCGCCACGGCGTTTGCGTCGTAGGTGCCAACGATGATCTCTTCCAGCGACTTGCCGTCCCACTCGGTCCCGGCGATCAGCTTGTTGCCGTTGTCGACATAGGCCTTGTGGTGCAGGTCGTGGTGATATTCCAGTGTTTCCGCGGACATACCCTTGGCTGCCAGCGCGTCATGTGCATAAGGAAGATCAGGAAGTTCAAAAGCCATGTCGGCCCCCTGTTAAAATGTAAGTTGCGGTTCCCAAGGTTAAATGCTTTGGCAGCAGCCGCAGGTCAAGAGCCGAGACAAGAAAACCCGGAGGTCCGCGATGCTGACACAGGCGCGCAAGATGTTCTACCGCGCCCGCGGATACTATGCGGGCACCCTGAACGGAGAGCCGTTCCGCCTGGACCCCTACCACTCGAAGTTCTGGCGCAAAGCCTCTGCGGGCGACTGGGAGCCCGAAACCTTTGCGGTTCTGGACCAATATCTGTCGCCTGGTCGTGACTATCTGGATATCGGGGCGTGGATCGGCCCGACCGTGCTGTACGGTGCCCGCAAAGCGCGGCATGTGTGGTGTTTCGAACCCGACCCGACCGCGTTCCGGCATCTGGCGTGGAATCTGGACCTGAACGACATCCACAATGTTTCAGCCTTCGGGGTCGCCCTGTCGGATCAGTTCGGCGTGGCCCGTATGGCCTCGGTCCGCGGAGAGCCGGGGGATTCGACCAGTTCCCTGCTGCATGACGGCGCGCATGGAACGGATGCCCTGACGATTGCGTGGGAACAGTTCGAGGCGGCCAATGACCTGTCCGGCGTTTCGTTGGTCAAGATGGATATCGAAGGGGCTGAGTTCTTTGTCCTGCCCGCGCTGATCTCATGGCTCAAACGGCAACACCCGGCTTTGCTGTTGTCAACACACGCGCCTTTGCTTGGCGATGAAGACAGGGCTGAGAAGATGGGCAACCTGGCTGAACTTTTGTCCTTCTACCATACATGCCAGCGTGAAGGTCCGGCGTCGCCGTCCGGTCACCCGATGACCGATGAAGACGCCTTAGCTAGGTTCCAGACGTATTTGCTCACGTCATGACGCAGTCAGAACGCGCTATCCGTGCGGGCTGGGAAGCACATTCTGAATGCCCTTCCCAAATTAACCGCCCGATCAGTAGAGGGCGGGCGTATTGACCGCTTTGCAGCGCCCGACACCGCTGGGCCGATTGCTGACATTGGCCTGCGGGAACCGCGCGATCATCTCAAACTCATTGGTTTGCGGGTTCAGCATCCCAGTGTAAGACACGCGCAATTGACCGCCAGCACTGGCCACCAGGGAAATTCGCCAACTCAACTGATATTCACCGCGTCGATTCACCTTGAACTTCGCGTCCTTGGGCTTCTCGTCGTTCTGGCCGTTCAATCTGTTGTCTTCACGGATCGCGCCATCATAAACGCGGGCCCGCTTGTTTTCGGCGTCGACACTCAGCCAAACGCGCGAGGGAATCCATCCCTGCGCTTCAATACTGTGAAGTTCACAGTCATAGTTTACCACCTCAGCTTGTGCCGCCGAGGCGAAAAAACACAGACCGATGGCAAGAAGTCTTATTTTCATGTTCAGCACCTTATCAGTATCAGTTTGACGGCGTTGGGATTTTTGCACATTTGCCTCGCGCGAAACCGTCTCTCGGCAGATATGCGCTGTATGAGGATGACCGCGCCGTTGCTTTTAGCGTTCGGCGGTCCACAAAGACCGCAAACTCCTGATTAAGCAGGTCAATGGCATCAATTCGCGACTCGTTCGACGCATAGCTTCTGCCTGAATCCGAGTAGACATAGTCTTGTCCGACCCATGCGATTGACAGGTTTCGAATACTATCGCGCTTTACCCTGGCGGGCCCGGGTTGCGTATCGATATTCGGCATCCGCGCCTCATGGATGAACGCCGAGCGCCCGTACTCATCCACTGAAAAGATCAAGAACTCTGGCGTCGGCTTGTTGGCAATGCCACGGCTAAAGTTGCATTCATACGTCTCTTTAAAGGTCTGAGAAACTGAAACAGTCGGGACGATCGCAAGTCCGACTGCCAATGCAATTGCTTGTAGTTTCATAGTTTGCTCCAACATATCGTTATTTTGGCGTTTGAATTTCAACGCAGGTCCCATTGGCGTTGCCATCATGGGACGCTTGTACGTTTGATTTTGAGCTAGCAATTGCCCGCATCGTTTTACGGTTCAAGAAGATCGAAAAATCCAGACGCCCCAAATCAAGAACCATTCGCCGGGGATCACCTGCCCTTGTACGTCGACCGGTGCGCGAAAACGTATACGCCTCACCAGACCAACTGATGGAGAGCAAACGAAAGCTGTTTCTATTGATTGAAGCCGCGATTTTGGGTGTGTCGATCCCCTGCAATTCAACTTCGTGCAACAGTGCCGAGCGCCCATACTTGTCAACCGAGAATATGACGCGCGCGGGCGTAGGCCGGTTTGCCAGACCTTTTTTAAAAACACACTCGAACGACTCTGAATAGGTTTCGGATCGCGCTGCATCAGGTATAGTTGAAACGGCGATTAAACCGATGGCGATTAGTCTAAAAATGTTCATCCAAATGTCTTTAGTTTAAGTCTTTTTCATATCGATAAAGCAGCCCCTTTCCACCCGCAACAGGGGAACTCACCAATCCTAACTCGCGCGCGCATCTGTCGCGCAACTTGACACTTCAATCACGAAAAAAGTCTTAAAAAGGAAAACGGCCACCTGTCTGAAACGAGGTGGCCATCGAATGATCCCTTAGGTGTGTGGGCGGGTCAATAAACGCCCACTTCACTGCCCGGCTGCGCCGCAACCTTCAGCAGGTTGAACGCATAGTCGGCAGCCGAGCGGAAACAAACCACACGGAACGTTTCGGCGTCGTCCATCCAGAACGCCCCGGCCACCTGCGCCAGACGCGAGCGGCGGATTTGGCCGGGCTGGAAGGCCTCGGGTGACAGATCGACCGGGGACAGTTTGCCCAGAACCTCGCGCGCGGACGCGCCCGAAATGCGGAACACCGCCCGCGCGTCCGAGACGTTGACCGCCAGGGCATGCGTGCCGCCAAGCGCATTGGTCATCGCCGCCAGTTTGGCCTCGACCTCGGCATATGGCACCAGCACCAGCAACTCGTCGGTGGACATCCAGCAGACGCCGGTGTCGCCATCGACCAGAGCCTCACGCTGGCCGGGCATTTTCTGCCCGGTGGCATCCTTGACGGCCTTGGCCAGCACCTTGTCGGACAGGTCGCCGCGCAGGGTGATCATGCCCTGCAGGCCGGTTTCCTCGACCCTGGCGATGCCGTCATAGCTGGCGTGGTTCAGTGCGCTGATGGGTTCAGACATTCTGCTTCTCCCCGTCCTTGTCGAAGAAGATCGGGTCCACGATCTTGGCTTTGTAGATTTTGTCATCCGTGCCCGGGAACTCGACAATCTCGCCCATCCGGTCGGGGCCGTGCTTGATCAGTCCCATGGCGATGCCTTTGCCCAGATTGGCCGAGTAATAGGTCGAGGTCACGCGCCCGATCATGTTGCGCTGACCATTGGCGTTGACGCCCTCGCCGACTGCGTAAGCGCCGTCCGGCAGAACGGAACCATCCACAGTCTCAAGACCAACCAGTTTCCAGCGCTCGGGATCGGCCATATGGGTCCGCCAATGGGCGCGTTTGCCGAGGTGGTCCTCTTTCTTTTTCGACAGCGCCCAATGCAGCCCCAGATCCTGCGGGATCACGGTGCCATCGGTCTCGTCGCCGATCATGATAAAGCCCTTCTCGGCCCGCAGAATATGCAGACATTCGGTGCCGTAAGGCATCACGCCGAACTCTTTGCCTGCCTCCATCAGCGCATCCCAGAACGCCTGGCCCTGGCTCGCGGGCACCGCGATCTCATAGGACAACTCACCCGAGAACGAGATGCGGTAGGCGCGGCAATCGAAGTCACCGATCCTGCCATCGCGCCATTCCATGAACGGCAGCGCCTCTTTCGACACATCCATCCCGCCCAGCTTTTCCAGCACCTTGCGGGCGTTGGGGCCAACCACGGCGACCTGCGCGTATTGCTCGGTCACATTGGCGACATAGACTTTCCAGTCCCACCATTCGGTCTGCAACCACTCTTCCATATGGCCATGGATGCGTTCGGCCCCGCCGGTGGTTGTGTGGCACAGCCATGTATCCTCATCGATGCGGGCGACAACGCCGTCGTCGATCAGGAAGCCGTTTTCCGAGCACATCAGACCATAGCGGCATTTGCCGACCTTCAGCGTGGACATCATGTTGGTATACATCATGTCGAGGAACTTGCCCGCATCCGGGCCTTTGACGATCAGCTTGCCCAGCGTCGAGGCATCCAGCAGGCCGAGATTTTCGCGGGTGTTCTTAACCTCGCGGTTCACCGCGTCATGCACGGATTCGCCGGGACGCACATAGGCGTAGGTCCGGCGCCACTGGCCGACCGGCTCCCAATCGGCGCCGTTCTTGTCATGCCAGTTGTGCATCGGCGTCTGACGGATCGGCTGGAACACCTCTCCACGCGCTTCACCGCCAATCGACGCCAGAGAGATCGGCGTGTAGGGCGGGCGGAACGTGGTGGTGCCGACCTTCGGAATCTCGGAATCCAGCGCATCAGCAAGGATCGCCAAGCCGTTGATGTTGCTCAGCTTACCCTGATCGGTCGCCATGCCCAGAGTGGTGTAACGCTTGGTATGTTCGACGCTTTCATAGCCTTCGCGCGCGGCCAGCTGAACGTCCGAGACTTTGACGTCGTTCTGGAAGTCCAGCCACGACTTGGCGCGCAGCTGGATCTCGGCATTGGCGGGCATCAGCCACACGGCCTCCATCGGGGCCTCTGCCGTGGTTTCACCAACCGGCGCCTTTGTGTTCTTGGGCTTGAAGCCCGCAGCCTTAGCCGCAGCCTTACCGGCTGCCTGCGCGTCGGTCAGCACATCACCCAGCGCCAACGGCCCGTTCGAGGAACCAGCGGCCAGAACGAACCCTTCGCCATCGGCACCCAGAGGCGGGCGCGACGGGTCGGGGCGGAAATGGGCGTTCGCCTCATCCCAGATCAGCTTGCCGCCGCAATGCGACCACATATGCACAACCGGAGACCAGCCGCCCGACATGGCAACCGCGTCGCATTCGACCTCTTCCCGCGCGCCGCCGATACCGTCTTGATTGCACAGCGCAACTTTCTTGACGCGCTTTCCGCCCTTGACCTTGGCGATGGCCTTGCCCGGATCGACACGGATGCCAAGCTGGCGCGCCTCTTCCGCCAGCGGCCCGGCGGTGGCGCGGGCATCGACCACGCGGATCACATCCACTCCGGCCTGTTTCAGGGTTATGGCGGTGCGATAGGCGTCATCATTGTTGGTGGCGACGATCACCTTCTCGCCCGGGGTCACGCCCCAGTTCACGACGTAGTCACGCATGGCCGAGGCCAGCATCACGCCGGGCACATCGTTGCCCGCAAAGGACAGCGGACGCTCGATGGCTCCGGTCGCCGTCACAACCTGCTTGGCACGAATACGCCACAGGCGATGGCGCGGGCCTTGCGCGCCCGGGTTGTGGTCGGTCAGACGCTCGTATCCCAGCACGTAACCGTGGTCATAGACCCCCGCACCCATGCAGCGAGACCGCATGGTGACGTTGTCCATTGTTTCGAGTTCGGAAACCAATTGTTCCACGAACTTATCCACAGGCTCGCCATTGATGGTTCCGCCGTCAACCGGAGCGCGACCGCCCCAATGCGCGGTCTGCTCGATCAGCATGACCTTGGCACCGGATTGCGCGGCTGCCTTGGCCGCCTGCAGACCAGCCACTCCGCCGCCGATCACCAGGACATCGGTGAAGGCATAGAAGTGCTCATAGGTGTCTGCATCGCGGCTGTCCTTGTCGGGGGCTTTGCCCAGACCGGCGGACTGGCGGATGAAGGGTTCATACACATGCTTCCAGAACGGTTTCGGATGGATGAACATCTTGTAGTAGAAACCGGCGGGCAGGAACCGCGACAGGTGGGTGTTGATCGCGCCCACGTCGAATTCCAGATTCGGCCAATGGTTCTGCGACGCTGCGGTCAGACCGTTGAACAGCTCGGTCGTGGTGGCGCGCTGGTTCGGCTCGAACCGGTTGCCCTGCCCCAGACCGACCAGCGCGTTCGGCTCTTCCGCGCCGCTGGCGACCACGCCGCGCGGGCGGTGGTATTTGAACGACCGGCCCATCATCATCTGATCATTGGCCAGCAGGGCCGAGGCAAGCGTGTCGCCCTCGTACCCCTGCATCGAGGTGCCGTTGAAGGTGAAGGTGACCTTTTTCGACCGATCAATCAGACGGCCTTGTTTTGCGAGACGGGTGCTCATTGTGCGGACCTTTCGCAGGTGGAGGCGTCGGGGCCTCCGGCGGGAGTATTTTGGAAAAGATGAAGCATCAGGAGAACTCTCTCCACGTCCAGCCGGGCCGTTTGGCGGCGATGGCGTCTTTTATCTCTTGCGGCGGCTCAGAGGTCTGGGCGGTGTAGGTGCCGAACACCTCGAGCGTCTGGGTGCAGCGCGCGGCGTGGAACCACTTGCCGCAGCCATTGGCGTGGCGCCAGCGTTCGAGGTGAACGCCCTTGGGGTTTTCACGCATGAACAGGTAGTCGTGGAACTCGTCATCCGACGAGCCCGGACCATAGCGCTTCAGATGCGCCTCGCCACCGGCGGCCAGTTCGGTTTCTTCGGCGTCAACGCCGCAATAGGGGCAATTCAGGATCAGCATGTGGTCATCCTCTTGGCGGTCAGTCGGCGCGCGGGCCGATCAGAATTCTGTTCTTTGGCACCTTCGGGCAGCCCCTTAGTGTGCCACCCCGGCGGCGACGCTTTCGTCGATGAAGCGACCCTCTTTGAAGCGGTCCAGCGAGAAGGCCTCGGTCAGTGGCGAATGCCCCGTGGCCATCAGCTGTGCCATGCCCCAGCCCGAGCCCGGAATGGCCTTGAAGCCGCCGGTGCCCCATCCGCAGTTGATGAAGCAATTGCCCAGAGGTGTTGACGACAGGATGGGAGAGCGATCCCCGGTCATGTCCACGATCCCGCCCCATTGGCGCAGCATTTTCAGGCGTGAAATCATCGGGAAGGTCTCGACCAGTGCCCGTACCGTTTCCTCGATATGGTGGAAGCTGCCGCGCTGGGTGTAGTTGTTGAACCCGTCGGTACCACCACCAATCACCATCTCGCCCTTGTCGGACTGCGACATGTAACCGTGCACGGTGTTGGCCATCACGACCACGTCCATGCAGGGTTTGATCGGCTCTGACACCAGCGCCTGCAGGGCAATCGCCTCCAAAGGCAGACGGAAGCCCGCCATCTCGGCCAGTTGACCGGAATGGCCTGCCACTACGATCCCCAGCTTGTCACAGTCGATCGAGCCTTTGGTGGTGTCGACGCCGACAACGCGACCGTTTTCGGACCGAACGCCTTTGACTTCGCATTGCTGGATGATGTCCATCCCCATCGCCGAACAGGCGCGGGCATAGCCCCAGGCCACCGCATCATGGCGCGCGGTGCCGCCGCGTTCCTGCCACAGCGCCCCCAGTACCGGATAGCGCGGACCGTCGATATTGATGATCGGGACCAGTTCTTTGACGCGCTCGGGGCCGATCCACTCGGTCTTGACGCCTTGCAGCGCGTTTGCGTGGGCGGTGCGCTGATAGCCGCGAATTTCGTGCTGAGTCTGGGCCAGCATCATCACGCCGCGCGGGCTGAACATGACGTTGTAGTTCAGGTCCTGGCTCAGGTCTTCATAGAGGCTGCGCGCCTTTTCGTAGATCGCGGCCGATGGGTCCTGCAGATAGTTCGACCGGATGATGGTCGTATTCCGACCGGTGTTGCCACCACCCAGCCAGCCCTTTTCGATCACGGCGACGTTCTGGATGCCGTAGTTCTTGCCAAGGTAATAGGCCGTCGCCAGACCATGCCCCCCCGCACCGACGATGATCACGTCATAGCGTTTCTTGGGCTGGGGGGACCGCCAAGCGCGTTCCCATCCTGTGTGATAGCGCAACGCTTCGCGCGCCACAGCAAAGGCTGAATAGTGTTTCATAAGCGAATCCATCCGGTTCGGTGATTGTGCGAAGATATGCCGTGTTGGCCGACTCTACCCCTGCCGGGCAACGCCACAATATAGCACTATTGCGACATGTCGCCCTTTCGCGGCCATTTGTCCCTTTTGTCGGGCGTCTGACAGGTCTAAGTCAAAGCAGCTATTTCGGAGGGACCATGACGTTCTGGGTTCTGCTACTGATCATTGCGCTGTTGATCGCGGCGTTCCTGAGCTACAGCCTGCTGCGTGGCCGTCGCGGCGCCGAGCCTGCGGCGGCCTATGATTTGCGGGTCTATCGGGAACAACTGGCCAGCGTTGACCGCGATCTGGCGCGCGGTGTCATTGGTGAAGCGGATGCCGAACGGGTCCGCACCGAAATCTCGCGCCGCATTCTGGCAGCAGATGCGCAGATGGCCAAAGAGGTCGCAGGTGCCGGACCGTCGGGCGTTGTATCCGCGATCACAATTGCGTGTCTGACCGTGGTTCTGGCGGGCGGCGGGTTGTGGATGTATCAGCGGATCGGCGCGGTTGGTCTGCCAGATATGCCCCTGACCGACCGCATCGAACTGGCCGAGGAGGTGCGTGCAAACCGCCCACCGCAAGCCGCTGCCGAGGAGTTGGCGACACCACCGCCACCGCGCGAGCTGGATGAAAGCTACGCCAACCTTCTCAATCAGTTGCGCGAAACAGTTGAAGCACGGCCCGACGATCTGCAGGGGCATATGCTGTTGGCTCAGCACGAAACCAACGCTGGCAACTTCAAAGCCGGATACCAGGCGCAGCAGCGGGTGATCGAGCTGTCCGGAGACACCGCAACCGCCGATGCCTATGCGGATTTCGCCGAGATGATGATTCTGGCGGCCAACGGATATGTCTCGCCCGAGGCCGAGCAGGCCCTGTCGCAAGCGCTGGATCGCGACCCACGGCACGGGCCGGCCCGGTACTATCTGGGCCAGATGTTGGCGCAGGTCGGACGCCCGGACATCGCTTATCGCATGTGGATCGAAACCCTGCGCGACGCCCCCCACGGCGCGCCCTGGGCCGAGGCGATCAGGGTTCAACTGGATGAGCTTGCCTTCCGAGCAGGTGTTTTCAACGCGCCGGACATTGCACCGGCCCCTGGACCCAGCCAAGAGGATATGGCCGCCGCAGCCGAGCTGACGCCGGAAGAACGGCAGGAGATGATTCAGGGCATGGTCGACCAGCTTTCAGACCGGTTGGCGACCGAAGGCGGCTCGCCCGAGGAATGGGCCCGTCTGATTGCAGCACTTGGGGTACTGGGGCAAGGCCAGCGGGCCATAGATATCCACAAGGAAGCGAAAGTGGTGTTTGCCGATAACGCGGATGCGTTGCAGATGCTTGACGCGGCCGCTCTGCAGGCCGGGATCGCGCAATGATCCACGACGCGTTCGAAGATTTCGCAGCCGCCCTGCCCCCGATGACCGCGCTGATGGGGCTGGACCTTGGGGAAAAGACCATCGGCGTCGCGGTCTCGGACCGGATGCGCGGTGTGGCCAGCCCGCTGGAAACCGTGCGGCGCAAAAAGTTCACTCTGGATTCCGCCCGTTTGCTTGAGGTCATCGCAGATCGCGAGATCGGCGGCGTCATTCTGGGCCTGCCTAAAAACATGGACGGGACTGAGGGGCCAAGGTGCCAATCCACCCGCGCATTTGCCCGCAACCTGTCGCGCCTGACCGACGTGTCCATCGGGTTCTGGGACGAACGGCTCAGCACGGTTGCGGCAGAAAAGGCACTGCTCGAGGCGGATACGACACGAAAACGTCGCGGACAGGTTATCGACCACGTCGCAGCCGGTTATATCCTGCAAGGAGCGCTGGACAGGCTGCGCTTTCTCTAACGGGTCGGAGACCGCTGATGACGAATATGGTTTGGAAACGGAACGAGGTTGAAAGCCCGTGTGTCCAGATCTGTGTCGTACACCCGACCGAGCGGATCTGCACCGGCTGCTACCGCACCATTGACGAGATCACCCGGTGGTCCAAGATGGACAGCAGCGAACGCGCCGAGATCATGGAAGACCTGCCCGCCCGCAAGCCGCGCCTGGCAAAACGTCGCGGCGGTCGGGCGGCCCGGTTGAACGGTTCCTGAACCCCTAGTTCGTTTTGACTCGCCGGTCCTCGTCCTTGTCATCGGTCGCGCTGTGAATTGGTTCCCGGCCGCGCAATTCTTCGGCGAACAAATTGATGATCTCGGACTGGCTTGTCCGAGGCTGGTCGGAGATCGGGCCTTGTTGATCGTCACGGGCCAAATCACCGGGCAAAGGCAGCACAACTCCGTTTCCGGAAAAGATTTTATTTAAGACAGTCCTGAACGTCATTTCGAGCATCCTGTAGTGAATTAAATAATCGATGTCGCCGCGGGTCGCGTCCGAGCTCCGAGGGTCGGCTCAAGAACGTAGCTGAATGTGAGTGGCAACCCGCGGCAACGAGGCTGAGCTAATCAATGCAAACTTCATTTTTACGGGGAAAACACTCAGATTTTCCTCGTTTTTGAGGTTGAAAACACTAAACCCCACAAATTCCAACAAATTCCCTTACGTCACAAAATGACGATATTCAGGGCCCAAAAGACCATTTTGCGGGTGTTGGGCCCGCTTTCGAATCAAATGTGGTCAGAAATCAGCCCGCAGACAGCCAGGATTTGGCGTTTTCGATCTCTTCCGAGGGGAAGAATTGCGTGCGCGTGCCAAGGACGTGACTGGCGACGCGTTGCGCCATATTCTGCCATGCCTTGTTGCCGACAATCGCCGCGCGATCCAGCATCCGGATATGGCCGCTGGCCAGACGAAAATGCGCAGCCAATGCCGACAATCCCTGCCACCCGTCAAATTCACGCAGGTCAATAAGCAGCCGGAACCCCTCGCGATCGTGCAAAAGCAGGTCCAGATCGCGCCCGGCCTTGGCGTATTCTTCCGGGTCCAGCTTTCCCAGAAGGCTCAGTTGCACGCAGGATCCACCCAGATCGGTGACATGGATCGATCCCAGCGATTCCCGCATCCAGCGCCGCGCCGCCTCTAGCTCGGCCAATTCGAATACATGCAGAGGGCATGGCAGGATCGGGGCGGCCAGCCGGACACTGGTCTGAACCCACCCCTGATCGGCAACCACGCCAATCCGGTCAAAGCCGCGCCAATGGCTCAGTCCCAGCTTGGTGTCCGACCACGCGGCCCCCAGGTCATACCCTTTGAATTCGGGCTGCACGATGGCCAGCAGGCCGACCGTATCATGTTCGGCCAATGCGGCCTCGATCGCGGGAACAAGGGTTTCAGAGTAGTCGGTGCTGGTGACCTGACCGGACAGTTCAACTTCGATCAATGCGCCGTCAGAATTTCTGTGAACTGTAATCATGACCCAAATTCTCCACCAAAAATCAATGGGCGGAGACTACGGAGATTCGATCCATTCGGCCACTCCCCCCGTGAACTCGGGGCGGAAATAGGCGATCATTCGACCATCAGGGCCAGCGGTGGCGCTGTCGCCCCATGGTGCAACCCCGTGCAGGCAATGGCGATGCAGCAGATACGCCTCGCCCGGTTTGGCGGGTAAAGCGATCCGGGGACAGGTTTCGAACACCTCTCGCCGCGCGACCTGATAGGCATCGGTGATATCGACCTTGTGCAGACCGTCCCTTGGATGCCCGGCCAAAGCGTTCCGGAACGTGTCGCCCAGCAGCTTATGGCTTCCTTCCCACAACACCATAGGGGCGGCGTCTTCGCTGGCCTCGGTCAGCGGGATGCCCAAAATCCATGCGTGAGGTTCATCAACCCGGCGGCGGCGGTCCGGACCCATCGGGCGCAACCCATCCACATGCGCAGCATCCCGGATTCGGCGATAGCGCGCGGCGGCCTCACTCTCCCCACGCCGGGGACGCGGATAGCCCGGTTGGATGACCGAGACCTGCCCCCTATGAAGCGGCAGGATTCCGTAGTGATCCTGAACGAATGACATCGCAACCCCGGTCAGAGGACCCGATTGCCCGACCCTGCCCTGCGCATCATTGGCCAAGGCATCCACGCCCACAAACCACGTCCCGTCGCAATCCAGCCATTCGGCATAGGCCGGGTCATCCACAGACTGTCGGGCCGCCGGAAGTGCATGAGAAACCCATGCCGCCAGCAAGGGATCATAGGGGAACTTGACCCAGCCCTTGGACCAGAAGTCATCTACCATCCCAGCGCCTTGCGCAACATGTTCAGCGCAACCAGAGTCAGGAACACCGCAAAGACCCGTTTCAGGGGTTTCGGATCCATCGCGTGGGCCAGCTTCACCCCCCATGGCGCGGTGATCATGGTCATGGCCACGACAATTCCAAAGGCCACAAGGTTCACGGCCCCGATTGTCAGCGGCGGTCGGTGCTCGGCCGCGATGCCAAGGAACAGAAAGCCCAGAACCGATGGGACGGCAATAATCACGCCAAACCCCGCCGCGGTTGCGACGGCGCGGTGAATGGGCGTGTTGTAAAGGCTCATCAACGGGACACCAAAGCTGCCGCCGCCGATGCCCATCAGCACGGACAGAAACCCGACCGAGGGCGACAGCGCCGCGCGTTTCACGCCCTTTGGCATCGCATCGCCCAAGCGCCATTCGGATTTGCCAAGGCCCAGATAGGCACCGATCACCATACCCAGAATGCCAAACAGGGCCTGCAGCGCCTCGGTCCGCAGGGCCGACGCCACCAGAACACCGACAATCGCACCGACGGCAATCCCCGGCCCCCAGCCGCGCAGGATGTCCCAATCCACCGCGCCCTTCTTGTTATGGGCCAGAACAGAACGGATGGACGTCACGATGATGGTTGCCAGAGAGGTGGCAAGACACAGCTGCATCAATTGCGGACCGCCATAGCCAAGCGTCTGAAAGGCGTAGAAGAACGCGGGTACCAGAACAATGCCACCCCCGACCCCCAACAGCCCTGCCAGCACCCCGGCAAACGCACCGATCACAAGCAAAAGACCCAGCATTTGGGCCAGCAACATCGTATCGGGCATCTTTCCCCCAAAATACCGGCGCGGGCCGGTGTTACTTGTTCAGGCCTCGGCCAAGGGCGCGACGCGGTCCAGCGCTTGCAGCATCACCTCGGGCCCGGCGCCTTCATGCACCGCACCTTCGGACAAGGCCCGCCGCCAAGCTCTGGCCCCCGGACGCCCGGCAAACAGGCCAAGCATATGTCGCGTGATCTGGTGCAAACGCCCACCATTGGCAAGGTGGCGCTCGACATAAGGCACCATTTGTTGAACGACTGCAATCGGGTCTGACGGGGTTCCGCTCTGGTAAATCTGAACATCCGCTTCGGCCAGAATATCCGTGGGCTGATGATAGGCAGCCCGACCGATCATGACCCCATCCAAACCGGCATCCAGATGCACACGCGCTTCGTTCAATGAGGTGATGCCCCCATTGATCGAGACATGCATGTCCGGAAATTCACCCTTCATCCGATGCACCAGATCATAGTCAAGAGGCGGGATGTCCCGGTTTTCCTTAGGGCTGAGACCCTGCAACCACGCCTTGCGCGCGTGGATCGTGACCCGATCACAGCCTGCGGCCCGGATTTGGGTCAGAAACTCGGGCAGGACCTCCTGCGGCTCCTGATCATCCACCCCGATCCGGCATTTGACCGTAACGTCAACATCCACAGTCTCGCGCATCGCCGCGACACAGTCGGCAACGCGCGCGGGCTCTCGCATCAACACGGCCCCGAAGGTTCCCGATTGCACACGATCCGAGGGGCAGCCGCAGTTCAGGTTGATCTCATCATAGCCCGCATCCGCCCCAAGCCGCGCCGCCTGCGCGAGCTCTTGCGGGTCCGAGCCGCCAAGTTGCAGGGCAACCGGGTGTTCCTGAGGGTTGTATTCGAGAAGATGCAGCGCCCCACCCCGCACCAGTGCCGGGGCTGTCACCATCTCGGTATACAGCAGCGTTTCACGGCTAAGGAGCCGGTGCAGATACCGGCAATGGCGGTCCGTCCAGTCCATCATCGGTGCCACGCTTAAACGCGCTGCTGTTTTTGCTCTGCCAGTCACAGCAAATCTCCGTCTTGGTCCGGGTACAAGTTGCATCCCCCTGCCGCCGAAACCCGGCTGGCCCGGTCTAGCACTTCTTTGTCTGGAATTACTATCGACCTTTCAGGTCTTCAACGGTGCGCGAACCAGATCTTTCAGCCATAGCTTTGGATGGGTTTCAATTCGGCGCACCCAACTTGCCGCTATTCAAACTGATCACAGAGCTATTGTGATCAGCAGGTAGGCAAAAAAGACCAGAAAGCCGACGATTCCCATTGACCGGATAGGCTTCTCTTCGATTGGCAGCGCATATTGCAGCGCGGAAAGGATCGGGCCAGAGCGGGCCAGCAAGCGGATCAGCAGCGTTCCAAGCGCAGCTGCCCAGAGCCAAAAGCTGGTGATGAAAGCTGTAAAAAGAACGGCAAAGCCCAAGGGGCTGTCAATGCCGTCAGCATCAAAGCCAAATGCGCCCAAAAACCCATAGAGAAAGACAAAAGCGGTTTTTAGCAGACCGGACGACGTGGCGCCGAAGGCCTGAGTGAACAGCCATATGATTACTAATATGATGACAAAAATGATGAGGGCTGTGAACACCAGATCGAAGAATATTGCCCAGCTTAGCGACATCGATTTTTTTAAACTCTGCTGCAAGACCTTTCTGGTGACGTAAAGCGCCGGATAGTCTCCGATCCCGTTGAAAAGCAATCCTGCCAATAGGAGCATGAATATGTTTGACGCAGTTATTTCTTCGTCGCCCAATGGTTGTCGACTGTCCGGAAGGAAAAGTCGCATCAGTAAGACTACCGAGAAAAAGAAAACGGCTGAAAGAACAAACGATCTGCTAAGGCATTTCCAGCTCAAGTGCCGTTCCCCAAAGAACTTCTCGAACATCGCAAGAACGGATTGAACGACGGGGCTGTTTCCAGGGGGTGGCTTAAGCAATATCAGCCAGGCGGCCAGATCATCCCTGAACTCTTTCGATATGCAGTCGTCACCCTTCCAGAACACGGCAAGTACAGCCAGAATGATGGCTGAGCCCCCCAGAAGTTCGACCAAATCACCCCAAGGCACTAGAAATTTCCTTTGAGCAGATGCAATTTCATCTTACCCGGTGGTGGAAATTTTCCAAACCATCAGGTGCCGGACGCATGCGACGGTCGTCAATCCATTGTTTTTAGACTAAATTCTCAAGGCCTATCGCCGGCACAAATGGTGGACGCGCCCGTCGTTCACGGTGTGTGTCAGGTCTCGATGCCGTAGCGGCTGATCATCATATCGACGCTGTTCTCGATCGTTTCGGCCATTTCAGATTGGCTCAGGACCGAACCGCTGAACAGCATCGGCCAAAAGGCGCGGGCCTTGATCAAGCCGATAAACTCTTTCCCGGCCTGATTGGGGTTGTCGATCTTTAACTGCCCGTCTTCTGCCGCATTGCGCAGCATGTCCGAAAACACGGCTGTTTTGTCCAGCTTGCCCTGCGCCTCGACCGCAAGGGACGGGTTGCGCAGGGTTTCGCTTATCACCATGCGCGACATCGCGATCACATCCGGCAGCATCAGAATGCGGCCTTCGGCCCAGGCAAGCTCGGTCAGTTGCGCGCGTATATCGCGGCCCTTTTCGTACTTGATCTCGACCACTTCCGCGAACCTGTTTGACAGTTCCACCACGATAGAGCGGAACAGGTTCTCCTTGCTTTCGAAATACTTATACAGCGTGCGCTTGGACACTTCGGCCTTGGCCGAAACGCGATCCATACTGGCCGCGGCGAACCCTTTTTCCAGAAACTCGGCCACGGCAGCATCAATGATCTGTGCGTATTTGGACGCATTCGGGGCGCTGCATTCGTTCATACCCGAGCTATAGACCCATTGACCGGCGCGGGTCAAACCCTACGTAAACTCACCAGTTTACAGGTCGCGAAAATTATGCCACTTGTAAACGCGCCAGTTTACCGACTCAGGTAATTAGCCAACAGGAGAGTCCCCCTATGACCCTTACTTTGAAACTGAACGGCCAGACCCACACGGTCGACGCCGAACCCGGCACGCCCCTTTTGTGGGTGATCCGGGATGAGCTGAAGCTGACAGGAACCAAATTCGGCTGCGGTGTCGCCTCGTGCGGCGCGTGCACCGTGCATCTGGATGGTGAACCCGTTCGGTCCTGCCAAACCTATGTCGAAGATGTCGAAGGTGCCGAGATCACCACAATCGAAGCCATTGGCGATGACAAAATCGGCGCTGCCGTGCAGCAGGCCTGGGTCGAACTTGATGTCGTTCAATGCGGGTACTGCCAATCCGGTCAGGTGATGTCTGCGGTTGGGCTGCTGTCCGAAAACCCCAAACCGTCAGTTGAAGAAATCGACGACTACATGGCTGGCAACGCCTGCCGCTGCGCCACCTATCAACGCATCCGCGCCGGTATCCAGCGCGCATCTGAAATACTGGAGGCCTGATCATGACCATCAACACCTCTCGCCGTGGATTTCTGAAAGGCGCTGCTGCCGCTGGTGCAGTGCTTCTGGTTGGTGCCCGACCCGATGGTGCGCTGGCGGCGGCCTCGTCCGAGACCGCTCAGTTCAACCCGTTTGTGAAAATCGATGCCGATGGCACCGTGACGGCCATCGTAAAGCACTTTGAAAAAGGTCAGGGCCCTGCAACCGGTCTGCCGACGCTGATCGCCGAGGAAATCGGCCTGACCATGGACCAGATCGAGTATGAGTTCGCCCCGTCCGATCCGAATGTCTACAACAACCTTCTGTTCGGCCCGTTCCAGGGCACCGGCGGGTCCACCGCGATGGCGAATTCGTGGCTGCAATACCGTCAGGCCGGGGCTGCGGCGCGTGAGATGCTGATCAACGCTGCCGCACAAAGCTGGGGCGTGGATGCGTCGGGCATCACCATCGAGGAAGGCATCGTGAAGGCAAGCGACAAATCGGCGCCCATCGCTGAATTCGTGGCTGCTGCGTCTCAGTTGGAGGCCCCTGCTGAACCCCGCTTGAAAGACCCGTCCGAGTTCCGGTTGATCGGCAATGACTCCGTTCGTCGCAAGGATTCGGCCATCAAGGGCAACGGTCAGGCGATGTATGCCATGGATGTTCACCTGCCCAATCAGATGGTCGCCATGATCAAGCGCCCAGAGTCGAAAGGCAGCATAGCCCTAGGCTTTGACGACAGCGCGTCGAAAGACGTCAAAGGCTATATCACCGCTGCTGTCCTGCCCAATCAGGCGGGTGTTGCCGTCTATGCAGAAAACACCTGGGCCGCGATTCAGGCACGCGATGCGCTAGAGGTCGAGTGGGATATGTCAGGCGCTGAAACCCGCGACTCGGACCAGATCAAGGCCGAGATCATGGCGGCGCTGGACGCAGCACCCACATATAACGTGAACAAGGCTGACGTCGCCGCTGTGGCAGCCGCCATCGACGGTGCGGACAAGGTTGTCGAAAAGACCTTCTACTTCCCGCTGCTGGCCCATGCACCGATGGAGCCGCTGAACTGCACCATCGAGCAGACGGCAGAGGGTGACATCGTCCTACATGACGGCGCGCAGATGCCGACCGGGCCGCATATGGCCTATCAGCAGATCTTCCAACTGCCGCCCGAGAAGATCCACATCAAAACCATGCTGGCAGGCGGGTCTTTCGGTCGCCGTGCAACCCCGGACGCGGATTATCAGGTCGAGGCTGCGCTGGCCTTTGTCGTCACCGACCGCTCGCGCCCGGTCAAGCTGGTCTGGACGCGCGAGGATGACATTCGCAGCGGGTACTACCGCCCTGCCTTTGGTCACAAGGTTCGTGTGGGTCTGGACGCCGACGGCAACATCGTCGGCTGGCAGCACCAGATAGCAGGTCAATCCGTCATCAAGGGCACTCCGTTCGAGGCGGTTCTGGTGCATGACGGCATCGACCACAGCTCGGTCGAGGGTGTTTCGGACAGTCCTTATTCGATCCCCGGCATGGCGGTGGGTCTGACGGACACGCCGAAGGCAACCACGGTTCTGTGGTGGCGCTCGGTGGGTCACACCCACACCGCTTACACGATGGAAACCATGATGGATCTGGTGGCCGAAGCCGCAGGGCGCGACCCGGTCGAGTTCCGTTTGGCGCATCTGTCCGATACCAGCAACGCGGACCAGCAGCGCAAGGCCGCCGTCTTAAAGCTGGCGACCGAAAAAGCGGGTTGGGGCAATGCGCCAGAGGGTCGGTCCCAAGGGATTGCAGTCCACAAGTCCTTCGGGTCTTACGCGGCTGAAGTGGTCGAGGTCTCGGGCGATCCGGACAGCGGTATCAAGATCGAAAAGGTCACCTGTGCCGTCGATTGCGGTATTGCCGTGAACCCGGACGTCGTCCGCGCCCAGATGGAAGGGGGCATCGGATACGGGATCGGACACGTCATGCGCGACCAGATCACCCTGACCAGCGGAGCGGTGGATCAGTTCAACTTCCCCGATTACGAGCCGCTGCGGATTGGCGATATTGCCGCGATCGACGTCCATATCGTGCCGTCTGCCGAAGCACCAACTGGCGTGGGTGAACCCGGAACGCCGCCCTCGGCCCCTGCCCTGGCCAACGCTATTCGCGCAATGTCGGGCAACCTGGTGGCCGAGCTTCCGATGGCTGAAAACGGGGTCAGCTTCGCCTGATCCGCAATACGCCGCGCCGGGTCGTTCTGACTCGGCGCGGCAATACACTTTTCTGGCCAAAAAAAATTTGATCAAATTTCGTGACAAGGGCACATGCCTTCGATACATCTCGGATAACCCGAGGAACGGAGGCCCCAATGGACCTGAATGCCCTTCACAATTTCCGCGTCGCGGCCTGTGATCTTAACGGGCAGATGCGGGGTAAGCGCGTGCCACCTGCCTATGCGGACAAGCTGTCCAAAGGCGCGGTTCGGATGCCGTTTTCCGCCCTGAATGTCGACCTGTGGGGCGCGGATATCGAAGGCAGCCCGCTGGTGTTTGAAACCGGCGACGCCGATGGCGTGTTGCTGCCAACTGAACGCGGCGCGGTTCCGGTCCCGTGGCTGAACGCCGAAACGGCCCTGGTGCCCATGAGCCTTTATGACGATGACGGCGCACCCTTTGCGGGCGACCCGCGCCATGCGCTGGGGGCTATCCTGTCGCGCTATGCGCAACGCGGCTGGTCCGTGGTCGCCGCGACCGAGTTGGAGTTCACGCTGCTGGACGCCTCAGGCCCTCAACCCCAGCCACCGATCAACCCGGTGACAGGTCACCGTCTGGCGGACGAGGCGGTGCTGTCCGTCGCCGAAATGGACGCGTTCGAGGCGTTCTTCAACGACCTCTACGACGGTTGCGCGGCAATGGGCATTCCTGCGCAGACCGCCATTTCCGAAAGCGGGATCGGCCAGTTCGAAATCAACCTGAACCATCAGGACGCCATGCGTTGCGCCGATGATACGTGGCTTTTCAAGGGTTTGACACGAGGATTGGCG
The DNA here is from genome assembly GCF_056531425.1 of Ruegeria sp. N4. NCBI lineage: Bacteria > Pseudomonadati > Pseudomonadota > Alphaproteobacteria > Rhodobacterales > Roseobacteraceae > Ruegeria > Ruegeria sp. N4. The sequence continues at coordinate 871,644 of NZ_JBQFLT010000001.1, forward strand.
CGCAAACACGGGTTTGCCGCGACCTTCATGTCAAAGCCTTACGCTAATGACGCCGGAAACGGGATGCATGTGCATTTCTCAGTCCTTGACCAGAACGGCCAGAACATCTTTGACGATGGCGGGCCCCAAGGCACCTATCTGCTGCGCGCTGCAGTCGCCGGATGCCTTGCCGCTATGCCCGCCAGCACCCTGATTTTTGCGCCGCACGGGAACTCCTACACCCGGCTTGTGCCCAGCGCGCATGCCCCGACGGGGGCAAGCTGGGCCTATGAAAACAGAACCGCAGCCATTCGCATTCCGGGCGGTGCCCCGGCGGCACGGCGGATCGAACACCGCGTGGCCGGGGGCGACATCAACCCTTATCTGATGCTGACCGCTGTCCTTGGCGCGGCGCTGCTGGGGATTGAAGACGGCCTGACGCCCCCCGCCCCCATCACCGGAAACGCATACGAGATTGACGGCTTGCCGCAACTGGCAGACAGTTGGGCGGCGGCCATCGACGCGTTCGAAACAGACCCGCTGATGACGCGCCTGTTCCCGACCGAACTGATCCGCAACATGGCAATGACCAAGCGGCAGGAAATCGCGCGCTTTGCGGACCGTCCCGAAGATCAGCACTGGCTGAGTTACCTCGAAGCAGTCTGACCCCTTGCCCGCCGAGTGGGACTCGGGTATTTCTGAATTTGATCAAATTTGGTGACTTATGAAAATCGGCATTCTACAGACCGGCCACACCCCTGATGCGCTTCGGGATACATTCGGGGATTACGATTCACTCTTTCCCGACCTGCTGGACGGGCACGGGCTGGATTTTGAAAGCTACTCCGTCGTTGATGGGATCTTCCCGACCGGTGCAGAGGATGCCGAAGGCTGGCTGATCACCGGCTCGCGCCATGGCGCGTATGAGGATCTGCCGTGGATCCCCCGGCTTGAGGCGCTGATTCGCGAAATCCATCAAAGCGGTAAACCGCTTGTGGGTGTGTGTTTCGGCCACCAGATCATCGCGCAGGCCTTGGGTGGAACCGTCCGGAAATTCGATGGCGGCTGGGCCGTGGGGCGCACAGAATATGACTATGACGGCGAAAAAGTCTGGCTGAACGCCTGGCATCAGGATCAGGTTGTCGCGGTGCCGGACGGCGCCGAGGTCACCGGGCACAATGACTTTTGCCAGAACGCGATGCTGCGCTATGGCGATCAGATCTGGACGGTTCAGGCCCACCCCGAGTTCACTAACGACTTCGTTTCGGGCCTGATGCGCACGCGCGGCAAGGGCGTGGTGCCCGATGATCTGATGCAAGCCGCCGCAAACCGGCAAACCGCGCCGGATCATAATGCCCGGATCGCGCAGGTCATGGCAGATTTCCTGAAGAAAGCGAGGGCCTGATGGCCGATTGGACAGACGACTTACCGCAGGCCGCGCAGAACTATATCGACGGGCACCGGCTGGACGAAGTGGAATGCATCATCTCGGACCTGCCCGGTATCGCGCGGGGCAAGGCCGTTCCGGCCTCGAAATTTGCCCGGCAATCCTATTTCCACCTGCCCGACAGTATCTTCTACCAGACCATCACGGGCGGCTGGGGTGAGGCCGCGGGCGAGGACGGGTTCATCGAACGGGACATGATCCTGAAACCGGATTTCACGACCGCATCTGCTGCACCCTGGACCGGTGACTGGACCTTGCAAGTGATCCACGACGCCTATGACCGCGACGGAGAGCCCATCCCCTACAGCCCGCGAAACGTGCTGAAACGCGTTGTGCAGATGTATCACGACAAAGGCTGGAAACCTGTCGTCGCGCCCGAGATGGAATTCTTTCTGGTCGCCCGCAATGTCGACCCCGCCCAATCAATCGAGCCGATGATGGGCCGGTCTGGACGTCCGGCCGCCGCCCGGCAGGCCTATTCCATGACTGCGGTGGATGAATTCGGCCCGGTGATCGACGACATCTATGATTTCGCGGAGCATCAGGGGTTCGAGATCGACGGCATCACTCAGGAAGGCGGCGCGGGACAGCTGGAGATCAACCTGCGCCACGGCAATCCGGTCAAGCTGGCCGATGAGGTGTTTTACTTCAAACGCCTGATCCGCGAGGCCGCCCTGCGCCACAACTGTTTCGCCACCTTCATGGCAAAACCGATTGAGGATGAGCCCGGCTCGGCCATGCACATCCATCACTCGATCACAGATATTGAAACGGGTCAGAACATCTTTTCCGGCCCGCAGGGCGGTGAGACGGACGCGTTTTATCACTTCATCGCAGGGCTGCAGAGCCATTTGCCCGCTGGTCTGGCGGTGATGGCGCCTTACGTGAATTCCTATCGCCGCTATGTCAAAGACCACGCCGCGCCGATCAATCTTGAATGGGCGCGGGACAACCGCACCACCGGCATTCGCGTCCCCCTGTCGGGCCCCGAGGCGCGGCGCATCGAGAACCGCATCGCCGGGATGGACTGCAACCCATATCTGGGCATCGCTTTGTCGCTGGCCTGCGGGTATCTGGGGCTAATCCAACAGGAACGCCCCCGCCGTCAGTTCTATGGCGACGCGTATGAAGGCGACGGCGATATCCCTCAGGTCATGGGCAACGCGCTGGATCTGTTCGACGAGGCCACCGAGTTGCATGACATTCTGGGCCCCGAATTTGCCCGCGTCTACGGCATCGTGAAGCGGGCCGAGTATGAGGAGTTCCTGCAGGTGATCTCCCCGTGGGAGCGTGAGCATCTTTTGCTGAACGTCTGATCCTGTTGAGGCGTTCGGGGTATCCGTATTTGGAACGAGAAGAAGATGAATCTGCTCTACTCCAATGACCGCAAGGCCGAGTATCCGGCAAGCTGGTACGCCGCGACCGCAAATCCGCTGGAGCCGTTCCCGGCCTTTGAGGGCGAGGCCCGCGCCGATGTATGTATCGTTGGCGGCGGCTATACAGGGTTGTCGGCCGCGCTGCATCTGGCCGAGGCCGGGATGGATGTGGTGCTGCTTGAGGCGCACCGTGTCGGGTTCGGAGCCTCAGGCCGCAATGGCGGGCAGTTGGGCAGCGCGCAGCGGGTGGATCAGGAAGATCTGGAACGGCTGGTCGGGCTGGACGATGCCGCCAAGCTGTGGGATCTGGCCGAAGACGCTAAGGATCTGGTCAAGTCCCTGATCGCGAAGCACAAGATTGATTGCGATCTGAAACCCGGCGTTGCGGGGCTTGGGTTGTCGATTTCGGAACAGAACGACCTGCATGACCACGCTGCCCATTTGTCGGACCGGTATGGCTATGACCAGATCGAGTTGCTGGACGAAGAGGCGGGGCATGCGCTGTGCCCCTCACCCACCTACAAAGGCGGCTATCTGGACAGGGGCGCGGCGCATCTGCATCCGTTGAACTTTGCCCTTGGGCTGGCAAAGGCGGCGCATATGGCAGGCGCGCGCGTTTTTGAGGGTACCGAAGTTCTGGCGATCGACGAAGGCGACCCTGCCTTGGTCCGCACCCAGCATGGCGCGGTTCGCGCCCGGCACGTCATTCTGGCCTGCAACGGCTATCTTGGTGCGCTGAACCAGAAGGTGGCGGCGCGGGTTATGCCGATCAACAACTTCATCGCCGCGACCGAGCCGTTGGGGGACGACGCCGCGCGCGTTCTTACCCAGGACGTCGCCGTGGCGGATACGAAGTTTGTGGTGAATTACTTCCGCCTCAGCGCGGATGGGCGGTTGTTGTTTGGCGGCGGTGAAAGCTATGGCTATCGATTTCCGTCCGACATCGCCTCGACTGTGCGCAAACCGATGACCGAGATTTTCCCGCATCTCCGGGACGTCAAAATCGATTTTGCCTGGGGCGGCACGCTTGCGATTACGATGCGCCGGATGCCGTATCTTGCGCGGGTTGCACCCAATATTTTGTCAGCCTCCGGCTATTCCGGCCACGGGGTCGGGACTGCGACTCATGCGGGTCAACTGATGGCTCTGGCCATTCAGGGACAGGCCGAAGGGTTCGATATATTGGCCCGCGTACCCGCCTTGCCTTTCCCCGGTGGCCCCGCCCTGCGCAGCCCGCTGCTGGTGCTGGCGATGACCTGGTATGCGATGCGGGACCGGCTGGGCATCTGACCCCATTTTCCATTGCGACAGTTTGGTGAAATTTTGCCGATCCGGCGATTGGGGGCTTGGCACGGGCTGCGCGCTTGATTTAAATAAACGAAAGTTAGAATTCGGGAAATCCAAATATGACGCTGCCCCCCAACGTCCACGACGCCGAACCCATCCCCGCCGCCGCACGAGATGCCATCGATGCCCTGATGCAATCAGGCGACCTGTTTCGCTATACCGCACCACAGAATGCGCCGGTCGCACTGCTGGAGGCGGAATTTGCCGAACTTCTGGGCTCGAAATACGCTTTGGCGATTTCGTCCTGCTCGGCGGCTTTGTTTCTGTCGCTTAAGGCACTGGGTCTGCCCCGCGATGCACGGGTGCTGATCCCGGGCTTCACCTTTGCGGCGGTGCCCTCCTCGGTCGTGCATGCGGAATGCATTCCGGTTCTGTGCGAAGTGGCCGAGAACTATCGCATCGACATGGCTGATTTCGCAGCCAAGCTGGACAATGTGCAGGCCGTCATCATCAGCCATATGCGCGGCCACACCTCGGATATGGACGCGATCATGGAGCTGTGTGACGCGCGCGACATCCCTGTGATCGAAGACGCCGCCCATTCGCTGGGCACCACATGGCACGGTCGCAACATCGGGACCATCGGCAAGATCGGCTGCTTCTCGTTCCAGTCCTACAAGATGATTAACGCAGGTGAAGGCGGCATTTTGATCACCGACGATGCTGATCTGGTGGCCCGGTGCGTGATCATGTCCGGCGCGTATGAGAGCAACTGGAAGAAACACAAAACCCCGCGCGGCGATAACTCGCCCGAGTTGGAGCAGGCCTTTGCCCGCTGGCAGAACCAGTTGCCGCTGTATAACTTGCGGATGAGCAACCTCAGCGCCGCCGTGATCCGTCCGCAACTGCCGGAACTGGCGCGTCGGGTGAAAGATGGGCTGGCGAACCACGACTATGTGGCCGAGCGCCTGAACGGTTCTCCGTATATCAACGTCCCTGCCCCGTTGGCGCCCGAACGTCGCGCGCCGGATTCGATCCAGTTCAATCTGGTCGGGCTGGATGAGGACGAGATCCGCGCCTTTGCCGCCGCCTCGGACGCGCGCGGCGTCAAGGTTCAGGTTTTTGGTCTGAGCGAGAACAACGCCCGCGCCTTCTGGAACTGGCAGTTCCTGCCCGAAACGTTCGATCTGCCCCAGACCCGCGACATGCTGATGAAAGCCTGCGATGTGCGCCTTCCCGTCCGCCTGACGCGCGAGGAGTTGGATGTGATCGCCGACATCCTTCTGGCCTCGGTCGGTGAGGTGACGGGCCCGGTTCCGGTGTACGGCACCTGACACGAAAAAGGCCCGCGCGATGCGGGCCTTGCTTTTTCTGATAGTGGTATCAGTTCAACTTGGACAGCTTGTTCTGCAGCTCGGCCAGTTGCTTTTTGATGTCGTCCAGATCTTCCTTGGCCTCAGGCTTTTCTTCTTCCTTATCCGGTCCGGACCAGCCGCCGGACAGACCACCGGTCATGGCTTTCAAAAACGCCTGCTGCTGCGCCTGCAGCGCGTCGAACCCGGGCATCTGCGACATCGGATTCATGGCGTTCATGTTTTCCATCATCTTGCTTTGGCTTTCGCGCAGCATCTCGAACGAGCTTTGCAGGAACTGAGGCATCATACCCCCGCCCGGCACCATATAGCTGCGCACCAGATCGTTCAGCACATTGACCGGCAGCACATTCTCGCCCCGGCTTTCATGTTCTGCGATGATTTGTAGTAGATATTGACGGGTCAGGTCGTCGCCGGTTTTCAGGTCGATGATCTGAACTTCGCGCCCGTCCCGAATGAACCCCGCAATGTCTTCGAGCGTCACGTAATCGCTGGTCTCAGTGTTATACAGCCGACGGCTGGCGTAGCGCTTGATCAATAGCGGTTTTTCTTGGTCCGACACCTTGTACCCTCCCCAAGGATGATGCGTTGCAGCGCAGGTTATGCGACTGCAGCACAAAAAGAAAGGGCAGGTCAATGGACCTGCCCAACGCGATTGCACCTGTAGGGAGGATAAGGTGCCTGTCGCGGCCGTTCTTACTTGGCGGCGGCTGCTTTCTTTGCAGCAGTCGTCACGTCGTTGGTGGCTTTCTTGACAGCTGCGGTTGCTTCTTCAGCAGCGTCTTTGCCAGCGGCCATCAGCAGCTCGACGGTTTCGGTCTGAACTTTTTTCGCGATTTCTGCGAAAGCGGCCAGGTTTTCAGCTGCAACTTCAGCCGACGCGCTTGCGAAATCGGTTGCCGCTTTGGCGTAGTCAGCAGGCTCTGCCTTTGCTTTCGACATCTCGCTCAGCTTGGCCAGGGTGTCCTTGGTCCATTTGTTCGAGATCTCGGCCGATTTCTCAGCCGCGTCCAGTGCAACGCCCGACAGCTTTTCGTTCAGGGCTGCGGTCGATTTGAAGGCACCTTCCATTGCGGTGGTGTCTACCGGAAATGCGCCCATGACGTCTTTCATGATCGCGGTAAAGTCTTGGGTCTTTGCCATTGTCCTAATCCTTTTTGCCGAACCGGGCCCACCCCGGCTTTCATCAGCTTGAGGACAATATGGTTTCTGCATTGCAGCATTGCAAGTATTTTTTGCTGCAATGCAGAAAATTTTAGTTTCAAAATGAAATCAGGCGTTTGGATTGGCCACAACGTAGGTTCCAGGGGCCGGTGCAAGGGCGGGATGATCCGAATCGCCCGTGTCACGCGCCGGTACCTGCTTGCCGGACCGCTTTTTCAGCCATGCCTCCCACATCGGCCACCAGGACCCTTCGTGGAAATCCGCCTCTTTCAACCAGGTGTCGGAATCCACCTTCATCTCGGGGTTGGTGTAATGGCCGTATTTCTTCTTGCTGGGCGGATTGACGATGCCCGCAATGTGACCAGATTCCGAGACCACAAATGTCTTCGAGCGTGAGCCCATTTTCTGCACGCCGCGATAGCAATCTTTCCAGGCGGCAATGTGATCGGTCTCGCACGTGATCGCCATCAGCGGAACGTCGACGTCGCTGACCTTCAGCTTATGGCCCAGCAATTCGATCCCGTCGCCCGCAAACTCGTTCCGCTGGCACAGGCCGCGCAGATAATCGACGGCCATCTTTGCCGGAAGGTTCGCACCGTCCCCGTTCCAATACAGCAGATCGAAGGCCGGGGGCATCTCGCCCATCATGTAGCTGCGAATGGCAGGTCCATAGACCAGATCCCGGGATCGCAGAAAGGACATCGTGCGCGCCATGATCCAGGACCGCAGAACGCCCTCTTTGTTCACTTCTTCCTCGATCCCGTCGATGAAGTCGTTTTGCAGGAACGGGGTGAATTCCCCCTGATCCGAGAAATCGGTCAGGGCCGTGAACAGCGTGGCGGACTTTACCGATTTGTCACCGCGCTGTTTCAACAGGGACAGCGTCAGGCTCAGCGTTGTGCCGGCGATGCAATAGCCGATTGCGTTGACCTGTTTGACCTTGCAGATCTTCTTGGCCTCTTCGATCGCCGTCAGAAAGCCGTCCTGAATGTAATCTTCCATGCCGGTTTCGGCATAGCTTTCATCCGGGTTGACCCAGCTGACGACAAACAGCGTATAGCCCCGTTCCGTGATCCACTTGATCAGGCTGTTCTGCGCCTTCAGGTCCAGGATATAGAACTTGTTGATCCAGGGCGGGAACAGCACCACGGGCGTTTCGTAAACCGTCTCAGTCGTAGGCTTGTACTGGATCAGCTCCATCATGCGGTTGCGATAGACCACTTCGCCCGGTGTGGTGGCCAGATTGCCGCCAACTTCAAACGCGTTCTCGTCGGCCAACTTTACGACCAACTCTCCATCATTGGCCTCCAGATCCGAGACGAGGTTTTCGAGCCCCTGAACCAGCGACTGCCCTTCTGTTTCGACGGCCTTCTGCAAAGCGTCAGGATTTGTCGCCAGAAAATTGGTCGGGGCCATCATGTCGACAATCTGTTGCGAGAAGTACTGCAACCGCCGCTTGTCCTTGTCGCCCAGATCGTCGACCGAGGCGACAGCCTGCGCAATAGCCTGCGCGTTTGTCTGATATTGCTGGCGGATCAGGCGAAAATAGGGGTTGGTTTCCCACATAGGGTTCGAGAAACGCTTGTCTCCGGGCGCATTTTCCTCGTCATCGACCTCACCCGTGGCCAGTGCCTGCTGCGCCTCGGCGAAGTTCAGAACCGATTTTCCCCAATATTCGATTTGCTGTTCCAGCAGCTTGGCGGGATTTTGCCACGCCTCGGCCCAGTAGGCTGTTGCTGCTCTTGCGAAAAGCTCTTGATTCGGACCATCCAAAGCGGGGGTATGGGTCTTCTTTGTCGCCATAATTTCGATCAGGCGCTTGGACAGCGTCTCGACCTTGTCCATATTTTCTTTAAGGCGTTCAATATGTTCTTCAGTCACGTCAGGCATTTGGTCTTCACTTGTTGTCATTTTAACAATATCCCCCTAACCTCGCTGCTATGCAGAATAACGTCGTGGGTGTCGGGGGGCAAAGCGGCGAATGGTCCAAAACTATTAGCCTTACACGCCGGAGGCAGCTTCCATGCGCTATATGATGACCTACGACCTGATGGAGACCATGCGCAACACGAACCAATGGCTTGGTTCTACCGCCAGCGCGATGGCCTCTTACCCCCTGTTTGCGATGGTTCCGAACCCGGCCTTCAGCTGGATGGCCGCCTGGGGCGAGGTGACCGAGCGGACCTTCCAGCGCATGGTCGTGAAACCTGACTGGGGGATCCGTACATTCACCTGCGAGGACGGCAAAGATCATCTTGTCGACATTACCACTGTTCTGGAACGCCCTTTTGGCGATCTCATCCATTTCAAGGTAAACGGGCGGGAAAAGCAACAGCGGAAGGTCCTTCTGGTTGCGCCGATGTCCGGTCACTATGCAACATTGCTGCGTTCCACGGTCAAAAGTCTGTTGGTCAATTGTGAGGTCTACATCACCGATTGGCATAACGCGCGTGACATTCCCGTGTCTGCAGGCAAGTTCGATGTCGAGGATTACACCCTCTACCTTGTCGATTTTATGAAAGAGCTGGGGCCTGATACCCATGTCGTCGCTGTTTGCCAGCCCGCGCCGCTGACACTGGCCGCAACGGCCTATCTGGCCGAGCTGGAACCGAAGGCGCAGCCCAGCACTCTGACCCTGATTGGCGGCCCGGTCGATCCGGATGCGACGCCCACCGATGTCACGGATTTCGGCCGCAGGGTGACAATGGGTCAGTTGGAAGAAACCATGATCCAGCGGGTCGGGTTCAAGTACAAGGGCGTTGGTCGCATGGTCTATCCGGGCCTGCTGCAACTGGCGTCGTTCATGTCGATGAATGCCGAGCGACACTCCAAAGCCTTTTCGGACCAGATCCAGCGAGTGATCCGGGATGAGGCCTCGGACCACGACGCGCATAACCGCTTTTACGATGAATATCTGGCCGTCATGGACATGACCGCCGAATTCTATCTGTCCACGGTCGAGCGTGTCTTCAAAAACCGCGAGATTGCGCGCAACGAATTTGTTGTGGCCGGTCACAAGGTCGATATGAGCAAGATCACCAATGTTGCCGTGAAAACCGTCGAAGGCGCAAATGATGACATCTCGGCCCCCGGTCAGTGCATCGCGGCGCTGGACCTTTGCACCGGCCTGCCGGACAGCAAAAAGGCCAGCCATGTCGAGCCCGGCGCAGGCCATTATGGCATCTTTGCGGGGCGCAGCTGGCGCGACAACATTCGCCCGCTTGTGATTGATTTCATGAATGAAAACAGCCGCAAGCCACAGCGCCGCGCCGCGAACCGAAACAAGGTCGCGTGATTGATATGGGCGAGAGCGACACAACCGATCTCGCCTTTTCCTGCCAGTGCGGCAAGCTGACGGGCTGCATCACGCGTGACGGTGCGCGCCTTGCAACGCATGCCGAGTGCTTCTGCCATGATTGCCGCGCGGCTCAGTTGTATTTCGGCCAGCCCGATCCCGCCCCCGGTCCGGTTGAGGTTTTCCAGATCGCCCCCGAAGAGTTTGTGATCGAAACCGGCCATGAACATCTGGCGGCAATGAAACTCAGCCCCAACGGCATGTTGCGCTGGTATGCCAAATGCTGCAACGCGCCGCTTGCGACCACACCACGCGGTCCAAAATTCCCATTTGCCGGTGTAATCGCCGCCCGGATCGCCGATAACTCGGCCCTTGGTCCGATCACAACGCGCGGGTTCATTCCCCAACCCAACGGCAAGCAAAAGCACGAGGGGCTTGGCCCGGCCATCGTCGGCTTGGTCCGACGTGTTGCCAAATCCCGCCTGTCCGGCAGTTGGAAGAAAACTCCGTTTTTCGACCCGGCGACGGACGAACCTGTGGTGCCCCCCAAACTGATCGACAAATCCGAACGCGACGCGCTTTACCCGTAGCGGGGTCTGGACGGCACCTGAAGCCAGCTTTGCATCGCATTGGTCACAACGCCCGGTGCCTCTAACGTCGGCAAATGCCCTGCATTGTCCAACAGGTGCAAATCTGCGTTCGGGATCATGTCTGCCATAAAGCCGAGTTTGCGTGCAGGGGTCAGCGTGTCATGCTTTCCCCCCAAGACAAGACTGGGCGCTTTGATCCGGCACAGGGTGCCTTGCTGGTCCGGTCGCCTTTGCAAGGCACGCATCTGCCGCACAAAAACCTCGGGGCCCAGATCACTCGCCATCGCGAGCAGATCGTTCAGGATCGGGATCCGTTGCGGCCCCGGCGCCAGCGCGTCCGAGCCCACGACCTTGCGCATTACCTCATCCAGACGCCCCGCCTGCGCCCCAATGATCAGGTCTTCGCGTGCAGCCGCGATTTGCGGCGTGTCGGCCTGCGCATCGGTCGAGATCAGACACAGGCGCGACACCCGATCCGGTGCGCGCCGCATTATTTCCAACGCAACCACACCGCCCAAGGCAAGCCCCGCCAGCGCAAACCGATGCGGCAACTGATCCAATAGGCTCGATGCAATTTCTTCGACCCGCTCTCCCAGTGAAATGGGGGCAACAGTCACGGCCCGTTCGCGCGACAGCACGTCGATCTGCGGGCGAAACAGTCGAGCGTCACACATAAAACCAGGTAACAACACCAGCGGCTCGATCACGCGGGGCCTCCATCAGTTCGGATATCCGAACCCCTTCGTTTTCCCCCAGAATGAGAGTTTTGCCGCGACCGGGCAAGCGAAACTTCACGGGTAGGTGATGCCGCGAAAACTGGGAAAATCAGCATATCGGGCCTGCCGGGCTGCCAGTGTTTCCTCAGGCTCGGCTCCGGGCCGCAGCAGGCATCCGCGCGGCGCGATATAGCTGTCGATCCGACGTATCGGCGCAGGTCGCCAGACGAGGTTGAAAGCGCAGAGTTTGGGGAAGAACCAGATCTCGGAATAGTCCAGATGATCATGCATCCACCACGCCAGATCGCGCCAATCGCGCCCCTGTTCGTATTGGTCGGTGAACCACGGGATCACAATCGAGGCCCCGGCAATCCGCGCCGCGCCCTCGTCGCGATCCCAGATGTGACATTCCAAAGGGTTGTCATTGCGTGCGCAGTTCAGTTTGTTTTCATTGCCGAACTGGTTCAGCGACGGCGACCGATAACCGGACCGCACTGCTATTCGGCCAAAGGTTTCCTCTAGCGGGTCGAGCAGCGTCTGGCAAAAGGCGCGCCCGGTCTCAATCGCCAGATCCGGGTTGTCGGGGATGTTCTGGCGTTCGTGAAAATTGCCAATCTCGGAATACAGAAAGTCCCGCATGAAGAAATGCCGCGACAGGCGCACACGGCCCAGCGTCTCAAGGCTCCACATACTGGCCGGTTTACGCATCATCGGCTCCGATCGGAAACGGCAAGGGCGGCTATTGCACCCCCAACCCTTTCAACCAATCCAGAATACCGGCAACCGTTGGGTCTGTCTGCCCGGGTGACATCAAACGGCCGGAGATGACATGGGACATCGGATCATCCCCCGGCCCCATCGTGACCAACTCAACCGTTGCCGGAGCACCCCAGGCCTCGGCCACCTTATGGGTCCGATCGGGGCGAACGACCTGATCGTCATCCGAGAACCAGAACAGCGCCGGGACCAGAGCGCCCGAGAAATCAAGCGCATAGACCGTTTCGACCAGAACTGTCATGGGCACCACGGCCTCCCACGGATAGACCGAAGACCAATATTTGTTCTTTTCCGGATCCGGGCCGGATACATCACGCTCCTTCCCCATCAGAATCGGCAGCCACTCCCGCGCCCAAGGCAGGCCGGGGATAAAGGCCGCAGGGGTGTTAACGCCGAAGTTGGGCGACACAAACACCATGCCAACGACATCCACACTCAGCTCGGGATCAAGCGCGGCCGCCGCAGCCAGTGTGCCCCCGGTCGAGGTTGACATGACGATCACCTTGTCCCCCACGGCCCGCGCGGCGGCCAACCCCTCGGCCATGTCCTGCATCCAGCCCGAGGCGGTTGCATCGCCCATCGCAGACCCATCGCGCCCGTGGCCTTGCAGGCGGGTGTAGACCAGATTGGCCCCCAGCGCGTCGGCGACCCTGTCGGGAACGGGCCGGATTTCCTCGGAACTGGCCGAGAAGCCGTGCACATACAGTACCGAATAGGGTGTGCGCTGCTCGTTGAAGCCATCCTGCCAGATCACACGCTTTTCGACGCCCGGAACGATATCGTCATAGGCCGCTTCGGTGCTTTCGAAATAGACCTGAACGCCCTCGCCAAACTTGCGCGGATCAAAGCTTGGGTTAAGGTTCACCTCTTCCCGCGGTCCGAACCAGTAGATCAGGCCCCCCACGACAATAAGCGCCAACAGCAGGCGCCCGAGAATCCATCCAAAACACCGCATCAGCCCTCCCCCATCACGTCAAGAACCGCTTGTTCGATCAGCCCCAGACACGGACCGTCCGAGAACCGATGATCCGCATCCTTGACAAGCAACAGACGCATATCGGGGCTGGTCGCGTGCTCCAGCAGACGCACAGCCGTTTCCGTGGACACCGCCGTATCCGCCGTTCCCTGCAGGCACCGCACCGGGAACGGGAGGTTCAAGTCCGACCGCAGCACCAATAGCTGCCGCCCATCCTCGATCATCCGCTTGGTGATAATGTAAGGCTCCATATAGTCCGAGGGCAGCTCGACATGGCCAACCTCCTCCAATGCCGCCTTTTGCGCGTCAGTGAACGAGGCCCAATACCCATCCTCGGTAAAGTCCGGTGCGGCCGCGATTGTGACCAGGCCTGCAATCCGCTCGGGGTTCGCCCGCGCCAGCAAAAGCGCCTGCCACCCGCCCATGGATGAACCGACCACGATCAACGGCCCTTCGGTCAATGCCGCAACAGCAGCCAGTGTATCCTCATGCCAGTCCCCGATGCAGCCATCGGTAAACGCCCCGGAACTCTCTCCGTGCCCCGAATAGTCGAACCGCAAAAACGCCCGCCCCCGCGCCTGCGCCCAGGCCTCAAGATGCACCGCCTTGGTGCCTTCCATATCCGATTTCAGCCCGCCCAGAAAAACGATGGTCGGCCCCGCCCCCTCACTCTTGTGATAAGCCAGCCGCCGCCCCTGCGCCGTCTTCAGAAAATTCGTCGCTGCCATGAAACCCTCATTCCTTTCTCATCATCATGCACGCCCCACCCCCAAGTGCAATTCCAGGATCCCTCTTCATCTGGCTAAAAATATCTCGGGGAGCGCGAGGGGCTGGCCCCTCGCTCCGCCCCTTGACACACACGCGCCGGCCTGCCAAACGAGCCAGACACACATAACCCGCAACCGGGCGTTCAGTGGGCGCCAAACCGACGAGGAGAGCCAGACCATGGCCCTGGATTCAAAATCCGTCTCACTCACCTTTCCCGATGGCAATGCACGTTCTTATGACGCAGGCGTCACGCCTGCGCAGGTGGCTGCCGATATCTCGACCTCGCTGGCGAAAAAGGCCATCTCGGCCACGGTGAACGGCCAGCATTGGGACCTGCAATGGCCCATCGAGGCTGATGCCGACATCGCCATTCACACCATGAAGGACGAAGTTCAGGCCAACGAACTGATCCGTCACGACCTGGCCCATATCATGGCGCGCGCGGTGCAGGAAATCTGGCCCGACACCAAAGTCACCATCGGCCCGGTGATTGACAATGGTTGGTATTACGACTTCGACCGCGCCGAACCCTTCACCCCCGAAGACCTTGGTCTGATCGAGAAAAAGATGAAGGAAATCATCAACAAGCGCGACACCGTGACCACCGAAGTCTGGGACCGTCAGCGCGCGATTGATTTCTACACCGCCAATAACGAGCCCTATAAGGTCGAACTGATCGAAGCCATCCCGGGCGACGAACCGCTGCGCATGTACTGGCATGGCGACTGGCAGGACCTGTGTCGCGGCCCGCACCTGCAGCACACCGGACAAGTTCCGGGTGACGCGTTCAAACTAATGTCCATCGCCGGTGCCTACTGGCGCGGCGACAGCAGCCGCCAGATGTTGCAACGCATCTACGGCGTGGCCTTCACCGGCAAGGAAAAGCTCAAAGCCCACCTGCACATGCTGGAAGAGGCCGCCAAGCGCGATCACCGCAAGCTGGGCAAGGAAATGGACCTGTTCCACCTGCAGCCCGAAGCGCCGGGCCAGATTTTCTGGCACCCGAACGGCTGGACCATCTACACCATGCTGCAGGACTACATGCGCCGTCAGCAGAAACGCGGTGGCTATGTCGAGGTCAACACCCCGCAGGTCGTCGACCGCAAATTGTGGGAGGCCTCGGGCCACTGGGACAAGTATCAGGAGAATATGTTCATCGTCGAAGTCGATGAGGAACATGCACGTGACAAGGCGGTCAACGCGCTCAAGCCGATGAACTGCCCCTGCCACGTGGAAATCTTCAAGCAGGGTCTGAAATCCTATCGTGACCTGCCGCTGCGCATGGCCGAGTTCGGTTCGTGCAACCGTTATGAACCCTCAGGCGCGCTGCACGGCATCATGCGGGTGCGCGGGTTCACGCAGGACGACGCGCATATCTTCTGCACCGAAGAGATGATCGCGGATGAAACCAAGCTGTTCCTCGACTTCCTGTCCAACGTCTACAAGGACCTCGGGTTCGAGAACTTCAAGGTCAAATTCTCGGATCGCCCCGAAGTGCGCGCCGGAACCGACGAACAATGGGACAAGGCCGATGAGCTGCTGAAAGCGGCCTGTGACGCGGCAGGGTGCGCCTATGACCTGAACCCGGGCGAAGGTGCATTCTATGGGCCCAAGCTGGAGTTTGTTCTGACCGACGCCATCGGGCGTGACTGGCAATGCGGCACCCTGCAGGTGGACTTCATTATCCCCGAACGTCTGGGCGCGACCTATATCGCGGCGGATGGCGAACGGCACACGCCGGTCATGCTGCACCGCGCCTGCCTTGGCTCGTTTGAACGTTTCATCGGTATCCTGATCGAGGAACACGCAGGCAAGCTGCCGTTCTGGCTGGCCCCGCGTCAGGTCGTTGTCGCCTCGATCACCTCGGATGCGGATGACTATGTGATGGACGTAGTCGAAACGCTCAAGGCTGTTGGTGTCCGCGCCGAAGCCGACATCCGCAACGAGAAGATCAACTACAAGGTCCGCGAGCATTCGGTCGGCAAAGTGCCGGTCATTCTGGCCGTCGGGCACCGTGAAGTTGAAGACCGCACCGTCAGTGTCCGCCGCCTTGGCGAAAAACAGACGCAGGTTCAATCCCTTGAGGCTGTAACAATTGAGCTGGGCCAGGCCGCAACCCCGCCCGACCTGCTGTAACATTCGGCACCATATCGCCGGAAATCCGACCCCTCGGAAGGGGTCGGATTGTAACATTTCCTCTTTTCTTTCTTAAAAACAGTATATTAACCTGCAAGGGGCCAATCTGTACCCTGACACGGTTGTGAGACACGGGCTCGTGAGTTTAACTGTAGCCAACTACCCACTACCTTAGTCACTGTCACAAGCAGACATACCCAGTCATCAAGAGGATTTCAGAGATGTCGAACACAGCAAAAACCCTTGTCATCGCCAGCGCAGTCGCAGCCGCCGTATCGGGTGCAGCGACCACAGCAACCGCTCAGGCCAAAGAAAAGTGCTATGGCGTTTCGCTGGCTGGTCAGAATGACTGCGCAGCAGGCCCCGGCACCACCTGCGCGGGCACCTCGACCGTTGATTATCAGGGCAACGCATGGACCTTGGTCGATGCAGGCACCTGTGCCGATATCGAACTGCCCGCACAGGCAGACGGCACCCCGCGCCAAGGCTCGCTGGAAGAGCTGGACCGCGACCTGCCGGCATAAGCTTCGGCCAAACGACTCGTTGGGGGCGGGCAATATCGCCCGCCCTTTTCTTCGCGATGAAGGAGCGTGCAAATGCTGGATGATGCCCTCAGGTCGAACCGCCTGCCCGCCGCGCCGGGTGTCGGATACAAACCGCAGCATTTCGCCCAGATTCTGGACCACGCCCAACCCGTCGCATGGCTTGAGATTCATGCCGAAAACTACATGGGCGACGGTGGTCGCCCGCTGGCGCAACTGCGCCATCTTTCAGAACAATTCCCGATCTCGGTTCATGGCGTCGGCCTTTCCATCGGCGGCGAAGGCCCCTTGGACCCGGATCATCTGGCCCGGCTGAAACATCTGGTCGGCTGGCTGAACCCGGCCAGCTTCTCGGAACATCTGGCCTGGTCCACCCATGACAGCCATTTCTTCAACGACCTGCTGCCCCTGCCCTACACGGATGCGACGCTGGCACGGGTCTGCGCGCATATCGATCAGGTGCAGGAAACCGTCGGTCGTCAGATGCTGCTAGAGAATCCCTCCAGCTATCTGGCGTTCGAGGAAAGCACATGGTCGGAACCCGATTTCCTGCGCGAGATCGCCAAACGCACCGGCTGCGGGCTGTTGCTGGATGTGAACAACGTGTTTGTTTCAGCCACCAATCTGGACTTCTCGCCGCAAGGATATATCGACGCCTATCCGCTGGATCAGGTGGGCGAAATTCACCTCGGCGGTCATGACGAGGACGAAGATGACCACGGCCACCCCCTGCTGATCGACAGCCACGGGCGCGAAGTTGTGGATCCGGTCTGGGCGTTGCTGGACTATGTTTTGGAGCGCTCTGGTCCCAAACCTCTGCTGGTTGAATGGGACACGGATGTCCCCGACTGGCCGGTTCTGCGGGCCGAGGCCGAACGCGCGCAAGCGGCGCTGGACAGGGTTCCGGCATGACCGTCTCGCAAACGGAGTTTCACGCGGCCTTACTGGACGCGAAGACCCCGGTTCCGGACGGGCTGACCGATGCCGAGGCGCAACCGGCGGGCCGTCGGTTCAGCGTCTACCGCAACAACGTCGCCGTTTCCCTGACCGAGGCCATGCATCAGGCCTTTCCGGTGATCGCCAAGCTTCTGGGCGCGCAGAACATGGACGGGCTGTCCGGTATCTTTCTGCGGCAACACCCGCCGACCTCGCCCCTGATGATGTTCTATGGCGAGGCGTTTCCCGCGTTTCTGGCCAACATGCCGCAACTTTCGCATCTGGCCTATCTGCCAGATGTGGCGCGGCTGGAACTGGCCCTGCGGCAATCCTACCATGCGGCCGACAGCCAAGCGGCCCCGGCCGATGCGCTTGCCGTCCCGCCCGAGGATGTGATGCAAGCGCGGCTGACGTTCGCGCCGTCGATGCGGATCATCTGCTCGGACTGGCCCATTCACGCGATCTGGCGGTTCAATTCAGAACCCGATGCCCCGAAACCCACCACCGGGGCCGAGGATGTGCTGATCACCCGCCCCGAATTTGATCCGGCCCCACATCTGCTGCCACCGGGCGGCGCAAACTGGATCGGACATATTCAGTCAGGCAATACCATCGGCGAAGCGTTCGAAAAAACCGCTGCAGAAACACCTGACTTTGATCTTGGAACCACTCTGGCACTGCTTCTGCAAGGCGGTGCAATAACCTCTGTGACTATCGAAAGGCTGGCGACATGACTGCCCTGATTTCAATCCACAACAACGTTCTGGGTAAGGTGGACCACGCGTCCGGCTGGCTCACACCGACGCTTGCGCGGCTGATCTTCATCGCGGTTCTGCTGGTCTATTACTGGAATTCGGCCATGCTGAAGATCGACGGGTCGATCTTTTCGCCCTCCAGCGGGGCGTTCGGGCAGATCTTTCCCAAAGCGGCCGAGGCGGTCTTGTGGGACGTCACGCAGATGACCTTCTTCCAGCGCATCGTGATCTTCTTTGGCACCGTGGCCGAATTTGTCCTGCCCGCCCTGCTGCTGGTTGGCCTGTTCACACGCTTGGCCGCGCTGGCCATGATCGGCTTTGTCTGGGTCCAAACCATTGTTGATGTCACCGGCCACGGCGTCAAACTGGGCAGCCTGTTCAACGCCGCGCCCGACCTGATGGATCAGCGCGTGATGTGGACCTTCCTGTTCCTGGTGATGGTGATCCACGGCGCAGGCCCGCTGTCCCTGGACCGCTTGCTGCGCCTGAAATGATCTACAGCGTTTTGCGTTCTATCCGATTCAAGTCAAACGCAAAGCGCTTCAGAAATGCGCCTTGGGCTCGTCCGGTTTTCCAGCGGCGAGCCCAAGCACCCCGGCCACGCCGGCAAACGCGATCGGGAACATGGTGAAGACACCGAACCCAAACGCGTAATACATCCCCGCCGCGGACACCAACAGCAAGACACCCGCGACCAGCGCGCGGGCATGGGCCATTGCCCCACCGACAAGAGCCAGCAGCGGTGCCACGATGGACGCCGTCTGGATCAAAGCGGGATTATCCACCTGCTCGGCGATGCCATCGATATCGCCGAAATGCTTGATCGCCTCAACATATCCATATCCAAAGAACCCAACAATCATCCCGACCAAACCGGCGATGACACCCAAAATCATTGCGGCGTTTCGCATAAATTATCCTCGCAGTTGCGCCAGATCAGATAAGCACCCGATCACGCCACGCCAAGCTTTGCGCGCGCCTCGGCGGTCCAACCTAACGTCAATGCTCCGTCATTTTCGATCAGCGGACGCTTCATCAGCGTCGGATGCTCTTGCAGCAATTCCAAAGCCGGGCGCGTGCGCTGCGCCTCATCCAATCCACGCCAGGTTGTCGAACGGGTATTGAGCAAAGCCCCGCCGAACTCGGCAATAGCCTGCTCCAGTACAGTTTCGGGAACTCCGTCGCTGCGCACGTCTAAAAACTTGGCATCTGGTAGTGATTTCAGCGCCTTACGGCAGGTGTCGCATGTTTTCAGACCATAAAGGCGCATTTGGGGACTGCTCCGGTATTTGTTTCAATTTTAGGCGATTGTGCCAGTTTCCAGCGGTTATTCTTGATTTTTTACTTCACCGTGCAATGTTGAAAAAGGTGAAACACGCAAATCGGACTGTAACCCGATCAGGAAACAGTCCGTTTTTTGCGGTCTTGCCAACCACCGCCCCACCAATTTGTGGGACAATGCGAAAGTAGAAGGAGACACGGGAGATGCCAACTGGCACCGTGAAATGGTTCAATACCACCAAAGGCTATGGGTTTATTGCCCCTGATGAAGGGGGCAAAGATGTGTTTGTTCATATCTCGGCCGTAGAACGGTCCGGACTGACCGGGCTCGCAGACAATCAGAAAGTCTCGTACGAGTTGCAGGACGGGCGCGATGGCCGTCAGATGGCAGCTGATTTGAAGCCGTTGTAACGACGCCCCCGTGTGACGCGGGGTTCTTCAATTAAGATTGGCGGCCAATTTCCGGCCGTCAATCGCCCCCTTTTCCGGCGAATGCCCTACCCCCGTGCTGGCTTGTCCTCGGCATGCGTGTGCCAGTCTTGTCCCATCGCAACGATGCAGGACGTACCGGCGGCATAGGTCACGACCATGGTCCAGTCGCCCCTTTCGCTGCTCCAGACCTCCATGATCTGTTCAGGGCCACGCATTCCCGTTGCCACACGCTCGGACCGGAATTGTCCCTTGAGCTTGTCATGTAGCCGTTGAGTCGGCTCGCACAACACCTCGGCAATCGGGGATTTGGCCTGCGCGGGCACAGCCAGCGCAAAGGTCAGGCCCAGAACGGAAAGAAACGAAGCATGGGTCATGAAACCAAGGTAACAGTTTCATGACAACCTATATAGCGGATTGATATGCGCCCGGTTCAGCCTTCGCGGATGATGGCCTCAAACTCACGCCATTCGCGCGCGGTCATTCCCGAGTTGTCTTGCGTGACCGTTTCACCCGCCAACATCCGACGCAGACTGTTGACCATCTGAGCCGACAGATTGACCGCGCCAAGGCGATAATCCTCGAACGCGCGATATGCGAATGGGACCCAATCGGCCACGATCTTGCACATCATCTCGGCATAGACCCGGATCTCGTATTGCGCATGCGGGTCAGCGCGCAGGCGCAGGAAGTGGAACAGGTTGTGCAGGTCGACCTTCCAGTACCACTGCGTATAAACGTTCGCGGGCAGGTTCATCCGCGCCAATTCGCGCGCCAGCCCCTGTTGGCCGTCCTGATTGATCATCGCCTCGTAATTGTCATAGCAGCGGGTGCTGTCGGCCTTCAGGATTTCCAGCACGCGCGCGGCCTCTTCTCCTTCCAGCGCCGAACCGCGCCCCTGATTGTTCACCTCGGACTGGGCGGCGACATGTTCGGGCGCGGGAATATAGAACTCACGGTCCAGAATCGAATACCGCGCCGAATATTCGTTCACATTGGCGGTCCGGTGGCGAATCCACTGACGGGCCACAAAGACCGGAAGCTTGACGTGCAGCTTGACCTCGCACATCTCGAACGGGGTCGAGTGCCAGTGCCGCATCAGGTAGCGGATCAGCCCCTCGTCATTCTGAACGGATTTCGTGCCTTTGCCATAGGACACGCGCGCCGCCTGACAGATCGCGGCATCATCGCCCATATAGTCGATCACACGGACAAAGCCGTGATCCAGCACCTGATGCGCGGTATACAGGTGATCTTCCATTCCCGCTGCAACGACGCGGCGTGTTTGATGCGACTGCGCGCGTTGCGCTTCGATCTCGGCCTGTTGGTCGGCAGACAGCGGCATGAAAACATCCTTTCCGATAATGAGTCGCCGCCTACTATATATCGTCAGTTCCGGCGCTGGAACCGCATGATGTGCCGCACATGGACGATTTCCGGAAATGTGTTCGCAGCCCCCCTCGACACGCCCCCGCAGCGCGCTAAGCTGATGGCAAACTCATGCAGAATAAGGATTGCCGTGATGGGGCTGAAATATCTTCACACTATGGTTCGGGTGAAAGATCTAGAAAAATCTCTGGCGTTCTACGAGTTGCTCGGCCTCAAGGAAACACGCCGCTATGACAGCGAAGAGGGCCGGTTCTCGCTGATCTTCATGGCGCCTCCAGGGCAAGAGGATCGACCGATTGAACTGACCTATAACTGGGATGGCGATGACGAGCTGCCAAATGACAGCCGCCATTTCGGCCACCTCGCCTATGGGGTCGACAATATTTACGAGACCTGCCAGCACCTTCAGGACAATGACGTGGTGATCAACCGGCCCCCGCGTGACGGGCGCATGGCCTTTGTACGCTCGCCCGACAATATCTCGGTCGAACTGCTGCAGAACGGCGATGCGCTGGAACCGGCAGAACCCTGGGTCAGCATGGGCAACACCGGCCACTGGTGATCCGCACCCTGATAGCCTTGGGTCTGGCCGCGCTGGCCAGCCCTGCCCAGGCAGAGACCTGCCGTCTGGCCCTGGCACTGGCGCTGGATATTTCGGTGTCGGTGGATGAAAGCGAAGACGCGCTGCAACGGCAAGGGCTGGCCGCCGCCCTGATCGCGCCCGAGGTTCAGGAGGCCTTTTTCTCCTCGCCCATGCCCGTTGCCCTGGCCGTTTACGAATGGAGCGGACGAAACACACAGCATATCATTATGGATTGGCGGATGATCCGGAACACCGGCGATCTGCTGGCCGCCGCGACACAGATCAGCCAATCCGAACGGTCGGATGCCGGGTCGGCTACGGCGATGGGCTATGCGCTGGCCTTTGGCGCGACCTTGCTGCAGCGGGCCCCGCCCTGCCTGTTTCAGACAATCGATCTGTCCGGCGACGGGTCGAACAATGACGGGTATGGCCCGCAAAACGCCTATCGGCACTTTCCCTTTCGCGACGTGGTGGTCAACGGGCTGGTCATCAATGCCGCTGATTTTGAAGGCGAATTGTTCCTGATCCCGTTTTTTGAGAACAACGTTCTGCACGGCCCCGGCGCGTTTCTTGAGGTGGCGCAGGGGTTTGAAGATTTCGAACGCGCAATGCGCCGGAAACTGGAACGTGAGTTGCGGGGCCTGCAAATTGGGACGTTGCAAGACGTGACCGAATGATGCTGCGCATCCTGATGACATCGCTGTGTCTGCTCGCGACTCACGCCACCGCTCAGTGCAGGCAGGCTCTGGCCTTGGGGTTGGATGTGTCGGGCTCGGTCGATGCGCAAGAGTACAGGTTGCAACTGCGCGGGCTTGCGGTAGCTCTGCGTCGTCCGGATGTAGCGCAGTTGATCCTGTCCAATCCCGGCGCGCCCGTACGGATTGCCGTGTTCGAATGGAGCGAACCCGATCATCAGAAACTGCTGTTGGACTGGACCGAGATCCGCACCCAGGATGATCTGACCCGCATTGGGCAACAGCTGGATGCCGTGAAACGCAGCCCTGCCCCGCAAGGCACCGCCGTGGGTTCGGCCATGGCCTTCGGTGCCAATCTGCTGACCCGGCAAGAGTGTTGGAAGCTGACGCTGGACCTATCCGGCGATGGCAAACACAATCTGGGGCCGCATCCGCGCAATGTGAAATCTCAACTGCAATCCACCGGCATCACAATCAACGGGCTGGTCATTGGTGCAGACGATCCGAGACAAGGCGATCAACGGCAGGTGCAGGTCGGTGAGCTTTCAGCCTATTACAACACATGGGTCATCCTCGGCCCGAATGCGTTTGTCGAGGTCGCGCTGGGATTTGACGCCTACGAAGATGCCATGGCGCGCAAACTGATCCGAGAGCTGGAGGGCCTTGTGCTGTCGGACGCGCGCCCCGGATCAGTAGATATAGCGGATTTGGTCCGTCCAGTAACGCTCGACCCGGCGCAATGAGTTTGTAATATCATCAATCCCTTCCAGGCCCAGCACACCGCGATTTTGCAACCCTTCGGCATGGCGGGCAAACAGGTCTGACACGATATCCCGAATCTCGCGCCCGCGCGGCGTCAGGCGCACCCGGACAGAGCGCCGGTCGATCTCGCACCGTTGATGGTGCATATACCCCATTTCAACCAGTTTTTTGAGGTTGTAGCTGACATTGCTGCCTTGATAGTAGCCCCGGCTCTTCAACTCACCCGCCGTCACCTCATGATCGCCGATGTTGAACAGCAACAGCGCCTGAACTGCGTTGATTTCCAGCACGCCGACCCGCTCGAACTCGTCCTTGATCACGTCCAGAAGCAAGCGGTGCAACCGTTCCACCAGGGCCAGCGCCTCAAGATAGCTGGTCATGAACCCTTTGGTCCCCGGTGCCGAGACCTGCAATTCCATACTCATCCGACCCTCCGATTCAGTCGTGCCTTTCCGACACGATGAACCGAAATCCCGAAAAATCAGTTAAGCCGGTTTTTTCCTTACTTTTGAAAGGTCTGGGCGATATCCGCGATCAGGTCGGCCAGTGCCTCGGGCGGTTGAACCTGCCCTGTCACCCATTGATACAGATCCTGATCGTTTTCGCTGAGCATCGCATCATAGGTGTCCAGACCGTCGGCATCCATTTCGTCCAGATTGCGGTTGGCATAGGCGGTCAGGATCAGGTCCATCTCTTTGATGCCCCGCCGCATCGACCGCATTTTCATCCGTTTGATCCGAATATCGCGGGGTTCGGTCATTTGCTGGCCTCCAGCATCAGGCGCAGTTTCTTTTCCAGCCGCGCGGCGCGTTCCGAGCAGGCGCGCATCTCGCCCCGGATGGCGCGCAGTTCGGCCACGGCGCCCGCCAGATCCAGATTTGCATGCTCTTCGTCCACAGGCGCATCCATCCCCTCGCCTTCGCCGGTCAGCAACCACTTGATCGAGACGTTGACCATGCCCGCCATCATCGACAGGCGGTTGGCGCGCGGCTCGGACAGATCGTTTTCCCAATCCCCGATCGTTGACTTCTTGACACCAAGCCGACGCGCCAGTTCGGCCTGCGTCATCCCGGCTGCCTCGCGCGCGCCTGCCAGCCGATCCCCAAATGTCGCCGCGTCTGGTCCGAACCAATCGTTTTCGTCGCTCATTCAGGTCTCCGATTCCCGGTTTCATATCGCTTGATCGTCATTCGGGCGCACCCTATGACAGTCAGGCTGAACATACAAACCGAGGCCGCCCATGAGTTTCCTGTCTGCGACATTGTCCCGCGTCAAACCTTCGCCGACCGTCGCAATGACGGCCAAAGCGGCCGAATTGAAGGCCGCCGGGCGGGATGTCATTGGCCTCAGCGCAGGTGAACCGGATTTTGACACGCCGCAGAACATCAAGGACGCCGCCGTCGCGGCGATTGCCGCTGGCAAGACAAAATACACGGCCCCCGACGGCATCCCCGAGCTGAAACAGGCCGCTTGTGCCAAGATGAAGCGCGATCACGGGCTGGATTACACACCCGCACAGATCTCGGTCGGGACCGGCGGCAAGCAGACGCTTTATAACGCGCTGATGGCCACGATGAATGACGGGGATGAGGTTATCATTCCCGCCCCCTATTGGGTCAGCTACCCGGATATGGTGCTGCTGGCGGGTGGCACACCGGTAGTTGTCGAAACCAGCGTCGAGAACAGCTTCAAACTGACGCCCGAGCAGCTTGAGGCCGCGATCACCCCCAAGACCAAGTGGTTCATCTTCAACTCTCCATCGAACCCCACCGGCGCGGGCTACAGCCGGGATGAGTTGAAAGCCCTCACCGATGTGCTGATGCGCCACCCGCAGGTCTGGATCATGTCCGACGACATGTACGAGCATCTGGCCTATGACGGGTTCGAGTTTTGCACCCCTGCCGAAGTGGAACCGGGGCTTTATGATCGCACGCTGACCTGCAACGGGGTTTCCAAGGCCTATGCGATGACCGGCTGGCGCATTGGTTACGCGGCCGGGCCGGTCGAGATCATCGCAGCCATGCGCAAGATCCAGTCTCAGTCGACCTCGAACCCCTGCACGGTCAGCCAATGGGCGGCGGTCGAGGCACTGAACGGAACGCAGCATTTTCTGGCCTCCAACAACGAGATTTTCAAACGCCGCCGCGATCTGGTGATCGGCATGTTGAACGAGATTGACGGGGTGCAATGCCCCACCCCCGAAGGCGCGTTCTATGTCTACCCGTCCATCGCCGGGCTGATCGGCAAGACCACTCCATCGGGTACCCTGATCGACAATGATGAAGCCTTTGCCACCGCCTTGCTGGAAGAGGCCGATGTCGCCGTCGTCTTTGGTGCCGCCTTTGGCCTGTCGCCGAACTTCCGCGTCAGCTACGCAACCTCGGACGAGGCCCTGACCGAGGCCTGCACCCGCATTCAGACCTTCTGTGCGTCCTTAACCTAGGCGGAGCCTCTCATGTCCACTGAATTGCCCGAATACTACTTTCGTGTCCGCGAGAATGGTGCGGCAGTCTTTCGGATCGACACCGAGAACCGCCAGCGCCGGATCGAGATGGACCAGATCGCGGTCATCAATATCCGCAACGGCGAGGTCAAACCACACGGGCAACGCACGCTGAGCGAGGCCGACAAGACCGAAATCGCGCGCTGGATGGACGAACGTAAGGCCCTGCTGGCCCAGCGCGACATCGACGACATCCATCGCGCAGTCGATTACCTGAACCTGACCACCCAGTGGGCGCAGTCCAAAGCGACGGACGAACAGCTGGAAGACGTCACCGACAGGCTTTTGATGGCAATGCACGATCTGCGCTCGGTCCTGGTGCGCAAAAAAGCGGACCGGATGGGGAAAGAGTAACGGCTATTCCGCCGGAACCCCAACCTCGCGCACGGAACGCATCCAGAACCGGGCCATCAACAGCACCGCCGCGCAGGCCAGTCCAAGCACAAGGCCCAGCCAGACGCCAATTCCGTCCATCCCGCGGATAAAGCCAAAGTAATAAGACGACGGAAGCCCCACGACCCAATAGCTGAGCGCCGCCATCAGCATCGGAATTTTCGCATCCTGCAAGCCGCGCAACAGCCCCAGCGCAATGACCTGAGCACCATCCACCAGTTGGAACAACGCGGCCATCGCCAGCAGCCCGGTACCGATCATCAGGATCTGCGCGCGCTGCGGGTCGTCCGCCTCCATGAACAGGGAAATCAGCGGCTCGGCGCAGGTCAGGAACAGGATGATCGTCAGCACGGACATAACCAGCGACATGGCAGTGACCGCGATTGCACCTTTCTCAAGGTGCGGGCGATCCCGACGGCCCAGCGCGTTGCCAGCCCGAATGGTCGCGGCGTTGGACAGGCCCAGATGCACCATGAAGGTGGCCGATGCCAGATTGAGCGCGATCCCGTGCGCGGCCAGAGGTACCTGCCCCAGCCAGCCCATCATGACAGCCGATGTGGCGAACAACGTCACCTCGGCCAAAGTCGTCAATCCGATGGGTACACCAAGGCGCAGAACGCTTCCGAACATCTCCCAATCGGGCCGCCAGAACCGGCGGAACAGGCTGTGTTCCGGCAGCACTTTCACGGCATAAATCACAACCGCCACCAGCGACACGACCTGCGTCACGATCGAGGCGATCGCCGCCCCCATGACCCCAAGCTCGGGCGCGCCCCAATTGCCGAAGATCAGCGCATAATTGGTCAGGCCGTTGACGACCGCTGCGACGACCGTGATCCAAAGAACGATCTGCGTCCGTTCCAGCGCCGCAAGGTAGGATTTCAGCACCATCACCAGCAGCGCCGGGAACAGACCCCATCCGGCCACACGCAAGTATTCCGCTGCGGTTTCAGCCACTTGCGGCTCTTGTTTCAAGGCGATCAGGATCGGGTGCGACCACCACAGCAGCGGCATCATCAGCGCCGCGTACAGTAGTGACAGCCACAGCCCCATCCGGGTCGAGCGGCGAATGCTGGTCTCATCCTCTTCGGCCGCAGCGGTGGCCACCATGGGCATGACGGCCCAGCCGAACCCGGCCCCGAACAGGAACAAAACAAAGTAATAGCTGCTGGCCAGCGTCACCGCCGCCAAAGCCTCGACCCCGTACCAGCCCAGCATGATCGTATCGGTCAAGCCGATGGCAAACTGCGCCAGATGTCCACCGACCAACGGCAGGCCCAGAACAGCAATGGCCTTGAAATGGGCCGGATATGTCATCACCTTGTTCATCCGACCAGCCATATGCCCGGCTTGACGCCGGGACAAGACCAGATCAAGCAAATTTCAAATTGAGACTAATCCGGCCTCTGCCTGCCATCGGTGCAACGCGAAACAGGGGGAACCTTCAGCGCGTCTCGGGGTGCAGGGCAGTACCCAGAATATGCTCGGACCGGTGGATGACGTGATGGGCCTGCCCGACGATCAGGGGATCGGGTTCGCCAACGATCTCATGATCCTTGCCGGGGTAGTCCAGCGTCGACAGGAAATGGCGCATACAGTTCAAACGCGCGCGTTTCTTGTCGTTCGATTTGACAATGGTCCAGGGCGCATCAGCGGTATCGGTGTAGAAAAACATCGCCTCTTTCGCCTCGGTATAGTCGTCCCATTTGTCCAGGCTTGCCTTATCGATGGGCGACAGCTTCCATTGCTTCAACGGATCGGTTTCGCGGCTTTTGAACCGGCGCTGTTGCTCGTCCTGCGTGACCGAGAACCAATATTTGTAAAACTGAATGCCCGAGCGGACCAGCATCCGCTCCAGATCCGGTGTCTGCCGCATGAATTCCAGATACTCGTTGGGCGTGCAGAACCCCATCACACGCTCGACACCTGCCCGGTTGTACCAGGATCTGTCGTAGAACACCATTTCGCCGACTGTCGGCAATTCCTGCACGTAGCGTTGGTAATACCACTGGCCCTTCTCTTCCCATGTCGGTTTGTTCAACGCGACCACGCGCGCCTGGCGCGGGTTCAGATGCTCCATGAACCGTTTAATCGTGCCGCCCTTGCCGGCGGCGTCGCGCCCTTCGAACAACAGGACAAAGCGCTGCCCTGTCTCTTGTGCCCAAAGCTGCACCTTCAGCAACTCGGCCTGTAACAGCGCCTTTTGCTTTTCATAGGCCGGACGGGCCATCTTGCGCCCATAGGGGTATTTCCCGCTTTCGAACGCCTTGCGGATTTCTTCCGGGCCGGGTGTTGAGTTTTGCGTGTTTTGGGGCGGAACCTGCTGGTTCGGAACGGATTTCAGATCGAGTTGAGCCACTGCGTCCATGCACATTTTCCTTTTTCACTATCCTGTAGAAGCCCTAGCAGAAACAGTGGAAATGCGCTTTGATTGGTATCAAACTGATGCCCGAAAGCGCCGATTGTTCCGAAGTCGCAGGAGTAAGAGTTGGACAGCAGCTTCACCGATCTGAACGGCCAGACATTTTTTGTCCGAACATGGGGCGGCAAGGGTAATCCTCCGTTGCTGATGCTGCACGGGTTTCCGGAATATGGCGGTGCGTGGGCCGATCTTGCCCCGTATCTGTCACATCACTTCCTCTGCGTCGCACCGGATCAGCGCGGATTCGGACAAAGCTGGGCGCCAGAAGGCGTTCGGCACTATGCGCTTTCAAAGCTGGTCGGTGACATGGCGGCGCTGATCGAACACCTGGGTGCACCAGTTGCCGTTTTTGGGCACGACTGGGGTGCATCGGTGGCCTACGGGTTGGCGATGTTCCGGCCTGATCTGGTCAGCCATCTGATCATCGCCAACGGTGTGCATCCGGTTCCGTTTCAGCGGGCCATGGCGGCGGGCGGCGCGCAATCCGAGGCTTCGCAATACATCAACCATCTGCGCGCGTCCGATGCCGTTCAAAAGCTGGCCGATAACCGCTTTGCCAGGCTAGAGCGGTTCTTCCGCCATGGTATGGGCCTTGACTGGCTGTCCGATGACCGGATGGAGGACTACCGGGCCGAGTGGGCGCGCCCCGGACGGCTGGAGGCGATGTTGAACTGGTACCGCGCCTCACCTCTGGTCGTGGCCAAACCGGGTGAACCGCTAACCAACCTGCCTGAATTGCCGCTGGACCGGCTTCATATCACCTGCCCCCATCTTTTGCTGTGGGGCCCAGAGGACAAGGCCCTGTTGCCCGAAACAACAGATGGGTTGGAGGACTTTGCACCAGACCTGACGCGGATCGCGATTCCGGGCACCGATCATTGGCTGCACCACCAGAACCCCAAAGCCGTGGCCGAGGCGATTCTGGGCTGGCTCGGACATCCCTCGTAAACCTTACCGATGCCCCCAATCGTCAGGATTATCCGAATTGTTGGGCGACAGGCCCAGCACATCGCCCTTGGTCGAGCAGCCCAGCCCCAGAACCGTGCGGTTTGCGTAAGAGAAATAGGCGCAGACCTGGTTGATCTCGAGGATCTCGCCATCGTCCCACCCGGCCTCCCGCAGGGCAATCACATCCGCCTCGACCATTTCCGCCGGAGCTTCGGTCAACTTTCGCGCATACCCCATCGCCGCAATCTGCGCCGCGTTCAGCGGCGCATCATCGGGACGACGCTGCTCGATCGCTGATCGGATCTTATCGCCACGCGCCGGGTCCTTCAGCAGCCTTTGCAAGCCGTTGAAATGATGCTCGACACAATAGCTGCATTGATTGAGCGAACTGACCCAGACACCAAGCGTCTCAAGAAACCACTTCGGCACCGTGTTGCCCGAATGATGCAGCACGTTTTTGTAGATCGCCATATGGCCTTCCATCGAATGTGGCCGCAGCGAATGCGCCATCATGATGTTGTCCACATTGTTGTCGGGCCCCGTGACCCGCTCGTAAAGGGTTCGTAGCTTCCCCGTGGCTTCGGCAAAGGGAATTGTTCTGATCCAGCTCATACGCGGCCTGCCCGTTTTGGAGAGTTTCAGGCAACATATAAACAACAGAACCCACGCCCGAGAAGAGCGTGTATCGCCTGAACATCCCTTCCAGCCCCCGGCGATCGCAAAACACGACTGAAATGTGTTTTTTCACACCTATGTCGTGTATTGTAGAGTTCTATTTGTTGAAAAAGTTGTACCGCGCGAGTTGGCAGAATGAAATTTGTCACGATTCTAGAAATAGATAACGACCCGCTTGGCTTTACGGATGTCACCGTCCTGAATTCCTTTCAGGTCGCCGTTATTGACGATGACGATATGCTGGAAGACCCCGATGCCGATGGCAGTCAGCAGTTGGATGTATCCAGCGTTCCGGGGTTCATCGGTGATTCAACAAACTTTCAGACCTTTGAAACCTATAGCGGAGACATTGGCGGATCGCCGGTCACATTCACGCTGATTCAGTTTTCCGACCCACAATACATCATTGTCACCTCAGGCAATGTGGATGTCGGCGACACGATCGAAAACACCAACAATTCGATCATTACCGCCCCGCCGGTGGATTATGACACCCTGCCCTCTTTCGTCTGCTTCACTGCCGGGTCGCTGATCCTGACCCCGTCCGGAGACAGGCCGATCGAGACCCTGCGCCCCGGCGACCCCGTGATCGTTGCGGATGGCAGCAGCCGCCCTGTCCGGTGGATCGGGCGGCGGCATCTGTCGGTGCGCGACCTGAGAAGACAACCGGAATTTTGCCCCATTCGCATCAGGGCCAACAGTTTTTCGCACGGCTGCCCGGCGCGCGACCTGCTGGTTTCGCCGCAACACCGGATCGTTGTCTCGTCATACAATGCTCAGCTGTATTTCGGCGACGACCTGATGCTGGCCCCGGCCAAGGGTCTTGTAACCGGCGACGCGATCTCTCAACTGCCGCCGGACCGGGACGTGGATTATGTTCATATCCTGTTCGACCAGCACGAACTTGTCCGTGTCGAAGGCGTCTGGTCCGAGACATTCTTTCCCGGCGACACAAGCCTTGACGCCATGACACGTGCCACCCGGCAAGAGCTTCTGGAACTGTTTCCCGAGCTCATGACGCCCAATGGTCCATTCAGCGAAACCGCCCTACCTGTCCTGAAACCGCATGAGGCGCGTTTGCTGCGGTCTGATCTGACCTCGCCCACCGGAACTCCCATTCCGCTTTAGCGTTTGAAAGGGACGGCACACCGTCGATCCAAGTTCGACGGTGATCGTAAGCAATTTCTCCACAACACCTCGTGGCCCTCTTCCCCCGAACCACATCCCCTGCCATAATGGGGGAAACTCAAAAGCAAGAGCAGCCCATATGCCCGACGATCTGTTGACGCCTGACGCGACCACTACCTATGACGCCTCGTCCATCGAGGTGCTGGAAGGTCTGGAACCGGTCCGCAAACGCCCCGGCATGTATATCGGCGGCACGGATGAGCGTGCGCTGCACCATATGGTGGCCGAAATCCTCGACAACTCGATGGACGAAGCGGTGGCGGGCCATGCCAACCGGATCGAGGTTGAGCTGCACGCAGATTACGCCCTGACCGTGCGCGATAACGGGCGCGGTATTCCCATCGACCCGCACCCCAAGTTCCCGGACAAATCCGCGCTTGAGGTGATCCTGTGCACCCTGCACGCGGGCGGCAAGTTCTCTGGCAAAGCGTACCAGACCTCGGGCGGTCTGCACGGTGTGGGTGCGTCGGTGGTGAACGCTCTGTCGGATTCGATGGTCGTGCAGGTGGCGCGCGACAAGACGCTGTTCGAACAACGGTTCTCGCGCGGTGTCCCTCTGGGCCCGGTCGAAAAGATCGGCGCGGCCCCCAACCGGCGCGGCACCACGGTGACGTTCCACGCAGATGCCGACATCTTCGGCCACCACCGGTTCAAGCCCGCAAGGCTGTTTAAATCGATCCGCTCTAAGGCCTACCTGTTCTCTGGCGTGGAAATCCGCTGGAAATCCGCCATCGACGACGGGGAAACGCCAACCGAGGCAACCTTCCACTTCCCCGGCGGACTGTCCGACTACCTCAAGGAGACGATGGACGGCTCGTCCACCTATGCCGAGCAACCTTTCGCGGGTACTGTGGACTTCAACGAGAAATTCGGCACCCCCGGCAAGGTCGAATGGGCGATCAACTGGACGCCCTCGCGCGACGGGTTCATCCAGTCCTACTGTAACACCGTCCCCACGCCCGAAGGCGGCACCCATGTGGCCGGGTTCTGGGCTGCGATCCTGAAGGGGATCAAGGCGTATGGAGAGCTGATCAACAACAAGAAAGCCGCACAGATCACCCGCGATGACCTGATCACCGGCGGCTGTGCGCTGGTGTCGTGCTTCATCCGCGAGCCCGAGTTCGTGGGTCAGACCAAAGACCGTCTGGCCACGGTCGAGGCGCAACGGCTGGTCGAAAACTCGGTCCGCGACCATTTCGATAACTGGCTGGCGGCTGACACGAAATCCGCCGGCGCCATTCTCGACTTCCTGATACTGAGAGCCGAAGAACGTCTACGCCGACGGGCCGAGAAGGAAACACAACGCAAGTCCGCCACTAAGAAACTTCGTCTTCCCGGCAAGCTGGTGGACTGTTCTAGTTCAACACGCGACGGCACGGAATTATTCATTGTCGAGGGCGACTCGGCGGGCGGGTCCGCCAAAATGGGCCGCGACCGCAAAACACAGGCCCTTCTGCCCCTGCGCGGTAAAATCCTGAACGTGCTGGGTGCGGCCAGTTCGAAACTTGGTACGAACGCCGAGATCAACGACCTGACCCAAGCGCTGGGTGTGGGGCTTGGCACCAAGTTCAACGTCGACGACCTGCGCTATGACAAGGTCATCATCATGACCGACGCGGATGTGGACGGGGCGCACATCGCCTCGCTGCTGATGACTTTCTTCTTCACCCAGATGCGCCCCATGATCGACGCGGGCCATTTGTATCTGGCCTGCCCGCCTTTGTACCGCCTGACGCAGGGCGCCAAACGCGTCTATTGTCTGGACGAGGCCGAGCGTGACGAGTGGCTTGAGAAAGGTCTGGGCGGCAAGGGCAAGATCGACGTCTCGCGCTTCAAGGGTCTTGGCGAAATGGACGCCAAGGACCTGAAAGAGACCACAATGGACCCGGCATCCCGCAAACTGATCCGCGTCACGATTGATGAGGATGAACCCGGCGAAACCGGCGACCTGGTCGAGCGCCTGATGGGCAAGAAGCCCGAACTGCGGTTCCAATATATTCAGGAGAATGCGCGGTTTGTGGAGGAGTTGGATGTTTAATACTTAAAAAGCACTTTTCAGGAGGCGTAATTGTACCTTATGTACGCTGACGAAGCGGACCAAGATGGTCAACGAGAGTTTCTCGTTTACGCTTCCGTTTTCTTTCCCGCAAAAAACCTTCTTAACATTTCTAACAGAGTATCCCAGCTTCGTGGCAAACACGGCTTCCGCAATGGGGATAGTTTGAAGTTCTCAACCGGCACCAAGCCCGACGATGTAAGCCGGGAACAACACACGGCGATTAAGGCAGAAATCCTACGCCTTGCCGTCAAAAACGATTGCAAAGCCTGCTGTTATGTCATTCCCCATGCTATTGCGAAAGGAAAGCCGCACGAGGACCGACTAAAATTTGCTGTGAACACACTACTCATCAAGTTTGACCAATTTCTTAAGGAAAGTGGTAGCATCCCTGGTTCTGCGCACTTCGACCACACTGAAGACTACAATCAGAATAAGTTTCTGAGAGAAATCTCAGAGTTGGGTGTTCAAAGTGAAGCCGGCACACGAAAGAAGTTAGATCGCGTAATTGCAGTTGGAACTACGCAAAACGGCATGTCCCACCTAAACTCTGTCACCGACATAGTAGTAGGATCTTTTCGTTGGGTGATTAATGAACCGGAGAAAGACAAAGTAGGTGCTAAGCTACTTGCGCAACTATCTGGATTGCTTTGGGGGAAGACGAACGACAAAGGTGTCCTAAACGTGCGCGAACGCGGGCTTGTAGTGCGCCCCAAAACGATTAAGTCGCAAAAATACAAAGCTGATATTGATGCCTTCCTAGCGAGACTAAACAAATACCAGCAAGCGTAGGATGGGTGCTTGCACCCATCACTTGGCAAATCTACCGTTCAATGATGGGTGTAAACACCCATCCTACAATCGCCGCGCCTTTTGATCGCGGGCTGGTTGGGCGCGTGCTTGGTTCAAAGCATCAAGCATTGGACGGGCAGCGCAGCACATCTCCACAACGCGTAGGCCGGGCTTCAGCCCGGCACACCGCAACCCCCTTGCCTAACCCGTTGATCCCCTTCACACTTACCCTCAACCCGTCATCCAAGAACGACATTTGAGGCTCCGGGCGTCCAAGACCCAATTTGACCACGAACAGATTTTCGAACGGGAGGACGACATGAAAACACTAACCCTCGGGCTGGCCTTTGGCCTGCTGGCCTCGGCAGCCGCCGCGCAGCAGATGCTCAGCACCGCTTCTCCGATCCCGGATGGGGCCGAGACCCGGTTTTGCTATTACGAAGGCATGGCCTATTCGATGGACTCGTTCATCGTGATCAGCGGTGACAATACCGTCACACCCACCGTCAACACGCGTGAGGAACGGCTGCTGCGTTGCGTCCCCAGCGAGGCCGGGCCGATGCATTGGAAGCCGCAAAGCACGTTTCAGGTCAGCAAGTAACGCCTGTTAGACGGCCAGTCCGATCAGGGCGACGCCGCCCGCCATCAGGACGGCTGCGCCCAGACGGCGGAGCCAGTTGCCCTCGTGCAGGAAGATGAACCCGATCAAGGCGGCGAAGATGACGGATGTTTCGCGCAGGGCCGAGACCGCGCCCAGCGGGGCGAAGTTCTTGGCATAAAGCACCAGACCATAGGCCGTCATCGACACCAGCCCGCCAAGGATGCCGATCATCCAGACCTTGGCGGGCAGTGCCGCCAGCGTGTCCCGCTTTCGCACCCCTACGAACCCCGCGATGAACAGGTGCAGAAATGCGCCCCAGGCCCAGTAGCTGAGCGTATTGCCCGACAGCCGCACGCCGATCCCATCGACCACCGAATAGATCGAGATGCAGAACCCGGTGCCCAGCGCAAAGCCCAGCGCGCTGCGCCCGACGCCGGAGCGCAGGGCGCTCCAACTGCTGAGTTGGATGCCCAGCGCGATCAGGGCGATCCCGGCCCAGGCTTGCAGGGGCAGAACCTCGCCCACCAGCAGCATGGCCCAGAGCGACACCAGCGCGGGCACGATGCCGCGCGCGATGGGGTAAACGACGCTGAGGTCGCCGTGCTGGTAGGCTTTGCCCAGCATGAAGTAATAGCCGAAATGCACGACGGTTGAGAGGGCGATGTAGATGAAGCTCTCGGCGCTCGGCAGCGGCAGCAGCAGGATCATCACCGAGGCCGGAATGACGTGCCCAAACGCCACAAGGCCCAGCGTCGTGGTCCGGTCAGCGGCGGTTTTGACGATGGCGTTCCAGACCGCGTGCAGCAAAGCCGCCGTGAGAATGATGAGGATGACAAACAGGGTCACGCCTGAACCTTCCGCGCTGAGTATTGGCCCTGATTGGGTCAATCGCGGAGTTTGCACAGCGTTTGGGCGATCTCAATACGGGATGTGTGGCCTAACCCAGCTTTTCCTGCAGCCAATTGGCGATTTGTGCGGCTGGACGCTCCCACCCCGGCTCCATAAACAGGAAATGCGCGTGGTTTTCGACCGGCAGGAAAGTCGCGCGGTCTCCATACAGTTTCGCCAGCGCCCGGCAGGTGTTGGGGTTCACAGCCCGATCCTCGGTGCCGGAAACGATCAGTACCGGGCAGTCGACCTTGTCGATATCGACCTTCATGGCGTGGTGGTCATCGAACATCCAGAAGAACATCTCGAACATCACCCGCCCGCTTTCCGCGCCCAATCGGTCGAACACCTCGTGTTGTTGTGCCTCGGGCATCTTGTTCAGCGCGAAGGGGGCCATCAGGTCGAATTCGACCCGCATGGGCTGTTTCCAGAACGCCCCACCCTCCATCAACGCGCGCGGGACGGCGCGTTCGTCGTCGGTTTCGGGCAACGTTCCCCAGGCGGCATTTGGGTTTATCAGGACAATCGCGCTGGCCAAGCCGCGCGCGGCCACCTGCTGCGCCACGACGCCCGCGATCGCGTGGCCCAGAAGGACGGGTTTGCTGTCCAATCCCTGAACGAACTCGGCAATGTCATCGGCATAATCCGTGACACTGGCATCGGTCAGGCCCGGATCCGGTTCAGCCTTCGGGTCACCGCCGTGATAGCGCAGCGCAGGGGTGTGGACGGTCCAGCCGCGATCACGGAAGAAACCTGCGTAATCTTCCATACACCATGGGCCTGCAAACGCGCCGTGGATCAGAACGATGTGTTTGGTCATGAAAATCTCCCACCTCAGCGCGTCCAGTATGAGCATCCTGTAAAACGAAACAACTGCGCGTGATCGCTGTTGCGTGAGGGGGTGGACCACTTAAACTCAGCCCCATGACATTTGTGACCGAAAACCAGTTGCCACTGCTCATCCTGTTCTTTCTGATCGGATCGGTCGGAACAGGCTTTCTGTTCCGCAAGCCAGCGGGGCACCGGGCTTGGAAACTGGCTGATCTGGTCTGGGTCGTGTTGGGCGGCATCGGGGCCTTGGTGGCAGTTCTGGCGGGTCTTTATACGGCGGATAGCTCTCGGTTGGATCGGCAGATTGACGTGGCATTTGCGGCCTCATCAGCCTTTGACCGCGACGCTGCGCGGTTCCGGTTGCGGTTCTGTGACCCCGCCTATGACCCGGATACAGGCGTTCTGTGCGAGAAGGTCGAGTTTCTGTCGGCCTCAACCGCCAGCAACGCAGATCTGCCCCTGTTCATCGAAGTCACGAACGAGGTCGCCCCGCTGCAAGGGCTGCATTTCCTGTTCGGTCGGGACGACAAGGACGAGATGGAGCAGATGGCCGCCAAGGCCGATGCGTTCGATATCGACCAGTTTCTGGTCTTCACTTCGATGGATGACGAAACGCAAACCGCCATCGACAACATGCGCCGCAAGGTGCCCGCGATTGCCGGAGATTATCTGATCCTGGCCCAAAGCTATGACGACCTGATCGAGCAGGTCAGCAAGCTGAAAGACGAATGGGAATATCTGCAAGCCAACGCGCATATTCTGGTCCTGCAGATCGTCGCCCTATGTCTGGTCAGTTTCGCAGCACCTTTCCGGTTGGGGAAATCCATTGTCGAGCTGCGCACGACCCTTATCGCCGATACGCCTGCGCCAGCTGTTCCGGATCGGCCCCAAGAAGATACCGGGCCAGAGTCCACAGATTCCGAGCACCCCGCCGCAGCCAGCCCGCCCGCTCATAGCGTTCCGCACTCGTAACGGCGTGTGCGTCCAACAACGTGATCCGCGGCAGGGCGCGGGCAAGGGCGACGTCTTCCATCAACGGTTGATCTTTGTATTCGCCGACCCGCAGGTACATCTCGCGCGGGACCAGCATCCCCTGATCGCCATACGGAAGGCTGAACAGGCGACTGCGCAGGTTGGCCCAACCGGCGACCCAACGCGGGGCGAACCCCTTGGCCCGAAACGCCAACCGAAACGCCCCCGGCGATTTGGACGCCAAATGATCCGCCACAGGTTTTGTCCACCCCGGATCCAACACCGTATCTGCATGCAAAACCAACACCCAATCGCCCTTGGCCAGCGCGCAGCCGCGCCTGAGCTGCCCCCCGCGCGAGGCAGGTCCTTCGACAACCTCGGCCCCGGCTTCCTCAGCTATATTCAAGGTCTGGTCGGTGGATCCGCCATCGCTGATGATCAGTTCGCGGATCAAACCGGCGTGCAGCCCCTCCATCAAGGCCTGAAGGCAGGCGGGCAACGCGGTTTCAGCGTTCAGCGTGGGGATCACGATGCTGATCGGGGCGGGCACGGCGGATAACCTCTGGTCTTGGCAGCGGAACTTCCTATATCACGAGGCCAAGGCAAATGACGAGGACCCTGCCATGCCCAATCGCCGCATCCTGCGCCT
Organism: Ruegeria sp. N4; assembly: GCF_056531425.1. Classification (NCBI taxonomy): domain Bacteria; kingdom Pseudomonadati; phylum Pseudomonadota; class Alphaproteobacteria; order Rhodobacterales; family Roseobacteraceae; genus Ruegeria; species Ruegeria sp. N4. The sequence continues at coordinate 909,818 of NZ_JBQFLT010000001.1, forward strand.
GACCGGCTCGGACACCGAGAGCTTTTTGCAGGACCTGATCACCAACGATATCGGCGGGCTGGACACTGGGCTGGTTTATGCGGCGCTGCTGACCTCGCAGGGCAAGTATCTGGCGGACTTCTTCCTGAAGCGTGACGGCGATGCTGTGCTGCTGGACGTGGCCGAGGACATGGCGGATGGGCTGGCCAAGCGGCTGGGCATGTACAAGCTGCGGGCGGATGTGACAATCGAACCGTCAGGCCTGAACCTGCAACACGGTACCGGGCCTGCACCGGACGGCGCCCTGCCCGATCCGCGCCATGCCGATATGGGCTGGCGCGCATACTCTGACAGCCCCGAAAACGATGACGGTACCGATTGGGACGCGATCCGCGTGCGCCACTGTATCCCCGAAAGCGGGGTGGAATTGACACCGGACAGCTACATTCTGGAATCCGGGTTCGAGGGTCTGAACGGCGTGGATTTCAAAAAGGGCTGTTATGTCGGTCAGGAAGTCACCGCCCGCATGAAGCACAAAACCGAACTGCGTAAGGGGCTGCGCCGCGTCCGGATCACTGGCGATGCGTCCGCCGGGACCGAGATCACTGCCAATGGCAAACCGGTGGGCACCCTGTTCACCCGATCCGGCGACCACGCCATTGCCTATCTGCGCTTTGACCGCGCAAGCGGGCCGATGCAAGCCGCAGACGCTTCCGTCACTCTGGCGGATTGATCCGACGCTGTTGCCGATCCGTTACGCTTGGGTTGCTATGCACACCCTGCCGGTTTGACGTAACACTTCCCACTGTCACAGTACGGGCAACGGAACCACCCGGATGCCCGCATGCTACAGCTTTACCTCGCGATTTGGCGCGCCAGTGCCGGACGGCAGATCATCCTGATCGTGCTGTCCTTGGCCGTTGCGGCGCTGGCAGCCGTACCCCTTGAGTTTCAGCGCGACATCATCAACCACCTGACCTCGGACGATGTAGGAACCGAGCGCTTGATCCTGCTGGGTCTGGGCATGATGGGGGTCATCCTGCTGAGCCTCGGGCTAAAATGGGTTTTGGGCTACCGCGCGGGCACTCTGGGCGAAGACCTCATTCGCATGATCCGACAACGGCTGCTTTGGCGCTCGACCGATTTGAACGAATCCGGTGAAACAGTCCGCAAGGGCGCGATGAGCACGGCCATCTCGGCCGAGGCCGAAGAGTTGGGTAAATTCGCAGGCGGTGCGTTCTCGGACCCTGTGGTGCAGATCGGCACATTGATCAGCGTGATCGGCTATATCTCGTCCACCCAGCCGGGGCTTGGGATGATCGCGTTTTCGATGATTGTGCCGCAGATCATCATTGTCCTGCTGTCCCAGCGCAAAGTGAATGTCTTCGTCGCCCGGCGCGTACAAATTCTGCGCAGTGCCACCGACAGCCTGACGGTCGAAGACCTTGAGGCCGTCGAAAAAGACATCGATGCGATGTTCGACGATATCTACGAAACCCGGCGAAGGATGTTCCTGTGGAAACTGTCCGCCAAGTTCCTGCTGAGCGTCATCAACGGCGCGGGCACGGTCGGGGTGCTGATGCTGGGCGGCTGGCTGGTTCTGCAGGGCAGAACCGATGTGGGCACCGTGGTCGCCGCCGTCAGCGGGCTGGGACGCATCCAGGGGCCCACGGCCTTTCTGATCGCTTTCTACCGGCAGGTCAGCGCCAACCGCATCAAATACGAACTGATGCTAGAGCTTTTCGGCCCGGACCCGACCCGCTATCGGCGGATGCACAGAAAATAGAAAACCGCGCGGGCGGGTGCCAGCGCGGTCTCTTGGTCCACGAACGCAGCGTTACGCGCGTTCGGAATATTCCATGGATTCGGTGTTCACGATGATCATCTCATCCTGCCCGATGAAAGGCGGCACCATGACCTTGACGCCATTGTCCAGAATCGCCGGTTTGAACGAGTTCGCAGCGGTCTGACCTTTGACCACCGGCTCGGTCTCGACGATCTTGCAGGTCACTTTTTGCGGCAGCGTGGCGTTCAGCGCCTCGCTTTCGTAGAATTCGACCACGATGGTCATGCCGTCCTGCAGAAACGGGCGGCGTTCGCCCAGCAGATCAGCAGGCAGTTCGATCTGCTCATAGGTCTCGGCATCCATGAACACCAGCATCCCGTCGGACTCATAAAGGAACTGCTGATCCTTCTGCTCCAGACGCACACGTTCGACCTTGTCCGCCGAGCGGAACCGTTCGTTCAGCTTCGATCCGTTGCGCAGGTTGCGCAGCTCGACCTGGGCAAAAGCGCCGCCTTTACCGGGCTTTACGTGATCCACTTTCACAGCCGCCCACAGCCCGTCGTTATGCTCAAGCACGTTGCCGGGGCGAATTTCGTTCCCATTTATCTTGGGCATGACATAAATCCTTCACAAACGGTTGATGCGTCAGTTGCGGTCCCTATATCTGGCAGGACCAACCCTGACAAGACAACGAGACCTAGTGCTGCACTTGCAGCAAGCCATGCACATGACGCAACGCAACTATGCATTTTAGGTGTATCCGAATCGCACCTAATAGGTCATAAGGACCGTCACGCCGAAAATGCAAGAGCAAGAACAACAAGGAAGACGAGATGAGAGATTTCGTTGACGGCACTGCCTTTAACAACGAGCAAGGCAATCGTGCACGCAAACTTTTCGCGGCCGTTGTGTTGGCTGCACTTGATGACGCTATCGCCGATGACAAGAAATACGGCAATGGCCCCGAACAGATCGCCCGCTGGGCACGCTCGCGCGATGGGCGCGAGGTGCTGTCCTGCGCCGGTATCGACCCGAATGAGCGGGTTGTCAGCGGACTGATGGAGTTCGTTGGCCGTGGCGTGCGGACCTCGGTCGCGCTGTCGCGTGAAGAAAGCGAGCGTCGCAATGCCGCTCAGCAGGCCGAAGCTGCCTAGACACCGGGCGACTTCCCTTTGAAAAAGCGCGCTCCGCCAACAGGGGCGCGCTTTTCTGTTGCGGGGTCAGAAAAACAGTAACCACTGCCGCAACACCCAGACCTCGGCCATCAGCAGCAGGGCAAAGAACAGCTTTGCCGTGATGGACAGGTCGCGCTGCCACAAGGCGACATAGGCCAACAGGCAGATCATGGCGGATACAGGGGCCACCCACAGCGCATGATGGGCACTGTCCCAATAGCTGACCGGGCTGTGAAAGACCCAATCGCTGATCGGCCAGAACTGAGGCCGCCCGTCGCCCGCGTGCAGGAAAAAATCCATCACCAGATGCAGCAGTCCCGCGGAAGCGGCCACCGTCAGAAACGACCAGCCCCGCCACAACCCCAACGCCAAAGCCAACCCCCACAGAATGAATGAGTTGTCGATGGCAAAGACCGTTTGCCAAGCGGGCGAGAAGTAAAGTTCGTCAAACACCACCTGTGGCGGGATGCCCAGGATATACAGCGACGTCCCCGCCATCAGATACAGGGACAGATCCGGCAGCAGTGATCCCAACACCGCCGCCCAAAGGATGCGCCCCCGTGCGGGCCGCGCAAAGGCGGCAGCACCGATCAAAAGATGCGCTGGCGTGTTCATCCGGGGCTTTCCCTTTGGCCTTAAATCAGGTCATCTGCGCGACAAGGTATAGGAGACGACCATGGTTCGCGCCATCATGATTCAGGGCACCGGCAGCAATGTCGGAAAATCGGTATTGGTGGCCGGGTTGGCGCGCGCTTATACGCGACGTAGGCTGCGGGTGGCTCCGTTCAAACCTCAGAACATGTCCAACAACGCCGCCGTGACCGAAAACGGGGGCGAGATCGGGCGCGCTCAGGCCCTGCAGGCGTGGGCTGCGAACCGTCCGACGCATACGGATATGAACCCGATCCTGTTGAAGCCTGAAACCGACACCGGCGCGCAGATCATCGTTCAGGGCCAGCGCGCAGGCACGATGAAGGCCGGGGATTACCGCAAGGACAAATCCAAACTGCTGGGGGCCGCGCTGGAAAGCTTCGACAGGCTGTGCAGCGACGCAGATCTGGTGCTGATCGAAGGCGCGGGCAGCCCGGCGGAAACCAACCTGCGCAAAGGCGACATTGCCAATATGGGCTTTGCCTGCGCAGCCGGTGTGCCGGTGGTGCTGGTTGGAGACATTCATCGGGGCGGTGTAATCGCGCAGATCGTTGGTACTCAGGCCGTGCTGGACCCCGGCGATCTTGAGATGATCAAGGGCTTTGCCGTGAACCGGTTCAAGGGCGACGTGTCGCTGTTTGATGAGGGCCGCGACGATATAGCCGCGCGCACGGGCTGGCCCTGTCTGGGCGTGGTGCCATGGTTTCACGATGCGTGGAAGCTGCCCGCCGAGGATATGATGGACATCCGCTCACACACCGGCGGGGCGTGCAAGGTCGTTGTGCCTCAGCTTGAGCGCATGGCCAATTTCGACGATCTGGACCCGCTGTCTGCCGAACCCGGTGTGAGCGTCGAGATCATCCCCGCAGGCCGCCCCCTGCCCGGCGATGCCGACCTTGTGTTGCTGCCGGGCAGCAAATCCACCATTGGCGATCTGACCTATTTCCGGGCGCAAGGCTGGGATATTGACCTTCTCGCCCATGTACGCCGCGGCGGGCATGTTCTTGGCCTGTGCGGCGGCTATCAGATGCTGGGCAGAACAATCTCGGACCCCGACGGGGTGGACGGTCGGCCGGGCAAGGTTGAAGGGCTGGGCCTGCTGGATGTGGACACTGTCATGGCCGGAAAAAAGCATGTCACGCTGACCGAAGCCTGCGCCCTGCCCAATCGCGAACCGGTCAGCGGGTACGAGATTCATATGGGTGAAACGGAAGGCCCGGATTGTGCGCGGGCCTGGCTGGAGGTTGAGGGCCGCCCCGAAGGCGCAGCCAGCGCCAATGGGCGCATTCTGGGCAGCTATCTGCACGGCATATTTTCATCCGACGCGTTTCGGGCGCAGTTTCTGGCAAAACTGGGTGTGAAATCGGAAACCGCCTATGAGGATGGTGTCGAGCAAACGCTGGATGATCTGGCCGATCACCTAGAGCAGAACATGAACCTTGATTTACTGCTGGACCTTGCGCAGCCGCCGCAGCGGGGCTGAGCGGCTATTCCAGCTCCTGCGCTGCCAGCGCCCGGTGAATCTCGCGCCGGACCATCTTGCGCACATTGCGGGTGATCCGCTCGCCCAGCACGCCCTGAAGCTCTTGCCGGACAACTTCGGCAATCATGTCACGCAGCGCGTCTTCGTCGATGGCCACGTCGCGCGCGGGCACAGCGTCTTCGGCCATCGGTTCAGCCACAGGCATGACTTCGGGCGAACGAATGAAGGTGGCCGGTTGCGGTTCTTCCTGCTCGGGCTCGGCCGCTGCAACTGTGTCCTCAACGTCTGTTGCCTGCTCTACAGGCACATCCTCTGGCTCGGGCTCTTCGAACCCTGAATCCGTGGTCCAGGCGAGGCCCTGAGTCGGTGTCCCCGAATAGGCATCGTCACTGTCGCCATCGGGTTCCCACTGATCCTCGGTCCGGGCGATCGCAGCCTCCAGCGCTTCGATCTTCGCGCTCAGGCTGGTTGCGGGGTCTTCGGTGGCCTCAGGCTCTGGCGTGGCCTCTTCCTGACGAGGCGCATCGCTATTGGCCGCCGCGTCGGCCTTCACGATGTCACAGGCGCGCAGCAGCATTGGTTTCGCCGATTCCTCGGCGCTGTATTTCGGTTCCAGCTTCAGCGGGGGCTGTTCAACCTGAGCGGGTTTTGAGATTCGCAACGCCTCGGTCAGCACCAGACGCCCGGGCTTGCGCGCGCCCGAGGACGGGGCTTTGCGCCCCTCTTCGCTGACCAGACGTTTGACCGAAGACAAAACGTCTTCGATCCCGGCTTTTACGACATTGTCCGTCATTTTGCTCTACCGCTCTTTCCTCAGGCCCGAGTGTAGCCAATCCTGTCAGAGCGAACAACAGATAGTATTGCCCGTCAGTCCCGACGCAACGCTTTGAGGACGCGATCCAGGTCTTTGCTCTGTTTGCTGACCTGTGCAGGGGCTTTCTTGACCAGATTATAATACAGCGTCGGGTCATAGATCTGCACCGCCAGACCCAGACGTTCCGCCGTCAACAGGCCCTGAGCCTGCAACAGCTGATAGGCAGCGCGCGAACGCTCGGTGCGCGAGGCGACCTCGTTCAGCTGCGCATCCAGCAAATCCTGCTGCGCGTTCAGAACGTCCAGCGTGGTCCGTGCGCCCAGGGTTGCCTCTTCGCGAATCCCGTCAAAGGCGACCTGCGAGGCGCGTACCTGCTCGGTCGATGCCCGCAGGCTGGCCGAAGCGGCCTGAAAGTTTGCATAGGCTTCGGACACGCCCTGCGTGATGTCCTTTTGCACGTTCAGAAGGTTCGCGCGCGACGCATCGCGGGTGGCCATCGCCCGGCGCACCGATGCCGCCAGACGTCCGCCGGCATAGATCGGCTGGTTGAAGTTCAGCGAGACACTCGCATTTTCGGTGTCATCGTCATTGTCATAGCTTTCCGTAATGCCCGCATCGGCATTCAGCGTGACGTTCGGCCCCAGATTCGCCCGCTGCTGCTGGACCTGCAAATCAAGCGCACGCACTTCGTGCTGGGCCGCAAGAATGGCCGGATGGTTGCGGCGCGCGAACGAGATCGCCTCGGACTCGGACCGGGGCAGTGACGGAAGGCTGGGCTGACCAGCGGTCGCCCCCGGTAGTTTGCCGACGGCATTTACATATTCCGCCTGCGCCGTGCTCAGGTTACCGCGTGCAACTGCCAGATCGGCCTGGGAACTGGCCAGCTGTGCCTCGGACAGGGCGACGTCCGTGCGCGTGACTTCACCCACTTCGAAACGGTCCCGCGAGGCCCGAAGTTCCTCGGCCGACACATCGACGTCATTCACCTGAATCTGCACGGTTTCTTCCTGCAGAACGACGTTGAGATAAGCGTTTGCTGCGCGGAACAGAATGGCCTGCTCGACATCGATCAGGCTTTGGCGCGTGGACAACACGATTTCCTGCGCGGATTGCTTACCGAGAATCGAGAACCCGCCATCATAGATCAACTGGGCCAGCGTGAGGCCGGTAAAGAATGTCGAAGGCTCGTTCCGGACCACTATACCGCTAGTCGTTGTCCGCGTGTAATCCTGCGAAACGCGCACTGTCCAGTTGATGATCGGACGCAGCGCGGACACCGCAATGGCAACATCTTCATCAGCGGCACGCAACAGCGCGCGGTTCTGTTCAAGAAGACCGCTGGTGTTATACGCCCCGATAAAGGCATCGGTCAGGTTGTCCGCCCATGCCAGGCGTACAGGCATAACGCTAAGGGCAAGACCAGCGGTCACCGCCAAGGCCCTGACCAGCTTACCAGTTGCCGTTCCACGCATCACCAAATCCTCTCAAATCAAAATTACACTGCCCTGCGGGAAGTTTGCGTTGCCGTTTTCAACTAATCAAGGTGGCAGAAAAAACCACCGCCCGACTATAGCGAAAATGCACACTCGACTGAAAAACTGTCCAGTGTCGGCGCACTGGCGTTGAAAGCGTCGCGCCAGCTGACCCGGTCACCAGCCTTGCGCCCGATCCGAACGACGCCCAGACCATCCTGCACAAACAGACAGGCGATGCGCCCGTTGTCTTTCAACTGACCCAGCAGAGCGTCCGGCACCTGCTGCACGCCGCCCTGTATCATGATCACGTCGTAAGGCCCGTGTTCCTCGGCCCCTTGCTCCAGCGGGCCGACATGCACCACGGCATTGTCTGCGTCCGCCTCTGTCAGGGCATCCTGCGCTTCTGCGGCCAGCGCTTCATCGCTTTCAACAGCAACCACCAGTTCGGCCATGCGCGCGGCAACGGCGGTGGAATATCCCAGCCCCGGCGCGATATCCAAAACTGCCTCATCTTTGCAAATATTTACGGCGTCCAGCATCTTGGCCAGAGTCCGAGGCTCCAGCATGCTGCGCCCGTCCCCCAGATCGATTATGCCTTCCACATAGGCTGCCTCGCGCTGCGCATCCGGCACGAAATTCTCACGCGGGACGGTCAGCATGGCATCGATGATCGGGAATTTCGTGACATCAGAGGGCCGAATCTGCGTATCGACCATAGTGCGGCGTCGGGTTGCGAAATCTGTCATGTGATCTCTCGTCTGAATTCCCACGTTTTTTTGGCTTTTGCCACATCCCGCAGCAACCGGCAACGGCCCTGTTGCCACAGCCCGGACCGTGCGACAGGTTTGTGATCCGGCCCAGATCAGCATTTCCCGCCTCAGGCGCCAAAATTACACGCAATCCTCTGGACGCCCCATAAGAAAGCTGCTAAAACGCCTGTCACACCACGGCAAGTATTTGATTTTACTTGAAAAGGCGAGTTGGCGGAGTGGTGACGCAGCGGATTGCAAATCCGTGTACACCGGTTCGATTCCGGTACTCGCCTCCACTTCCTTCAATACCTTCACCTCGCGACGCAAAGACGAAAGCGCGCCCCTCTTAGGAATCGCGCCCCGCCGGGATAACCTCATAACCCGGTTCTTCAGGTTCATCGTCCTGCATTTCAGGTGGAAAGCCGGGCGCGCGGATGTCGAGGCCGGTGGCGTCTTCCAGGCGTTTGATGATGTTGGGCGACAGTTCGCGTTCGCCGTAGCGTGCGATGCCGTCCTCGAAGATCTTGATCATGATCGGGTTGATCTCAAGCGGGACACCCGCGCGGTCGGCGACGTCCTGAAACAGGCCGATATCCTTTTTGACAAGGTCCATGGTAAAGGAAATATCGCGCGAGCCGTTCAGGATGACCTGGCTTTCGGTCTCATGCACAAATGAGGTGCCAGACGAGATCTTGATCGCCTCATAGGTCGTGTTCAGGTCCATCCCGGCGGCTTTGGCGGTCACCAGCGCTTCGGCGCAGGTGATCAGGTTGGCGGTGGCCAGATAGTTGGTCAGAACTTTCAGAACCGAGGCCGAGCCGAGTTCGCCGGTATGCAACACCCGACGGCCCATCGTTGTCAGGAAGGGCAGGATTCGCTCAAAAGTATCCCGGTCGCAACCCGCGAAGATCGAGATATTGCCGGTTGCCGCCCGGTGGCATCCGCCGGAAACGGGGCAATCAACCGCCGCCCCGCCCCGTTCGATGACCATGGCACCCAGCCGCTTGGCCTCGGCCTCGTCGGTGGTGGACATTTCCATCCAAATTTTGCCGGGGCCGACCTCGGGCAACATCTCCTGCATCACCGCGTCCGAGGCGGCAGGCGATGGCAGGCAGGTGATCACCGCGTCGCAATCGTGCATCAGCTGGGCCGGGCTTTCGGCGGCCTTTGCGCCCTTTTCGACGAATTCTTCCACCAGGTCTGCATTCAGGTCATGGACCGTCAGGTCGATCCCGTTGCGCAGCAACGAGCCCGAGAGTTTTCCGCCCACATTTCCAAGTCCGATGAACCCAACTTTCATTATTCGCGTCTCCCTGCGTGTTTTCCGGTATGCGACCATGTCGCGGGCACCGCGTCATGCCGCCCAGCGACGCTGGCAGGTCGCTTTTCATCCTAGCCACGCGATGGTGGTCGCATCGCGCTTGACAACCTGCCCACACGTGCCGCATGTCCCTGTCGTTGGTGTCGGCGACAGCCGATGAAAAGGGAATGCGTCAACGGTTTATCCGCCAAACGCAGCCGCCCCCGCGACCGTGACCGGAGAGGGTGCCCAATGCCACTGGCCTGCCAGGCCGGGAAGGCGGGACATCCGACAGAGGAGCCAGACGAACCGGGCCTCTGACATCCGCAAGCCGGGAGACCTGCCAGCACCCGAAGTTGAAACCGGGCGGGGTGTTCCGGTGTCGGGTCCATGTGCATCGCGTGGCCCGCATGAAACCCCGTCCCCCGCGAAGAGGATTTGGGGGGATGAGAGACATGACCGAGACTGCGCCGGTCGAGCTGCTGGTTTGCACCACGTGCCGCCGGGGTCTGCCCATCGAGGATGATGACCAGCGCCCTGGCACATTGCTGCACAAAGCGCTGGAACAGGCGGACCTGCCCGAGGGCGTCACGCTGAAAGCCGTCGAATGCCTGTCGAACTGCGATCAGGGCTGTTCCATCGTGCTGCGCGGCGGGCCGGATCGCTGGACCTTTGTGTACGAGAACCTCAATGAAACCGATCACGTTGACGTCATCGTCGACGGAGCGACCAAGTATCTGGCCACCGAGGACGGCTTGGTCAAATGGCGCGAGCGCCCCGAACATTTCCGCAAGAACTGCGCCTCGCGCATTCCCCCGATTGGAGCCCTGAAATGAGCAATCTCGAAAAACTCCCCGTCACTGTGATCACCGGCTTTCTGGGCTCGGGCAAGACCACGCTGGTCAAGCATCTGATGCAGAACCCGCAGGGCAAGCGTCTGGCCGTGGTGGTCAACGAGTTCGGCGATGTGGGCGTTGATGGCGACATCCTGAAATCCTGCGCCATCCCGGATTGCCCGGCGGAAAACATCATGGAACTGGCCAATGGCTGCATCTGCTGCACCGTGGCCGATGATTTCATCCCCACGATCGAGGCGCTGATGGCGCTGGAGCCGCGCCCGGATCACATCCTGATCGAAACCTCGGGCCTCGCCCTGCCGAAACCGCTGCTCAAGGCGTTCGACTGGCCCGATATCCGGTCGAAAATCACCGTGGATGGCGTGATCGCTCTGGCCGATGCCGAGGCTGTGGCCGCAGGTCGTTTTGCCCCGAATGTTGAAGCGGTGGATGCCCAGCGGCTGGCCGATGACTCGATCGACCACGAAACGCCCCTGTCCGAGGTGTTCGAGGATCAGATCTCCTGCGCCGACATCATCCTGCTGACCAAGCCCGATCTGGCCGGTCCTGAGGGTGTGGCGAAAGCCAAAGAGGTCATCGCTGCCGAAGCCCCGCGCCCCCTGCCCGTGGTTGAAGTGGCCGAAGGTGCCGTGGACGTGCGCGTCGTGCTGGGCCTTGAGGCCGCCGCCGAAGATGACATGGACGCGCGCCCCTCGCATCACGACGGCCACCATGACCACGAGCATGACGATTTCGAAAGCATCATCGTCGAGTTGCCGGAACAGACCGATCCCGCCGATCTGGTAGCCAAGATCGAACGTCTGGCCAAGGAACTGAACATCCTGCGCGTCAAAGGCTATGCCGCCGTTCAGGGCAAACCCATGCGTCTGCTTGTGCAGGCCGTTGGCGCGCGCGTCCGCCACCAGTATGACCGCCCGTGGGAGCCCGGCGAGGACCGTCGCTCACGTCTGGTCGTGATTGCCGAGCATGACGACATCAAAGAGGCCGCGATCCGCGATATCCTCGTAGGCGTCACCGAGGCCGCCGAGTAAGCCATGCACGTCGTCTTCCGCGAAAGCCACGGGTTAGAGGAAACCGAGACCCCGACCGATCTGGGCCAGAGCCCGGCGGATCTGGTGGTGCTGTCCTTCTCGGACAGCGACCTTGGCGCTTTCGCGGCGGGCTGGCATCGCGGTGGCGGCCCCGAGGGGCGGATGCCGACGATGCGGCTGGCGAACCTGACGGCGCTGAAGCATCCTCTGTCGGTTGACACTTACGTGGAGCAAACGCTGGAAGGCGCGAAGGGTATCCTGATCCGCCTGATCGGTGGTGTGCCTTACTGGTCCTATGGCTTGCAACAGGTTCTGGCACTGGCGCAGACCAAAGGCATTGCGCTGGCGGTGCTGCCTGCGGATGGGCGCGAGGATACGCGGCTGGATGACTATTCCACCCTGCCCGTCTCGACCCTGCGGCGGCTGGCGCATCTGTGCGACACCGGCGGAGAGGTGGCGGCGCAGGCCGCCCTGGCGCAGATGGCGCTGGCGGCGGGGCTTTATGCCGGGCCGGTGATGGGGGCCAAGACGCTGCCCGAATGCGGCGCGTGGTGCCCGGACCGCGGCGTGATCCCGGTGGATACGGCATTCACGGGTGACGCGAAACGCATCCTTGTCACCTTCTACCGGGCCTATCTGACCTCAGCCGACACCGCCCCGGTCGCGGCCCTGATCCGCAGCCTCCGCACGCGTGGATTCGAGGCAGTGGGCCTGTTCGCCCCATCGCTGAAAGCCCCCGCAGCGGCGGATTGGCTGCGTGAGCAGGTCGTGGCGCTGGCCCCGTCGGCCATCATCAACGCCACCTCATTCTCGGGCAAAGGCGCGTCGGGCACCTCGCCTCTGGACGCCGCCAACGTGCCGGTATTTCAGGTGGCGCTGGCCACCTCGCGCCGCAAGGCATGGGCCGAGGCGGAACGCGGGCTGTCCCCCGCCGACCTCGCCATGCACGTGGTACTGCCCGAGGTGGACGGGCGGATCTCAGCAGGCATTGCCTCGTTCAAGGAACCGGGCAAGCGCGACCCGCATCTGGAATATTCCCGTTTCGCCCACCGGGCCGAGCCCGAGCGGATCGAAGCGATCATCGACCGTGTATCCGGCTGGCTGGCCCTGCACGACAAACCCAAAGCCGATCAGATTCCTGCTCTGGTTCTGTCCACCTATCCCGGCAAGGACTGGCAGATGGCCCACGCGGTGGGCCTCGACGCGCTGGCCTCGGCTGAGGCTATCTTGGATGACCTACAAACGCAGGGATACAGCACTGAGGATCGCGACCGGCCCGAGGGTGGGCGCAATCGCGCCCGCCCTGGGGGGCGGGTCGGGCGCGATCCGGGGCTGCCGCCCCGGGAAACAGGTGAAGACTTCGTATCCGAACTGCCTGATGCCCGGATTTCATGGCCGCTGACGGATTACCTAACCGCATTGGCCGAATTGCCCGAAACCCTGCGCAGCGATCTGCAAACCGTCTGGGGCAAGCCCGAGGATGACCCGGCCTGTACCGACCAAGCCTTCCATTTCACCGCCCTGCGCCGTGGCAAGGCCCTGATCGCGCTGCAACCGGAACGCGGCACGCCCGAGCTGCGCGATGACGATTACCACGACCTCTCGCGCACCCCGCGCCATGGCTATGTGGCGTTTTACCTGTGGCTGCGCAAAGGGCTGGGTGCGGATGCGCTGATCCATGTCGGCGCGCATGGCACGCTGGAATGGCTGCCCGGCAAATCCGTCGCCCTGTCCTCGGGCTGCTGGCCCGAGGCGCTGATCCGCGATCTGCCGGTGATCTACCCGTTCATTGTCAACGACCCCGGCGAGGCCGCGCAGGCCAAACGCCGGATCGGGGCCGTCACGCTGGGCCATATCCCGCCCGCCATGAAGGAAAGCGGCACGCCGGATCGGATGGTGCGGCTGGAATCGCTGCTGGACGAGTTCTCGAACGCCGACGGGCTGGACCCCAAGCGCCGCGACCGCCTGCAAGAGGATATCCGGGATGAGGCGCAGGCCATCGGGCTGGAAAGCGACCTCGGCCTCGATCAGGCCACCTGCACCGCCGAGGCGATCACCCGCATCGACCGTTTTGTCTGCGACATCAAGGAAAGCCAGTTCGGCGACGGGCTGCATATCTTTGGCCGGGTGCCCGACGTGAGCGGCAATTTCGACCCCGCGCCCTCGGCCCATGCAGAACGCACCGCTTTGCTGGATGCGCTGGCGGGCAAACGGATCGAAGCTGGCCCTTCGGGTTCCCCTTATCGCGGCCGGTCGGATGTGCTGCCTACTGGGCGCAACCTCTACACCACCGATCCACGGTCCGTGCCCACCCGCGCGGCCTATACACAGGGCGTGAAACTGGCCGAGGAACTGGTGCGGCGGCACTTGCAGGAAGAGGGCGATTACCCCAAGGGGCTGATCGTCGATCTCTGGGGTTCGGCCACCATGCGCACCGCCGGGGAAGAGTTCGCCATGGCGCTGCACCTGCTGGGCGTCAAGCCGGTCTGGGACAAGGGGTCCGAGCGCGTGTCGGGCATCGAAGTTCTGCCGATCACCGACCTCAGCCGTCCGCGTCTGGACGTGACCCTGCGCGTCTCAGGCCTGTTTCGCGATGTGTTCCCGACGCTTTCGGCGCTTTATGGTCAAGCGGTGCGGGCACTGGCCGACCGGGATGAGGCACCGGACTGGAACCCCTATGCCGGGCAGGCCCCGGCTGCGCGGGTGTTTGGCCCCGCGCCGGGCAGCTATGGCGTGAACATGACGCAATTGTCTGAAATTTACACGGATGAGGCCCGCGCGCAGGCGGGTGAAGCATGGCTGCAGGCCAGTTCCTATGCGCTGGAAGGTGAGCATATCGCGCAGGATATCGACGGCATCACTCGGCAGGTCGCCAATGCTGACAGCTTTGTCCACCTGCAAGACCTGACCGAGACCGACCTGCTGCTGGCCAACGATTACGCCACGCACGAGGCCGGATTTGCGGCGGCCAAAAAGGTGACGGGCGGCGAGGCGCAGCTGTACCATCTGGACAATACCAACCCTGAAAATCCTCGCGCGCGCACCCTGCCCGAAGAGATAAGCCGCGTTGTCCATGCCCGCGCCGCCAACCCTGCTTGGATCGCCGGAATGCAGCGGCACGGGTTCCGGGGCGCTGCCGAGATCGCGGCGACATTGGATCACATGGCGTCCTTCGCGCATCTGTCGGGCACGGTCGCGCCGCATCTGTTCGATCTGTATCACGACGCGACGCTGGGAGACGCCGAGGTCGATGCCTTTCTGGCCGAGGCCAACCCGCAGGCGCATCAGGCCATGCAGGACCGGTTCCGCGCCCTTTTGGAGGCGGGGCTTTGGAACACCCGCCGGAACTCGATCCGCGCGGATTTGGAGGGACTGGGATGAGCGCCCCAATCGTTCAAGGTTGGTGCCCGGGCGCGCACCGCCCGATGATGTCGGGCGACGGTCTGGTGGTGCGGGTACGGCCCCGGCTGGCGCGTCTGACGGTCGATCAGGCGCTGGGTCTGTGCGACCTTGCAGATCGGTTTGGAAATGGCACCATCGACCTGACCAACCGCGCCAATCTGCAACTGCGGGGGGTCGAGGACTATGACCACCAGCCGCTGCTCAAGGAACTGGCGGCGCTGGACCTGCTGGATGCCGAACCGGGCATCGAGGTGCGGCGCAATATTCTGGTCACACCGCTGTATCAGGCGGGTGATCTGACCGCGCAGCTGACGCAGGAATTGATTGACCGGCTGGCAGAACTGCCTGCCCTGCCCGCAAAGTTCGGTTTTGCCATCGACACCGGACCCGCGCGACTGCTGAGCGCGGATTCGGCGGATATTCGTCTGGAAACCGGCGTTGACGGTTTGATCCTGCGCGCCGACGGCTGCGAGACCGGGCGACCTGTGGCCGAGGCCGATGCCATTGACCATGTCATCGCTTTGGCACGGTGGTTTGCAGAAACATATACGCCCGAGACGCGCCGCATGGCACGGGTCATCGACGCGCTGCCGCAGGAATGGCAGGGACACGCACCCGGCCCGGTCGGTGAAAAACTGCACCCCGGCCCCTGTGAACTGGGTGCGCTGTATGGCGCAGCTTTTGGGTCGCTGCCGGCCCGCAAGCTTTATGATCTGATTGACGATAGCGGCGCAACAGCCCTGCGTGTCACCCCGTGGCGGCTGATCCTGCTGGAAGGCGGGGCGGCGATACCTGCCCCGGACTTTGTAACAAATGGCACCGACCCGCTGATGACCACCGACGCCTGCCCCGGCGCGCCATTTTGCCCGCAAGCGCAAGTGGAAACCCGCGATATCGCCCGCGCCCTGGCTGCGCGCGTTCCCGGCAGCCTACATGTCTCGGGCTGCGCCAAGGGATGCGCCCGCATGGCCCCTGCCGACGTCACTTTGGTCGGCCAGAACGGACGATTTGATCTTGTCAAACGGGGCCGCGCAGGGGATGAGCCCTGTCAGCGCGGGCTCAGCCCCGAAACACTTTTGACCATGGACCTGACCTGATGCCCTATGAATACGAAACCGACGGCGCGGCGATCTACAAGGAGAGCTTTGCCACCATCCGGTCCGAGGCCGATCTGGCCCGTTTTGATACCGACGAGGAGCAGGTCGCCGTCCGCATGATCCACGCCGCAGGTATGGTTGGGCTGGAAGAGTTCGTGCATTTCTCGCCCGGTTTCGTGACCGCCGCCCGCACCGCGCTGGAAAATGGTGCGCCGATCCTGTGCGACGCGCGGATGGTCAGCGAAGGTGTGACCCGCTTCCGCCTGCCCTCCGACAATGAGGTGATCTGCACCCTGCATGACGACCGCGTGCGCCCGCTGGCGGCTGAGATGAGCAACACCCGCTCCGCCGCTGCGCTGGAGCTGTGGCGGCCGCATCTGGAGGGCGCTCTGGTCGCCATCGGAAACGCGCCGACCGCCCTGTTCCACCTGCTGAACATGCTGGAAGACCCCGACTGCCCGCGCCCCGCCGCCATCATCGGCTGCCCGGTGGGTTTCGTCGGCGCGATGGAATCCAAGGACGCCTTGTGGGAGGCGCAGCCGGTGCCGTCCTGCATCGTCAAGGGCCGTCTGGGCGGCAGCGCGATCACCGTGGCCGCAATCAACGCCATCGCGAGCCGCGCCGAATGAGCACGGGCAAGATATACGGCGTGGGCCTCGGCCCCGGCGACCCGGATCTGATGAGCGTCCGGGCCGACCGGCTGCTGCGCAATGCCCGCCACGTGGCGTTTTTCCGCAAGCCAGGCCGCAGCGGTCAGGCGCGCAAGATCGTCAACGGCATGATCCCCGGAGACGCGGTGGAATTCCCGATGGAATACCCTGTTACCACGGAAATTCCCGTGACAGACCCGCGCTATAACGAATTGCTCGCCGCTTTCTACGAAGATTGCGCACGGCATCTGAAAACGCTGGCCGACAAAGGCGAGGACGTTGTTGTTCTGTGTGAGGGTGATCCGTTCTTCTACGGGTCATTCATGCATCTTTACAGCCGCTTACGCGATGAAGCTGATGTAGATGTGGTGCCTGCAATCACTGGCATGTCCGGCGCGTGGACGGCAACGGGCGACCCGATCACATGGGGCGATGATGTGCTGACCGTGCTGGTCGGAACCTTGCCCGAAGATGATCTGGCGCGACGTATGGCGCAAACCGATGCGTTGGTTGTGATGAAGATCGGGCGCAATATCGACAAGGTCAAACGGGCGTTGAAGACAGCGGGTCTTTTTGACCGGGCCTGGATCGTCGAGTTTGCGCAGATGCCCAATCAACGGGTGCGGAAGCTGTCCGAGGACGGGGACGGCATTACCCCTTATTTCTCGATTATCATCGTGCATGGCCAAGGACGGCGACCATGAGCGGATGGGTCAAGATCGCCGGGCTGGGCCCTGGTGATGAACAACTGGTGACGCCCGAAGTATCCACAGCGCTGGCCAAGGCCACTGATGTTGTCGGCTACATTCCCTATGTCGCCCGCGTTGCCGACCGTGAGGGCTTGACCCTGCATGCCAGCGACAACCGTGTCGAAATCGACCGGTCCCAACATGCGTTGCAAATGGCGGCAGAAGGGAAGCGCGTGGTCGTGGTTTCGTCGGGTGATCCGGGCGTGTTTGCCATGGCGGCGGCAGTGTTCGAGGCGATGGAAAACGGGCCGCGTGAATGGCGTGATATTCCGGTAGACGTACTGCCCGGCATCACCGCGATGCTGGCCGCCTCGGCCCGTGCGGGTGCGCCTTTGGGCCATGACTTTTGCGCCATTAACCTGAGCGACAACCTCAAGCCATGGTCCCTGATCGAAAAGCGCCTGCGCCTTGCGGCACAGGGCGATTTCGCCATGGCGTTCTATAATCCGCGCTCAAAGTCCCGCCCGGAAGGTTTTGTAAAAACGCTGGAAATCCTGCGGGAAGAATGTGAGCCAGAACGGTTGATCCTGTTCGCACGGGCCGTGACCCGGGCAGATGAAGCAATCCGAATCTCAACGCTGGCCGAGGCGACACCGGATATGGCCGACATGCAGACGGTTGTGATTGTCGGATCCTCTCTGACGCGCGTGATCGAACGCGACGGCGCGCCGATTGTCTACACGCCAAGGTTCACTCTGGCCGAGGGTCAGGGATGAGCCAGCCAGTCCAGAACTTGCACGACCGAGGACAGTTCCTGCCGGGGCGGCAGGCTGGGCCGGTCGATCATCAGGACTGGCACGCCCAGCGCCCGCGCGGCGTCCAGCTTGGCGCGCGCGCCGGTGCCGCCTGCGTTTTTCGAAATCACCAGTTCGGTGGCGTGGCGTTTCATCAGCGCAAGGTCGCCCTCAACCGTGAACGGCCCGCGCGAGACAACAATATCGGCGTTAGGCAGCGGCACATTGTCAGGTTCGTCAACCAGCCGCAGCAAATAGTCATGGTGGGGTTGGGCAGCGAAATCCTGCAGGTGCATCCGGCCCACAGCCAGAAAGACGCGCCGAGCGGGGCCTTCAAGCGCAGCAACAGCCGCCGGAATGTCCGGAACATGCTGCCAGCGGTCTTCGTGCTGCGGAACCCAGGCCGGTCGGGTCAACGAAACCAGCGGAACACCTGCGGCTTCGCAGGCGGCGATGGCATTCCGGCTCATCTGCGCGGCAAAGGGATGCGTTGCGTCCACGACATGCGTGATCGCGTTGTCGCAGATATAGCTGTGCAGTCCGTCGGCCCCTCCGAACCCGCCGACGCGCACCGGCAAAGGTTGCGGGCGAGGATTGTCCACACGCCCGGCGTAAGAGTAGATTGCGCTCACCCCCCTTTCGGCAAGGCTGCGGGCCAGCGCATTGGCTTCGGTCGTGCCGCCAAGAAGCAGGAGGTTGGGCATGAATAAGGCTCCGTGGCTGACCATTCTGGGGCTGGGCGAAGATGGACTGGATGGCCTGCCGCCCGCAAGTCGTCAAGTGCTGGATCGGGCCGAGGTCGTCATGGGCCCGCCCCGTCATCTGTCGCTGATCCCCGAAACACAGGCTGGACGGATCGAATGGCCCGTGCCGTTTGCCGATGGCATCCCGATACTGACGGGACTGCGCGGGCAGCCAACGGTTGTGCTGGCGTCGGGCGATCCGTTCTGGTTCGGTGCGGGCTCGGTCATTGCCAGAACCTTTGACGCGGGCGAATGGACTGCCCTGCCGGGTCAATCCACCTTTTCGCTGGCCGCCGCCCGGCTGGGCTGGCCGCTGGAAAGCACGCTGACCTTTGGGCTGCACGCCGCGCCGCTGACACGGCTGAGACCGCATCTGGCGGCGGGGTTGCGTGCCATTTTGCTGCTGCGCGATGGCAAGGCGGTGGCTGAATTGGCCACCTATCTGACCGAAACAGGTTTCGCCGACAGCGCGCTGCATGTGATGCAATCCCTGGGCGGGCCACGCGAAAACACGCAAACCGTTACGCTGACCGAAGCCTTGCTGGGCACGTTCGATCACCCGGTCTGTGTCGGGCTTGAGGTCACCGGCCCCGGACTGGCGTTCCCCAAAGCATCCGGCAAGCCGGACGACATCTTTGAAACGGATGGTCAGATCACCAAAAGACCCATCCGCGCGCTGACCCTGTCCGCGATGGCACCGCAACGGGGCGAGCATCTGTGGGACATCGGCGGCGGAACCGGTTCGATCAGCATCGAATGGTTGATGTGCGACCCGACCCTGACCGCAACCTCGATCGAGCCGCTGGCCGAGCGTGCAGACCGCATTAGGCGCAACGCGGACACTTTGGGGCAGGATCGGCTGGAGGTCGTCCATGGCACCGCGCCCGACGCTCTGCCCGGCTTGGCCATGCCTGATGTGGTTTTTATTGGCGGCGGGCTGTCCGAGGCCTTGCTGGTCTGGCTGCGCGACAACCTGAAACCGGGCACGCGGCTGGTCGCCAATGCCGTGACGCTGGAAAGCGAGGCTTTGCTTGCCCAATGGCACGAGGCCCTTGGCGGCGACTTGCTGCGGATTGAATTGGCGCAGGCGGGCGCTCTGGGCCCTCGGCGCGGATGGAAATCCGCCTACCCTGTGGTGCAGTGGAGCGTGACCCTATGATCGTCGCCGGTCTTGGTTTTTCCAGCTCCGCCACGGTGGACAGCCTGAAAGCGGCCTACGATCAGGCGTCCTCGGGCCATGCCGTGGATGCGCTGGCGACGGTTGCGGACAAGGACGGCCACGCCGCGTTGGACGCCTTTGCGGCAATCGTTGACCTGCCCTTGCACCTTGTTGCACCCGCTGACCTGGTCGGACAGCGCACCCTGACATGCTCAGCCCGCAGCCGCGCCAGCTATGGCACCGGCAGCGTGGCCGAAGCATCCGCTTTGGCTGCCGCCGGGTTCGGCGCGCGGCTGCTTACACCCAGACACATCTCAGACGACCGGCTGGCCACCTGCGCCATTGCCATCGGAGGACAGACATGACCGTTCATTTCATTGGTGCCGGACCGGGTGCCGCCGACCTGCTGACCCTGCGCGGGCGCGATATCATCGCCTCTTGCCCGGTGTGCCTTTATGCTGGCTCGCTGGTGCCGGAGGAGATCCTGAGCCATTGCCCCGAAGGCGCGAAGATCGTGAATACCGCGCCGATGGATCTGGACCAGATCATGACCGAGATTGAAGCGGCCCATAAAGCGGGGCAAGACGTGGCCCGGCTGCATTCAGGCGATCTGTCGGTCTGGTCCGCGATGGGGGAACAGATCCGTCGGTTGAAAGAGATGGGCATTCCGGTCAGCGTCACGCCCGGCGTGCCGTCTTTTGCCGCGGCGGCGGCGGCTCTGGGCACTGAACTGACCCTGCCCGGCCTCGCGCAATCGGTGATTCTGACCCGGACGCCCGGCCGTGCATCTTCGATGCCCGAAGGTGAGACGTTGGAGAACTTCGCCCGCACAGGGGCCACGCTGGCCGTTCACCTGTCGATTGGCAATCTGGACAAGGTTATCGCTGACGTGACCCCGGCCTACGGCGCGGATTGCCCGGTGGCCGTTGTTTACCGCGCCAGTTGGCCGGATGAGCGGATCATCCGCGCGACCTTGGAAACGTTGAAAGATGCACTGGACGAGGGCATCTCGCGCACTGCACTGATCATGGTCGGACCAGCGCTGGCGGGCGAAGGGTTCGACGAAAGCTGCCTGTATTCCAAGACCTATGACCGCCGGTATCGCCCGCAAGGCGCGGACAGCCCGTGGTCAAGCTGGAGCCATGGTGATGACTAATCCTCCGGGCATTCTGATCTCGGCCCCGTCTTCCGGCACCGGTAAGACCACCGTTATGTTGGGTCTTCTGCGTGCGTTGGCCGAGGACGGCCTGACCGTTCAACCGTTCAAAAGTGGCCCCGACTATATCGACCCGGCCTTTCACCGGGCGGCGGCGGGGCGGGCCTCGTTCAACCTCGACAGTTGGGCGATGGGCGATCCGCTGTTGAACGCGATCTCTGCGCAGGCGGACGGGGCGGATATTGTGGTCGCCGAAGGCTCGATGGGGTTGTTTGATGGCGTCGCGAAGCCCGGAGAGCTGGGGCATGGGTCCAGCGCCGAGACAGCGCAGCGGATGGGCTGGCCGGTGGTGCTGGTGCTGGATGTGGGCGGACAGGCGCAATCGGCGGCGGCGACGGCGCTGGGGTTCAAGATGTACACCCCCGACTTGCCCTTTGCCGGCGTGATCCTGAACCGCTGTGCCAGCCCGCGCCACGAGCGTCTGACCCGCTTGGGCATGGAACGCGCGGGGCTGCCGGTTCTGGGCGTGCTACCAAGACGCGGTGATCTGACCCTGCCCGAACGGCATCTGGGCCTGATCCAGGCCGTCGAACATCCCGATCTGGAAAGCGCCATCGCCGGATATGCGGCCTTCCTGCGTGAGCATGTAGATCTGGAAGCGATCAAGCGGGCGGCCTCCTCAGGCCCAGCTGGGCCATCGTCAGCCGCGCTGCCGCGCCCCCCGGCCCAGCGGATTGCATTAGCACAGGATGCGGCATTTTCCTTTACCTACCCACATTTGCTGGAGGGCTGGCGCAGGGCCGGGGCCGAGGTGCTGCCCTTCTCGCCTTTGGCGGATGAGGCCCCGGCGGCGGATGCCGATCTGGTCTGGTTGCCGGGTGGATACCCCGAATTGCACGCAGGAACGCTTGCTGCTGCTGATACCTTCCTGACCGGACTGCGGCGCCACGCGGAAACCAAACCGGTTCACGGCGAATGCGGCGGGTACATGGCGTTGGGCGAAGGGTTGATCGACAAGGACGGTACGCGGCACAGGATGGCCGGGCTGCTTGGGTTGGTCACATCTTACGAAAAGCGCAAATTCAATCTGGGCTATCGCCGGGCTGAACTTCTGGCCCCGATGCCGGGACTTGCGGCAGGGACAGCCCTGCGGGGGCATGAGTTCCACTATTCCTCGATTGTCGAACAGCCCGATGCCCCCTTGGCGCGGGTGTTTGATGCCGAGGGAACCGAAGGCCCCCAAACCGGATCGGTGCGCGGCAACGTCACCGGCACGTTCTTTCACCTGATTGCCGAGGCCTCGGCATGAGCGGTTTTGTCTCTTTCGTAGGCTCAGGCCCCGGCGACCCGGAGCTGTTGACGCTCAAGGCCGTGGACCGGATGCAAAAGGCCGACGCGGTGCTGTTCGATGACCTGAGCAGTGGGCCGATTTTGACGCATGCGCGCGAGGATGCGGATCTGGTCGGCGTCGGCAAACGCGCCGGACGCCCCTCGCCCAAGCAGGATCATGTGAGCCGCTTGCTGGTCGAATATGCGCAGACCGGTCAGCGCGTGGTGCGGTTGAAATCCGGCGATGGCGGGCTGTTCGGGCGGCTGGAGGAGGAACTGGTGGCATTGCGCGAGGCCGGGATCGAGTACGAGGTCATTCCGGGCATCCCCTCGGCTGTCGCGGCAGCCGCCGCTGCTGGTATCCCGCTGACACGTCGCTTGACGGCGCGGCGGGTGCAATTTGTCACCGGCCATGATGTCAGCGGGCAGTTACCGGACGATCTGAACCTGCCCGCTTTGGCCGATGGAATGGCCACGACGGTTGTGTTCATGGGCAAGCGCACCTTTCCCCTGCTGGTCGAGGCGCTGCATGCACATGGCCTGCCGTTGGACACGCCCGCGCTGATGGCGGAATCCGTGTCGACCCCAGAACAGGTGCTGCATCGATCCACCATCGGGGCGCTTGCGGACACGCTGAAATCCGAAATCGGCACGGCCCCTGCCCTGATCCTTTATGGTCCATTGGCGGAGTTGGATGATGTATGATCTGACCCTGATCGGGATCGGCACCGGCAACCCCGATCATGTGACCCGGCAAGGCATTGAGGCAATCCGCGAGGCCGATCTGATCCTGATCCCGCGCAAGGGTGAGAACAAGGCCGATCTGGCCGGGTTGCGCGAAGAGATCATCGCCACGGTCACTGACACCTCGCCGCAGATCGCCTATTTCGACATTCCCAAACGGCGGTCCGAGGACGGTTATCTGCAAGGCGTGGATGAGTGGCACGACGCCATCGCCCTGCGCTGGCAAAAGGTGATCTCGGCCCATTCGACGGCCAGCAAGGTTGCCCTGCTGATCTGGGGCGACCCGTCGCTTTATGACAGTTCTTTGCGCATCGCGGCCCGGCTGAATCCGCAGCCGAACAAGCGGGTGATCCCCGGCATCACCGCGTTGCAAGCGCTGACGGCGGCCCATGCGATCCCGATCAACGAGATCGGCGCGCCTTATGTCGTCACGACAGGGCGGCGCTTGCGGGACGAGGGCTGGCCCCTTGGCGCGTCGAATGTCGCCGTCATGCTGGATGGAGAGTGTTCGTTCCAGTCACTGGACATGGCCGAGTATGACATCTGGTGGGGCGCCTATGTCGGAATGAAGGAAGAGATCCTGATCCACGGACCGCTGGCCGACGTTGCAGAAGAGATTCTGGCCAATCGCGCCAGACATCGGGCCGCACATGGATGGATCATGGATATCTATCTGTTGAAGCGACGCGCTGACTAACAGGTAACGGCACAAGAATGTGAGTGCGCCGACACGCGAATTCTGGCATCAAGCAGGCAGCCAAGTTGACGGAGGGCCTGCGATGAAACCTGTCGTTGCGTTTGCGTGTTTGCTGGCTCTGCCCGCCTTTGCGGATGAGCCTTTGCCCGGATGGGCCGTGTTTGACAGCAAAAAATCCTATGAGGCGTTGGTCGCTGACACGAAAGCGGCAGTGAAAGCCAATGGGCTGATCGTGGTCACGCAGGCCGGTCCGACCAAGGCCGCTGCGGCGCGTGGGATTACCATCCCCGGCAACCGCGTGATCGGCGTGTTCAACAACGATTTTGCCGTGCGCGTTCTGGAAACCTCGACCGCTGCGATGATCGAAGCGCCGATCCGGTTTTACGTCACCGAAAATGACGATGGCACGGCGACCTTGTCTTACAAAACACCCAGCTTTGTCTTCCAGCCTTACGCTGACGAAGGCGGCGCGGCGCTGTCTGCGATTGCCGAAGAATTGGACGCAAAGTTTCAATCCATCGCGGATTCCGCAGTCAAATAGTCACACTGGCGTGATCCGGCTTGCCTCTGTTAGGGATGTCAGACATTTGCTTCCCATTGGCTAATTCGGAGCATGACTGATGCAGGACCTGTCCCCCCGCGCTGCGGACCTTCTGGCCCAACGGCTGTACGAGGCGGGTTGCCGCCACGCATTCGGGATGCCGGGCGGCGAGGTTCTGACGCTGGTTGATGCGCTGGAAAAGGCGGGCATCACCTTCCATCTGACCAAGCACGAAAACGCCGCGGGCTTCATGGCCGAGGCCATGCATCACCGCGACGGCGCGCCCGCCATTCTGGTTGCGACCATCGGGCCGGGTGCGATGAACGGGATCAACGTGGTGGCCAATGCGTTTCAGGACCGGGTGCCGATGATCGTGCTGACCGGCTGTGTGGATGCAGACGAGGCGCTGACCTATACCCATCAGGTCATGGACCATTCACAGGTCTACCGCTCGATCACCAAGGCCACCTATGTGATGACCGCCGAAGGCGCGGATATCATTGCGGATAAGGCAGTCTCTCTGGCCAATCAGCCCCGCCCCGGCCCGGTCCATATCGACGTGCCAATCTCGGTTGCGGATGCGCGTATGTCTTCGCCCAAACGCCGCCGCCTGGCCAAGGTGGCGGCTGTAGCCCCGGAAGGCGACTGCCTGTCCAAGGCCCGCCGCTGGGTGGCCGAGGCCGAACGTCCCGTCGCGATCATCGGGCTGGATGTGCTGTATGACGACTCGCGCAGTGTGGTTCAGGCGTTTCTAGAACATTTCAGCATTCCTTTTGTCACCACTTACAAGGCAAAGGGCGTGATCCCCGAGGATCACCCTTTGTGTCTGGGCGGCGCGGGGCTGTCGCCTCTGGCCGACAAACATCTGGTGCCGCTGATCGAACAGTCCGATCTGGTTCTGTGCCTTGGCTATGACCCCATCGAAATGCGCCCCGGCTGGCGCGAGATCTGGGATCCGGACGAAAAGCGCGTCATCGACATCTCGGCCGTGGTGAACGATCACTACATGCATCAGGCCGGCCTGAATCTGGTGGCCGATACCGGCCAGACGCTGGAGGCGATTGCCAAAGGCAACCCGGCCCGCGCCACGTGGCCCGGTGGAGAGCCCGCTCAGGTCAAGGCCGCGCTGGCGCAAGCCTTCCCGCAGGACGACGAATGGGGCCCTGCGGGTGTGATCGCCGAAACCCGCGCCGTGCTGCCCGAAAACACGCTGGCTTCGGCCGATAGCGGCGCACACCGTATCCTGCTGAGCCAGATGTGGGAGTGCCAAGAGCCGCGCGGGCTGATCCAGTCTTCTGCTTTGTGCACAATGGGTTGCGCCCTTCCGATGGCGATGGGCCTGAGCTTGGCCGAACCTGACCGCCCGGTGATCAGCTTTTCGGGCGATGCCGGATTCCTGATGATCGCCGGAGAGCTTTCGACCGCCGCCGAGATGGGGGGCAACCCGATCTTTCTGGTCTTTGTCGATGCCTCGCTGGCCCTGATCGAGTTGAAACAGCGCCAGCGCCAGATGGGCAACCGGGGCGTTGATTTCGACCGCCACGACTTTGCCGCGATGGGCCGCGCCTTTGGCGGCTATGGACATACCGTGCGCAACCGCGCAGAACTGCGCGCAGCATTGAACGAGGCGATGAAGGCCGACCGCTTTACTGTGATCGCCGCCGAGATTGATCGTGGAGGGTATGATGGCCGCATCTGAAGGACCGCTGAAGGGCGTCAAGGTTCTGGACCTGTCGCGCATTCTGGCCGGACCGACCTGCACGCAATTGCTGGGCGATCTGGGTGCAACCGTCATCAAGATCGAAAACCCCGCGACCGGCGGGGACGATACGCGGCAATGGGGCCCTCCGTATGTTGCGGATGGGGATGGCAACCGCTCGGACCTGAGCGCCTATTTCATGTCGGCCAACCGCAACAAGAAATCCGTTGCCATCGACATCGCAACGCCCGAGGGACAGGCTGAAATCAAACGCCTTGCCTCGCATGCCGATATTCTGATCGAGAACTTCAAGCCCGGCGGGCTGGCGAAATACGGGCTGGATTACAACAGCTTGTCTCAGGATCTTCCGGGACTCGTCTATTGCTCAATCTCCGGATACGGGCAGACCGGACCCAA
Source organism: Ruegeria sp. N4 (assembly GCF_056531425.1). NCBI lineage: Bacteria > Pseudomonadati > Pseudomonadota > Alphaproteobacteria > Rhodobacterales > Roseobacteraceae > Ruegeria > Ruegeria sp. N4. Next base: position 936,238 of record NZ_JBQFLT010000001.1, read on the forward strand.
TTCCAGCAAGCCCGGTTATGACCTGATGGCGCAAGGCTATGGTGGGATCATGTCGCTGACCGGCGATACCGATGGCGCGCCGATGAAAGTGGGTGTTGGCATCGCCGATGTCATGTGCGGCATGTATGCGACTGTCGGCATTCTGGCGGCGCTGCGTCACCGCGATCTGACCGGCGAAGGCCAGCAGATCGATCTGGCGCTGGTGGATTCGCAGGTGGCCTGGTTGATCAATGAAGGCGTGAACTATCTGACCTCGGGCGATGTGCCCCAGCGGCGCGGTAACGGGCATCCCAATATCGTGCCCTACGAGGTTTATGAAACCTCCGATGGCCACGTGATTCTGGCAGTTGGCAATGACAGCCAGTTCCGCCGCTTCTGCGATTTCATCGGGCATCCCGAACTGGCCGACGATCCGCGTTTTGCAACCAACCCCGCGCGGCTTGAACATCGCGATGCCCTGAACGCGGTGCTGCGTCCGGCAATGAAATCCCAGGCAACGGCCACGGTGATTTCCGAGCTTGAAACCCGCAAAGTGCCGGTTGGCCCGGTGCGGACGTTGGATCAGGTTTTTGCCTCGGATCAGGTGGCGGCCCGTGGCATGCAGATCGCCATGCAGGCCGATCCTGCCGAGGTGAAACTGATCGGGAATCCCCTGAACCTGTCACGCACGCCTGTAACATATCGGCATGCCCCGCCGGCGTTCGGTGCGGATACTGATGCAGTTTTAGGCGCTGAAAACCCCTTCGAAGACTGAAACACTTGCCCATTTCGGCGGCAAGTTGCTGAAACATGCCCTTGAATCGGCGGTTTTTTTCAATTTTTGCGCACACGGCTTTTCACCAATTCGAGAGCAGGGTCGATACTGTTACGACGCGCCCGCACACTCTGATAAATCGAACAGTGTCAAATATCGCAATCAGATTGGACCCAAGTATGAAACAAGACGTTTTTGGACAAATGAACACCCTCAGCCACCCGGCAGCCGTCGAAGCGTGGGATGGTGTTCTGCTTGGGTTCATGGCGCACGCGGCAATCACCCCTCAGCATCTGGGCAAAGTGCTCGAGCTTGAGCCGGATTTCGCATTGGGTCATGCGATCAAGGGTCTGTTCATGGTTCTGCTGGGTCGGCGCGAGATGTTGCCCGTCGCGACCGAGGCTTTGGCCGCAGCCAACACGGCAATGACACGCCAGACCGTGTCGGCGCGTGAGAAGCTGTATGTCGACGCTTTGTCGCTCTATCTGGCCGACCTGCCCTCGCAAGCTGTGCAGAAATTCGAAGAGGTTCTGTGCGCCCATCCTACCGACACGCTGGCGATGAAACTCAGCCATGCAACGCGGTTTGTATTGGGCGACTCGGCGGGAATGCGCCGGTCGATTGAACGGGTTCTGCCCGCTTATGAGCCGGATCATGCCGGACGCGGCTATTTGCTGGGCTGCCATTCCTTCGCGCTGGAAGAAACTGGCGCCTATGAAAAGGCCGAGATTGCCGGTCGTCAGGCACTGTGGATGGTGTCAGACGATGCCTGGGGTCTGCATGCTGTCGCTCACGTCCACGAGATGACGGGCAACGCGCAACTGGGTCTGGATTGGCTTGCCGGGCGCGAGGACGCCTGGGCGCATTGCAACAACTTCCGCTATCACGTCTGGTGGCACAAGGCGTTGATGCATCTGGATCTGGGTCAGGTCGATCAGGTGATGGCGCTGTATGATCAGCATATCCGCAAGGACAAGACGGACGATTACCGCGATATCTCGAACGCAACCTCGCTGCTGTCCCGGTTGGAGCTTGAGGGCATCGATGTCGGCAACCGCTGGGAAGAACTCGCCGACCTCAGCGCCGCGCGGACCGAGGATGGCTGCCTGATCTTTGCCGACTTGCATTACCTGCTGGCGTTGACCGGTGACAACCGCGCGGACGCGACGGGCAAAATGTTGCAGCGCATTCAGAAGGATGCGCAACGCAATCAGGGGGACACCCCGATCCGCATGTCCGATCCGGGCATTGCTGCGGCCAAGGGCCTGGAGGCCTTCGGCGACGGGCTTTATGGCGCGGCCTTCGATTTCCTGTCGACCGCGCGCGCTGGCATGCAAATGGCAGGTGGCAGCCACGCACAACGTGATGTATTCGAGCGCATCACAATCGATTCCGGCCTGCGCGCCGGGCGTCTGGACGCGGTGGAGCGCATCCTGGACGACCGGCGCGCCAAACGTGCCGGGGGCGAGGACAATTACGCACTTGCGCGCCGCGCCCTGATCGACGCGGCCCGCGACAGCGGAGACGCTCAAAGCGTCCCGGCCGAATAACAAAAAGACCAAGAAGGACAGAAAACGTATGGCGACTGCATCGCCCGCTTCTGATTTTGCGCCTGTGGCGGCCCCGGTGGCCGATCCGGCAACCGTGCGCGACCCGCGACTGGATTTCTATCGCGGCATCGCGATGTTCATCATTCTGGTTGCCCATATCCCCGGCAACCCCTGGACAAGCTGGATTCCGGCGCGCTTCGGGTTTTCCGACGCTACCGAGATCTTTGTGTTCTGTTCCGGCATGGCCTCGGCCATCGCCTTTGGCGGCGCGTTTCTGCGCAAGGGTTGGTGGATGGGCACCGCCCGCGTGGCGTTCCGCATCTGGCAGGTCTATTGGGCGCATATCTGTCTGTTCTTCTTTGTCGCCATGACCATGGCGGCGTTGGATAATTCCGGCCTGTTTACAAAGAACTACGTCTCGTCCCTGAACCTGCAGCATTTCTTCAACGATCCGCTGCCGCAGATGGTCGGGATTTTCACCCTGACCTATGTGCCCAACTACTTTGACATCCTGCCGATGTATCTGGTCGTGCTGGCGATGATGCCGCTGTTCATGGCGTTGTCGCGCATCGGGTTCTGGGCCGTCGCGCTGGCTTCGGTGTCGATCTGGCTGGTGGCTCAGACCGGCGCGCTTGCCCTTCCGGCCGAGCCTTGGTCGGACCGGCAATGGTTCTTCAACCCGTTCGGCTGGCAGTTGCTGTTCTTCACCGGCTTTGCCTTCATGCGAGGCTGGATCCCTGCCCCGCCGGTGTCAAAAACACTGATCTGGGCGGCGATTGCGTTTCTGGTTCTGTCCGCGCCTATCGGGTCGTGGAAAGTGTTCTTGTGGGTGCAATCTGCAGCCCCCGGCCTGGCCGAAGAAATCCACGAGATCTGGCCCCTGACCAAGGAACTGCGCGGCAAGACCGAGTTTGGCCTGTTCCGCTACATCCACTTCCTGTCGCTGGCCTATCTGGGCTGGGTCGTCGCGGGTGAGCATGGCCACCGCCTGATCGCCTCGGGCCACAGTGTCGGCGCACGGGTTTGGCAGGTGGTGCTGAAGCTGGTGACCAAGGTCGGCCAGCAATCGCTTGCGGTGTTCGTCTTCTCGATGGCGGCAGCCCGTCTGATCGGCGTTGCGCTGGATCAGGCTGGGCGGGATGGTGCCACCGTTTTCGCCGCCAACATGATTGGCTTTGCCATGATCATTGCAGTGGCCTATCTGGCCGGCTGGTTCAAATCTCATCCGTGGAAATCTAAGAAATGACTTTGACGCGCCGCGCATTTCTGGCCTCAACCTCCGCGCTGTTTCTGGCGCCCGCCACCTTTGCCTCGGGCGGAGACGTGCCATTTGACCGCGATCATGTGATCGAGTTGGCCCGTGAACTGGCCAGCCGCCCCTTTGCCGAGCGTGAGATGGTGCCGCAGGAATGGCAGGACCTGACGTACCAGCAATACCGCTCGATCCGGTTCCGTCTGGATCGCGCCCTTTGGTACGAGACCGAGACCCCCTTCAACGTCGATTTCTTCACGCCGGGCCTGTACTTCCCGCGCACGGTCAAAGTGTCGACGGTGGAGAATGGCATGACCAAACCGGTGGCCTTCGATCTTGCGATGTTCGACAAGTCGGATGAGGTTCCGACCCTGCCTATCGACGACACGCTGGGCTTCTCGGGCCTGCGCCTGCGCACCGAAATGCACCGCCCCGGCAAAACAGATGAGTTCTGCGTCTGGCAGGGGGCCAGCTATTTCCGCGCCATCGGCCTGCACGAGGTTTACGGTCTGTCCGCCCGCGGTCTGGCGCTGAAAACCGGCGATCCGGATGGTGAGGAATTCCCGGAATTTATCCGCTTCTGGCTGGAACGCCCGGAACCGGGCCAGCGCAACATGGTGGTCCACGCGTTGATGGACAGCCCCAGCGTGACCGGGGCCTATCGTTTCAACGTTACCGCCGGTGCCGACTGCATCATGGATGTCGAAGCCACCCTGTTCCCGCGCACCGAGCTGGATCACGTCGGCATCGCGCCTGGAACCTCGATGTTCCTGTTTGATCAGACCAACCACAGCCGGTTCGACGATTTCCGCCCCGCCGTGCACGACAGCGACGGGCTGCTGATCCGCAATGGCGCGGGTGAGGTTATCTGGCGGCCTCTGGCCAACCCGACGCGCCTGCAAATCTCATCTTTCGTGGACACCAACCCCAAAGGGTTTGGTCTTATGCAGCGCAAGCGCGAATTCTCGGACTATGCGGATCTTGAGGCGAATTATCACAAGCGCCCCAGCCTGTGGGTCGAACCGGGGGATGACTGGGGCAAGGGCACCGTCACACTGGTCGAGATTCCGGCCGATCAGGAAATCTATGACAACATCGTTGCCTATTGGCGTCCGGCGGAACCCTATGCTGCAGGCAGTCAGGTGGACCTCAGCTATCGCCTGATCTGGGGTGAAGAGCCGCAGCGCACCTCGATGCCGCGTGTCATCAACACGGCGATGGGTGAGAATACCTTTGGCGAAGGCCGTCTGGCCGTGATCGATTTCGAACCCAGCGAGTTGTTCGACGATCTGGACGCCATTCGCATTTTTGCCAATTCGCCCCATGCCGAAACCTCGGACGGCGTGTTGCAACGCAACCCGGACACAGGCGGTGTGCGTCTGGCCTTCTCGTTCCAGCCCGGCGACCGCGATTATGTTGAACTGCGCGCGCAGCTGCTGGTGGGCAAGCAACCGGCCTCCGAAGTCTGGCTGTACCGTTGGACCACATGAGCCGCGATCTGCATATCATGCCGCCCGAGGCGCCCTTGGCCATGCCCGCGCAGGATTTCCGCGCGGGGTTCCGCGATGCCGGGGTGCCGTCGGGCAAACGCCGATCCGCCGGGTTCTGGCGCGCGCTGGCCTTTTCGCCCGCCATGGCGGCAACGCTGGGCCTGCTCTGGGTCATGAGCGACTGGTTCGGGGCCGAGGGGATCAATCTGGTCGAAGGCATTCTGCTGGCACTGATCTCGTTCAACTTCTTCTGGATTTCCTTCACCGTCTGCACGGTGCTTCTGGGCATGATTTCCCTGTCCCGGCAGGACCGTCCGGTCAGACGGGAACGCGCGCAACCGTTGCGCGTGGCCCTGTTGATGCCGACCTATAATGAGGTCCCGTGGTTCGTGCTGGGCAATGCCCGCACCATGCTGGAAGAACTGCGCGCGCGGGGCGGTCAGCATGAATACGCGATGTTCATCCTGTCGGACACGCGCGACCCGGATATCGCCGCGCAAGAGCAAGCCAGTATCGAAGCGCTGCGCACGACCTTGGCCCCGGACCTGAAGCTCTATTACCGCCGCCGTCCTCAGAACACGGACCGCAAGGTTGGCAATATCGCCGATTGGGTCAGCCGCTGGGGCGCGGATTGGGACGCGATGCTGGTTCTGGACGCCGACAGCCTGATGACCGGCCGCGCCATCGCCCGCCTGACGGATTCGCTGGCGCGCGACCCGGGCGCAGGCCTGATCCAAAGCTACCCGCAACTGATCGGCGCGCAGTCGGTCTTTGCCCGGATGCAGCAGTTTGCCAATGGCGTTTATGGCATCGCCTTTGCCGAAGGTCTGGCCCGCTGGTGCGGGCAAGAGGGCAATTATTGGGGCCACAACGCCATCATCCGCACCAGGGCCTTCGCCACATGTGCCGGTCTGCCCAAGCTGCGGTCCTTGACCGGGCAGGAAAAGCTGATCATGAGCCACGATTTCGTCGAGGCCGGTCTGCTGCGCCGCGCCGGTTGGGCTGTGCGGTTCCTGCCGCGCATCCGGGGGTCTTACGAAGAAACCCCACCCACACTCATCGACCACGCCATGCGGGATCGCCGCTGGTGTCAGGGCAACCTGCAGCATCTGAAACTTCTGGGCTCGCGCGGGTTCCGCTCGGTCTCGCGGTTTCACATGTTCCATGGGGCGGTTGGATATCTGATGTCGCCTTTGTGGTTTGCGCTGCTGCTGATGTGGGCGCTGATCGGTCAGGGCGAAGAGGCCTCGGTTCTGCATTACTTCAGCCCCGATAATCCGCTGTTCCCGCAATGGCCCGAAATGACCGAGACGCGCCACGTGCTGATCATTCTGGTCATGTACGCCATGCTGCTGGCCCCCAAGGTTCTGGGTGTGGCCGCCCTGCCCCTCAGCGGTGTGCGCTATTCCGATTTCGGCGGCTGGCGGCGGTTCTTCACCTCGTTCCTGTTCGAGGTCATCTTGTCGATCCTCTACGCACCGATCCTGATGGTGCAGCAGATGATCGCCGTGTTCCGCACCGCCTTGGGCATTCAAAGGGGCTGGTCGCCACAGGCACGCGATGGCGGCAGCTATTCCTTGCGCACCCTGATCCTGTGCCACACGCTGGAAACCATCAGCGGCATCGCGCTGAGCGTTGGTATTCTGGCCGGTCTGGTCTCGGTCTGGCTGGCCCCGATTGCGATCAGCCTAGCACTGGCGATCCCGCTGTCTGCGCTCAGCGGCGTGTCCGCCGGTACCGCCCGCCGCATGGTTGGCATGCGCGAGGATTTTGCCGAACCGGCCATCACCCGCTCGGCCCGTCGTCACCGGGATGAATTGAAGCGGCTGATCGAAGGCAAAGGCACAATGACCCCGGCGGAGTAATCAGCCGCCGGGCAACCCCTCGTACCAGTCCAGCATCATGTCAGCCCAGCCACTTGGCACGTTGTGACCGCCGGGAAACAGCGCAAATTCCAGCGCACTGCCTTCGGCGCATCCCATCCAGTTGCGCCGCATGAATTGCCCGGTGGTCGAAAACCCGCTGGGCTTCGTATCCTCGCATTCGTTGGCGATGCGCCAGATTTCGAGGCCCGCAAAGATATCGCCCTGATGAAAGCGCCCGCCGCCCAGCAGACGCCCTTCTAACGGGACCACATTGTCGGTCCAACCATGGGTGTGGAACATCCGAACCGGCCCTTCGCAGGCTTCGGGATGCGGACGCCAGAACCCGCCCGAGACGGGCACATAGGCCGAGAATGTATCGGGTGCCGCGCAGGCCAGGTAATTCACCATGAAGCCACCAGCCGAGAACCCGCCAAGTATCGCGCGTTCACTGTCGATGCCAAAGCGCGCGGCCGCATCTTCGACCGTTTCGCTAAGAAACGCGGTTTCATCACGATCCCCAAAGCCCGGATAGAAGTTCCAGCTTTTGGTGCCGCCCCTGTCCGGTCGTTCCAGCGCTTCCGGAGCCATGACGGCATAGCCACGCTCTAGCAATGGGTCCACCATAGCGCGGTTTCTCATGGTTCCGGCACCGCTGCCCCCATAGCCATGCAGGAAAACCACCAATGGCGGGTTTTCGGCGTTGGGCAATTCTATGTGATATTCGCCCGACGGCGTCTGGCAGGTCCCTTGATCCGGACCACAATCGGCAAGGGCCGAGCTTCCTGCGCAAGCCAAACAAAAAGACAGCCAGTATTTCGTTTCCATCACGTCCCCTCGGTATAAGCTTCGACCGGCAACCCGGCGCGCACCCAGCCCGGCCCGGCGGCAGACCCCAGCATGCCTTCGGGCACATCGATGATATTGGTGAACCCCGCCTCGGTCAGTTGGTTGCTCAGCCGGGCTGAGCGGACCCCGCGGGCGCAGATCAGGGCAACGGGGGCGGATTGATCTCCGCCCGTCAACGTCGTCAAAGCCTGAACAAAATCGTCCCGCCGCATATCCAGCGGCTGCGCCCCCTGCCCGATGCCGGTTGCGCGCCATTCGCGCGGTGTGCGGATATCCACCAGCAGAACATCGCCCGAAACCGCCTGCTGATGCGCCTGAGATACGTCCAGCTGACCGCCCGAATAATCCTGCGGGATCAGACGATATTCCCGTATCGCAAACCCTGCTGCGATGGCGGCCCCACCACCCAGCAAAACCCACCTTCGGGTCCGGTTTGTCCTGTCTGCCATGCGGCGCCCTCCTGCGCTGACGGGTGTTTTCTAACACAGCAGCGGGGCCGGTGCTGCGCGGAAAACCGGCCACCCGTTCAAGTTCGCGTCATTATTACGCAGGTTAATCACATCCGGAATACATCTTTTGAGGCCGTTCGAAACCTTGCAATTTTTGGACAGTCAATAAATTATCCTTACCAATTCAATCATATTGACCGCTCAGACCGGAGTATCGCACTTGTCCCTATTCCTCATCGCGGCCCTTCCCTTTATCGGAGCTGTGTTTCCAGCCCTCCTGATCCGGGCGGGACGAAACGCAGCCGCCTCGGCCGCTGGGTTGACCACCTTCCTGGCCCTGATGGGGTTGTTGATCCACATCCCCTCGGTCATGCGAGGTGAGGTCGTGACCGCCCGGTACGACTGGATACCGGGCCTGGGGCTGAACGCGAACTTCATGCTGGACGGGCTTGGTTTTCTGTTTGCCCTGCTGATCTTGGGCATCGGTCTGCTGATCATCCTATATGCGCGGTTTTACTTGTCGCGCGAAGATCCGATGGGGCAGTTCTATACCTATCTGCTGCTGTTTCAGGGCGCGATGGTCGGGATCGTTCTGTCCGACAACATCCTGCTTTTGTTGATCTTCTGGGAGTTGACCTCGTTGAGTTCCTTCCTGCTGATCGGCTATTGGAAACACCTGCCCGAAGGCCGTCAGGGCGCGCGAATGGCGCTGGCTGTCACCGGTGGCGGCGGGTTGGCGATGATCGCCGGGATGCTGATCCTGGGCAATATCGTGGGGTCCTACGATCTGAGTGTGATTCTGCAGAACAAGGAACTGATACAGGCCTCGCCCTATTACATGCCCGCGCTGATCCTGATCCTGCTGGGCTGTTTCACCAAGTCGGCACAGTTCCCGTTCCATTTCTGGTTGCCGCACGCGATGGCCGCACCGACGCCGGTTTCGGCCTATCTGCACTCGGCGACGATGGTAAAAGCAGGCCTGTTTCTGATGGCCCGGATGTGGCCGGTTTTATCGGGCACCGATGCGTGGTTCTACATCGTCGCGACCACCGGTCTGGTGACCATGCTGCTGGGGGCGGTGATTGCGCTGTTCAAGGATGACCTGAAGGCGCTGCTGGCGTTTTCAACCGTTTCGCACCTGGGCCTGATCACCATGCTGCTGGGCTTTGGCACTAAGTTCGCCGCCGTGGCCGCCGTGTTCCACATCATCAACCACGCGACCTTCAAAGCCGCCCTGTTTATGACCGCCGGTATCGTCGATCACGAAACCGGCACGCGCGACGTCAAACGGCTGGGCGGTCTGCGCCACCTGATGCCAATCACCTTCACAATCGGCACCATCGCCGCGCTGTCGATGGCTGGCCTGCCGCCGCTGAACGGGTTCCTTTCGAAAGAGATGATGTTGGAGGAAACCGTACACACCACATGGCTGAACTCGCATTATCTGGTGCCGGGTCTGGCCCTGTTGGCGGCGTTGTTCTCTGCCGCCTATTCCTTCCGCTTCGTCAGCCATGTGTTCCTTGGACCGCAGCGCGATGATTACCCCGCGCATCCGCATGATCCGCCTGTCGGGCTGTGGATTGCCCCGGCGTTCCTTGTGGTTCTGGTTGTGCTGATCGGCTTCTATTCCGCCGCTATCGTCGGCCCATTGGTGGCCGTCGTGTCCAGTGCTGTGATCGGGGGCGAGAAACTGCCCTATTACTCACTGAAACTGTGGCACGGGTTTACTCCGGCGCTGTATATGTCGGTCGTGGCCACGCTGGGCGGTCTGTTCCTGTTGGCGCTGCACAAACGGGGCGAGTATGTATGGAACGCTCTGCCCCGCCCCGAGGCCAAGGTGATTTTCGAGGCCGTCATCAACGCCTTCACGCGCCTCAGCCAGTGGATGACGGATGAGCTGCACAATGGGGTCCTGAGCCGTTACGCCATCATTTTCGTCGCCTTCACCGTGGGGCTTGGCTATTACGCCTATTCGACGGGAACCATTGGTGTCGAAACCCGTGTTCCGATTCCCGCGCAGATCATTCCCATCATTGGTTGGATCTGTCTGGTCGGCGCGACGCTGGGCATCATGTGGTTCCATCGCAACCGTCTGCTCTCGCTGGTGTTGATCGGCGTTGTTGGCCTGATCGTTTCGGTTGCCTTCAACTATCTGTCGGCACCGGATCTGGCGCTGACCCAGATCTCGGTCGAAGTGGTGACGATGATCCTGCTGCTTTTGTCGCTGAACTTCCTGCCGACAGAAACGCCATGGGACAGTTCCGCCGCGCGGCGCTGGCGGGATGCGGCGATTTCCGTGGTTGCTGGCGTAGGAACCGGGGCGCTGATCTATGCGATCATGCTGCGCGACTTCGCCTTCCCGACGATTTCCGAGTTCCATCTGGCGAACTCGTACAAAGGCGGTGGCGGCACCAATGTGGTGAACGTCATTCTGGTCGACTTCCGGGGCTTTGATACCTTTGGTGAGATCATTGTTCTGGGCATTGCCGCGCTGATCATCTTTGCCCTGACCGAGGCGGTTCTGGGCACCAATGTGCGCGGCTACTTGCTGAACCGCAAACCGCACTGGCCGCAATCGGGGGATTCACACCCGCTGATGATGGTGGTCGTCACCCGCGTGATGATGCCCATCGCGCTGATGGTCGGGGCCTATATCTTCTTCCGGGGGCACAACCAGCCCGGGGGCGGCTTCATTGCGGGTCTGATCGTCGCGATTGCGTTCCTGATGCAATACATGGCCAGCGGCTATACCTGGGCGATTGAACGGCAAAGGTTCTACTATCACGGCACCATCGGCTGGGGCGTGCTGATCGCCGCCGCCACCGGTCTGGGGGCCTGGTTCAACGAGCGTCCTTTCCTAACCAGCGACTTCGGCTACATCAACTGGCCCCCGCTGGAAGAGTTCGAATGGGCCACCGCCATGCTGTTTGACGTGGGCGTGTTCCTGGCCGTTCTGGGGGCCGTGATGCTGGCACTGGACAGCCTGTCGCGCTTTGCTTGGCGACCAGGCATGGCGCAGGAATTCCCGATGGATATCAACCCGCTGCGGGATGCCCCACAGGACGAAGTAGAAGAGAAGGAGCAGGCCTGATGGAAGCGCTGGTTGCCTCTGCCGTAGGCATTCTGACCGCCGCCGGGATCTTCCTGATCCTGCGCCGACGGACATTCCCGGTCATTCTTGGCCTGTCGCTGATCACCTATGCGGTGAACGTGTTCCTGTTTGCCACCGGACGTTTGGCCCTGAATGCGCCTGCGGTTCTGAACAAATACGAAGACGTCCCCTATACCGACCCGCTGCCCCAGGCCCTGGTGCTGACGGCCATCGTGATCTCGTTCGGGATGACGGCGGTGATCGTGATGATCGCCCTGTCGGCCTATCTGTCCTCGAAAGATGACCATATCGACATGAGCGCAAGCGACAGCGTGGACGCGCCGGAGGAAGACGCATGAACCACTGGATCGTTGCGCCGATCGTCCTTCCCGCGATCCTGGCCCCGTTCATTATCATGGTCCTGCGCTATCATCTGGACCTGCAACGCATCTTCTCGGTCTCGGGCGTCGTTGCCTTGCTGGGCATTGCCCTGACCGTCACCGCCCAGGCAGCGGGAGGGGAGATTCAGGTCTATGAGCTTGGCAACTGGCCCGCGCCGTTCGGCATCGTCATGGTGCTGGACCGGCTTTCGGCGATGATGGTTCTGCTGACCGCTTTGCTGGCGTTGCCCATTGTGCTCTACGCTATCGCTTCGGGCTGGGATGAACGGGGGAAACACTTCCACGCCCTGTTCCATTTCCAGCTTATGGGCGTTTGCGGCGCCTTCCTGACCGGTGACGCCTTCAACCTGTTTGTGTTCTTCGAGGTTCTGCTGATCGCCTCATACGGTCTGATGACCCATGGCGGCGGGTCCGTGCGGCTGAAATCCGGTGTGCAATATGTGGCCTACAACTTGCTGGGCTCGACCCTGTTCTTGTTTGCTCTGGGCACGCTTTACGGTGTGACCGGCACACTGAACATGGCCGATATCGCCCTGCGCGTGGCCGAGATCCCGCCCGAAGACACCGCTCTGCTGCGCGTCGGTGCGGTGCTGCTGCTGCTGGTCTTCTGCATCAAGGCCGCCGTTTTGCCGCTGCATTTCTGGCTTCCAGCCAGCTATGCCAACGCGCCGCTGCCGGTGGCCGCGCTGTTTGCGATCATGACCAAGGTCGGCGCCTACTCGATCATCCGGATGTATACGCTGGCCTTCGGTCCCGAGGTCGAGGCGACCCAAGGGCTGGTCGGCGACTGGCTGCAACCCGCCGCGCTGATCACGCTTGCGGTCGGGGCTATCGGCATTCTGGGATCGCAGCATATCGCGCGGATGGTGGCCTTCTGCGCTATTGCTTCGATGGGGACGCTGCTGATCGCAATCTCGCTGTTCGCGCCTCAGGCCAGCGCCGCCGCACTGTATTACGTGTTCCATTCGACGCTCGCCACGGCGCTGCTGTTCCTTGTCGCCGATCTGGTGATGGAACGACGGGGCGGCGCGATCATGCCCAAAGCACCGATGGCGCAGACCGGGCTGATCTCGGCCTTGTTCTTTGTCGGGGCCATTGCCATGGCCGGTATGCCGCCGCTGTCGGGCTTTGTCGGTAAGCTGCTGGTGCTGGATGCCTCGCGCGGGGCGCCGGATGCGAGATGGGTCTGGGCCGTGATCCTGATCGGGTCCTTCGTCACCATCGTCGGACTGGCGCGCGCAGGCTCGTTGATATTCTGGAAAAGCCACGATGCATCAACACCGGAAGATGACGACACCCCCAAAACCGCGCCCGAGCCGCAACCCGGACTGGCCTTTACATCCGTCTGCGGTCTGGTCGCCGGGCTGATCCTGCTGACTATATTTGCCGGGCCCGCACTGACCTACACCAGCAAAACCGCTGAACAACTGTTCACGCCCGAGCACTACATCTCGGCCGTGTTGGGAGGGGAAGAATGATCAAGCTGCTACGCCGCGTATTCCCGCACCCGCACCTGACCTTCCTGCTGACGGTGGTTTGGATGCTGCTGGCCAACAAACCGTCGCTGAACTCGTTGGTCTTCGGGCTGATTCTGGGGATCATCATTCCCTTTATTACTCAACCCTACTGGCCCGACCGCCCAAAGCTGCGCAACTGGCCGATGGTCGTTGAATACATGCTGGTCGTTCTGTGGGACATCGTGATGGCCAACATCACCGTGGCCCGGATCATCCTGTTCAAGCGCGACGGGGACCGCCAGCCCAACTGGGTCTGTATCCCGCTGGAACTGCGCACGCCCGAGGCGATCACCGTTCTGGCCGGCACCATCACCATGACGCCCGGCACCGTCAGTTGCGATCTGTCAGCGCAGGGGCATAACCTGCTGGTGCACTGCCTCGACGCGCCCGACCCCGACGCGGTCCGCGACCAGATCAAGCACCGCTACGAGCGCCGCCTGAAGGAGATTTTCGAATGATTGACTATGCGATCTGGTTTGCCTTCGCCTGTTTCGGAGCAGCAATCATGATGTGCCTGTGGCGGATCATCACCGCCGATGGCGTCGGCACTCGCGTTCTGGCACTGGACACGATGGTGATCAACACCATCGCCCTGATGATCCTTTACGGTCTGGATCAGGGTACCGAGATCTTTTTCGAAGCCGCCATGATCATTGCCATGCTGGGCTTTGTTTCAACCGTGGCCTACGCGCGCTTTATGCTGCGCGGCAATATTATCGAGTGAGGGCGGCATGACTTTTCTCGTCGAACTTCTGATTGCAGCCTTCCTGATCATGTCTGGCATCTTCGGCTTTGTGGGCTCTTTCGGGATGATCAAACTGAAGGACCCGATGTCGCGTCTGCACGCACCCACCAAAGCGACCACGCTGGGGGTTGGCGGCGTGCTGCTGGCCTCGATCGCGCATTCTGTCTTGTTGGAAGGCAAACTTTCCCTGCACGAGTTGCTAATCACCCTGTTTCTGTTCCTGACCGCCCCGATCACGGCCCTGTTCATTGCCAAATGGCACATACATCGCCATGAAAAGCCCGAGGATCTGCCGGACGCGGGTGAGGATGAGCTTTGGGCCACCCACGCGGTCGAGCAGGTCGAAGACGTCCCTGACCACAGTACGAACTGATCCTGATGAATAGACCTCCGCTGCCCCTGACCCGTGATCTGGTTCTGATTGGCGGAGGCCACACCCACGCGCTGTTGCTGCGCAAATGGGGGATGAACCCGCTGCCCGGTGCACGGGTGACAGTAATCAACCCTGGCCCGACCGCGCCTTATTCCGGGATACTGCCCGGCTATGTCGCGGGGCACTATGCCCGGTGGGAACTGGATATCGACCTTGTAAAACTGGCCCGATTTGCCGGTGCGCGGGTCATTCTGGGGGCGGTCGATGGCATCGATACCACACAGCGCTGCGTTCATGTACCGGGGCGTCCGCCGGTGGCGTTCGACGTGGCCTCGGTCAACGTCGGGATTACCTCGGACATGCCCGCCCTGCCCGGCTTTGCCGAACACGCGGTGCCTGCCAAACCCTTGGGCCCTTTCGCCGCCCGTTGGGCTGCGTATCTGGATGGCAGCGGCCCCGCATCGGTTGCCGTGATCGGCGGAGGGGTTGCGGGTGTCGAGCTGGCCATGGCCATGGCCCATGCCTTGAAATCCCGCAAGCGCGCGGCGCAGGTGACGCTGATCGACAATGCCTCGGCCCTGACAGCGACCGGACCCAAAGCCGCCGCGACGATCCGCCGGGCAATGGCCGGGCTTGGCGTCGAGGTGCTGGAACAGACCGCGATCAAGGAAATCGCCGCCGATCATGTGGCGTTGCAGGATGGTCGCCAGATCGAGGCCCAGTTCGTAACCGGAGCCGCAGGGGCCCGCCCCTATGACTGGATCACCCGCACCGGGCTGGACCTGCAGGACGGGTTCATACGGGTGAACGGCCACCTTCAATCCAGCCATCCGGCCGTTTTCGCCGCTGGGGACTGTGCCCATCTGACGGAAAACCCACGCCCCAAGGCGGGCGTTTATGCGGTGCGTGAAGCCCCGGTTCTGTTTCACAACCTGCGGGCGGCGCTGGGGGCCGGGACGATGCGGCGCTATATGCCGCAAAAGGATTACCTGAAACTGATCTCTCTGGGCGGCAAATCCGCATTGGGCGAGCGGCTGGGCACCTCGTTCAGCGGCGCATTGATGTGGCGGTGGAAGAACCACATCGATCAGAGTTTTATGAATAAGTTCCGCGATCTTCCCGCGATGCAAGCCCCGGAACTGCCGCGCGATCATGCGGCAGGAGTAACGGAGGCACTGGGCGACAAACCCATGTGCGGCGGCTGCGGGGCCAAGGTTGGGCGCGGTGCATTGCAACAGGCGCTGGCGGCTTTGCCTGATCCAACCCGGACCGACGTGACGCCCCTGCCCGGAGACGACGCTGCGCTTTTGACGACGGGTGGGGTGCGGCAGGTCATGACCTCAGACCATTTGCGCAGCATGACCAATGACCCGGTGCTGATGACGTGTATCGCGGCGGTGCATGCTTTGGGGGATATTTGGGCCATGGGGGCCGAACCGCAGGCTGCGACGGCGACACTGATCCTGCCCCGCATGTCCGCAGCATTACAGGAACGCACCCTGAGCGAGATCATGACCACCGCCAACGAGGTCATGCGAAAGGCCGGGGCCGAGATTGTCGGCGGTCACTCTTCGATGGGCGATGAGATGACGATTGGGTTTACGCTGACGGGTTTGTGCCGGGATACGCCGATCACTCTGGCCGGTGGCCGACCGGGGGATGTGCTGATCCTGACCAAGCCTATTGGCAGCGGCGTCATGATGGCTGCGGAAATGGCGCAGCGCGCCGATGGTGCCAGCGTGGCAAAAGCCTACGAGATCATGACGCAACCGCAGGGCGCTGCGTCGCATATTCTGGCCGACGCTCATGCTATGACCGACGTCACCGGATTCGGTTTGGCGGGTCACCTGAAGGGCATGTGCGACGCCTCGGGCTGTGGCGCGGTTCTGGATCTGGAGGCTGTTCCTGCAATGCCCGGGGCCTTGGACCTGAGCGACAGCGGTATGCATTCCACCTTGTTCGCGGATAACAGATCAATCGCGCCCGAACTTCCCTCGGACGGCAAGGCGGCGCTGTTGTTCGACCCTCAAACCGCAGGTGGGTTGCTGGCAGCCATCGCGCCTGACGATGCCGACGCGGTGTTGGAAGACCTGCAAAACGCCGGTTATCCGGCGGTGCGCATCGGTTACTTGACCGAAGCATCGGGCCTGCGGCTTCAAAGCTGATCCAGAGCCCGTTCGATCCGGGCGGCTGCCGCATTCAAGCCCGGCTCATCTAAGCGCGCGACCTCGATCTGCGCCAGTGTGTCGGTCGCAAAAGACCGTCGGGACTTGGTGTAGGCGGGATCGTAATGCTGCTCCATCAGGGCGCGGGTCAAGGCCGGTTTGTCCCCGGCATTGATCAGGTGCAACCACCCATCAACAACCTCGTGCCCACGATGGAGGCGCAGCGGTGACAGCCGGTCGCGCAGACGTTCGGTGTCCGACAGGATGTCGTCATATGCGCGGGCGAGATAGGCAGCGCGAGCCTCAATCGGGGCGCTGACGTGAATGCGCGGCGCGTTGCACATCGCGGTCCAGACGCTGGGCGGCAATATGCGCTCTCCGATTTTGGACGACTCCGCCTCGACCACAACCGGGCGTGCCGGGTCCAAAGCGCAGAAAGCGGCAGAGAGAGCGGATTCAAAAGCCTTCTGGCTGGGCTGCCCGCCCGGCCTTTCCCCCAGCAAAGACCCGCGATGATTGGCCAGACCTTCCAGATCGACGACCTGAACACCTCGCTGGTTCAGACAATGCAACAGGTCGGTTTTGGCGGTCCCGGTATATCCATCCAACGCCACCAGCCGAAACGGCAGCGGTTGGTCATACAGATAGGCATTCACCAAACGGCGATAGGTGCGATACCCGCCCTCTACCACTTCGGCCCGCCACCCGATCTGCTGCAATGTCCATGTGAATGAGCCCGAGCGCTGACCGCCGCGCCAGCAATAGACCAGTGGACGCCAGTTGCCCTCATGATGGCTGAGCCTGTGTTCGATGTGATTGGCCGCGTTCCGAAACACCAACGCGGCCCCAAGCTTGCGGGCCAGAAACGGGCTTTGCTGTTTGTAGATCGTTCCCACCCGCGCGCGTTCTTCATTGTCCAAAACAGGCAGGTTGATCGCACCGGGCAGGTGATCTTCGGCAAACTCTGCCGGGCTGCGCACGTCGATCACGGTGTCGAACCCATGCGTATAAAGCTGTGTGAGATCAGAGAATTTCAAAGCCATGGCAACGATCTAGCTGTCCGCGCGACCTATGGAAAGCCTGTCAGCGCTCATTCTTCGATTGCCTCGATCAATTCGGGGCCGGACGCGCGGTTGGAATTGACGGCCGGGTCGACCCGGTGAAACTCCAACACATCCTCGGCTCCGGGCGTCATCAGCCGCGCGGCACCTTTGCCTGCCTCACCCAACCACAAGGACCAATCGTCTGGTTCAAGGATCAAGGGCATCCGGTGGTGAATGGCCGACAGGTTTTGGTTTGCCTGCGTGGTGACGATGGCGCAGGTGGATTGCCGGGCGTCATCAGGGCCCCAATCCTGCCAGACCCCTGCAAACGCGATGGGAGCCCCATCTTTGCGATGAATATACCAGGGCAGACGGGTGCCCTGTTCCGTCTTGGTCCATTCGTAGAAACCGGTGGCTACGATCAGGCACCGTCGCGCGCGGCAGGCATCGCGAAAAGCGGGTTTTTCAGCCAGTGTTTCAGCGCGGGCGTTGATCAACAAGGGCCCTGCGGTTTCGGTCTTGTACCAACGGGGCAGAAATCCCCACCGCAGCGCGTCCAACTGCCGACCGCCCTCACCCAACCGCACGGCGTGGACCTGATTTGTCGGGCAAATGTTGTAGTTGGTGACGGCAGGCAAGGCATTGGCAGGCCTGGCGGCAAAAAGCTGCGCCATGGCATCATTGGGAAGAGTTATTGCAAACCGTCCGCACATGGGTAATGAACCCTCGAAAGTGTTTCATTCAGGCACAAGGTCTCATGGGGTGACATGAAAAATCAAACGGCGAAATCCCTGAAAGACAAGGCAATCGAGCTTTTGGAGGCAGGAAAACTGCCACAGGCGTTGAAAAAGGCCGAGCTGGGGATCAAGAAATTCCCGAAGGACTGCGATTTTCGCGCCATCGCCGGGTTCGTCCTGACCGAGATGAAGCAATACAAACGCTCGATCCCGCATTTCGTCGAAGCCTCGCGTATGAAGCCGGAAGACCCGCAATTTGTCGAGAACCTTGCAAATGCGTTGATGCAGACCGGCCAGATCGAGCGCGCGCTGACCTATGCGGAACAAAAATCCGAGAAGTTTCCGAACAACAAGGAACTTGCGCGGGTCATCGAAGAGATTTCGCTGAAGGGCAGCAACTGGCGGTCGATCATCGACTACGCGACGCAGAAACTGGCCAATGATCCCGATAATGCTGATCTGCTGATCAAAAGGGCGCGTGCTTTCGCAAGGATCGGCTTTGTGGAGGAAAATACGCGCGATGTCTCACGCGCATTCGAGTTGGACGCCGAGAATCCGGCAGTCGCCTTTGCCAAAGCAGTTACCTTGCACCAAAGCGGCGACAAAGAGGGCTCTGGCACGCTTTTTCGCGCGATTGTGGACAAGGACCCGAACCACAAGAACGCGTTGCTGCAATTGTCGACCATTGCCGACAAGGGTAATGCCTCTGCCCTTTTGAACAAGGTTGAAGCGGCGATAGATGCCAGTGATCACGACTTGCAAGAGCTTCAATTCGCAAAGGCCCACCTGACCTCGAAGATTGACGGGCTGGGTGCGGCGATGCCGCATTTCGCGCAAGCCAACGCGACACAGCACGGAACCAATCCCTACCATTTTGCGGCGGAAGATAAGAAGTTTAACACGATTACGAACCTGTTTCCGGTTGGCGAGCCATCAGTCAGTTCTGATCTGGTCGAGGCCCCCGCCCCGATTTTCGTGATCGGGCAGCCCCGCTCTGGCACAACGTTGATGGAAATGATGCTCAGCGCCGCGCCCGGTATCGCGGGTTGTGGCGAACTGACTTTGGCGGCGGATCTGTCTGTCGAGTTCCAATCGGGCGAACGCGCTTTCGACGCGGATGCAGCACGCGAGTTCGCACAGCAGTTTCGTGAGCTAATGCCGCCGATCCCCGAGGATTCGACAGCCTTTGTCGACAAAATGCCCCATAACTTCCAGCGCGTCGGCTTCGTCCTTGCGGCGTTCCCGAACGCGAAAGTTATCAATATGTTGCGCGATCCTCGGGATGTTGGCCTGTCAAAATGGATTCGGCGTTTCCCGGCCGGCGGTATGAACTATGCCTCGAACCTGGAGTCGATTGCGCATACGGCCAACCTGTACCGTCGGTACATGGCGCATTGGGATGCCGCGTTTGCCGGCCGCATCCTGACCGTGCCTTATGAAAAACTGGTTGCCGACCCGGAAACCTACAGCAGGGACATCGCCGCGTTCTGCGAGATTGAATGGCACCCCGCGATGGTGCGCCCCGAGGACAACACGAAACAAGTGCGAACAGCCAGTATCGATCAGGTCCGCAACAAGATTTCCACCAAGTCGATCGGTGGCTGGCGCGCCGTCGCCGAGCATATTCAGCCCATGCTGGACGGGTTCGATCCCGATCTATGGCCTGAGTACGATTTCAGTTGATCCAAACGAAAAAAGCCGCATCGAAATGATGCGGCTTTCTTTGATATTCCAGCGTCTTACTTCTGCTTGATACGCCCATCGACATATGGCGTGTAAGGCGCGTTTGCGGCCAGATATTCTGCTGTCACATCCGCCAGATCAGGACCAAAATCATAAGCGTTCTTGTCGTCGCCTTCGAACATGCTGTATCCGTCTCCGCCATTGCGCACGTAGTTGTTGGTCACAACCAGATAGGTCGCCGCTGGATCGATCGGCACAAAGCCGTCACCTTCGGCAACCATCACCTCGGTGATACGGCCTTCGTTCGGCGCAACCGAGGGATCCCAGGTGAAGGTCATACCGGCAACCTGCGGGAAGCGGCCTTTGACTTCTTCCACCTGGCTGACACCGTTTTCCAGTGCGTCAATGACGCCCTGACCGCTGATCTCAAAGGTCGACAGCGTGTTCTGGAACGGCAGAACCGTCAGGACCTCGCCCATGGTCACTTCGCCTTCGTCAATCGAGGCGCGCAGACCGCCCGAGTTTGCAATGGCAATCCGGGCCCCCTGATCTGCAACCCGCGCCAGCATCGCATCGGCGACAAGGTTGCCCATCTCGCATTCCTGCACCCGGCAAATATCGCGCGATCCTTCGACGGCGGCACCGGTTTCAGCGACCACGCGCTGCTTCATCTCTTCAATCGGTGCGCCCATTTCGGCGACGCGCGCTGCGACGTCCGGGTCTGGCGTGACCGAGGCGTCCAGCAGGATCGGCTCACCTTCTGCGGAAATCATATTGCCGTCATCGTCGAATTTCAGAACCACTTCGCCCAGATATTTCGAATAGGCATAGGCCTGCACCACCGGCACATCGCCCACCATCGTCGGATAGGCGCCCGCAGCACCTTCGTCCGTGTTCGACAACAGCGTGTGCGAATGGCCGCCAACGACCAGATCCAATCCCGGAACCTGTTCGGCAATCTCCAGATCTTTGGCAAGGCCCACATGGTTCAGCGCGATGATGATGTTCACGCCGTCTTCCTGCAGCGCCGCGACATCCGCTTTCAGGCTTTCGATTTCGTCCTGAAACACCACGTCCTTGCCGGGGCTTGAGGTATCGACCGTATCCGTTGCCAGCGCCGAGATGATGCCGATCTTCTGGCCGCCAACCTCAAGAACCACGTGGTTTTGCACCTTGTCCTTCAGCTCGGCCGAATTCGACAGATCCAGATTGCCCGAGATCACCGGGAAGCTGACCGCGTCGATGAAGGCGGCAAGACCTTCGGGGCCATCGTCGAACTCGTGGTTGCCAACGGCCATGACGTCATAGCCGATACCTTCCATGAACTCGGCCTCGGCCGCGCCCTTGTAGGTGGTGTAGAACAGCGAGCCCTGGAACGGGTCACCTGCATCCAGAAGCAGCACGTTTTCATCCGCCAGCTCGGCCCGCTTGGCGTCCACGGCTGTTTTCAGCCGGGCCACGCCGCCGAAACACTTGCCCTCGGCCTCGTCTTCGGCGTCGCAGGTGGAATCGTATTTGTTGATCGACTCGATACGGCTGTGAATGTCGTTTGTGTGCAAAATCGTCAGCTTATAGTCAGCCGCCGCAACACCTGCGGTCAGGGCCAACACGGCGGCCGATGTCAGAATACGGGTCAACATTTGAATACTCCCTATCTTTGATTGCGCAGATCGTGCGCTGTGGACGGGAAAGAGTCAAAGGGGCAAATCCGACTTGATTCCCCCCGCAGCGCGAGGCATCACCCAAGACATGCTGATCTACAAAATTTTCCGGGCCGATGAATGGGCCGAGTTGCAGGCCAATGGGGCATCGGACGGGGCTCCGATCGATTTGTCCGACGGGTTCGTGCATTTTTCCACCGCTGAACAGGCGGCTGAAACCGCAGCCAAGCATTTCGCCGGTATCGACGGGCTGACCCTGTTGGCCTGCGACGCGGATGCCATGGGCGATGACCTGAAATGGGAGGTGTCGCGCGGCGGTGCCCTGTTCCCACATCTCTATCGCCAGATCCGTATGAGCGATGTCGTCTGGTCGCGCCCACTGCCCTTTGACGGCCAAACCCACCACTTCCCGAAGGAGATGGCATGACCGCCTATATCGATCCCGAACGCGAGCAGTTTGAAACCTTCAAGACGCTGGATCGCGATCACCCCATCGAGATGTTGAATCTGGTCAAGTTTCGCGCCAAGGCCGCCTATCCGGCGGGTCACGAACTGGCCGGGGCCGACCTGACCGGGGCGGATGCCTATGGCAAATACGGGCTTGAGACGGCCCCCATCATTGCCCGGTTGGGTGCTGCAATCCTGTGGCGCGGCGTGTTTCAGGCAACCTTGATCGGACCGACGGATGAAGCGTGGGATGCAGTGTTCATCGCCCGTTATCCCAGCGCTCATGTGTTTTTGGAAATGGTCACCGACCCCGACTATCAGAAAGCCGTTGTGCATCGTCAGGCGGCGGTCGAAACCTCGCGCCTGATCCGCTGCGGTTCGACCGAAGGCGGGGCGTCCTTCGGATGAAACTGACCGAAAAACTCGGGCTGGCCGCCCTGCACCGGATGGCCCCGGAAACTGCCCACGGGCTGTCGATCAAGGCGCTGAAGGCTGGGCTGGCCCCTGCGCCGGGGCCGATCACCTCGGCCCGGCTGAGCACCGAAGTTGCGGGGCTGCGCCTGCCCAACCCGGTGGGTCTGGCCGCTGGATTTGACAAGAACGGAGAGGTCCTGACCCCTCTGTCCCGCGCAGGCTTTGGGTTTATCGAGGTCGGGGCCGTGACCCCGCGCCCACAGCCCGGCAATCCCAAGCCGCGCCTGTTCCGCCTGACCGAGGACAAGGCCGCCATCAACCGTTTTGGTTTCAACAATGACGGAATGGAGGTCATGGCCGAACGGTTGGCGAACCGTCCCAAGGATGCTGTGATCGGCCTGAACCTTGGCGCAAACAAAGACAGCGACGACCGGCCCGGAGATTTCGCCAAAGTGCTGGCCCATTGCGCCGAGCATCTGGATTTTGCCACCGTCAACGTGTCGTCCCCCAACACCGAAAAGCTGCGCGATCTTCAGGGCAAAGCCGCGCTTGGCGCACTGCTGAGCGGCGTCATCGAGACGCGCAATGCCCTGCCCCGCCCTCTGCCCATCTTCCTGAAAATCGCGCCAGACCTGACCGAGACCGAATTGCAGGACATCGCAGAGGTCGCCGCCGAGGCCGGCGTGGATGCTGTGATCGCAACCAACACCACCCTGTCCCGAGACGGTCTGCGCAGTGCGCACAAGGACGAAAAAGGCGGCCTGTCGGGTGCGCCCTTGTTCGAGAAATCGACGCGCGTTCTGGCCCGGTTGAGTCACCTCACCGGCGGCAACGTCCCTCTGATCGGCGTTGGTGGCGTCAGCACGGCGGAACAAGCCTATGCCAAGATTTGCGCCGGGGCGTCTGCGGTGCAGTTCTATACTGCAATGGTCTATGGCGGTCTGTCGCTGGCAGCGGAGATCGCGCAGGGGCTGGATGCCCTGCTGGCGCGTGACGGGTTCGACTCGGTCGCGCAGGCCGTGGGTAGCAAACGAGAGGATTGGCTGTGATCGAATATTGGCACAACCCGCGCTGTTCAAAATCCCGCACGGGTCTGGCGCTACTGGAAGAGCGTGGTGCGGAGGTTCAGGTTCGGAAATATCTTGAAGATGCACCCTCGGTCGAGGAGTTGCGCGCGGCTCAGGCCCTTCTGGGCGTATCCGCTGTTCAGATGATGCGCACGGGCGAGAAGCGGTTCAAGGAATTGGATCTGTCCAAAGATGCGCCGGACGTGGAACTGATCAAGGCCATGGTCGAGAACCCGATCCTGATCGAACGTCCTCTGGCCATCGCGGGCGATAAAGCTGCCATCGGGCGCCCTCCGGAAAACCTGCTGGACCTGCTTTAAGCGACCTGAGCCTCAAGCCGGGGATAGCGCCAGCCCATTGTCACGCCGCGCGCAAGGTTCAGGACCATAAGCGCGGCCCACAGCCCGTGGTTGCCGAAGCTGGGCACCAGCAGGAACAGGGCTACGACATAGATCGCCACCGATTGCAGCATCGCATTGCGCATCTCACGGGTCCAGGTGGCGCCAATATAGATGCCGTCAAACATCCAGCTTGCCACGCCAATGACCGGGGCAATTGCTGCCCAGAACAAAAACGCGCGCCCGGCCTCGCGCACCTCGGGCGAGGTGGACATCAGATCGATCAGCGCAGGTCCGGCGAAATAGAAAACCGCGCCCAGCAAAACGGCCCCGCCGACACCCCATTGCGACGACACGACAGAGGCGCGCCGGACCTGAAATCGGTCCCGTGCGCCGACCGCGCCACCGACCAGCGCCTCGGCAGAAAACGCGAACCCGTCCAGCGCAAAGGCGGTGATTTCCAGAAATTGCAGCAACACCTGATTGGCGGCCAGATTGACATCGCCCAGATCGGCCCCAACAAACAGGAACGTTGTGAATGACCCGGTCAACAGGACCGAGCGGATCATGATATCGCTGTTCACCTGAAGCATCCGCCGCAGACGGGCCGCATCGAAGATACGGGCCCAATCGCGCCAGATCCGGTTACGGAACCCGCCGCGGCACAACCACAGCCCCAGCGCCAGCCCCGTCCACTCGGCGATCAGGGTTGCGATCGCAACGCCTTCAACGCCCCAGCCGAGGCCCAGAACGAACCACAGGTCCAGAGCGATATTCAGCCCGTTCATCCAGATTTGCAGCAGGAACACGCCCCGCGTCCGCTCGACCGCGATCAGCCATCCGGTTACCGCATAAAGCGCGATGGTGGCTGGCGCCCCCCAGATCCGAATTTCAAGATAGGCGCGGGACAGCGCCTCGACTTCGGGGCTGGCCGGAGACAGCAGAAACGCGCCGGTGAAAATCGCAACCTGCGCAACGATAAAGACCAGCCCGGCGGCCGCACCCAGCATCAGCCCCCGGATCAGCAGGGCGCGCATCTCGGCTGTATCTCCTGCCCCGCGCGCCTGCGCGGCAAGGCCGGTGGTGCCCATGCGCAGAAAGCCGAATATCCAGTAGACCGCAGACAGGATCACAGCACCGATCCCCACGGCCCCAATCGGCGCGGCCTGACCCATCTGCCCGACAACGCCCGTGTCCACCGCACCCAGAATCGGCACCGTCACGTTGGACAGCACAATCGGAACCGCGATCCTCAGCACCCGCCCGTGCGTTATGGGTGCCGGGGCATCGTGCATTCCTTAGCTCTTGTCAGAGCGGCTTTGGGGGATCAGGAAATGCCCTGTGCCCTGCGCGAACAACTTGTCGTGATTGTCCTGCCAGGCCTCGACCCGAACCGAGGCATAACGCCGACCGGATCGGTTGATAAAGGCGCGGGCATAGGCGTCGCGCGGCAGGCCTGAGCGCAGGAAATCCACCGTGAAATCGATCGTCTTGGGAAAGCGTGTCTCTTCCGATTTCAGAATATCCGCAACATCCAGCTCACCGCTTTCGATCCGGGGGAACAGACGTTCCCAGCTTAGGGTAATAAGGGCTGTGACTTCAAGAAACGCCGCCGTCACGCCACCGTGCAGGGCGGGCAATAGCGGGTTTCCGATCAACTTTTCGTCAAAATTCAGAACGCCGGTCAGCTCATCGCCACGCCGGTCGAAGCTGATATTGAGAAAGCGGATATACGGAACACCTTCGACCAAAGCGGTCAGCGCGGCATCCCGGCGCTGTTTGACAACCTGCATGGGTTCGGGACGTGCACGCGCCATTTACTTGACCTCCACGGTGAAGGCACCCGATGCGGTGGCGACCGGATTGTCCTGATCTTCATCGGTTGCCGTGGCCCGCACAAAGGCCACGTTCCGCGTGATATGATAGCATTTGGCGCGTGTCGTGATGGTCTGGCCCGGCTTTGCGGCGCGCATGTAATCTATCCTCAGATCGATGGTTGCGGTGCTTGTCGGCTTCACCGGATTGCTCATCACCGCTGCGCCGCAGCACGTGTCCAGCATTGTCGATACGGCACCACCATGAATGACACCGGTCCGGGGATCGCCAACCAGCGCCTCGTTGTAAGGCATGGTGATTTCCGCTTCACCATTGTTAATATACGTCAGCTCTAACCCAAGTGCCTGTGCGTGAGGAATGGCCTGGATGAACTGGCGCGCAAATTTTGAGATATCCGCCATACATTTGGCTCCTGTCGTCAAGTTGCCCCTTTATGAGCCGCGGACGATGCAAAGGGCAAGCCCGCCTGTTGCGCTCGTCCTCATGACACCCTACGGTGCTGCCAAGGAGACCAGGAATGTCCGACAACCGTTTGTCATTCAAAGAGATGTGCGCTGAGTACGATGTGACTCCGCGTACCCTGCGTTACTACGAGTATATCGAGTTGTTGCAGCCCGATCGGGAAGGCCGGTCGCGGTTTTACGGCCCCCGCGAATGCGCGCGCATGACGCTGATCATGCGCGGGCGCAAATTCGGTTTTCCGCTGGAAGAGATTCGTCAGTGGCTGCTGATCTATGAAGATCAGGGCAACGAGGCGCAAATGGCTGCCTTTGTCGAAATGGCCGACCGCCAGATGGACGAACTGAACCAGCAACGCCAGCAACTGGACGAGGCGATGGGCGAGCTCAAGCGCCTGCGCGACCAGACAGCAAAATCTCTGAACTGACAGGCTCAATGCCTGCCGGGTGCCGCAAGCGCCCATAAATCTGCCAGTCGTTTTGGCGGCGTCCGCCCCGATTTCCGGTTGACGCGGGGGAAATAAAATTGCCCCTGAGTCTGTTTACGCGTTCGGAAGTTACGTCAACTTGGAAATGACGCAGCGTTTGGATTACGTAAACGTCACTCTCATGTTGTAAAGCGACCAGCAACTGCGCAAGTCATGTCCAGTGACGCCAGTGACGAGAGTATGACGAATGACCGAAGATCTGATGACCATCCGTGAGATGTGCGAGACCTATGATGTCACGCCCCGTACCTTGCGGTTCTACGAGGCGAAGGAACTGCTGTTTCCGATCCGCGAGGGTCAGAAACGCCTGTTCACCAAACGCGACCGCGCGCGGCTGAAGCTGATTCTGCGCGGCAAGCGGTTCGGGTTCAGCCTGGAGGAAATTCGCCAGCTTCTGGATCTGTACCATGTGGGCGATCAGCAACTGACCCAGATGACCCGCACCTATGAGATCGCGTGCGACCGTCTGGCAGACATGGAATCGCGCCGCGAAGAACTGACGCAGGCAATCGACGATCTGAAAGAACAGTTGCGTTGGGGCGAAAAAGTCATCGCCTCGATGAAACAGGAAAAAAAGGCAGCCGAGTAACTTCGGCCTGCCGGCTGGAAATATGAATTAAGGGAGCTTTCCATGCCCGTGTATAACGCGCCTACCAAAGACACGCAGTTCATCCTGCATGACGTTCTGAAAGTCTCGCAGTCGGATATTCCCGGCTATGATGAACTGGAAGCCGAATTTACCGGCGCAGTTCTGGAAGAAGCAGGCAAAGTTGCCGCGAATGTGCTGCATCCGCTGAACACCGTGGGCGACACGGAAGGGTGTCGGCTGGAAAACGGCATCGTCTACACGCCGACCGGGTTCAAGGACGCTTTCGAGCAGGTGAAAGAAGGTGGCTGGACTGGCCTCGACATGCCGGAAGAATATGGCGGCCAGAACATGCCCTATGTCATCGGTACTGCTGTGGGCGAGATGTTCTCGGCCGCGAACCAGGCCTTCACCATGTATCAGGGCCTGACCCACGGCGCGGCCTCGGCCATTCTGGCGCACGGTTCGGACGAGCAAAAGAACAAATACCTGCCCAACATGGTCAGCTGCGAATGGACCGGCACCATGAACCTGACCGAACCGCATTGCGGCACCGATCTGGGCCTGATGCGCACCAAGGCGGAACCGCAGGAAGACGGCAGCTATAAGGTCTCGGGCCAGAAGATCTTTATCTCGGCCGGCGATCACGACATGTCCAACAACATCATCCATCTGGTTCTGGCCAAGATCCCCGGTGGCCCCGAAGGCATCAAAGGCGTGTCGCTGTTCATCGTGCCCAAATTCATCGTGAACGAAGACGGCACCCCGGGCGAGCGCAACGGTGTTTCGGTCGGCAAGATCGAAGAGAAAATGGGCATCCACGGCAACTCGACCTGTGTGATGAACTATGACGAGGCGACCGGCTGGCTGCTGGGCGACCAACACAAAGGCATGCGCGCCATGTTCACCATGATGAACGAAGCGCGTCTGGGTGTGGGCATGCAGGGTCTGGCGCAGGCCGAGGCCGCCTATCAGAACGCCGTCGAATACGCCAAGGACCGCCTTCAGGGCCGCGACGTGACCGGCGTGAAAAACCCGGACGGCCCCGCCGATCCGCTGATCGTGCACCCCGACATCCGCCGCAACCTGATGGATCAGAAAAGCTTTACCGAAGGCGCGCGCGCGTTCATCCTGTGGGGCGCGACGATGATCGACAAGGCGCATCGCTCGGGTGACAAGGACGCGGACGGTCTGATTTCGCTGCTGACACCGGTGATCAAGGGCTTCCTGACCGATCAGGGTTACGACATGACGGTTCAGGCGCAGCAGGTCTATGGCGGCCACGGCTACATCGAGGAATGGGGCATGTCGCAATACACCCGCGACGCCCGTATCGCCCAGATCTACGAAGGCGCCAACGGCGTTCAGGCGCTGGATCTGGTGGGCCGCAAACTGGCACAGGATGGCGGCAAGCACGTGATGGCCTTCTTCGAAATGGTCAAGGGTTTCTGCAAGGAAAACGGTGGCCAGGACGAAGCTTATGACAAGGCGTTCATCGAACCGCTGAAGGCGGCGTCGAAGGATCTGCAGGCCGCTGGCATGTACTTCATGCAGCAGGGCATGAAGAACCCCAACAACGCGCTGTCGGGGTCCTATGACTTCATGCATATGTTCGGCCATGTCTGCCTGGGCCTGATGTGGGCACAGATGGCCAAGGCCGCGCAGGGTGCCTTGGACGGTGGTGCGTCGGACAAAGAGTTCTACGAGACCAAGATCAACACCGGCCGCTTCTACATGGCCCGCCGCCTGCCCGCCACGGCGCTGCATCTGGCCCGTATCCAGACCGGCGCAGACACTGTGATGGCTCTGGACGCGGCGAGCTTCTGATCTCAGTCTGGGTCCGGGCGCTCATGCCCGGACCCAGCTATTGAGAGGATACAAGATGCCAAAACGTTTTCGCCTGACCCGCCGTTTTCCGGTCGCCATGACTGAAGACGGGTATCGCAAGCTCAAGGGTTTTGCCCGTGAGGCCGGTCTGGATGAAGGTGAGGCGCTATCCTTTCTGTTCGAGAACTTCAACAGCGTGATTGACGAGGAGAATCTGACCCACCGGCTGCGCATCTTCAACTCTGAGCTGGAAGCGCGAAAACGGTGAGGGCACGCACCAACCAACTGCCTGCTACGGCCTTACGGCCGGACGCCTCCGGCGGGAGTATTTCTGAAAAGATGAAGACGTGATGCGCCCCTGCCACCGGGCGCACTCGCCATCAGGACAGGGACGACTTCACCTTTTGCGGTCATCGGCTCTCCAGCCTGTACCGCAAGCCGAGTGAAACAGATCCGGTTTGATAAATGGTAAACGTCCTCACTTCATCTTTTTACAAATACTCAATTCCAACCTGACCACATGCGCCTTGGGAGGGGCAATCGCATGACGATCAAACTGCACTGCTTCGGAGAAAGCGGAAACAGCTACAAGGCGGCGCTGGCGTTGGAGATGGCCGGGCTGCAGTGGGAGCCGGTCTTTGTCGATTTCTTCAATGGTGAGACCCGCACGCCAGAGTTCCGCAAGGACGCCAACGAGATGGGCGAAGCCCCGTTTCTGGTCGATGGCGATTTCCGCACCAGCCAGTCCGGCGCCATTCAGGCTTATGTGACTGAAAAATCAGGCAAGTTCGGCGGCAAGGACCGGGACGAGAACTATGAGATTTTCCGCTGGGTGCTGTGGGACAACCACAAGCTCAGCTCGATGGCCGGGTTGACGCGGTTCCTGATCAATTTCCTGCCGGAAAAACACCGCAACCCGGATGTGATTGCGTTTAATCAGGGGCGGCTGAAAGCGGCTTATGACGTCCTCAACGTCCATTTGGAAGGCCGTGACTGGATTGTCGGCGATGGTGTCACCAACGCCGACCTCAGTTGCTGCGGCTATCTGTATTATCCCGAACCATTCGGCTTTGACCGTGCCGACTGGCCCAATATCGACGCCTGGCTGACCCGTCTCAGCGAACAGCCCGGCTGGAAACACCCCTATGACCTGATGCCCGGCAAACCGTCGGATCGAGCTTAAGGAGAAGTCTCATGACCGAAGCTTACATATATGATGCCCTGCGCACCCCGCGCGGCAAGGGCCGCAAGGATGGCAGCCTGCACGAGGTGACCTCGGTGCGCCTGTCCGCCCTGACCCTGAACGCGATGAAAGAGCGTAACAATCTGGAAGGCCACGCTGTCGAGGACGTGATCTGGGGCAACGTCACGCAGGTGATGGAGCAAGGCGGCTGTCTGGCGCGCTCGGCTGTTCTGGCCTCGGATCTGGATGAATCGATCCCCGGTCTGGCCATCAACCGTTTCTGCGCCTCGGGCATGGAAGCGGTGAACCTGGCGGCGAACCAGGTCAAAGGCGGCGCAGGCGAGGCCTATATCGCCGGCGGTGTCGAGATGATGGGCCGCGTGGCCATGGGCAGCGACGGTGCGGCGATTGCCGTGGACCCCTCGCTGGCGATGGGCACCTATTTCGTGCCGCAGGGCATTTCGGCCGACATCATTGCCACCGAATATGGTTTTACTCGCGATGACGCGGACGCGCTGGCGGTTGAATCGCAGCGCCGTGCCGCAGAGGCCTGGGCGGACAACCGGTTCGAGAAATCGGTCATCACCGTCAAGGATCAGAACGGGCTGACCATTCTGGACCGCGACGAGTACATGCGCCCCGGCACCGACATGCAAAGCCTTGGTTCGCTGAACCCGTCCTTCCAGATGATGGGCGAGCAGATGCCGGGCTTTGACAAGGTAGCGATGCTGAAATACCCGCATCTGGAAAAGATCAACCACGTCCACCACGCGGGCAACAGCTCGGGCATCGTGGATGGGGCCGCTGCTGTGCTGATCGGCAACAAGGAGTTTGGCGAGAAATACGGCCTGAAACCGCGCGCGCGTATCAAGGCGACCGCCAAGATCGGCACCGATCCGACCATCATGCTGACCGGCCCGGTTCCGGTGACCGAGAAGATTCTGGCCGACAATGGCATGAAGATCAGCGATCTGGACCTGTTCGAAGTGAACGAAGCCTTTGCCTCGGTCGTGCTGCGGTTCCAGCAGGCGTTTGACGTCGATCCGGCGCTGGTCAACCCCAATGGCGGCTCGATCGCGATGGGCCACCCGCTGGGCGCGACCGGCGCGATGATCATCGGCACGCTGCTGGACGAGCTTGAGCGTCAGGACAAGGAAATGGGTCTGGCAACGCTTTGCATCGCGTCCGGCATGGGTGCGGCAACCATCATCGAGCGGGTCTGATGCCCAAGCTGGATCTCTCTCAGATCCCGTTCAGGGGCGGCTCGGGCTATCCCGGCAAGCTGGCAAAGGCAGGCGATGGCCGCTTTGTCCAGCCTGTGGGGGATGCAGGCGGGCTGACCCAGTACGGGGTCAACATCGTGCGGCTGGAACCGCAGGGGCTGTCCTCGCTGCGCCATTATCACATGGAACAGGACGAGTTCGCCATTGTCCTCAGCGGCACCTGTACCCTGATCGACGATGATGGTGAGCATGAGATGCAGCCCGGTGATTGCGCCGCTTTTCCCGCAGGTGAGGCCAACGGCCACCACCTTGTGAACAAAACCGATGCGCCCGCGACCTTTCTGGTGGTGGGCACACGGACCCCGACCGAGACCGGCTATTACAGCGACCTAGACATGATGGTGAAGTTCGATGCCGACGGCTTTCGCTTTACCCGCAAAGACGGCAGCCCGCTGACGGCTGACCAGATTGGAGATGACAATGACTGAATTCACTCTGACAAAAGACTCTGATGGCGTGGGCGTCATCACCTGGGATGTGCCCGGGAAAACCATGAACGTGATGTCCTTCGACGGGCTGGCGCAACTGAGCAGCTGCATCGATGATGCGCTGGCAGACGACGCGGTCAAGGGCATCGTCATTACCTCGGGCAAGGAAGGGTCGTTTGCCGGTGGCATGGATCTGAACCTGCTGGCGGTGATGAAGGAACAGGCGGGCGACGATCCGGCCAAGGGTCTGTTCGAGGGCACGATGCAGATGCACGCCCTGCTGCGCAAGATCGAGCTTGCGGGCATGGACCCCAAGACCAAGAAGGGCGGCAAGCCGATTGCCACCGTTCTGCCCGGCACCGCCGCGGGTATCGGTATGGAACTGCCGCTGTCCACGCACCGCATCTTTGCCGCCGAAAACCCCAAGGCAAAGTTCGGCCTGCCCGAGATTATGGTCGGCATTTTCCCCGGCGCGGGCGGCACCACGCGGATGGTGCGCAAGGTTGGCGCGATTGCGGCGGCTCCGCTGTTGCTGGAAGGCAAGATGCTGGACGTCAAGAAAGCCAAGGGCGCAGGCTATATCGATGAGATCGCCGAAGACCCGATGGCTGCGGCCAAGGAATGGGTGCTGAATGCCAAGGACGGCGACATAGTCAAGCCTTGGGATGCCAAGGGCTACAAGATGCCCGGCGGCGCGCCCTACCATCCTGCGGGCTTCATGAACTTCGTCGGAGCCTCGGCGATGGTGCATGGCAAGACCCAAGGCGCCTTCCCGGCTGCCAAGGCGCTGCTGAGCGCGGTTTACGAAGGTGCTCTGGTCGATTTCGACACCGCGCTGAAGATCGAGGCGCGCTGGTTTACATCCGTGCTGATGAACCCGTCCTCGGGTGCGATGATCCGCTCGCTGTTCCTGAACAAGGAAGCGCTGGAAAAAGGCGCTGTGCGTCCCGCTGGTGTTCCCGATCAGTCGGTCAAGAAGATCGGCGTTCTGGGCGCGGGCATGATGGGTGCGGGCATCGCGCTGGTGTCGGCGCAGGCCGGTATGGAAGTGGTTCTGGTCGACCGTGATCAGGCAGCCGCCGACAAGGGCAAGGCCTATACCGAGACCTACCTGGACAAGGGCATGAAGCGCGGCAAGGTCACGGCTGAAAAGAAAGAGGCCATGCTGGGCCGCATCACTGCGACCCCGGATCTTGAGCATCTGAAAGGCTGTGACCTGATCATCGAAGCTGTCTTCGAAGACATGGGCGTCAAGGCCGAGATGACCAAGAAGGTCGAGGCGATCATCCCCGAGGATTGCATCTTTGCCTCGAACACCTCGACCCTGCCGATCACCGATCTGGCCAAAGCCTCGGCGCGTCCCGATCAGTTCATCGGCATCCACTTCTTCTCGCCCGTCGAGAAGATGTTCCTGGTCGAGATCATCAAGGGCAAGGAAACCGGGGATCGCGCGGTCGCCAAGGCGCTGGACTATGTGCGCCAGATCAGGAAGACGCCCATCGTGGTCAACGATGCGCGCTTCTTCTACTGCAACCGCTGCATCATCCCCTACATCAACGAAGGTGCGCGCATGATCACCGAGGGCGTCAGCCCCGTGCTGATCGACAACGCCGCGCGTCAGTTGGGTTTCCCTGTGGGTCCGGTTCAGCTGACCGATGAGACCTCGATCGATCTGGGGGCCAAGATTGCCCGTGCCACCAAGGCGGCGATGGGCGATGCTTATCCCGAAAGCCCCTCGGACGATCTGATCTTCTGGATGGAAGAACAGGGCCGTCTGGGTCGCAAATCGAACGCGGGCTTCTTTGACTATGACGAAAAGGGCAAGCGCGTCGGGTACTGGAATGGCCTGCAGGACAAGTATCCGCTGGCCGAGGATCAGCCCGACCTGATCGAAGTGCAGGAACGTCTGATGTTCGCGCAGGTTCTGGAAGCGGTGCGCGCGTTGGAAGAGGGTGTACTGGAAGACATACGCGAAGGCGATGTGGGCGCCATTCTGGCCTGGGGCTTTGCGCCGTGGTCGGGTGGTCCGCTCAGCTGGCTGGACATCATCGGCGCGCCTTACGCCGCCGAGCGTTGCGACCAACTGGCCGCAGCCTATGGCGAGCGTTTTGCCTGCCCGCCGCTGCTGCGTGAGATGGCCGAGAAGGGTCAGACCTTCTATGGCCGGTTCGACCCCGAAGCCAAAGCCGCTTGATCAAGTGATGCAGGCGCGTGAAACCACGCGCCTGCATCGTTCTTTTCGTGTTTGGTTAGGTCTGCCATTCAGGCCGCAGAAACAGGACAGGCGCATTGGGCCTGCCCGGACGCCCTGGTCTGCGCATGCCGGATGGCGGGCGGATCGGGAAAATCGGTTCCTGCGGGATGGGTGCAGGCAGTGCACCCAACGGGTTTGCAAGGGCTGAAACGTCGCCCCTGATTGCAATCGAATTGACCAAAGCCGTCGCGGTCTGTTCATCCGCCACCCTATAGGGCACGTGATCCTGTGCCGAACGGGCGCTGAACCGACCAGCCGGGCAAAAGGCCTGCAGCCCGCCTTCGACAAAGATCACCTCATCCGTGTCAAAAAACAAAGTCGTCACCTGGAACGATGACCCCGGCACCTGCGCCGACATCCGGCACGCACCGTTCAACATCCGGGCCGGAATGACCGAGACACCCGCCGCGTCGGGATCGAGTTTCCCAAGGTCCAGCGCCATGCCCTGCTCGGGCATCAACCAGACAGGCCGCCCGTTATAGGTCGCCCGTGCGGGTACAAATATCGGCATGTAATCGGCGCGGGTTTCATCGGCCGGAATAACGACGCAACAGGTCGAAATCCGGCGCACCTCGCGAAACCCGTTATCCAAAGTTCGCACCAGATCGCCCACGGCAACCCGTTCGATCAGCTTCCAGCCACTTGTTGTGGCAACTTTGGTGCCGTGCAACAGACCGCCACGGCGTGCGTTTACCGCTTTATTCGGGTCGGCGAAATCAACGTCACCAGATTGATCCGAAAACCCCGAAACACTCACTACTTCAAACACGTGCCTCACCCCCTTGTGGCACAAACTAACGATGCAAAACGGATAGCATGAATTTTAAGGGGTGACTTATTTCTGACATATTTGCGCCCAATTTGGGCCTTTTGAGGCCCCTTTTGCGCACATCTTGCAGACAAATGCAGGATAAATTGTTCTATTGATCCGCGTTCGGAAACGATTACTAGGCCGATCCGTCGAACTGATATCCGAATCTCCGAATATCTTCCGCACAGGCTTGGGCAACTGCATCCACTGTTTGCGTCGTATAATAACTGCGATAATCGCGATCCCGCTGTGACCGGTTCAGATGCGGCAAATCCACGTCAAACCCGAGATGTTCGATCAGAGGCTGCGCGTCCTGTGCGAAATGCTCAAGTCGAATATATGCGTCACATCTCTCGGCACCGTTGGCCATGGTCACATAGGCGCGCGCGGGGTGGTGCTGAAAGGATCGCAGCGTGGTCGGACGCAGGACAAACGACCCGAAATCCAGATCCTTGGCGCGCCCGACATCCGGGTGATCGAAGCTCTGTACCCGCAGCCAATGATAATAGCTCACCATCCGGTCCCACGGATTGCGCACCATCGTAAACACGAACATCGAGGTCAACGCCCCGGCAGGCAGCACCCCGTCGATATCGAACAGCGTCGAATGTTTCCACAAGCGCCCGCGCGCGTTCAGGGATTTGGCGCGGCGTCGGCGTTTCAGCGCCTTGGGCGTATCCCCCAACAGAATGTCATCCTTCATCGCCCGCTGTTCCAGCGCCAACGCCAGCGACGTGCCCCCGGTCTTGGGGATATGCACGAACACATAACGCCGCCCGGTCGAGATGATCACGCCACGCCCTGCTCTGCCGTTGCGCGACTGGCGCGCCATCCCAGCACGGCCCCCGCCGTTGCAATCAGTCCGATGCCAAAGACCTGCATCACGCCGATGGACTGCCCCAAAGCGACCCAGGCAAAAAGCGGGCCGAAGATCATCACCGAATATTCGAACACGGCAACAAAGGACGGCTCGCCCACTTGATACGCCTTGATCAGCATGAAGACCGCGATGGTCGACCCAACGGCTTGCACGACGATCCACGGGATGGCCGGTTGGAAGTCCCAGACCAGCCCTCGGGTCACAAACCCGTCCGGCCCGTCGGGCGTATCCACCGGAAAGGCGGTGAAAAAGGCCAAACCGATTGCGCCTGCCAGTCCCAGGGTCATCACCATATTCGCCAGCAACGCCACCGTGCTTTCGTCCGAGCAATGACTGCGGGTGACAATCGCGCTGAGCGCATAGAAAAACCCGCCCGCCACCGGCAACAGGGTTCGGGCGTCGAAATCGGTTGGGTTGGGTTGCAAAACGCACAGGATGCCGATGAACCCGATCATCACCGCCCCGATACGCCACGGACCGATAGGTTGTTTCAGCCCCAGTGCCGAGATCAGAAGCACAAAGATCGGCGAGGTGAACAGCCCGGCCAGTGCCTGCGCAATCGGCATCAAAGCCAGCGAGGCGAAATAGAACAGCATGGCCGTGGTGATCAGCAGGCTGCGCACCACGACAGGCCCCAACCGTTTAGGGCGCAGCGTGCCAAAACCCAGCAGCGACAGCCCTGCGATCAAGGGCAACATCAAAGCGGCCCGACTCAGGTGGAATTGCCACAGCCCGATTGTCTCGGCCAGCAAGATCACGACATTGTCCACAACCCCGATGATGGCCATGGAACTGACCATAAGGGCCGCGGCCAAAATCGGTGAGGTCGGTTTAGCTGCCTGCATCTACCACATGTTCCTGTTCTGCGCCCCGCCATCCAGCACAATTGCCAATCCCGACGCAACAAGTTTGCGCCGCGCGATTTGGGCGTGCTAAGCTGCGGCAAAAGAAATACGAGCAGAACCCATCCAGATGACCGCCCTGAAACAGTACCAGCGGATCGAAGCCACCGGTCTGTGGCGTCCCTCGCCCGATGAACAACGACGCGAGGTTGTCGTCTCGATTGGTGAGGCAACGCTGACCATCTCGGATTTCAATGACCGCGCCTTGACGCATTGGTCGCTGGCGGCGCTGGAACGGCAGAATCCCGGCGTCTTCCCGGCGATCTTCAACCCCGATGGCGACCCGGATGAGACGCTGGAGCTGGCCGAAAGCGAAAAGACCATGCTCGAAGCCATCGACCGGCTGCAACGCGCCATCGACAAGGCACGCCCGCATCCCGGGCGTCTGCGGTGGCTCAGCGTTGGGGGCGTTGCTGCTGCTGTTCTTGCGGTCATGCTGCTATGGCTACCCGGAGCGCTGCAAAGCCATGTGGTGTCCGTCGTGCCCGAGGTGAAACGGCAGGAAATCGGCGACACAATTCTGAAACGGATCGAGCGTGTGTCGGGGCGTGCCTGTATCTCTCGCGATGCGCAGGCGTCATTGGATCGGTTGGCGAAACGGACCGGCGTGCGGCAGATCATCATCCTGCCTGCAGGCGTGCAGGACAGCCTCAGCCTGCCGGGCGGCACTGTTCTTCTCAGCCGGTCACTGGTCGAGGATCATGAGGATCCAGCCGTCGCCGCCGGATATGTTATTGCCGAACGGGCGCGGTCCGAACAGCAGGACCCGCTGGATGATTTGCTGGACCGGACAGGCGCGTCCTCGGCGTTTCGATTGCTGACAACCGGAGGGCTGACGCCTCAGATCGTCGACAGCTATACCGAACAGGTCTTGTCCGAACCCCGCCCTTCGGTCACGGATGAGGCGTTGCTGGCCATGTTCGCGCAGGCCGCCCTGCCCTCGACCCCTTATGCCTATGCGCGTGACATCACCGGGGAAACCGTGCTGGGCCTGATCGAGGCCGACCCGATGGCCGGGCGCACGTTGGAACAGGTGTTGCCGGACCGCGATTGGGTCCGGCTACAGAATATCTGCGGCGAGTGATCCGCTTTACTTGGTGCCGAACATCCGGTCCCCGGCATCACCGAGACCGGGCATGATATAGCCTTTCGAGTTCAACTCGCGATCCAGCGCGGCGGTGACGATATGCACGTCCGGGTGCGCCTCTTTCATGCGTTCGACCCCTTCGGGTGCGGCCAGCAGGCAGAGAAAGCGAATATCGGTCGCGCCCTGCTCTTTCAGCAGATCAATCGCGGCGGCAGAGCTGTTACCGGTGGCCAGCATCGGGTCCACGGCGATGACCAAACGGTCTTTCAGCCCCTCGGGGGCCTTGAAGTAGTACTGAACGGGTTTCAGCGTTTCTTCATCGCGATAGAGGCCGACAAATCCCACCCGTGCCGAGGGGATCAGTTCCAGCACCCCATCCAGCATCCCGTTGCCCGCCCGCAGGATCGAGACCAGCGCCAGCTTCTTGCCGGCCAGGATGGGGGCGTCCATCTCCTCCATCGGGGTTTCGATATGCCGCGTCGTCAGCGGCATTTCCCGCGTGATCTCATAAGCCAACAGCAGCGTGATTTCGCGCAGCAACTGCCGGAACACGGCGGTCGAGGTACCCTTGTCCCGCATGAGCGTCAGCTTGTGTTGCACCAGCGGGTGGTCGACGACGGTCAGGTGATCGCTCATGAGTTCTCCAGTCTTTTCTTGACCCGCGCGCGGGTGTCTTCGTCACAAAAAGCCGCGTTCAGGGCTGTTTCATTCAGTGCGGCAAAGTCTTCGGCGTCCCAGCCGAAGGCTGCGTGCAGCATCTCATATTCGCGCCGCATGGTGGTATGAAAAAAGGGCGGATCGTCGGTGGAAACGGTGACCTTGACGCCTGCATCGCGCAACCGCGCAATCGGGTGGGCTGCGAAATCAGGAAACAGGCCAAGGACCACGTTTGATCCCGGACAGACCTCTAGCGTGATACCACGGTCGGTAATTTCGTGCACAAGGTCAGGATCTTCAATCGCGCGCACCCCGTGGCCGACGCGTTCCACACCAAGATCGCGGATCGCATCACGGACACTTTCCGGGCCGCCAAACTCGCCCGCATGGGTGGTGAGACGCAGCCCCGCCTCGCGGGCGCAGTCGAAGGCCCATTTGAAATCCCCCTGGGTGCCCACGGATTCGTTGCCGCCCATGCCAAAACCGGTAATCCAGTCGCCTGCGGTTTCCGCCGCGCAATGGGCG
The DNA here is from genome assembly GCF_056531425.1 of Ruegeria sp. N4. Classification (NCBI taxonomy): domain Bacteria; kingdom Pseudomonadati; phylum Pseudomonadota; class Alphaproteobacteria; order Rhodobacterales; family Roseobacteraceae; genus Ruegeria; species Ruegeria sp. N4. Next base: position 975,331 of record NZ_JBQFLT010000001.1, read on the forward strand.
CTGCGTTTGGCCTGTTCAGGACCGAAATGACGGACACAGGTGACAACACCGCGCAGGGTGATGCCGAATTTGCGCTCAGCCTCGTCAGCGGCGTCCTGAATGGCGGTCAGATAGTCGCGCCAGGCATGAAGATCCCCGCCGCCGCAGAAATCGGGGCTGAGAAAGGTTTCCGAATAAACCACGCCATTTGCGGCGCTTTCTTCAAGTATCGCCAGCGTCAGGCGGCGGAAATCCTCGGGCGTTTTGAGAACCTCACAAGCGGCCTCATACACGCTGAGGAAATGGGCGAAATCCCGGAAGTCATAGCTGCCGTCGGGTTTGAATATCCCGCTCAGGTCAACGCGCTTTTCATGGGCGAGTTGGCGGATAAAGGCGGGCGGGGCCGCGCCTTCGTGGTGCAGGTGCAACTCGATTTTGGGCAGGTCTGCGACGGTCATAGAAAGCTTCTCCCCGGCCCTTGCGCCGGAATGTTCAGGTGATGGGCAATACTGGCAGCGACGTCGGCGAATGCGATTTGCCCGATCTGGCCGCTGCCTTTTCCAGCGACCAGAACAGGCACCTGTTCGCGCGTGTGATCGGTTCCGGTCCAGCTGGGATCGTTGCCGTGATCGGCGGTCAGCAGCAGCAGGTCGTCCGGGCGCAGCTTTTGCAGGATCACGCCGATTTCCCGGTCGAACCATTCCAGAGCACGGGCGTAACCGCTGATGTCGCGGCGGTGACCATAGAGGCTGTCGAATTCGACGAAATTGGCGAAAGTCAGGCTGCCCTCTTCGGCCTCGTCCACCAGATCGGAAAGGTGCCTCATCAACTCGGCGTCCGAACCTTTGCGCAGCGTGTCGACCCCCTGCATCGAAAAGATGTCGCCGATCTTGCCCACGGCATGCACCTTGCGACCGGCATCCTGCACCCAATTGGTCAGCACCGGCGCAGGCGGCAGGATCGCGAAATCCTTGCGGTTGGTAGTGCGGGTGAATCCGTCCTTAGGCGATCCGACAAAGGGCCGCGCAATCACCCGGCCCACTTTCATCTGGTGCAAACGCGGCGCGAGCGTCCGGCACATCTGCAGCAGGCGGTCGAGGCCAAAGCTGTCTTCATGCGCGGCGATCTGGAACACGCTGTCGGCTGATGTGTAGCAGATCGGCCAGCCGGTCCGCATATGCTCGGCCCCCAGTTCCGCAATGATCGCGGTGCCCGAGGCATGGCAATCGCCCAAAATGCCGCCGGTGACCGCGGCCTCGGCCGCGGCGCGGCTCAGATCAGCGGGAAAGGCCGGGGTGGTGTCGGGGAAATAGTGCCAATCCCACGGTACGGGCAAACCGGCCAGTTCCCAATGGCCCGAGGGCGTGTCCTTGCCCGGCGAACGTTCGCGCGCGCAGCCCCAGAGGCCCGAGGGTTCAGCATCAAGTCCCGGCGTATCATCCCCCGACGCCAGGCGCGCCGCAGCACCAAGGCCCAGCGCGTCCAGATTGGGCAGGTCTAGCGTGCCAGAGCGCCCGTCCTCGGCGCGACCCTCGGCACAGGCCTGCGCGATATGGGTAACCGTGTTGGCCCCGATGTCCGGCACGTCGCCGTTGAAATACTGGCCCGCATCCGGTGCGCCGCCGATACCGACCGAGTCCATGACGACCAGAAAAGCCCGGCTCATGCGGTGATCCTTTCATGAACCAGCGCCGGGGTCATCGGTGCATCATCGCCGATCGAGATGGCTTGCAGGATCGTATCTGCGGCCTGCCGCGCGGCGTCTTCCCGCGCGGCATGCACCACGGCCAAGGGCGCGCCTTTGTCGACTTTGTCGCCCAGCCGGACAATGCCGGACATACCGACCGCCGGGTCGATCACGTCACTTTCGACCTGCCGACCACCGCCCAAGGCAACCACGGCAAGGCCCAATGCCTCGCCGTTTATCGCGTTGATATACCCACCGCGCGGGGCTTGAACCTCAAGGATCACGCTGGCTTCGGGCAGGAAGCGTGACCAGTTTTCGACGAACTGCAGCGGCCCGCCGACAGCGGCCATCATGCGGCCAAACCGCTCGGCTGCGCGCCCGTCGCGGATAACGTCAGTGATCTTGTCTCGCCCCTCATCCGCCGTGGCGACCATGCCGGCATCGGTCAGCAATACGCCGCCCAGCTCGGCCGAAATTTCGGCCAGCGGCGCGTAATGCGCATTTGTCAGAACATTCATCACCTCGGCCACTTCCAGCGCATTGCCCAGCGCCGGGGCCAAGGGTTGATGCATATCAGTGATCACGGCCGAGGTCCGGCACCCTGCCGCATTCGCAGTCTCGGTCAAGGCCTGTGCCAGTGTGCGCGCTTCATCCAGCGTTTTCATGAACGCCCCGCTGCCGACCTTGACATCGAGCACCAGAGCCTCGGGGCTGGCCGCCAGTTTCTTGGACAGGATTGACGCGGTGATCAGATCGAGGCTTTCGACCGTCGCCGTGACATCCCGGATCGCATACAGCCGCTTGTCGGCCGGTGCGATCTGACCGGTTGCGCCAACAATCGCGGCCCCAGTTTCGCTTAGTATCTGGGCCAGACGGTCCTGCCCGATCTGCGTGGTGACACCGGGAATGGCCTCAAGCTTGTCCAGCGTGCCACCTGTATGACCAAGGCCCCGCCCGGAAATCATCGGAACATAGGCCCCGCATTCCGCCAGCGCCGGGGCCAGTATCAGGCTGACGCAGTCCCCCACCCCCCCGGTCGAGTGCTTGTCGATCACCGGCCCGTTCACGTCCCAATTCAGAACATCACCGCTGTCGCGCATTGCCAGGGTCAGGTCTGCCCGCCCCTGCGCGCCCAGCCCGCCCATGCAAACCGCCATCGCAAAGGCCCCGGCCTGCGCGTCGCTGACCCCGCCATCAGCCAGCCCTTGTGCAAACCATGACAGGTCTTCGCTGGTCGGCACCTCATGCCGGCGCAGTTTTGCGATGATCGAGCGGGCATCCATTGGCTCAGGCGTCCTGCATATGGGACGCGTCGAACGCGCCCGGCAGAAGATCGCCGATGGTGGTTTCCAGTTCCATCCCGCCGGTCGTCGCCAGAGTGACCTTCACGTCGCGCCCACCGAACTCGGCCAGTTTCTGACGGCACCCCCCGCAGGGCGGTACTGGTTGTGGGCTTTGGGCCACGACGTAGACCTCGGCCAGTTCGGTCTCACCTGCGGCAACCATGGCGGCTATCGCCCCTGCTTCGGCACAGGTGCCTTCGGGATAAGCCACGTTTTCGACGTTGCAGCCGACGTAAAGCGTACCGGACCCCGACAGGATCGCCGCACCAACCTTGAAATTCGAATAAGGCGCATGGGCGTTTTCGCGAACCTTCAGGGCAGCATCTTTGAGCGACATGGCGATTCCCCAATTTTTGATCAGTTGGTCAGAAAAACGTACCCTAATAGCAAGCGCCGGGGAAGTTGAAGCCCCCAGCATGTGTTTTTCGCCTATTCCAGCATTGTGTTGAAGGTTCCCGGTAATGTCACCTCAAGCAACTCGATGTCCTCGGACGGTTCCGCCAGCCGCGTGCGCATTCGTGGCGGAATAACAAAGGCGTCCCCCTGTTCCAGCCGGTATGGCTCGCGCCCTTCGCCTTCCAACGTCACCTCTCCGGCCATGACGAAGGTAAAGTGAATGTCCGTATCGTGGCTGGCCCAGACCGGGTCCCCCTGCCCGCGGCGGATGACCTGTACCCCGGCCACGCCTTTGGTGTTTTCGGCAATCGTCGTGTCACGGCAAACATAGCCCGGCAGCCGGAAGGGTATCCACTCGGCATCCTTGGCCTGATTGTAGACAAAGCGTTGGCCCTGCCATTCCCGGTCCGGACGCAAATGAGGCGTCGGCAGCTCCATCTCATGATCAATCTCGGTGACATGCTCGGCCGGGACGCCGATCTCGATCACCTGCACGTTGTCCGAGGCTTCCAGCACGCGATGGCGGATTTCCGGGGGCTGGATAAAGCAATCCCCGGCGGTCAGGCGCATCTTGTCACCCTGATCCTCGTAGACAACATCGACCCAGCCATGGATGCAGAATATCAGCTGAAAACCCACCTTGTGGAAATGCACCATATCCGGCACCGGCCCACCATCGGGGATGCGGATATGGCTGGCGATGATCGAGCCGCCCAAACGATCCGGCACCAGATCACGGTAATGCATGCCCGCCCGCCCGATGATCCACGGGGCCTGATCCTTGAGCCTGCGAACCACAAAGGAATGGACCGTTTCGGGCATGACCAGCGGCGGGTCGCGGTCTTCAATCTCGATTCGGGTTCCGTTTGGCGCGATCAAAACCCGTTCGCCGCCGGCAAATGCGTCGGGGTCTTCGGTCAGGATGCGAAGCGTTCCGGCACCTTCAGGCGCATCTTTTTCTATGCGCAGGCGCAACCCATGACCCGAAAATACGGCAGTCCGTGGATCGTCTGCGGGATAGATCATGTCCATCCGCATCCCCAGCACCTTGGTGTAAAACGGGATGTCGTCCCTTAGCTCATTCGTTGGTAAGCGGAACTCGGCTATCGTCTGGTTCGAACGCAAAGGGCGCATCAGGCAGTGTCTCGTGCTGTTGGTGTTTACGCCATCCGATCAGAACCGAAGCGAAAATGCCAATCGAAAACAATAGCTCGAGCGTTTCTTCCACAACAAAGAGCCGCATCAGCGTCAGTTGGGAAAAGTCCGTATATTTGGGCCGTGCGACCTGATCCACGACTTGCGCCACGACGACAGCCAACACTGCCAAAGCAAAAGCGGTGAGGAATGGCGCACGGGCCTTGCGGGCTTTCCAAATTGTTGGGATCCCGTGCCAAACCACGCCGAACAGCAAGACCAGACCCAGAACCACCCGCACCCAAGTGGGATCGAGCATGTTGTCAATCGCGTTGAATACAGCCGCATGCGAGCTGTCTGCGGCGAAGATCTCGGTGTCGATCTCTCGCTCGGCCAGAAGGAAACAGCCCAGCGAAATATACACTCGCGGCAACCCCTTCAAAGTTACCAACGCCGCCACAGCCGCGCCGAACAGCATCACAGCCGATGCAATCTCGACAATCCCGCCTTCATTGACATGCGTGATCGCCCAGGTTGGCCACAGTATCCCAACCACGCAAAACAGCAGCGTCGCCAACATGACACAATGGGTCACCGCAACGCCAGTTGCGGGTGCAAATCGAACGGGCAGAGTCAAACGCTCTGCTTTGGTTTCAGTGCTGAAAGTCATGCCTATCTTGGTTCTGCTGGTTCGGCAGTTTGAGTGAGTGGATTTGGCCGAATGTAAATATTTTACAACGGAAATCAACCAAGCCCGGATTAAGAGACATCAAGCTGTGATAGGTGACGCAACGTAGCCAAGCCGCAAAAACTCGGTTACCACACGGTTAGATACCAGAAGGGAGCCGTATCGCTGATGTCTGACTCACGCAGCCAAAGACAAGCCGCGCTTGACTATCACGCCCATCCAAAACCCGGAAAGCTTGAGATCAAGGCCACAAAGCCAATGGCCAATGGTCGCGATCTGGCCCGCGCCTATTCGCCCGGCGTGGCCGAGGCGAGCCTTGAGATCAAGGCCGATGCGTCGAACGCGGAGCTTTATACCTCGCGCGGGAATCTGGTGGCTGTGGTTTCGAACGGAACGGCTGTTCTGGGGTTGGGCAATATCGGCGCGCTGGCCTCGAAGCCGGTGATGGAGGGCAAGGCGGTTCTGTTCAAGAAATTCGCCGGAATCGACTGTTTCGACATCGAAGTCGATCAGCCCGACCCGGAAAAGCTGGCCGATATCGTCTGCGCGCTTGAACCCACGTTCGGCGCAATCAATCTGGAAGACATCAAGGCCCCGGATTGCTTTGTCGTCGAAAAGCTGTGCCGCGAGCGCATGAACATCCCCGTCTTTCACGACGACCAGCATGGCACGGCCATTGTGGTCGGAGCAGCCGCCAAAAACGCGCTGCACGTCGCAGGAAAGTCCTTCGAGGACATCAAGATCGTCTCAACCGGCGGTGGCGCGGCGGGCATCGCGTGTCTGAGCATGTTGGTCAAGCTGGGCGTGAAGCGCGAAAACATCTGGCTGTGCGATATTCACGGGCTGGTCTATGAGGGCCGTGAAGAGGATATGAACCCGCACAAGGATCAGTTCGCGCAGAAATCCGAACTGCGCACGCTGGACGACGTGATCGACGGGGCCGATCTGTTTCTGGGCCTCAGCGGCCCGAACGTTCTGAAGCCCGAAATGGTCAGCCGAATGGCCGATCAGCCTATCATCTTCGCGTTGGCCAACCCGACCCCGGAAATTCTGCCCCAAGCCGCGCGCGAGGTTGCGCCGGATGCGATCATCGCCACAGGGCGCAGCGATTTTCCCAATCAGGTGAACAACGTCCTGTGCTTTCCGTTCATTTTCCGCGGCGCGCTGGACGTTGGCGCGACCGAGATCAATGACGAGATGCAAATCGCCTGCGTCGATGGCATCGCCGAAATGGCCCGCGCCACCACCAGCGCCGAGGCTGCCGCTGCTTATAAGGGCGAGCAGCTGAATTTCGGCCCGGACTACCTGATCCCCAAACCCTTTGATCCGCGTCTGGTGGGCGTTGTGTCCTCGGCTGTGGCGCGCGCAGCGATGGACAGCGGCGTTGCCAAACGTCCGATAAAGGATCTGGATGCTTACAGGGAAAAGCTGAACCAGACCGTCTTCAAATCCGCCCTGCTGATGCGGCCTGTGTTCGAAGCCGCCGCCGCAGCCTCGCGCCGGATCGTGTTTGCCGAAGGCGAGGATGAACGCGTCCTGCGTGCGGCGCAGGCCGTTCTGGAGGAAACCACCGAAACACCGATCCTGATCGGACGGCCCGAGGTGATCGATGCCCGCTGCGACCGGCTGGGCCTGACCATCCGCCCCGGCAAAGACTGCCAGATCGTGAACCCGGAGAACGACCCGCGCTATTACGACTATTGGAGCTCGTACCACAAGATCATGCAACGCCGGGGCGTGACGCCGGATCTGGCCAAGGCCATCATGCGCACCAATACAACCGCCATTGGGGCGATCATGGTGCACCGGGGGGAAGCGGACAGCATGATCTGCGGTACGTTTGGCGAATATCGCTGGCACCTGAACTATGTCGAGCAGGTGCTGAACAAGGGCGACCTGCGTCCGCATGGCGCGCTGTCGCTGATGATTCTGGAAGACGGCCCCCTGTTCATTGCCGACACCCATGTCCGGCAATTGCCAACGCCCGAGGAACTGGCCGAATCCACCATAGGCGCGGCCCGCCATGTGCGGCGTTTCGGGCTGGAGCCCAAAATCGCCTTCTGTTCGCAATCTCAGTTCGGCAATCAGGCCGAAGGCTCGGGCAAACGCCTGCGTGCTGCCATCGAAATACTCGATCAGCGACCAAGAGATTTCATCTACGAAGGCGAGATGAACCTTGATGCCGCGCTGGACCCGGAGCTCAGGGCCCGGATCTTCCCGGCCTCGCGTTTGGAAGGGGCGGCAAATGTGTTGGTCTTTGCCCATGCCGATGCGGCAAGCGGAGTGCGGAACATTCTGAAGATGAAAGCCGACGGGATCGAGGTTGGTCCGATTCTGATGGGGATGGGAAACAAAGCCCATATCGTGACACCGTCGATCACAGCGCGCGGGTTGCTGAACATGGCGGCCATCGCCGGCACCCCGGTCGCACATTACGGCTGATGCGATGCGCGATTATAAAGCCGAACGCCTTCTTTGGCGTTCGGCGAGTCGTCGCCTTTGCACAGAAAAGTTAACAAATTTGCAATTTCCGCAAGGTTATTCAACTAAGCCCAAAAAACCAAACAGGTTTGCAATAATTTGCAGATCATTCCGACCCGAACTGCAAAGATTTTGCGATAAACTGACGCGGCGTCACAAGCGCCGCTTGTTTGATACGCGGCGGATACCTAACAACGTGCTCAGTGCTTTGGGAGGAAGACAAAATGGCATATCAGGACGTTTACGATAGCTGGAAAAACGACCCCGAGGCGTTCTGGATGGACGCTGCAAAAGGGATCGATTGGGACAAACCTCCGAGCAAAGCGCTGTTTGACGATAACGCCCCGCTTTATGAATGGTTCAGTGACGCGCAGGTCAATACCTGCTGGAACGCCGTCGACCGTCACGTGGAAAACGGGCGCGGCGAGCAGACCGCCATAATCTATGACAGCCCGATCACCCATACCAAGCGCGAGATCTCATATGTCGAGCTGCGCAACCGCGTCGCCACCCTGGCCGGGGCGTTGCGGGCCAAGGGTATCGAAAAGGGCGACCGGGTCATCATCTATATGCCGATGATCCCCGAAGCGCTTGAGGCGATGCTGGCCTGCGCCCGGCTTGGCGCGGTGCATTCAGTGGTGTTCGGCGGTTTTGCCAGTAACGAACTGGCCGTCCGCATCGATGACGCACAGCCCAAGGCGATCGTCGCCGCCTCATGCGGGATGGAGCCGGGCCGCGTAGTGCACTACAAACCCTTGCTGGACGGCGCCATCGACATGGCAAAGCACAAGCCCGAGTTCTGCGTGATTTTCCAGCGTGAACAAGAGGTTGCGCAGCTGATTGAAGGACGCGACTTCAATTGGCACGGCTTCCAATACGGCGTTGAACCGGCGGAATGTGTGCCGGTTGCGGGCAATGATCCGGCCTATATCCTCTATACCTCGGGTACCACGGGTGCGCCGAAAGGGGTTGTGCGACCAACCGCCGGGCATCTGGTTGCGCTGAACTGGTCGATGAAGAACATCTACAATGTCGATCCGGGCGAAGTGTTCTGGGCGGCCTCGGATGTGGGCTGGGTCGTGGGACATTCCTACATCTGCTACGCGCCGCTGATCCACGGCAACACCACTATTGTGTTCGAAGGCAAACCTGTCGGCACCCCTGATGCGGGCACCTTCTGGCGGGTGATCTCGGAACACAATGTCCGCAGCTTTTTCACCGCCCCCACCGCCATCCGCGCCGTCAAGCGCGAGGACCCCAAAGGCGAGATGCTGGCCAAATATGACCTCTCCGGCTTGCGCGCGCTGTATCTGGCGGGCGAACGTGCTGACCCCGATACGATCATCTGGGCGCAGGACGCGCTGAAGGTTCCGGTGATCGACCACTGGTGGCAGACAGAAACCGGATGGACCATTGCAGGTAACCCGCTGGGGATCGAGGAATTGCCTACCAAACTGGGCTCGCCCGCCAAACCGATGCCCGGCTATGATGTGCAAATCCTGGACGAGGGCGGCCACCCGATGAAACCGGGTGAGTTGGGGGCGATTGCAGTAAAACTCCCCCTGCCCCCAGGCACGTTGCCAACGCTGTGGAATGCCGAGGACCGTTTCCGGAAATCCTATCTGGAACATTTCCCCGGATACTACGAAACCGGCGACGCGGGCATGATCGACGAGGATGGATACCTCTATATCATGGCGCGCACCGACGATGTGATCAACGTGGCTGGCCACCGCCTGTCGACCGGCGGGATGGAGGAGGTACTGGCCGCCCACCCCGACGTCGCAGAATGCGCCGTGATTGGCGTCTCGGATCAGCTGAAAGGCCAGATGCCGGTGGGTTTCCTGTGTCTGAACGCGGGTGCCGCACGCGATCATGGCGACGTGGTTCAGGAGGTCGTCAAGATGGTCCGCGACAAGATCGGGCCGGTCGCGGCCTTCAAGCTGGCTGTCGTGGTGGATCGTTTGCCCAAAACCCGCTCGGGCAAGATCCTGCGCGGCACCATGGTGTCGATTGCCGACGGGCAGGACTATAAGATGCCTGCAACCATTGATGATCCGGCCATTCTGGACGAGATCAAAGCGGCCCTGCAAACCATCGGATACGCGCAATAAGTCCGGGGCGGCCTGCACCGCCCCCCTTGCAACCAGGTACAGGCCCCCTACTGTCACGATCAGACAGTGAGGGCCCATGACACAAAGCGATATCTGGCGTCTCAGCGCCACCGAGTTGACACAGCTGACCCGCAGCGGCGACTTGAGCGCCGAAGCCGCAACTCAAGCCGCGATTGATCGGATGCATGCGGTCAATCCCAGCCTCAATGCGGTGGTCGAAGACCTGAGCGATCCGGCGCTTGACCGTGCCCGCGATCTGGATCGGGCGCGCGCAAAGGGCGAATATCCCGGCCCGCTGTTCGGCGTCCCGGTCACGATCAAAGTGAATGTCGATCAAAAGGGTCACGCCACCACAAACGGCGTGGTCGCGTTGAAAGACGTGATCGCGCCGGATGACGCCCCGGTTGTGTCGAACCTGCAAAAGGCCGGGGCCATTGTGATCGGTCGCACGAACACGCCAGAGTTTTCCTTCCGCGCCGATACGGACAACCCGCTATACGGGCGCACCCATAACCCTTGGGGTCAGCATATCTCGCCCGGGGGATCGTCTGGTGGGGCCGGTGCTGCCGTGATGGCGGGTATCGGCGCGCTGGGTCACGGCAATGACATCGGTGGCAGCCTCAGGTTTCCCGCCGCCGCCAATGGCGCGGTTACGGTCAAGCCCGGCCTGGGCCGCGTGCCCGCCTGGAACCCCAGCCAAAAGGCCGAGCGCGGATCGCTGGCCCAATCCATGTCGGTGCAAGGGCTGTTGACCCGCTCCGCCGCGGATCTGCACCTGTCGATGCCAAGCCTGATCGCGCCCGACGCGCGAGACCCTTTCCACGTGCCGATGCCTTGGCGCGGGGACGATCTGGAAGGGCCGATCAAAGTTGCCTTAACCAAAAACACCTTTGACTATGCCCTTCACCCCGAGGTCGAAAAAGCACTGGACACTGCGCGCGACGCTCTGACGGATGCCGGGTATTTGGTGGAAGAAATCGATCCGCCCGATGTCTTTGAATGCGGGCGGATTGGCTATCGCTCTTTGATGGGCGAAGTGCTGACCCTGATGAAGTCGGATGTCGAGGCTGCGGGCTCTCAGACCATTCAGGACATCTTCGACGTCTATTTTCAGGAATTCCCGCCTATCGTCGAAACCGAACTGCTTAAAATGCTGGCCAAACGCAGCCATTATGCGCGCGAATGGTCGCTGTTTCTGCAAGATTACCCGCTGGTCCTGTCGCCCTTCCTGCCGCAACCCTTCTTTAAGCCGGACCGCGACACCGAAGGGGCCGAAGGCGTGCATGAGGTTCTGGGCTGCGCTGTTTATTCCTACGCGATGAACTTTCTGGGCCTGCCCGCCGCCTGCGTCCCTGCCCGTCTGGCTCAGTTGCCGAAAGGTCCGCAGCCCATCAATGTCCAGATTGCCGCGCGGCGCTGGCGCGAAGATCTGGCCGTGAACGCCGCCGCCGCCATCGAAGAGCGTGTCGGACAGATGTGTCTGCCATTGTGGGACAGTCTTTCGGGCGGGTAACCGCCCCAAAACAAAATAGACCCCGGGTTATTGGGCCCGGGGTCCAGCTGCTTAAATGTGCCCGGATTTCTGATGACGAGCGTAGCACCACCCACCCTCGCCAGCGCGAAATTTACGCAATCATTCGAAAACGCCGTACAGGTGGCCACTCACTCCCACCATAGCGTGATCTCCGAGCACGGTCAGATTAGCCAATCCGTAGCGAATGCCGTGTGAACTTCTTCACACAAGAGAAAATAAATCTAAAAAAATCGCAGTTTAAGTGAATTGCTCAGAGATTAAGCGCTCTTCCAGACCATGCCCCGGGTCAAACAGGATGCGATGGGTGATTGCAGGCTCTGACCGAATCTCAACCCAGTCGATATCCGGGAAGGAAATGGAATCCGCGTCGGCCATGACGGGGCGTTTGTCTGCGTCCAGTACGTCGAATCGAACCTTGGCAATCTTCGGCAGCAAAGCCCCCCGCCAGCGGCGCGGCCGGAATGCGGCAATTGCGGTCAAGGCAAGGACGTCCGCCCCGATTGGCAGAATCGGACCATGGGCCGAGTAGTTATACGCCGTCGAACCGGCAGGCGTGGACAGAAGCGCACCGTCGCAGACCAGTTCCGCCATCCGCTCGCGCCCATCGACGCTGATTTTCAACCGTGCGGCTTGCGGGCCTGCGCGCAGCAGTGAGACCTCGTTGATCGCCAATGCCTCGTGCAGCTTTCCCGATTGGTCCATGGCCCGCATGGCCAGCGGGTTGATGACCTCTTCCTGCGCATCGGCAAGACGGGCCATCAGGTCCTCTTCGTGGAAATTGTTCATCAGGAACCCGATTGTGCCACGATTCATACCGTATACCGGCGCGTCGAGATGCTGCATGTTCTTCAATGTGCGCAACATGAAACCGTCACCGCCCAGGGCAACCACAACCTCGGCGTCGCGCGGGGCGGCATTGCCATATTGTTCAATCAGGCGATCGCGGGCGCCCTGCGCCATCTCGGCCTCACTGGCGAGGAAGGCGATTCTTTTTTTCATTGGGTCTGGTTTCCGGTGCTACACATTTGGTTCCGAAACAAACATACCTTTCCTCAATAGGCCAGACTTGACGCCGCAGCGGGCCAAATCGTCGCTTTATGCCTTTTGCCGATGGTGGGTTTCCGATAGGAAATCCGCAAGTTTTTACCCCAGTCTATGGAGCGCAAATGAACGCCAACCTTCGTGATACGGGCTTTTTCACCCAATCCCTGTCCGACCGCGACCCGGAACTTTTCGGCTCGATCACATCCGAGCTGGGCCGCCAGCGCGATGAGATCGAGC